>CBIHLJ010000026.1:0-58637 GCA_966210745.1 uncultured Pseudoxanthomonas sp.
GCTTCATCACCGGCTCCCAGTCGGGATCGGTCATGTCGGCGACCAGCACGTCGCCAGGCTGCACGCGTGCCATGTCATCCAGCGAACGTACGACACGCGCGACGCCACTGCCGATCTTCTGGCCGATGGCCCGGCCTTCGGCGATTACCTCGCCGCGTTGCTCCAGCGCGTAGCGTTCGATCTGCGTCGCCTTCGCGCGCGACTTCACCGTTTCCGGGCGTGCCTGCACGATGAAGAGCTTGCCGGTCACGCCATCCTTCGCCCACTCGATGTCCATCGGGCGGCCGTAGTGCTGTTCGATCACCAGCGCCTGCTTCGACAGTTCCTGCACGTCGGCGTCGCTGATGGAAAATGTGTTGCGGAGTTCCGCCGGTGTGTCTTCGGTCCGGACGCGTTCACCGGGCACATCCGAATACACCATGCGCAGCGCCTTGCTGCCCAGCGAGCGGCGCAGGATGGCCGGCTTGCCCTGCTTCAGCGTGGGCTTGTAGACATAGAACTCGTCCGGATTCACCGCGCCCTGCACGACCATTTCGCCCAGGCCGAAGCTTGAAGTGACGAAGACGACGTCGCGGAAACCGGATTCGGTGTCCAGCGTGAACAGCACGCCCGACGCGCCCACGCCCGAGCGGACCATCAGTTGCACGCCTGCCGACAGGAACACGTCTTCGTGCTTGAAGCCATGGTGTACGCGGTAGGCGATGGCGCGGTCGTTGTAGAGGCTGGCGAAGACTTCCTTCACCTTGTGCACGACATCGTCGGCGCCGGTGACATTGAGGAAGGTTTCCTGCTGGCCGGCGAACGAAGCGTCGGGCAGGTCCTCGGCGGTGGCCGACGAGCGCACGGCCACCGCGATGTCGCCACCGCCGTTCTCGCCGGACAGCTTGGCGTAGGCGGTGCGGATGTCGGCATCCAGATCGGGTTGCAAGGGCGCGTCGATGACCCAGCCGCGGATTTCCTTGCCGGCAGCCGTCAACGCCGCGACGTCCTCGACATCGAGCGTGGCCAGCTTGTCGAAGATGCGCTTGGACAGGTCGTTGTGCGCGATGAAGGCCTTGAAGGCCTCCGCCGTGGTCGCATAGCCTCCCGGGACCGACACGCCCAGATTGGCCAGGTGGCCGATCATTTCGCCCAGCGACGAATTCTTTCCGCCCACGCGTGCCAGGTCGGCCAGGCGCAGCTCGTGCAACCACAGGATGTTCTCGTTCAAGCGCAATGCTCCGAAGCAGGCCGCGCCATGCCGATGACCACCGGCGTGGGGGCCGTGTCCATGGGGAAAGAGGCGCTATGATGCAGTGCATACCAATTGCAGACAAGCTTGATCTGAAGGGGATTTCCATGGTGAAGCGGGGAACGGGTGGCCATGTCTGAGTTGCGCCCGGTGTTCTATGTTTCCGATGGCACCGGTATCACCGCCGAGACCATCGGCCACAGCCTGCTGACCCAGTTCGCCGGCATGCGTTTCCAGACGGACCGGCTGTCCTTCGTCGATGACGAAGAGAAAGCCCGGGACGCCGCCGATCGCATCCGCCGCATGGGAGAGAAGCTCGGCAGCCGGCCCATCGTCATCAATTCCTGCGTGGACCCGTCGCTGAGCGCACTGATCGCGGAGAGCGGTGCGTTGATGCTGGACGTCTTCGCGCCCTTCATCGAACCCTTGGAGCGCGAACTGGGCCAGCAGCGGCAGTCTCGGGTGGGGCAGGCGCATGGCCTGGTCGATTTCGAGACCTACCATCGCCGCATCAATGCGATGAACTTCGCGCTGACCCACGACGACGGCATGGCGGTGAACTACGACGAGGCCGACGTCATCCTGGTGGCCGTCTCGCGCGCCGGCAAGACACCGACGTGCGTGTACCTGGCGCTGCACTACGGCATCCGCGCAGCCAACTACCCATTGACCGACGGCGACCTGGAAACCGATCGCCTGCCTGCGCGCCTGCGTCCGTATCGCCGCAAGCTGTTCGCGCTGACCATCGATCCTGACCGCCTGCACCAGATCCGCCAGGAGCGCCGGCCGAATTCGGGCTATGCGAAGATGGAAACCTGCAAGCGCGAAGTGGCCGCGGCCGAGGCGATGTTCCAGGTGGAGCGCCTGCCCACGCTGAGCACGACCAACAAATCGATCGAGGAGATCTCGAGCAAGGTCCTGTCCACGCTGGGCTTGCAGCGCGATATGTACTGAGGGGAGGGCGCTTGCGTGGGCCCGGAAAGCAACGCCGGGGAACCCTTAACTTAGGCCGCACGCCACGGGTCGTCAATGCTGCCGCGCGCGCGGTTCGGCGTGTAGGATCGACCCATGTCCCAGGCCCTCGCACGCACCGCACGCATCCCCCGGCTGAGCCGCTTCGGCTGGCTGATGGCGCTCTACGCGGAGAACCATGCGCGGCTCACGCGACTGTTCGCGCCGGAGCACCTGCAGCCGGGAACCTACCTGTCCAGCATCGGCGACGGGCTGGACGTGCGCCTGGAGGTCATCGAGACGCACCGCTACACGGTGGAACTGCGACTGACCTATGACCTCTGCGACCCGCTCACGGGAGAGCCCGATCCTTCCGCTTTCGTGCGCCTGTACCGCGACGCGCACCAGGCGGAAGCCACGCACTGTTATGTCGGCAGGCGCTGGCAGGATGTCATCGGTCTGTATCCGCCACCGGCGGAAGTGATCAGCCATCGCATGCGCATGAATACCTTCCTGGGCAAATGGCTTGAATACCTGGCGGGACAGGGCCACGGCGTGGCGACGCTGCACCCGGTCAATGTCACGCGCGACGTCGCCTGACGCGCAACCTGCCCAAGCCTGTGCTCAGGCCACCCGCATGAAGCGGATGGCATTGAGGCGGCGAAGTCCGTTGTTCGCGTCGCGCGACAGGTTCATCACGTCGACAGCGCCCAGTGTTTCGAGTTCGAGCAGGCGCTGGGCGACGGCGTCGAATGCGGCTTCATCCAGGCCAAGCGAACCCGCGGTCCACCGCGTGTCGCGGTTGATCGGGAGCTGGGAGATCAACTCGTCGGCAAGGGAATCGTGGGTCATGACGGCAGGCTCCGGCAAAGGGGCACCAGCTTCGACTGCACCTACTGAGTACACACGCCTGCCCATCCATTGCGAGGGAAGGAAGCGTGGAGTCGCTTCTACGCCGTTTGCGGTGAGTTTCTTGTAAATGCCTGCGAAAGCGGCATTACGAACTGTCAGCCGGGCGAAACACAAAAAAAGAGGCCCGGTTTCCCGGGCCTGCAAGATAGTTGGCGTCCCCACGGGGATTCGAACCCCGGTCGCTACCGTGAAAGGGTAATGTCCTAGGCCTCTAGACGATGGGGACACACGTAAAAATGTTGCCAGGTTTTTCATTCCGGACGGCCTATTGTCCGGATGTTGGTGGAGCCAGGCGGGATCGAACCGCCGACCTCCTGCATGCCATGCAGGCGCTCTCCCAGCTGAGCTATGGCCCCAACGTGCTGGCAGGAGCGAAATGATAGCCAGCCTGTTTGCGATGCGCAAGCATCCCTTACGAAAAAATTCACAACTGGCGAATCTCCGGGCATGCGGGTGAAATAGGGCGATTCGGAATCGGCGGGGCTTTGCGCGACGGATGATCGGTTTCTCAGTGAAGGAGTGGAGCGCGTGGGCCCCCGGACTGGTGGACCACGACGCATGGCGCGCTTGGGCCATGGCGCCCTGGCTGCCGGTGGGGGACGACACGCCCGCGCTCGAAGAAGTGCCGGCCATGCAGCGCCGTCGCATCGAGCGGCTCGGTCGCATGGCGATCCAGACGGCATGCTGGTGCCAGCGCGCAGAAGAGCGTGGGGTTCCGATGGTGTTCGCGTCCCGGCATGGCGACGTGGCGCGCTCGATGGAGCTGCTCGAAGCACTCGCGGCTGAGCAGCCGCCGTCGCCGACGACGTTCGGCCTGTCGGTCCACAACGCGATTGCCGCCCTGTATTCCATCCTCCGGCGCGAGCGCGGCAATTACATAGCGCTGGCTGGCGGCATGGTGACTGTCGAGACCGCATGCGTGGAGGCCGCCGCGTTGCTTGCAGACGGCGCACCGGAAGTGATGCTGGTCGTCTACGACGCTCCGTTGCCGGCGATCTATGCGGGGTTCCCGGATGAACCGGATGCCGGCTTTGCCTGGTGCTGGCGGCTGGTGCCCGCCGATGGCCCTGCGTCCACGCTGCGGCTCGGATGGGAAAGCGAAGGCACTGCCATTGAAGCGGAACTTGAGCCCGCCCGTTTGCCGCATAGCCTGGATGTGCTGCGTTTCCTGCTGTCCGGTGCCCCTTCGCTGCGCTGGATCAGCGACGGAACCACGTGGCAGTGGCGGCGCGATGCGTGACCGGTTGGATCATGCTTGGCGGGTCGTCGGTACGGGGCTGAGCTTCCTCGCCTTCGGCATCGGCGGGTTGTTGCTGGGCGCCTGCGTCCTGCCGCCCCTCCTGTGGCTGGTGCGCGCCCCGGAGCGCCGCCGCCGGTGGTCCCGCCGCCTCGTACAGCGCAGCTTTGCCGCGCATGTCGAGCTGATGCGGCGGCTGGGCGTGATGACGTACGAAATCCGCGGACGCGAGCGCCTGGCGCGCGACAGCCTGTTGGTGCTGGCCAACCATCCCACCCTGATCGATGTGGTCCTGCTGGTGTCGCTGCTACCGAACGCCGACTGCGTGGTGAAGTCCGCGGTCGCGCGCAACCCGTTCATGCGCGGGCCGGTACGGGCCGCAGGTTACGTATCCAACGACGACGGTGCGGGGCTGGTCGAGGACTGCATCGCCGCAGTGCGGGCGGGGGGGGCGCTGGTCATTTTTCCCGAGGGCACGCGGACCACGCCGGGGCAGCCATTGAAGCTGCAGCGCGGCGCCGCCAACATCGCGGTGCGCGGCAGACTGGACATCACCCCGGTACGCATCACGTGCTCGCCACCGACGTTGGGGAAAGGGGATAAGTGGTATCGTGTGCCGCCGGTGCGGTTCCATATGGTGATCGATGTTCAGGAAGACCTGCCGATCGCCCCGTTCCTGAATGGAACGGAGGGGGCGGACCCGTCGGCGGGGGGAGAGGCGCTGGCAGCCCGGCGGCTCACGGAACATCTGGCCATCTACTTTGCGGGAGATCCATCGCGTGCAGGCACTTGAGCACGAGATCAAGGAATTGATCATTTCTTCGTTGTCGCTGGAGGATATTTCCCCGGACGACATCGACACCAGCGCGCCACTGTTCGTGGAAGGCCTTGGCCTGGATTCGATCGATGCGCTCGAACTGGGCCTGGCGCTGCAGAAGCGTTATGGCGTGGCGCTCTCTGCCGACTCGCAGGAAACCCGTCGGCATTTCGCCAGCGTGCGCGCGTTGGCGGATTTCGTCGCCTCGCAGGGCAAGGCCTGAGCAGGCACGGTAGGACTGGCAAGATGACCAAGAACGAACTTTTCGACCGGATCGTCACGATCCTGCATGACAGCTTCGAGATCGAGCCTGTGCGCATCACGCCCGAGGCCCGTCTCTACGACGACCTCGACATCGACAGCATCGATGCGGTGGACCTGATCGTGCAGCTCAAGCCGCTGCTGGGGCGCAGCCTGCAGCCGGATGCCTTCAAGTCGGTGCGCACGGTGCAGGACATCGTGGACGTGCTGTACGGCCTGATCCGCGACCAAGCCGCCTGAGCGCAGGCCGCCTCCGCGTGTCCCGCATCGGCGCGATCATCTTCGTGGCGTTGTCCGTGGCGTACCCGCTGATGGTGTACTGGGCCATGGGCCGCTTCGAGCCACGATGGTTGGCCGTCCTGCTGCTGGTGCTGGCCTTGCTTCGCGCCGCCGCCACCCGGCAAGCAGTGTGGCTGGCCGCTGCGGCAGGGGCCGCGGTCCTCGCGGGGCTGGCCACGGTTTTCAACCAGGCGCTGCCGTTGAAACTCTATCCGGCGCTGATCAACGCGGTGATGTTGCTCGTGTTCGGTGCCAGCCTTGTGTTTCCACCCTCGGCGGTGGAGCGTATCGCCCGCCTGACGGAGCCCGACCTGCCGCCTGCTGGTGTGGCATACACGCGTCGGGTGACGCAGATGTGGTGCGGCTTCTTCATGCTCAACGGCGCGGCCGCGCTGGTCACCGCGCTGTGGATGTCCGATCGCGCATGGGCGCTGTACAACGGACTGATCGCCTACGGACTGATCGGGCTGTTGTTCGGTGGCGAGTGGCTGGTGCGCCAGCGCGTGAAGGCGAGCCATCGGCATGGCTGAGTGGCGCAATCTGACTGATGTGGCCGTGCAGGCGCTGCCTGGCCGTGTGTTCGTGGTCGCGGGCCGTGAAGCACGTGACCACGCGTACTTCCATCGCGAGGTGCTGCGCTGGCATGCGAGCTTCAAGACGCAGACCGGCACGACATGGGCGCTTCATTTCGATGATGCCGCGCGCTTCGCCGCAGCGTTGTACGGAGCATGGCACGCGGGCAAGACGGTCGTGCTGCCGGGCGATGCCCTGGCCGGCACGCAGGCACGCTTGCGCACTCGCGTGGACGGGTTTGCAGGCGACTGGCCGGATGCATCCTTGGCATGCGCCGATGATGATGAGGGCGAGACCCTGCTTTCTCCCCTGGATGCCAGGACCACGCGCCTGACCGTATACACCTCGGGAAGCACTGGCGAACCCGTTGCGATCGAGAAGTGCCTTGCCCAGTTCTGTGCCGAAGTCGAGGCGTTGGAGACCGCGCTGGGTGCGGGTCTGGAAGGGGCGGCGGTGCACGGCACGGTGTCGCACCAGCACATCTACGGGTTGCTGTTCCGCGTGCTGTGGCCACTGGCCGCCGGCCGCGCCATCGTGCCGCGCGCGTTTTTCCCGGAGGACCTGCTGGCGGCGATGGAAGACCACGACGCCGTGCTGGTCGCCAGTCCGGCACACCTGAAGCGCCTGCCGGCCCAGCTGTCGTGGTCGTCGCTGCATGGGCGGTTGCGTGCGGTGTTCTCCTCGGGCGGCGCGTTGCCTGCCGAAGCCGCGCACGCTGCGGCTCAACTGCTCGGCGTGCCGCCCACGGAAATCCTCGGCAGCAGCGAGACCGGTGGCATCGCGTGGCGCCAGTGGCGGGAAGAACAGCCGGCATGGCGACCGCTCCCAGGGGTCGATTGGCGGATACGGGACGGCGCGCTTGAGGTGCGTTCGCCCCACTTGAATGAAGATGTCTGGTGGCATAGCCAGGATCGCGCAGAGCCGGATAGCGCCGGCGGCTTCCGCTTGCTCGGTCGCGCTGACCGCATCGTCAAAGTGGAGGAGCGGCGGGTGTCACTGGACGCGCTGGAGCGTCAGATCCTCTCGCATCCTGCGGTGAAGGACGCGCGCGTGCTGTTGCTGGGAGGCGCACGCAGCACACTGGCGGCGGTCGTGGTGATGAACGACGACGCGCAGGTGCCGGACGACCCTTCGATGCGGCGCGCGCTTTCGCAGACCCTGTCGCGCCACCTTGCCGGCCATCAGGATGCCGTGACACGACCGCGCCGCTGGCGCTTCGTTGCGGCACTGCCGGTGAATGCGCAGGGCAAGGTGACCGAAGCAGGCTTGACGGCGCTGTTCCGTCCCGAGCGGCCGGCCGCGCACTGGATCCTGCGGGAAGTCATGCATGCGAAAGTCGAGTTGCCGCTGGATGCTTCACTTGCGGTGTTCGACGGACATTTCCCGCAGGCTGCCATCCTGCCGGGCGTCGCACAACTGGATTGGGCGGTGCAGCTGGCGCGCGAGGTGTTCGCAGTGCCACGACATTTCCTGCGCATGGAGGCGCTGAAATTCCAGCGTGTCGCCCGGCCAGGGGATGTGGTCCGGCTTGATCTCGAATGGCACCCGGAGCGCGGCACACTGGTGTTCCGCTACACCTCCGTGCACGGGCCGCATGCGAGCGGTCGCGTGGTGTTCGCCGATGCTGAGTGATCCCGCGCCCATGTCGTCCGCGTTCCGTCCCCTGGTGGTGATCCCGGTGTTCGATCACGAGCACGCCATCGCGACGATGGTGGAGGGTGTGCTGGCATCGGGTGTGCCGTGCCTGCTGGTGGACGACGGCTCCGGTGTCGCATGCGCAGCCGAACTGGATCGCCTGTCGGCATCGCATGCGCCGCGCGTATGCCTGCTGCGGTTGCCCGAGAACCAGGGCAAGGGCGGCGCGGTGTTGGCCGGTTTCCGCTGGGCCGGCGCCAATGCCCACACCCATGTCCTGCAGATCGACGCGGACGGCCAGCACGATCCCGCCGATATCCCCGCGTTCCTGGCGATGGCGCGGGCGCACCCTGATGATGTGGTCTGTGGCGTGCCGCTGTACGACGACAGCGTGCCCAAGGGGCGGCTGTATGGCCGTTACCTCACCCATGTATGGGTCTGGATAAACACGCTGTCCTTTGCCATCCGCGACTCGATGTGCGGGTTCCGCGTATATCCGCTGCCGCCGGTGCTGCGGCTGATCGATGAGGAAACCATCGGCCGTCGCATGGACTTCGACGTGGAAGTGCTGGTCCGGTTGTTCTGGCGTCGCGTCGCGGTACGCAACCTGCCCACCCGGGTAACGTATCCGCTCGATGGCGTGTCCCACTTCGATGTGTGGCGCGACAACGTGCGCATCAGCCGCATGCACGCACGACTGTTCTTCGGCATGGTGCGCCGCCTGCCACGCCTTCTGGCGCGCCGCGCCGTGGACAGAGCCGCATGAGCCAGCGCGGGCAGCACTGGGCCGAGATCGGCGAATCCACTTCCGTGCGCGGCATCCTGCTGTTGTGCGCGGTACACCGCTGGCTGGGGCGCTGGCCGTTCCGTCTCTGCGTGTATCCGGTGGTGTTCATCCACTGGCTCGCCAACGGCACGGCGCGCCGCGCGTCGCTGCAATTCCTGCAACGGGCGCATGCGTACCAGGCCATGCCGCCACGGCGGCCGGGCATGTGGCACAGCCTGCATCACTTCGCGATGTTCGCCGAAACCCTGCTCGACAAAGTCCTGGCGCTGGGCCAGCGCTACCCGGTGGAACGGGTGCGGATGGAGCGGAAGGATGTGCTGGCGCGCGTGAAGGCAGGCGAGGGTGGCCTGATCGTCACCGCGCACCTGGGCTGCCTGGAGCTGTGCCAGATCATGGCCGACCAGGTGCCCGGGTTCCGCCTGACCGCGCTTGTTCACACCGCGCACGCCGAGCGCTTCAACCGGCTGATCCGTCGCCTGGATGCCGGCAGTCGAGTCGAACTGCTGCAGGTCACCGACCTGGGACCTGCCGATGCGGTGAAGCTGGCCGAGCGCGTGGCGCGCGGTGAATTCGTCGCCATCGCGGGCGACCGGGTGCCGCTGCGCGGTGGCCGCAGCGTGAGCGCGCCGTTTCTGGGGCATGACGCACCGTTTCCCATCGGGGCCTACGTGCTGGGCGCTGCGCTGAAGTGTCCCGTGTTCACGATGGCCTGTACGCATGATGGCGACGGGTACCGCGTGCGTCTGGAGGCCTTCGCTGAACGCATCGAACTGCCGCGTGGCTCCCGCGACGCCGCCCTGGCCGGCTACGCTGCGCAGTTCGCGGCGTGGATGGAACGGCAGGTCCGCCTTTCTCCCTATGACTGGTTCAACTTCTACCCCTTCTGGGATCAGGTAACGCATGACGCCCGCAATGAATGAATCCGTGGCCCCGGTCTTCGGCGATGCCCCTCTTCGCATCGAGGACGTGGTGGCGCTCGCCCGGCGGCAGGTGCCCGCCGTACTGTCGGAGGACACGGAATTCCGTGCGCGGATCGCGCGCGGTGCGGATTTCCTGGATCGACTGCTGGACGAGGACGGTGTGATCTACGGCGTCACCACGGGCTATGGCGATTCCTGCACCGTGAACATTCCGCCGGCGCTGGTCGCGGAACTGCCGCACCATCTGTACACCTACCATGGCTGCGGTCTCGGCCGTTTCCTCGATGAAACCGAAACGCGCGCAGTGCTCGCGGCGCGCCTGGCATCGCTGGTGCGCGGAATGTCCGGGGTCAGCCTGCCGCTGCTGCAAGGTCTGGAGGCGTTGTTGCGCCACGACGTGCTGCCGCTGATTCCCGCTGAAGGATCGGTGGGCGCGAGTGGAGACCTGACGCCCCTGTCGTACGTGGCGGCGGTGCTTTGCGGCGAGCGCGAGGTGATGCATGCCGGCCGGCGCAGACCGGCCGCCGAGGTGCTGGCCGAGATCGGCCTCAGGCCGCTCACGCTGCGCCCGAAGGAGGGCCTGGCGATCATGAACGGCACCGCGGTGATGACGGCGCTGGCGTGTCTCGCGTTCCATCGCGCGGAGTATCTTTCGCGGCTCGCCACCCGCCTGACTGCGTTCAACGTGCTGGCAAGCAACGGCAATGCGCACCATTTCGATGCGGTGCTGTTCGCGGCCAAGCCGCACCCGGGCCAGTCGCGGGTGGCCCAGCGCCTGCGCGAGGACCTCCACAGCGACCGCCCTCCGCGCAACGAACAACGGCTGCAGGACCGCTATTCGCTGCGCTGCGCGCCGCACGTGATCGGCGTGCTGGAGGACGCGCTTCCGTTCTTCCGCCAGTTGATCGAAACCGAACTCAACAGTGCGAACGACAATCCGCTGATCGACCCGGACCGCGAGCAGATCCTGCACGGCGGCCACTTCTACGGCGGCCACATCGCCTTCGCGATGGATTCGTTGAAGAACACCGTCGCCAACGTGGCCGACCTGCTGGATCGCCAACTGGCTCTGATCGTCGACGCCCGCTACAACCATGGGCTGCCCGCCAACCTGTCCGGTGCGACGGGGTCGCGCGCCGCCATCAATCATGGCCTGAAGGCGTTGCAGATCAGCGTTTCGGCGTGGACGGCCGAAGCGCTGAAGCTGACCATGCCGGCCTCGGTCTTCTCGCGCTCGACCGAATGCCACAACCAGGACAAGGTCAGCATGGGTACGATCGCCGCGCGGGACTGCCTGCGCGTGATCGAGCTGACTGAGCAGGTGATGGCGGGGATGCTGGTGTCGGCACGCCAGGCGCTCGAACTGCGCGAACGCGTCGGCCTGCAGTCGACGCTGCGCGATGGTCCTGCCGCGATGTACGCCGACCTGCGCGAGCGCATCCCGCTGGTGGAAGAGGACCGGGCACTGGATGGCGAGCTTCGCCAGTTGCTGGCCGATATCCGCGAAGAGCGGTGGAACGTCTATGCCGGTTGAGCAGCATGATCATCTGGCCATCGAAGTCGCGCTGAGCCCGGCCTTCCATGACTGCGACGCGATGCAGGTGGTCTGGCACGGGCACTACTTCAAGTACCTGGAGATCGCCCGGTGCGCGCTGTTGCAGCGCCTGGACTACGACTATCCGCAGATGCAGGCGTCGGGCTATCTCTGGCCCATCGTCGACACACGCGTGAAGTACATCCGTCCGCTGCGGTACGCGCAGCCGCTAGTCGTGGCCGCGCGCATCAGCGAATGGGAGAACCGGTTGAAGCTGGACTACGAGATCCACGATGCCGCCAGCGGCGAGGTGATGACACGCGCGCACACCATCCAGGTCGCGGTCGACGCGGCTTCAGGCGAGATGCTGTATCTGTGCCCGCCTGTCCTGTGGCAGCGGTTGGGAGTGGAGGCGCCATGAAGACGGTCCGCAGTTTCCTGGCCGCGTCCCTGCTGGCCCTCGCGGCGGGCGGCAGCATCCTGCCGGCGGCAGCGGCCGATCCGCTGGCGCAGGTGCAAGGGCAGATCGCACAGGTGCCGCTGCTGCGTGGCGAGTTCGCGCAGGAGAAGCAGGTCGCCGGCTTCAGGAACCCGTTGCGCTCCAGCGGACGCTTCCTGCTCGTGCGCGACAAGGGCGTGGTCTGGACCACGACGGCGCCGTTTCCCTCCGAGACCGTGATCACGCGGGACCGCATCCTCAGCCGGCAACGCGACGGTAGCCGGCGGGTGGAAGTGGATGCACGCCAGCAGCCCGGTCTTCGCAGCGTCAACGCGATGATGTTCGCGCTGATGAGCGGCGACATGAAGGCATTGACGTCAACCTTCGACGTGAAGGCCGAGCCTGCCGCCGGCAAGGGGTGGCGGATGACGCTGGTGCCGCGTTCGCGGCAACTGGCTCAGGCGTTCACGTCCGTGCGCCTGTCCGGCGACCGGTACGTGCGTGAGGTCGAATTGCGTGAAGCCAGTGGCGACGTCACCCAGCTTCGCTTCAGCGCGATGAACGAAAATCCGGCCACCCTGTCACGCGACGAGGCGACCCGGTTTGAATGAGCCGTTGCTCCATCTGCCTGCGGCGCATCCGCTGCGGGGCTGGCGCTGGCTGGCACTTGCATGGGTGCTGGTGCTGGCGGCGGTTGCCTGGCACCAATGGCGGTTCTGGCACGCGCCGGCCATAGACACCGACGTGCTTGCGTTGTTGCCCGCAGAAGCCGGCGACCCGGCGATTGCCGATGCCACGCGGCGCATCGCCGGGAACAGCGCGCGCGACGTGGTGGTGATGCTGGGTGCGGATACGCCGGAAACGGCGCTGAAGGCGCGCGACGTTTTCGATGCCTTCGTGCAGACGTCTGCGGCAGAGCAAGCATCGGCGCTGCTGGTTTCTGACCGATCGCCGGACGACTGGTTCGCACAGGCGCGCGATTTCTTCGCTCCGTATCGTGACCGGCTTCTGACGCAAGCGCAGCGGGAGGCGCTCGCACAGACGCCCGCCGATGCACTGGCCGAATCCGCGCTTGTCGCCCTTTACGGCCCCATGGGAGCGCCCCGCCTGACCGAGTGGCGCCGTGATCCGCTGGGCTTGTGGCCGCAGTGGTGGCAGGCGCAGGCGGCTTCCTTGGGCCTGGCCCTGGATGCCGATGGCCTGCTGCAGGCGGAAGGCCGCCATTGGGCCGTACTGCAGTTCACCCTGCGCGAATCCGCGTTCAAGCTCGACGGCGAACGCCGGTTGCAGGATCTTCTGGATGGCGCGGCGTCCGCGGCGACGACCGCCGCACCCGGGCTGCGCGTGCTGAAGGCCGGCGTGCCGCTGCACGCGGAATCCGCGGCCGTGCAGGCCAGCCGCGAGGTCAACACCATCGGCTGGGGGTCACTGGCGGCGGTATTGCTGCTGGTCTGGCTGGCATTCCGTTCGCTGCGCCCGCTGCTGCTGGTGGCGCTGTCGTTGCTGGTCGGTTGCGCGGTGGCGTTGACCGTCACCGTGCTGGTGTTCGGGAAGATCCATCTGCTGACGTTGATCTTCGGCGCCAGTCTGGTGGGGGTCGCGGAGGACTACGGCATCCACTGGTTCGCCTCGCGCCAGGGGGTGGCCGCCGAGCGTCGCTGGTCATTGCTGCGGCACCTGCTGCCGGGCTTGTGGCTGGCCTTGCTGACCAGTGCCATGGCCTACCTGGCGCTGGGGCTCGCGCCGTTCCCCGGGCTGCGGCAGATGGCGCTGTTCTCGGTGGTCGGGCTGACGGCCGCATTCCTGACGGTGATCCTCGGGTTTCCCTGGCTGGATGGGGGGCGCATGGGCACCACCGCATTCTCGCGCTGGCTGGGCGGCACGCTCGCGCGATGGCCGCGATTGGCCAGCCGTCGTGCCTTTGGCGTGCTGGCGGCCGCAGTGCTGCTGGTCGCGGTACCCGGGCTGATCAAGCTGCAAGCCAACGATGACCTGCGCGGCCTGCAGTCATCGCCGCCGGCACTGATCGCGCAGCAACGCGAAGTGGGGCGATTGCTGGGAATGCCCAGCCCGGCGCAGTTCTTCCTGGTCCAGGGGCGCGATGCCGAGCAGGTGCTGCAGCGCGAGGAGCGCCTGGTCGCCCGGTTGCGCCAGGTCGAGGCCGGCGGGTCCGTCGGCGGCCATCGCGCCCTGAGCGACTGGCTGCCATCGCAGCGCCGGCAGGATGAGGACGCTGCACTGACCTCGCGTGTCGAACAGGAGGTGCTTGCGCACTTGTCGGCGACCACGGGAGAAACGCTGATGCGCGGGGAGTTCGCTGCATCGGCGATGGGCATCGATGCCTTCCTGGCGTCGTCCGCGTCGCGGCCCGTGCGCCATCTGTGGTTGGGACAGGTGGGGCAGGGCGTGGCCTCGGTGGTGATGGTCAACGACCTGTCGCGCCCCGATGCGCTGGCCATCTTCGCTGCGCAGGCCGAAGGGCTGGATGGCGTGCGCTGGGTGGACCGTACCGCAGACATTTCACGCCTGCTGACGCACTACCGCCACATGATGTCGTGGTTGCTGCTGGCGGGCGTGGTGGTCGTGTTCGTCGTGCTGGCGCTCCGCTACCGCGGGCAGGCGTGGCGCGTGATCACGCCGACACTGCTGGCCGGCGTGCTGACGGTCGCACTGCTGGGCTGGCTGGGTCAGCCGCTGCAGCTGTTCAACGTGCTGGCGCTGATGTTGCTGCTGGGCATGGGCATCGACTACGGCATCTTCCTGGTCGAACATCGCGGCGACGCGAGCGCATGGCTCGCGGTCTGCGTGGGCGCGGCCAGCACGTGGCTCTCGTTCGGCCTGCTGGGCCTGTCGGCAACACCTGCGCTGCGTGCTTTCGGCCTGACCCTGCTGTTCGGCATCGGCCTGGTCTGGCTGCTGTCGCCCCTGTTCCGGCCACTACCGGATGATTCTTCTTTGCATGGACACACTTCGGAATGAAAACGGAACGCACGGAAATCCTGATCATCGGCGCGGGCCCCGCCGGCTCGGTCGCCGCGGCGATGCTGCGCCAGCAGGGACGCAAGGTCCTGATCGTCGAGCGCGAGCAGTTCCCGCGCTTCTCCATCGGCGAGAGCCTGCTGCCGCAGAGCATGGAATACATCGAGGCGGCCGGCCTGTTGCAGGACGTGGTGGAAGCCGGCTTCCAGTACAAGAATGGTGCGGCGTTCGTGCGCGGCGAGCGCACCACCGAGTTCGATTTCCGCGACAAGTTCTCGCCGGGATGGGGCACCACCTACCAGGTGCAACGCGCCGACTTCGACCACGTGCTGGCCAAGGGCGCCGAGCGCATGGGCGCGGAGGTGCGCTACCGGCATGAAGTGCTGTCCGCCGAACCCGGCCAGACGCCGCGCGTGACCGTGCGCTCGCCGGAGGGCGAGGAATACGCCATCGAAGCCGACTTCATGCTGGATGCCAGTGGCTTCGGGCGCCTGTTGCCGCGCCTGCTGAAGCTGGAGTCGCCTTCCAACTTCCCGGTGCGCGGGGCGATCTTCACCCATGTGCGCGACCACATCGCGCATGACGCCGGGTTCGACCGCAACAAGATCCTGATCACCACGCATCCCGAACACGTGGACGTCTGGTACTGGACGATCCCGTTCTCCAATGGCTGCTGCTCGCTGGGCGTGGTGGCGGAGATGGATTTCCTCAACCGCTACCCGGGCACCGAGCTCGAACGCCTGCAGGCCATCGTCGGCGAGGATCCGAACCTGACCCGCCTGCTGAAGAACGCCGAGTGGGCGGTGCTGCCGGTGCGCCAGATCACCGGCTACTCGGCGAACGTATCGTCGCTGTGGGGGCCGGGCTATGCGCTGTTGGGCAACGCGGGCGAGTTCCTTGATCCGGTGTTCTCGTCGGGCGTCACCATCGCATTCAAGTCGGCGCAACTGGCCAGCGAGTGCCTGGCCCGCCATTACGCGGGCGAAACCGTGGACTGGGAAGCGGATTTTTCCGTGCCGCTGCGGGGCGGCGTGCAGACCTTCCGGCGTTTCGTGGAGTCCTGGTACGCCGGTGGTTTCCAGCGCATCATCTTCCACCCCGATGCACAGCCTGACATCCGTCGGATGATCTGTTCGATCCTGGCGGGCTACGCGTGGGACAGGAAGAACCCCTATGTGGCCGACACGCAGCGTCGCCTGCATGTCCTGGAGCAGCTGTGCACCGGCTGATCGCCTGCTTGCTGATGGGATTGTTGCTGGCCGCGTGCGCCACGCGTCCGGCATCGCCTGCGGTCGTGCTGCCTTCGCTGCGCCTGGCACCGGCAGCGCTGGGCCAGCAGGTCGCGGTCCAGCAGCGCCTGGTGTTTCATTTTGGCGAACACGTGCGCGAACTCGACGCATTGCTGGAAGTCGACGCCGATGCGGTGCGTCTGGCCGTGCAGGCGATGGGCCGTACCGGCGTCCGCCTGCACTGGGACGGCACGACCTTGTCCGAAGAACGTGCGGCGTGGCTGCCTGCGGCGGTGCGGGGTGAACGCGTGCTGGACGACCTGCAGTTCAGCCTGTGGCCCGCGGACGCCGTGCGCGCCGCCTTGCCCGTGGGCTGGGAACTGGTCGAGTCCGGCGACAAGCGCGAACTGCGCAAGGATGGCCACGCATGGCTGGTGCGCGAGCGCGTGGATGCGACCACGTTGCGGGTTCACAACAAGGCGGACGGCTATCATCTGACGATTGAATCGATGGCCGGCGGAGCTCCGATCCCGTGAGCGGCGACGCGATCTTCCTGAACGATCTCGGGCTGGTATGTGCACTCGGCGCAGACAAGGCGTCTGTGCGCGAAGCCCTGTTCCGTGACGATGCCCCCTCGGGCGTGGCACAGAACGACACCCTGGTGCCTGGCCATCGCCTCGCGATGGGCACCGTGACCACCACGCTGCCCGCGCTCGACCACCATCTGGTGCAGCTCCGTGGGCGGAACAACGCACTGTTGCGCGTTGCCTACCTGCAGATCCACGACCAGGTGCAGCAGGCGATCGAACGCCATGGGCCTGCACGCGTGGCCATCGTGGTCGGCACCAGCACCTCGGGCATAGGCGAGGCGGAACAGGCGATGGTGCATTGGCATCGCCATCAACAGTGGCCCGAGGGGTTCCACTACGTGCAACAGGAGATCGGTGCGCCTTCGCGTTTTCTCGCGGCCGAATCGGGCGCGCGCGGACCGGCCTGGACGATCTCCACCGCATGTTCGTCCAGCGCCAAGGCAATGGCATCCGCGGCGCGGCTGCTGCGTGCCGGACTGGTGGACGCCGTCATCACCGGTGGCGCGGATTCACTGTGCCAGTTCACCGTGCGCGGCTTCATGGCGCTGGAATCGGTGTCGGCCGAGCGCTGCAATCCTTTTTCGATGAACCGCCATGGCATCAACATCGGCGAGGGTGCCGCGCTGTTCCTGATGACGCGCTCACCCGGGCCGGTGCGGCTGGCGGGGTGGGGTGAAACCTCCGATGCCCACCATATTTCCGCGCCCGAGCCGCAGGGCATCGGCGCCATCGACGCCATCGGGCAGGCACTCGCGCGGGCGAAGCTGTCGCCCGCGCAGATCGACTACGTGAACCTGCACGGCACAGCCACGCCGCAGAACGATGCGATGGAAAGTCGAGCGGTGGCGGCGGCACTGGGGTCCGAGGTGCCGGTGAGCTCCACCAAGGCACTGACGGGCCACACGCTCGGCGCCGCGGGTGCCGTCGAAGCCGGCCTGTGCTGGCTGGCGATGGTCGATAACCCGCAGCGCCGGTTGCCACCGCACTGGTGGGATGGCGTGCCGGATCCGGCCTTGCCGCCCTTGTCCTTCGCGCCGCCGGGAAGCACTGCCAAGGGCCCGCTGCGCCATGTGCTGAGCCAGTCGTTCGCGTTTGGTGGCAGCAATGCAGTGCTGGTATTCGGAGCTGAGTGAATGGGTGAGTTGTACGACATCGAACGTGTGGTGCCGCACCGGGGAACGATGCGGCTGGTCGATCGCCTCGTTGCCTGGGGCGAAGACAGCGTGGCAGTGGAGGTGCGCGTGCCCGATGAAGGACCGTTCTGCCATGCGGAAGGCGTTCCTGCCTGGGTTGGGGTCGAATACATGGCGCAGGCCATCGCCGCGTGGGCGGGCTGCCACGCCCGCACGTCCGGCCGCGAGCCGTCGATCGGCTTCCTGCTGGGCACGCGCCGCTACGAAAGCCGGGTCTCGTGGTTCCGCACGGGCGCATTGCTCCGGGTAGAGGCAACGCGCGAGCTGCTGGGCGACAATGGGCTTGGAATGTTCAGCTGCCGCATCCTGGGGGACGGCGAAGAACTGGCGACTGCCAACGTGTCGGTGTTCGAACCACCGGACGCGATGGCGTATCTGGAGAGTACGCAGAAATGAGTGGAGACAATACGATCCTGGTCACCGGGGGGAGCCGGGGGATCGGGCGGGCCATCGCATTGCGGTTGGCGCAGGACGGATTCGACATCGTCGTGCATTGCCGCAGCCGCATGGATGAAGCCGAAGCCGTCGCCGGCCAGGTGCGCGAGCTGGGCCGCGAAGCCCGCGTGCTCGCGTTCGACGTGGCCGACCGCACCGCGGCAGCACAGGCACTGGAGGCCGACGTCGGAGAACACGGCGCCTACCATGGCATCGTCTGCAATGCCGGCATAGCGCGCGACACTGCGTTCCCGGCCATGAGTGGCGACGACTGGGATGCCGTGCTGCGCACCAACCTTGACGGGTTCTACAACGTGCTCAATCCCCTGGTCATGCCGATGGTGCGCCGACGCAAGCCGGGGCGCATCGTGACGCTGTCGTCGGTGTCCGGCCTGGTCGGCAACCGTGGCCAGGTCAACTACAGCGCGGCCAAGGCCGGCATCATCGGCGCCACCAAGGCGCTGGCACTGGAACTGGCCAGCCGCGGGATCACTGTCAATTGCGTGGCGCCCGGCCTGATCGATACCGAGATGGTCAGTGGCGAGGTGGTGGACGAAGCATTGAAGATGATCCCGATGAAGCGCGTCGGGCGGCCGGAGGAAGTCGCCGCCGTGGTGGCGTTCCTGATGTCGCCGCAGGCGTCGTACGTCACCCGGCAGGTGATCTCGGTCAATGGAGGGCTGGTCGGATGAGTCGCAGCGATCGACGCGTGGTGGTCACTGGCGCGGGCACGATCAGCCCGCTCGGCCACGACTGGGCCAGCGTGCATCTTCGCCTGCGCGAATGCCGCAATGCCGTTCGCCACATGCAGGACTGGGACAAGTACGAAGGCCTCAACACGCGACTGGCCGCGCCCGCCGAACCGTTCGAGTTGCCGGCGCACTACAACCGCAAGACCACGCGCAGCATGGGCCGGGTGGCCGTGATGGCCGTGCGCGCCACCGAGATGGCGCTGGAGCAGGCGGGTCTGATCGGTCACCCTGTCCTGAAAAGCGGGAAGGTGGGCGTCTCGTATGGCTCCTCCGCGGGAAGTCACGAAGCCATTGGCGACTTCGGCCGCATGCTCAATGCGTACACCACCGAAGGCATCAACGCGACGACCTACCTGAAGATGATGAGCCACACCGCGCCGGTGAACATCGGGGTGTTCTTCGGATTGACCGGCCGCGTCTACACCACGTCCAGCGCCTGCACGTCCGGCAGCCAGGGCGTGGGCTGCGCCTACGAAGCCGTGCGCAGCGGCAAACAGGTCGCGATGATCGGCGGTGGCGCGGAGCAGCTGGATGCCACGGCGGCGGCGGTGTTCGATACGTTGTTCGCCACCAGCGTGCGCAACCATGAGCCCGAGCGGACGCCACGTCCGTTCGATGCCAACCGCGACGGTCTGGTGCTGGGCGAGGGCGCCTGCACGCTGGTGCTGGAGGACCTGGAGCATGCGCAGGCGCGTGGGGCGACCATCCTGGCCGAAGTCGTCGGCTATGGCACCAACAGCGACGGCCAGCATGTCACCCAGCCCAGCGCCGACACGATGGCGCAGGCCATGCGCCTGGCGCTGGAGGATGCAGGGCTGGAGCCGGACGCGATCGGTTACGTCAACGCGCACGGCACGGCCACCGACCACGGCGACATCGCCGAGACCACGGCCACGGCGGCAGTGTTCGGCAGCCGCATGCCGATCAGTTCGCTGAAGAGCTACGTCGGCCACACGCTCGGGGCATGCGGCGCCTACGAGGCCTGGATCACGCTGGAGATGATGCGCGAGGGCTGGTTCGCCCCCACGCTCAACCTGGAGGAGCGCGATCCCCGCTGCGCGGACCTGGACTACATCACCGGCGAAGGCCGCGAACTGCAGACCGACTACGTGATGAACAACAATTTCGCTTTCGGCGGCATCAACACGTCGCTGATCTTCAAGCGTTGGAAAGACTGACGCCGGACATCCACAGGGGGATAGATGAAGAAGCGTTCCGTTTCGTTGCTGGTGGCGCTCGTGCTGTCAGCAGTCAGTCTGCCGGCGCTGGCCGGTAAGCAGGATCCGATGGTCGTGCCGGCGTACGAGCGGGTGGAGTCCACCAATGGCATTCCACCCAGTGCGGCGCGCATCAAGGCGGCCATCATCCATGCGGGCAAGGCTCGTGGCTGGGCCGTCGCGGACAGCGAGCCAGGCCGCGTCACGTTGCGCTACGCGCCACGTACGCATGAAGTCGTGGTCGCGGTGCGCTACGACGCCAACGGCTTCAAGATCGAGTATGTCTCCAGCAGGGAGATGAACTACGAAATCAAGCGCGGCGCACCGGAAATCCACGGCAACTACAACCGCTGGATCCGCAACCTGGCCAACGACATCCAGAATTCCCCGGTATTCCACCAGCCCGACGTCGCCGAGGCGACGCAGGCGGCTACGCCGTGAGGCGGGACATGCTCCGGCTTTTGCTGGCGGCATGGCTGGGTGTGCTCGCCCTGCCTGCGCTTGCCGATGATGTCATCCGTACCAGCCCGACGATTGCGCTGCGCGAGGGGTATGCCGGCTATCCGGAGTTCATGAAGGATTGCGACTGGACGGCGGAGCTGCCCGCGCATCTGGTCGGGTATTCGAAAGGACGGGTGGAACTGACCGACCATGACCTGGAAAGCCTGCCTGGCCGCACCCTGCGCATCCGCATCATGAACATGCGCACTGCCGACGGCGGCGGATTCTCCGGTCCCAAGTGGGCGATGATCCGTGCGGAACTGTTCCAGGACGGCAAGCTGATAGGGCAGTACCAGCCTTACCGGCAGACGATGACGCTGTTCCGGGGTGGCTGCTCGTCGTTGAGCAAGATCAGCGATGCGCTGGCGGCCGACACGGCGGCATGGCTGCGCCGCGGCGATTTCCGGATCCTGTTCGCAGACGAGCAGGCCGGGATCGAGATCGGGCCCGAGGAAGACGTGCCACCGATCCAGTGACGAGATGCGCCACGACTGGCGGTGCTGCGTTCGGCAGGCCTGCACGGCCTCCCCACGCCCGCCTCGGCATGCTTGACCATCACGGTGGCCCCGCCACCCTTTCCCCCGAAGGAGCCTGACCATGAAACGACTTCTGACTGCAACCCTGCTGACCTTGCTGGCCGTGCCGCAGGCATTCGCTGCCGATACCCGCCTCGAGCTTCCGTTGCGCGAACTGATCGACTCGCCACAGGCGAAGGCGGCAGGCATCGACGGCAGCGTGCGCTTCTTCCTGGCCGGCGAGAAGACACCGGCGGTGGTGACGCGGATGGGCGAGGATGTCACCAACAAGAAGACCAACGGCGTGGGTAAATCGGACGTGGAGTCCTGCAACTGGGTGGCGCTATCCGCACTCAAGGCGCTGCAGGAAGGCGCCAAGGATCGCGGGGCGAATGCCGTGATCAACATCACCAGCTATTTCAAGAAGAACGAGTTCCGCAGCGCCACCAACTACGAGTGCTACGCGGGCAACATCATGAGCGGCGTTGCCTTGAAGGGCACCTACGTCACCGTCAAGTAAACGCGCGGTACCGGTGACGGCACGGCCACCCGCGGGTGGCCGTGTGCGTTTCAGTCGACGGGAAGCCGGACACGGCGCAGCCGCAGTGCATTGCCGACCACCGACGCCGAGCTCAGGCTCATCGCCAGTGCGGCGAACATCGGCGAGAGCAGCGGGCCGCCGAACAGGCCCAGCAGGCCGGCGGCGACCGGTACGCCCAATGCGTTGTAGGCGAAGGCAAAGGCCAGGTTCTGCCGCATGTTGCGCACCGTCGCTTCCGACAGCGCCTTGGCGCGCGCAATGCCGCGCAGATCGCCCTTCACCAGCGTCACCTGCGCGCTGGACATCGCCACGTCCGTGCCCGTGCCCATCGCGATGCCGACATCCGCCGCCGCGAGGGCAGGCGCATCGTTGATGCCATCCCCGGCCATCGCCACGTGGCGGCCCTCCTGCTTGAGACGCGCCACCAGCGCGGCCTTGTCGGCAGGACGCACGTCACCGTGGACTTCGTCGATACCGAGGCGCGCGGCGACCGCTCGCGCGGTGCGCTCGCCATCGCCGGTGGCCATGACGATGCGGAGCCCGCCGTCGCGCAAGGCGCGCAGGGCGTCCGGCGTACTGGCCTTGATGGGATCGGCTACTGCGATGCTGCCGGCGGGTGCGCCATCGACCGCGAGGAACATCACGCTGCCGCCTTCCTCGCGGAGGCGGTCGGCATGTTCCCGCAAGGCATCGATGGATACGCCTTCTTCCTGCATCAGCACGGTATTGCCGAAAGCGATGCGACGGCCGTCGACCACGCCGCGGACACCGACGCCGCTGCTGGATTCGAAATCCTGCGCGGACGCGAGCGCCAGCCCGCGCCGACGCGCCTCCTGCACCACGGCGTGCGCCAACGGATGCTCGCTGCCAGCATCCAGGCTGGCGGCCAAGCGCAGCACTTCATCCTCGTCGAACGGTGCCAACGCATGCACAGCATTGAAAGCCGGGCTACCCTCGGTCAGCGTGCCGGTCTTGTCGACGATCAGCGTGTCCACCTTGCGCAGCGTCTCGATGGCTTCCGCGTCGCGGAACAGCACACCGGCCTGCGCGGCGCGCCCGCTGGCCACCATCACCGACATCGGCGTGGCCAATCCCAGTGCACAGGGGCAGGCGATGATCAGCACCGACACGGCGTTGAGGACACCGTACGTCCATGACGGATCCGGACCGAACAGACCCCAGCCCAGCAAGGTCGCCAGTGCGGCAGCGAGCACGGCGAGCACGAACCAGAACGACACCCGGTCCGCCAATCGCTGCATCGGTGCGCGGGTACGCTGCGCCTGCGCGACCAGCTGCACGATCTGGGCGAGCACGCTGTCGCTGCCGACCTTTTCAGCACGTATCACCAGGCTGCCCGCACCATTGAGGGTGGCACCGATCACGCTGTCGCCCGGCGCACGCTCCACCGGCATCGGTTCGCCGGTCAGCATGGATTCGTCGATGTGCGTGCGGCCTTCCAGCACCACGCCATCCACCGGCACCTTCTCGCCCGGCCGCACGCGCAGCCGGTCGCCGACGTGCACGTGCGAGAGGTCGATGTCTTCCTCATCGCCATCGTCGCGCAGGCGGCGTGCGGTCTTCGGCGCGAGGCCCAGCAGGGCGCGTATCGCGGCGGAGGTCTGCGAGCGCGCCTTCAGTTCCAGCAACTGGCCGAGCAGGGTGAGCGACACGATCACCGCCGCTGCTTCGAAGTAGACACCGACGTGGCCATGGTCGCGGAACGAGGGCGGGAACAGCTGCGGTGCCAGCACGGCGACCACGCTGTAACCGTAGGCGGCGGCCACGCCGGTTCCGATCAGCGTCCACATGTTGGGGCTACGATGTGCGATCGATTGCGCCCAGCGCTGGAAGAACGGCCACGCGGCCCACAGCACGACCGGCGTGCTGAGCGCGAATTCCAGCCAGGTGCGCGCGGTGGGCGGGATGACGTCGAGATACATGCCGCCCATCGCCAGCAGCAGCGTGGCCGCGCTGAAGGGCAGCGTCCACCAGAAGCGCCGGCGGAAATCGGTCAGCTCCGGATTCTCCTCCTCGTCCAGCGAGGGGAGCATGGGTTCCAGCGCCATGCCGCAGAGCGGGCACGTGCCTGGGCTGTCCTGCACGATCTCCGGGTGCATGGGGCAGGTGTACTGCGTGCCCGCAGGTGCCGGTGCGACATCAGCGGCCGGACGCAGATAGCGTTCGGGATCGGCAAGAAACTTCGTGCGGCAACCCGCGGAACAGAAATGGTAGGCCTGGCCTGCATGCTCCGCATGGTGCGAGGTGGTGAGCGGATCAACCTTCATGCCGCAGACCGGATCGGTGGCTTGCGTGTCCTCGTCGGCACGCGCCGTGGTATGGCCGCTGCAGCATGCGGATTTCGCCGCGTGTTGCGCCGGAGGGTGTCCATGCGCGTGCGGGGCGGGGCTCATGCCTCACCTCCCAGCGCTGAGAGGATGGGGCACTGGTCCAGCGCGCCATGCCCCGGGCATGCATCGACCAGCTGGCGCAACCCGTCACGCACGCGCGTCAGCTCCGCCAGGCGTTGTTCCACGTCGACCAGCTTGTCGGTGGCGGCGGAACGGATGGCCGCCATGTCACCGTCGTGGGCGCTGCTGAGCGCCAGCAGGTCGCGGATCTCCTCGAGCGTGAAGCCGAGCGCCTTCGCGCGGCGGATGAAATTTAGCCGCAGCACATCGTCCGCTTCGTAATGCCGGTAGCCGCTGGCACTGCGTGTGGGCGTAGGCAGCAAGCGCTGCTTTTCGTAGTAGCGCACGGTGTCGATAGGGACGCCGGTGCGGCGGGACAATTGGCCGATGTTCATGCGGGAACTCCTCGAAGTACCTGCAGTCTGCACCCTGGAGTACGCTCCAGAGTCAAGCGGTGGGACGGCGTCCGTGCCGTCCCCCTCGGTTCATGGCGAATGCGCGGCGTAGGGCGTGGTGCTGCCGTCGCGGTGCAGCGCGAGCACGGTGTAGGCCGGTGCGTCGACGCCTTCCACCTCCATTCCCGGCGAACCCATGGGCATGCCGGGCAGCACCAGGCCGCGGATGGCCGGCTTCTCGCGCAGCAGGCGACGGATGTCCGATGCCGGCACATGGCCCTCGACCACATAGCCCCCGACTTCGGCGGTGTGGCAGGACGCATGCTCGGGCACGATGCCCAGCCGTTCCTTCACCGGACTCATGGCGTCCTCGACGCGGTCGTGCACGTCGAAGCCTTCCTTGCGCAGGTGTTCGACCCACATATGGCAGCAGCCGCAGTAGGCATCGCGATGGACGATGATCTTCGGCATCGCGGCCACCGCAGTCTTCTGCTGCGTCGCTGGTACAGCCGTCGCCGCGAGGGCGCTGTCCACCGGCGCCGGCACCGCCTGCGTGCAGGCGGCGAGGGTGGTGGCGAGCAGCAGGACGGAGGCGAGGCGGGGCAGGGGCGTGCGGTAATTCATGAAGTCCTCCATCAGAACCAGACCCGGACGCCCGCGACGATGCGGGTATCGCGCGTGTCTTCGCCGTCTGCGCGGCGGAGATCGGCGGTGTCGCCCACGGCACGTTCGTGCACCACGCCGATGTAGGGCGCGAAACGGCGCGTCACTTCGTAGCGCAGGCGCAGACCCGCTTCGATGCCGGAGATGCCGCGCCCGACGCCGTAATCGGGATCATCCTTCGCTGCGATGTCCACTTCCACCAGCGGTTGCAGGATCAGGCGGTTGGTGATGCGCAGCGTGTACTCGGCCTCGACGTTCGCGACGACCTGTCCGTCTTCGCCGACGTACGCGGTTGCCGACACCTCGAAGCGGTAGGGCGCCATGCCCTGCACGCCGAACGCCGCCCAGCTGCGCGCGTGGCCGGGCTTGAAGTCGTGCTTCACGCCGGCCACCACGTCCCACCACGGCGAGACGCTGCGGCCGTACAGCACTTCCAGGTCGGCACTCTCGGTGTGGCCTCCCATGCGCTCGCCTTCGCTGCGCAGCCACAGGCGGTCGGTATCGGTGCCGAACCAGGCGCTGCCTTCCCAGGCCTGGCCGGTGCTTTCGTCCGTATCCCAGACTTCCAGCCGGTTGAAGGTCACCTTGTGGTTGAACGCCAGTGCATGCTGCATGGCGTGGTGGTCGATGTCGGGAAACGCAGCGGCCACGTCATCCGCGGTGATGGCGGGGATCGGTTCGCGCGGCGCAGCGGATGTCGTCGCCGGCGCTGCCTGGGACATGGCGCCGTGATCGTGATGCGCGTGCTCGTCCCGCGCCGGCGTGTCCTGTGTCTGCGTCGCAGGCTGTGAGTGGTCATGATGCTGCGCGATGGCAGGCGCGGCCACGCCCAGCACGACGGCAACGACGGAGGCGAGGCGGAGCGGGGCAGGGGTGAGGAAGGTCTTCATGCTTCGATCCTCACTTCGCGCATCATCCCGGCTTCCATGTGGTACAGCAGGTGGCAGTGGAAGGCCCACCGTCCCAGCGCATCGGCGCGGACGCGATAGCTGCGCCGCGTGCCGGGCGGCATGTCGATGGTGTGCTTGCGTAGCTGGAATGCGCCGTCCGCATCCTCCAGGTCGCTCCAGACGCCGTGCAGATGGATGGGGTGCTGCATCATCGTGTCGTTGACCAGCACGATGCGCATGCGCTCGCCGTACTTGAGTCGCAGCGGGTCGGCGCTGGCGAACGGGATGCCGTCGAACGACCAGGCGAACTTCTCCATGTGTCCGGTCAGGTGCAGTTCGACGGTGCGGCCCGGTTCGCGGCCATCCGGATCGTCGAACAGGCTGCGCATCGCGCCGTAAGTCAGCACCTGGCGTCCGTTATCGCGCAGGCCGATACCGGGATCGTCGAGTTTGGGTTCGCTGGCGGACGACTGCATGTCGACCAGCGGATTGCCAGTTTCGCTGGCGGGATGATTCGGCGCGTTCGACGTCGCGCCGTGAGCGCCGTGATCCATCGCACCCATGTTCGCACCGCAGCCGCCTTCGCCCATCATCGCGCCGCATCCGCCTTCCATGCCTTTCTGCGTGCCATGGCCGCCCATGTCGTGGCCCATGTCGGCCATCGTCAGCAGCGGACGTGGATCGCGCGATGGAATCGGTGCCTCCAGCCCGTCGCGGACGGCCAGCGTGCCGCGCGCGTGGCCGGTGCGGCCCATGTCCTGCGCGAAGATGGTGAAGGCGTCCTGGCCCTTCGGTTCGACGATCACGTCGAACGTCTCCGCCACCGCGATGCGGAACTCGTCCACGCTCACCGGATGGATGTACTGGCCATCGGCGGCAACCACGGTCATCTTCAGCCCCGGTATGCGCACGTCGAAATAGGTCATCGCGCTGCCGTTGATGAAGCGAAGCAACACCTTCTCGCCCGGTTTGAACAGGCCGGTCCAGTTGCCGGCGGGCGCCGCACCATTCACCAGATAGGTATAGGTGTGCGCGTTGATGTCGGAGATGTCGGTGGGCGTCATCCGCATGCGCCCCCACATGCCGCGATCCTCGACCGTCTCCGCCAGCCCATTGCGCTTCCCGTCACGTACGAAGTCCACCAGCGTGCGCTGGTAGTAGTTGTCGTGTTCCGGCATCTTCTTCATGCGCCGGTACAACGCGGCCGGATCAAGATCGGTCCAGTCCGACAGCAGCACGACATGTTCGCGGTCGTGGTGATACGGGGGCGGGTCGCGCGGATCGACGATCAGCGCACCGTACAGGCCGGCCTGTTCCTGGAACAGCGAATGGCTGTGGTACCAGTAGGTGCCGGACTGCTTCAGCTGGAAGCGGTACTGGAAGGTTTCGCCCGGCGCGATGCCGTTGAAGCTCAGTCCCGGCACGCCGTCCATGTTCGACGGCAGCAGGATGCCGTGCCAGTGGATCGAGCTCATGTCGCGCAGTCGGTTGCTGACGCGCACGGTGACGGTATCGCCTTCGCGCCAGCGCAGCGTCGGCGCCGGCAGGCTGTTGTTGACCGTGATCGCGGGCCGCATGCGACCGGTGATGTCGACCGGCATCGCGCCGATGCTCAGCGCAAAGTCGGTGCCGGTGACGAGCGCCGCGCCGCCGCGACGTGCGGGCGTGCCGGCCGAGGCGGGCATGCGTGCCAGGCCAAGGCCCAGCGCGACGCTGCCGGTGGCCAGGCCGGTGACGAACTGGCGGCGTGTGGGACGGAACGCGCCCAGGCGTCCCGGTGTGGATTCATCGTGGTTCATTGCAAGCATCCTGTGCATCGTCGGCACGACCGACCGCTGTGGCGGTGGCGTCCGTCGTGGTCGTGGATCCGGCGCGCGGCACGCGCCACCGGCCCTGCGGAAAGCCGCGGGAATGCGGCGTCAGGCCGCCAGGATGGGAGGCCGGTGACGGTGCGACAGGCGAACGGATGCGTGGGCATCGGCACGGTAGGCGGGAGCTTCTGCCTGCGGATACGGCAGCGCTCCCAGCGGGGTCGGCCAGGCCAGTGCAGGCGCGTGCTGGGCACAGAAGCCGTCGCAGCTCCCTGCCTTGCAGCAATCAGGCAGGCCGGCGTCGGCGTCGTGGTGACCGGAAGAAGCATCGCCGTCCACCGGCATCGCCATGTCCATGCCCTCGTGGCACGGTGGCGTGTCCTCGGCAGCCTGGACGGCGCCCGCCACGTCGCCCATCGCCATGCGCGTGGCGGCATGCGCGTACGCCGTGCCGTTGAGCAGCAACGCCAGGCAGAGCAGGGCACGGAGCAGGGGGGCGAACCGGGACATGCCCGCATGATACGCCATGACCCGTGGACGTACCTTTCCGTAGGGTGAGCTACGCGCCGTCCGCGGTCGGCTCACGCCACGATCGGACAACGACACGTTATCCTTGTCGCGCATTTCAGGCTTTGGGCAGCGTGGCATTCGCATGGCAGGCACGGTAACGATGGACAAGGTGCCGACAGGCGTTCCCGCAGCACACACGCAGGATGTTTCGCGTGCACGCATCATCGTCGCTGACGTGGGCGGCACGTATGCCCGCCTCGGCTGGATTGACGCCGACGGCAGCAACGACATCCACGATTACCGTCGCTACGCCTGCGCGGAGCATCCGGATCTCGCTTCCATCCTGCACGACTATGCGGCCGGCACGCCTTGCCATGGCGCGGTCGTGGCCATCGCCGGAGTGCTGGAAGGCGACCGTCTGATCAATTCGAACCTGCCGTGGGCGGTGTCGGTGGAACAGACGCGCGTGGGTGCCGGCTTGGCCTGGGTGCAGCTGATCAACGATTTCGAGGCGGTAGCGAATGCGGTGCCCACGTTGGCGCCGGATACGTTGTCACCGCTGACGCCATTGAACTCCGTGGCCACGTCGTCGCCGGCGCTGGTGATCGGCCCCGGCACGGGACTGGGCGCCGCCGTCTGGATCGAAGGCCAACCGCCGCGTGTGCTGCCGACGGAAGTCGGCCAGGCATCGCTGGCGGCCGGCAATGCGCTGGAGCTGGACATCGTGCGCCGGCTGTTGAGGGACCGTCCGTACCTGCACAACGAGCATGTGCTGTCCGGTCCGGGCCTGATGAACCTGTATCGCTGCCTGTGCGAACTGCGCGGGGCCACGCCCGTGCATGCGGATGCCGGTGCGCTGGTGGCCGCGGCGGCATCGGACGCGCTGGCACGCGAAACGCTGGAAACGTTCTGTGGCTGGCTGGGCAGCGTGGTCGGGGATCTGGCGATCATCTTCGGTGCCCGGGTCGTGTATCTGGCGGGCGGCGTGACGGCGCACATTCCGCAGTTCCTGCACGACGGGCGCTTCCTGCAGCGGTACCTCAACAAGGGCGTGATGACCGAGCAGCTGGAGCGGGTGCCGGTATGGCGGGTGGAGCATGGGCAGCTTGGGCTGCTGGGGGCCGTGGCCTGGTATCGGCAGAACCGTTTGGAGATCTGACTGGCGCCAGGCATTGTCTTTGACATAATAGGCATTATGCGAAATGGCTGGTTGGGCGAGATCGGCTGGTGGATCCGTTTGATCGGCTGGTTCCTGAAAGGCCCCAACCCTGCCGATTGCTGACGACCAACAAGTTCCAGCAGCCGAGGCCCTAATTTCCAGCAATCCCTGCCCATAAGTTCCAGCAGCGCTGAAATCTGGACTTTAATTTCCAGCAACGCTGCTCCGTGGGACGACAAATTCCTGCAGTTCTGCATCTGATTCATCGATCCGGTGACCGCCTCATCAACGATTCCGGCGATCGGCAATAGCCTGAATTGTTGCCTCAACCCGAGCCATGGCTTCCTCATGCGGTATTGAAGGCCGCGGGTCTTGCAGCGCACGCTGCACCTTGGCTCTGAACCAAGCGTCGTACTCGTCGTCTGGCAGGCCCTGAGCTGTCCCAGGTGCGTCCGAAGTCATAGATGTAGCCTCCGCCTCAGCTCTCAGGGACTTCACGGTTCGATCATGCATCTGCGTGTCAGACGGTTCAAGCGCCCCCAAATTTGGGGGCATGTGGTCTAACCAACATCGTATGCTGTTACTCGTAGTAATGCCCCAGAATTTGGGAGCGATGTTCCGCAGAGCTATTGATTTGTCGTCCAGACTTGCTAGATTCGCTGCCGTGAACATCCTTTGCCGCTCGCTCCGAATACTTGGCTGATCAGTCGACTGATCAGCCCCTGTAGCTCAATGGTTAGAGCAGCGGTTTTATAACCCGTCAGCGCCAGATAAGCGGCTTATGCCGGTTCGAGTCCGGCCAGGGGCACCATACCTCTCACCGGGGTTGCTTATGCCCGTCTTAGATCCCGACGACTACATCTCGCACATTGTCTATGACGAAGTGCGTGGTGGCTGGTGCCTGACTGAAGAAGGCCGGTGGCTTCTTGTCCAAGAGATGATTGCCAGGACCAAGGAGCTTGATCGCATGGATGTAATCGAGGGCCGAAAGCCTCCCTCCTATACACATTTCATCCAGCCGGAGATGGTTAAGGGGGCAACAGTGATCTGGCCGAAGAAGTACACGTCAAGCTGAAGCCATGACCTACTTATTCCTTGATACCGAATGGGCGGACCCGATCGGCTCCGAGCTAGTGAGTTTGGCGCTCATCACTGAAGACGGAATCCACCGGTTCTACGCTGAGCGCGATCCCTTGCCCGAGGTGGCCACCGACTTCGTGCGGTCGGTTGTCTATCCCCTGCTCGAACGTGGCAGATGGCGTATGACCGATCAGGCAATGACGACCGGCCTGCGCGCCTTCTTGGGCGCCATCCCTGAGCCGATGGTGGTGGCAGACTATCCTAACGACTTGGCCCTCTTACAGTACGTGATCGCTGGGTTCGACCTTTCAGACGATCAGGCAGCGGCATGTGGGCCGGTTCCGAATCCCGTCATGACGCGAATGCTGAAGGAAGGCGCCACGGGCATGTTGGTGGAAGACTATTTTGCGGGCCATCCTCGTGCCGCAGCGCGCCGCCACCACGCGCTTGTCGACGCGGAAGCCTTACGCATGGCGTGGCTGGTGGTTACGGGGCGTGTTCCGACGCCGGCATGGGCGCGAACTATGAAGATCCATCGAGTGCAACCTTAGATGGTCAGGCTTTTCCTAGATTCGGAGTGGGCCAATGATGCCCTCCGCGAGTTGGTAAGTTTGGCTCTGGTGAGCGAGGATGGAGCACATGTTTTCTACGCGGAGCGCGATCCTTTGCCCGGGATGCCTTCAAGCTTCGTAAGCAAGAATGTCTACCCTCTTCTGGATCGAGGTGAGGCTGCATTGAATGACCCATCCATGACGCAGGCTCTGCGTGCCTTCCTGGAGCCATTGGGTGTCATGGAGATATTTGCTGATGCACCTCTCGACTTCACGATGCTCAATAGAGTTTGGAGCGGACGACAACTGAGCCCTCCAACTCCTCCCTACCGCACAACGCTTGCACGGGAAGGTCTTCTGATGCAGAGGCTGGAGCGGTACTTCGAGCTCGATCCCGCTAAAGCGGCACGCCGGCACCATGCGCTTGTAGATGCTTTCGCATTCCGGACGGCCTGGCTGGACGAGCGGGCGAAGAAGCCTCTGGCTTGACTGAGGCGGAAGCTTTAAATATACTTTAAAATCAATAGCTTACTTCGCATAACATCCGTTATGTAAACAATCGAAACAACACTTAGCGCTCAGGGGTCTTCCTAGAAATGACAACTGTCCTGGCTGCGTTTGGATGCCACCGGCCCTCTCCCCCGGCAAAGTGAAGAATGCCGCAACTACTTGGCACGGCGCAACGACTTCAGGTCATCTGGTCGCTGACGCTGGTCAACTCGACTTCGCTAATCAAGTAGCGTTCACCCCGTCGAAGATCATCAAGAAGCTCTCGCAAAGTATCGTGATACATCCGGGGCGCAATGATTTCTTGGAGACACGACGCCAACGCAAGGTTGCCAAACTTACGCCACTCCCGTTCCATGTAGAAGTTTTCAGGATGGTCCTCCGGAAGATCCACATCCCAGAATTTTAGGAAGGCCTGAACATCACGCGTGATCAAGCTACTTGCCAGATCAGCGGCTTCTTGTACATCCCTTGCAGGGCTCCCCGCTATTCTTGATTGCTCCCATGGCGTGTCTGGAAAGAAGCGATCCAGCCCGTCGAGCACGGAGTTCACTTCAGCAGGAAATCGGGCGCCCCAACTACCGTGGGATTTTCTAGAAAAAGGAACATAAATAACGGGACGACCGCCCCATTGAGCGACGACAGATCGGTTAACTCCGATGCCGAATTGGCCATAGCGGCGAGCATGAAAGGGCAGATCCCTCCTCGGAATATCACACAAGCAGACCACGGACTGCTGAATGGGCTCGCCGTTGGTCACTGGACGACTGGGGTCGCGGAGCGTCCGGATCCCGCCACGCTCACCTGCAACTTCGCACGTCCGCAACTCCATCGATCGCAAGATTGCGCACAGAGTTTCGAAGTTCTCCGGGTCAGCGTCCGGATGTCCCGCACCCACCAAGTGATACAACCTTTGGCCAACAAATTGCTGCATCGGCATCTGTATCTCCTATAAGTTCCCTATAGCCGCTGCTGCTCCCTGGTCCGTGCGTCAACCATTCTGAGCGTCCGGTCTATGTCTGTCCTCGACTCGCTCTGAAGAGCGCTGTCTCGTCGTTCAACAGCACGCGGTATGTCGCTTTGTCAGAGCTGTCAGGGACGGCTCTGCTCTTCGTAAGCCACATCAAGAACTTGACGGTAGACCTCGTGCCCGTCTACCGAGACGTTCACCACATGGACACCAGGAGACCAAAGGCGTCTCCCGTCTGGGACGAAACGAAAGGTCTTGAAACTATCGCCGGATCGGGAGATATCTGCCGTTTGTTCGGCATCTCCCCACCCCATCATACCGGACATGATGCGAGTGGATAATCGAACGGGGAAGTCGGCCACACGTTCTTGAGCACTGTAGTGAACGGTCACTACGATGACTTCATCTGCAGAGAACTGGGTTTTCGGTGTGGCGAACTCGAACTCATCGCTGGCTTCGCCGATTTTCACTCCGGTGATAGCAAGAGGCAGCGTCACCTGCACGGATTCATGCTCCGGTGCAGCCGAAGGCGTAACAGTCGCCACAGGTATCGACTCGCCGGCCGGTTCGGGAGCACGCGATCGGGATGTAATCCACGCGGCCCCCAAGACGCCCAAGGCCCCAATTGCGGCCACGGCCAGCGCTGTCTTGCTATCCATCCTTCAGGCCTCCGAACGCCTCATCGCACCTGGTCGACCACAGCGCCACATCGATCTTCATCCACCCAGCGCTGGACATCGTCGGCATTGTCTACGACCACATGTTGGGTCGCGGGGTTGTCAGAAGTCGTCAATCCCTGAAGATTCAGATGACGTAACGTGTAGAAGAGCATCGCCTTGCGACACGCGAGCACGCAGCGGCCACGCACCATGCCGTAATCTTTAATTACCGCCTCTCGACGCGGGCCGGTGAGCTTTGGATGTGGCTTCAGGATGACGTCTACACGAGTATTCCAGCCTGCGTCCGTGGCCGGATCCACACGCTGCGCGTCAGAAAGCACGTCCAGGATGGCAAGTCGACCGATGGCGAAGTCGCGGAAGACTTTTCGGGAGTGGCACCAGGCCCGCACGTGCCAACGCAGCCCGTCAAAACCCAAGGCATGCGGCATCAGCAGCCAATGCTGGGGTTGATCTTCGTCCATGGACTGATAACGCACATGAAGCCCATGCGCATCACGAATTGCCCGCACGATGGTCGAAACTTCTGAGCTTTCAATCGTGCGCGCTGGTGTGGCCACCACACCGGTCGCAGGCACGAAGCCGATGAAGCTCTCTTCTTCGGAAATGACCTCGCGCGCTAGCCGTCTCAACTCGTCTAGATAGCGAGTTGCCGCAGAACGGCCGAATTGCGGAGCAAACGTGGGCAGCGCAACGTAAGTACGCAGTCGGGCGTCGTACTCCAGGTTGTTTGGGGCCATGGCTTGGTAAAGCGCCAGATCCGCCGATGCCTGTGGCACTGAAATGTCGAAGAAGGCCATTAGATCTTTTCGATTTATGCGCCCGTCGTACTGCAGGCGCACGTCGATAAAGGTTAATCGCCGGGCTTGGCCCCAACGGGGTCTCTCGGCCGCCGGGGCCGGTGCGGGTTCCATGGTCACCTCCTGCCCGCCACCCTACCATCCGAATAGTTAGTTGCCTATAAAGAAACTATACGCTATTGTGAGAATACAAAGTATTCGGTCCCATCGCTACGCTTGGTTCTGGAGGCCCTGAATGACCAAAAACCCGCCCCCCATTGACCTGCCCAAGGGCATACACCGCAGTGTTGCCCTGCCCGATCCGGCTCTGGGCGCGTTGTGGAGCTCGATCGTCATGGATGAGGAAAGCAAGCGCCAGCTGCTTTCGCAGGCCATCGTCAACTTCACGGTCCGGGCCAAGGTTGCCCGTACCGTACTGCCCTTGCATGGCGTGCTGCTATTGGTAGGACCGCCCGGGACCGGAAAGACCTCCTTGGCTCGCGGTTTGGCTCATCGGGTCGCCGAATCCTTCCCTGCGGGCAAATTCCGTCTGCTGGAGGTCGACCCGCACGCCCTGACCAGTGCATCCATGGGTAAGACCCAGCGGGCAGTGTCGGATCTGTTCTCCCAAGCCATCGCTGAAGCCGCCTCGCAAGGTCCTACGATCGTGCTGCTCGACGAAGTCGAAACGTTGGCCGCAGACCGCTCCAAGCTCAGCCTTGAGGCTAATCCGGTGGACGTTCACCGAGCCACGGATGCAGTGCTGGTGCAGTTAGACATGTTGGCTGAGCAGCACCCGCATTTGCTGTTTGTGGCCACCAGCAATTTTCCCCAAGCCGTCGACAGCGCCTTCAAGTCGCGCTGTGACTTGGTGATGGAAGTACCCCTACCAGGCAAGCAAGCCTGCAAACAGATCCTAACTGATTGTCTTCAGGGGCTGGCGAAAACCTTTCCGGGCGTCGCCAGGGTCGCAACGAGCGCGCAGTTCGATACCTGCGCCGCCGAGGCGGTCGGCTTGGATGGACGTGCCATTAGAAAAGCAGTCGCCAATGCATTGGCCACCGAACCGAACGTGGCGATGGATCCCAACAAGATGACCGTTAGCCACCTGTGTGCCGCCATGCGGACGGCCAAGCACGCGCGAACGGGGGGAGCGGTCAAATGACGACAGTGGCCAGTCGCAAGATTCGAAGTTCGCCCTTTCGCGATGCGACGCAAACGTGGCAAATGATCGTCGAATTGCTGACCCGAGGTGAGCAGGGTTCGGCGCGCAATGAACTGCAAGCAGCTGCAGGGATCGCCGCCAGCATCATTTCAGATCATGCCCCCAATACCGCTCCCATCATCGTGACATGCGACGGGCCTCGCACGCGGATCTACTGTCTGTACGAGGACGATGCGATAGAGGACAGTGACGCCAGCGAAGATCCCTTGGGATTCGATCCGCTCAAAGGGGATTGGGCTGTATCCCTGCCTTGCACGGACGAGGACCTGGCCTGGGTGCAGGCTTCGCTCAAGCGTCATAGTGCGCGCATCACCGCCCGTAGTCTGTCGGCCGGCATTGCCGTGTCGGGCAAAGCCGCGGCTTCAGCTGCGCCTGCTCCCGGCCTGACGCTGGACTTGGGAGGTTTCCTGAAGCCATGACAACCGTCGCCACCTACTCTCGCACACACTCCGTCACTTACGTGGCTGACAACATCCTCAAGAGCCTGAAGGACATCATTCTGCTCAGTGGACTGGACCCAGGGCACTTTGCAGACCGCTGGGAAAGCAACATGCGGGCGACCCGCACGTGGTTGGGCACCGAGGATCTGCGCAAGGTCGTCCTGGAAATCTATGACCCTTCTGACGATGGGTTGGTTTTCCGCTGGGATATCACGATCGAGTACGGCTGGTCGGGCGGCGACGGCAGCTTCTGGACCGATACCGATCAACTTCGCTATGCCATCAAAAAGGCTGGGCTGGTGCCTTCCCAGGCCAAGTATCGTTTGCTTATGGACACCAAGGATGGCCGACCTGATGTGGATGGCTGGTACACGACCACTTATCGCTCGACCACTGGCATGGTCAAGCAAAGCTTGGGCGCAACTGTCGAGCACAGTGGCTTGGGGGCGCACACGGGCTATTGGAGGAAGACCTGATGCTTACGATCGATGATGCGTTCCGCAAGTTCAAATCTCGCCTCGAACTGAATGAGCGCGAGCAAAAGAACGCCTCCCAGCGCCAGAACGAGGTGCGGGACTATCTTGAGACCAAATTCGATATCGAACGGAGCTTTCTCACCGGCTCCTACGCGCGGCATACCAAGACCAAGCCGCTCAAGGATATCGACATCTTCTTCGTCCTGAAGGCGACTGAGAAGCATTACCGAAGCAAGCCCGCCAGCGAGGTCCTCGATGCGTTCCACGATGCCTTGGTTCAGAAGTACGGTAAGGCCGCCGTCCGCAAACAGGCGCGGTCGGTCAATGTAGATTTCGGCATCGTGGTCGATAGCAACGACAACACCGACTACCGCGTGCTGAGCATCGATGCGGTACCCGCTTTCGATATTGGTAACGAGTATGAGATCCCGGATTCTGGCTCGGGCAAATGGATCAAAACCGATCCCGAAATTCACAAAGAAAAGGCTACTGCAGCCCATCAAGCCTATGGCAATGAGTGGAAAGGGTTGGTCCGCATGGTCAAGTACTGGAATAACAACCCAGCGCACGGAGAACTCAAACCGGTCAAGCCATCATTCTTGATCGAAGTGATGGCGTTGGAATGCCTGTACGGCGGTTGGGGCGGCGCGTTTGATCGCGAGTTGCAGGGTCTCTTTGCTACCTTGGCTGACCGCATCCACGATGTCTGGCCAGACCCGGCGGGCCTAGGTCCCCCCATCAGCAACGACATGGACGCCGCGCGAAAGGACCGCGCACGCTCATTGCTCATGGCTGCCAGCAAACAGGCCTCTATCGCCATCGACCACGCCCGACACGGCAGAAACGGCGATGCCTTGAAGACCTGGCGGACGTTGTTTGGCCCCAAGTTCCCCTTATCCTGAGGCAAAGAGACCGACATGAGTGAATGGTCCCTCCCCCAACTACTGTCGTCGCTGCACGATGATATCGAGCAGCGCTTGACCACGGTCCGGCGCGCCTTCGGCCATCCTGGCACCAAAGGTGATGGCAGCGAAAATGTCTGGATTGAACTGCTCAACACCTACTTGCCCAAGCGCTACCAAACTGCCAAGGCGCATGTTGTCGACAGTCAAGGAAATTTCAGCAATCAGATCGACGTCGTGGTGTTCGATCGTCAGTATTCGCCATTCGTTTTCACGTTCGAGAATCAAATCATCGTACCGGCCGAAAGCGTGTACGCGGTCTTCGAAGCCAAGCAGACCGCTGACGCGGGCATCGTCAGCTACGCGCAGCAGAAAGTAGCCACGGTCCGCCGCCTGCACCGCACTAGTCTGCCGATCCCCTACGCCGATGGAGTCTACCAAGCAAAACCATTAACACCGATCCTCGGTGGCCTACTAACCCTTGAGAGCCAGTGGAAGCCTCCGTTCGGGCCTGCTTGCCAGGACGCGCTGACGGCGGACACGCAGCAGGGCCGTCTAGACATCGGCTGCATTGCCTCACATGGTCACTTCCACTTCGATCCAACGGCCGGCGCATATCTGTTCGCGACTGAGAACAAACCTGCCACCGCGTTTCTTTTCAAACTTATCTCGCGACTTCAGCACAGTGGAACTGTGCCCATGATCGATGTAGAAGCCTATAGTCGCTGGCTCGTGAAATAGGCTGCTGAGTCTGTTCTGATCGAGGCCTTTTCAGAACGAAGTAGAACTCAGATCCGCTTGTCCCGGAAGTTGGCGTTGACTCTTCGACTGGCTGTAGCACCTGCTCCGATCGTTGCCTGGAGATGCCGTTGGCTAGGGTGGACGCGTGAACAAGTCATTGAAGAGCCCGTTGGGTTCTTCGGGCAGATGTACTAGACGCATCCCCGTTCTGGTCCTGCCATTAAGGATTTCCCTTGGGCGAAAAGTGTGCGCCGTGCACGAGCCTTGTATGACTTCGCTGCTTAACGTGGTCACCGTGATATCAAGAAGCCGCGAAAGCTAAACGCGAGATCATGTCTTCGCAATTTTAGTGCGAGCTTTCGACTTGTTCGTAGATGTCAAGGTTGCCTGCTCTATTGGCAGACTCTTGTTTTTTAACGCCTGTAACTGTTCTTCAGTCAGGTCGAACTGATCTTTCAGAATAGCCTCTTCTTTCTCTTCCGAGAATGAAATTTCTATGTCTGCAGGCTCAAGAATAAGCGTTGGGATCTTGGCTGCATCGTACGGCCCTCGCTCAGTGAGATTTACGATCATCTCGCGCGCCGTCGAGTACAGTAAGCGCGCGATGTTGACGCCAATAACCGCAGGATTGAAGTGATTTCTATAAGCCGCTTTGCATCCATCTTTATCCAAAGTGAAAGTGGCAAAGGCAGTCACTTTCACTACGTAGGGATAGCTATCGTCTGCTTGCTTCACTGTTAGCATTGCGAAGTGACTCCCATCTTCATCGTAGAAGATCTGAGAATCTACGGTGACCGGAAGGTTATCCTCCCGGAGCTCTCTGTCGATTTCTGGAATAGCTCTGACGGAGACTTCGGTATAGACAACGGGTCCTAGCTGTAGTGGGCTAAGCTTCATGGCAGATTACGCGGCCTCTGCATAGTAGTCATCGCACGCGCTCTCATTGGCCACCGCATCAAGCAGGCCGTGAGCAACGCTGACTGACACGGCCACGCCTCCGTGATTTCGTTGGATCCAAGGCGCAATAGTCTTCTGCTTCGCATCTTCATCCTGGCGGAGCTTCGTCTCCGCAAACCCAGCGAAGTACTCTCTTGAGTTGCGCTTGCTACTGATCGCACGAAATGCCCGTGCAGATGAGTCCACGGGTTCTATTGCATAAACGCAATCGCCAATCTTTGCGCCAAGGTGCGGGGCTCCGCCAAGCGCTTTCACATAGCGAAAGAAGGTAGAAACCAACATGTCTCCTCGGCTCTCCATTTTGGAGACCGCAGCTTGACTTATTCCAAGCGTGCTAGCGAGAAAGGCCTGCGAGACATTGCAATCATTCCTCATTGCCCCAAGAGGAAAAGCCTCCAATAGAGAACGAAAGCGCTCCTCAATGGCATTCTTGATCTCAGGGCTCTGTTCCGCAAGCAGATCATTGAAATTGATTGTGCTCATCTGGCTCTCCTTTTTTCCTTCTTTCCTTGCTTCTTGTCGACTTTTTTTGATTCATTCTTCATCGCAATCTGTGCTTCATGCTTCTCGAGAAGCTCCTTCGCTTCCTTAATAAATTTGGGGTACCAGAGCTTCTCTCCAAGAGGAACTTTGTCGCCACCCACAAGCAATATTCCGTTACGTTCAGAGTCGAAGGCGTAGAGAATTCGGAATTGTTTTTCTTTGTAGGGAATGCGTAGCTCTTTGAGCTTGGAAATGTCATCGTCACGCAAAGTGCCTGAGTGAGGACGGGGCAGGTTCGGGCCAAATTGCTCGAGCAGTCTGATGACGGCATAGACCTCGACGCGCTCTGCATCTGTCAATTCTTCCCTTAGAAATTGACCAACCTCCGGAGTGGCTTCGACCGTCCAGGTCATGAATTATAACCCCTGAGTTATGCCAAAGTGGGCAAATGGGGGCATGCTGCCGATACATGAAGCCATGCGTGCGATCATCTTCCTGAATGACGCGCCCCACATTAGCACTTTGACTACTCGGTCAACCTGCCCGGTCTCATGATCCCATGAGACTATTTGCTGCCGTCCCTCCGTACCATTAATCATGGCGCGAGAGCGACCTCCAGCGCTTGAGGGTCGGCTTGGTCATTGTCTTGGTAGCCGGCAGCAAGCCCACCGGACCGGCCGCGAGATGTCGCGCATTCATGTCCAGCATCAGCGCAGAGTCCAGCGGCGGCAGGCGCACCGGCTCGGTGTGGCGGCAGCCTGAAGCATAGCTAACGAACACCGGCTGCTCTCGCAGGCGATCAGCGCAGGCATCGGCCTGAAGCCGCTCCGCAAGATGGCTGGTGGTGATGTCCGGTGTGCGTGGTGACAGCGAGACGCGGTGCGTCGTGGCCGTGCACTCCACGCGCACGAAGTAGTCTCCGGAGTACCGGTAGACCGTATGCGAGATGACGTCCTTCGAGAAAAACTGGGCGTCGAGCTCCAGCTCGATGCTTTCCATGGCCCCACCCCCGTGCGCCCCTGCTTCTATGCTGCGCCGGCGTTGGGGGCGACTTCAAGCCCTCGGCCTTAGGTGCTGACGAGCGCGTTGACGTAAATGCATGAACTTGGATGGTTACTTGCGGCGCGACTTTCGGGTGGATGCCATCGGCGTGGTTGCAGCGGTCTTGGCCGTGCGGGGCACCTTCGTTTTCGGGCGAGGTGCATGTATGGCCTGCAATGTGGAAGCGCGAGCCTCGGCGGCCGCCGCCAAGGCCTCAGCACCACGGAGTCGCTCCTGCAAATCGGATGCAGCCGAGGTGAGGCGTTCCAAGGCCTTGTCTCGCTGGACAACCAGGGCGGTTTGTCGTGCCGCTTCTTGGCGCGCCCGATCCACCTCCTGCAACCACCGATCCTCAGCCGCGCGATGTGCTTGCTCGCGCTCGACGCGTTCTGCGTTGGCGGCAGTCGCCGCTTCATGGGCGGCCTTCTGCGCAGCCAAGAGCTGCCCCAGCAAGCTTTCACGCTCGGCGTCCATCTGGGCGTGTTGACGCTGCAGTTCGTCCAAATGCCGGCCCAGTGCTTGTAGATGGGCCTCAGAGTCGGTGATTCCGCGCTGTGCCAAGTCGCGTGCGTGGACCAATGCCGATCGCTCCTCTGCCCAACTGATGCGTTCATGGCTGATCTGCGCCTCGCTCGTGGCCAAGGCCTCGAAGCGCGCCTCCAGTTCCGTCCGAGCCTCTGTCAGGGCTTGTTCGGCAACGGTGTGTGCGTGGCTGACCGCCAGTCCCCACCACTGCTGCGCGAGCTCGGCCAGGGTGGCGGGCGGCTCTCCGGCCGATAGAGCTGGCGGCGCAGCCTGAAGCCGATCGCTTAAGCGCTGCCACCAGGTTTCGAGCCATCGCGTCACCGTGTTCGGCGAGCCGGTGCCCAGATGGGCACGAATTCGCTCCACAGTTGGACGCTCGCCTCGCGCCACCAGCGTGTCGGCTGCTTGGTGGACGTCGGTTTCGGAAATGCCCTTCGGCATTGGGGGTCTCCTGGATCTGGCGAGGGTCGCTTCTGGCTGCTACCTTCGATAATTGAAAGTTATCGTCGGTAGGGATCCAGAAACGTTTATTTCACTACATAGTACATATGATAAAGAACGAATTACGGCCGTTGGTCGATCTGCCCTCGCTGGATCCCCATGTGTTGGCGCGCGAGGCGGCCACTGCTGCGCGGGAGCTGCTGGCCGAGGCGGCCGCGGCCAACACCACCCGCAGCTACGCCGCCGCGCTGCGCTACTGGAGCGGTTGGGGCCAGGGCCGTTATGGACGCGCCCTGCCTTGGCCGGTCCCCGAACCGGTGGTAATCCAGTTCTTGGTCGATCACCTGACCCGGCGGACCGCCCGCGGTCAGGTCTGCGACCTGCCGCCGGCGCTGGATGCCGCCCTGGTCGCCGCCGGCCTCAAGCAACGTCTGGGTCCACTGAGCCGTAATACCGTCGTGCACCGGCTGGCGGTGCTCTCCAAGATCCACCAGCTGCGCGAGCAGCCCAATCCCTGCGCCAGCCCCGCTGTTAAAGCCCTGGTGACCGCGGCCCGCCGGGCGGCCGCAAAGCGGGGCGAACGCCCCCGGCAGAAGACCGCCCTGCCCCGCCCCGCGCTCGAGGCGATGTTGGCCATCTGCGATGACTCGTTGATCGGTCGGCGCGATCGCGCCCTGTTGAGCTTCGGCTTTGCTAGTGGCGGCCGCCGCCGTAGCGAGATCGCCGCGGCCGATCTGGCCGACCTACATCGGCTGCCGGAAGGCGGCTTTGTCTACCGCCTGCTCCACAGCAAGACCCAGCAAGAGGGTCCGGCCGCCGGCGCCACACCCGAAAAGCCGATCTTGGGCGCGGCCGCCCTTGCCTTGGAGGCCTGGCTGCAAGCGGCCGGGCACGTCACCGGGCCGATCTTTCGACGGGTCTGGGGCGCGTCGCGCCTAGGCGAGGGGCTTTCGCCCGCGGCGGTGGCCGCGATCGTCCAGCGCCGCGCCCGGGCAGCGGGTTTGGAGGGTGACTTCGGTGGGCACAGCCTGCGCTCGGGGTTTGTCACCGAAGGCGCCCGTCAGGGCATCGCCCTGCCCGCGTTGATGGCCATGACCGACCATCGGGCAGCAGCCAGTGTGCTGGGGTATTTTCAAGCAGGCAGTAGCGCGCACAATCCAGCCGCGCGGCTACTGGACGCTGACGGATCAGCCGCAGCCAATGACTCAGGGATGTAACGGCATGAAATCATCGACACCGCCCTTGGCGCGCACCTTCTATACCTTGCCCGAACAAGACTCGGGGTTGGATAACCACGCCGAGTGGCTAGCGTACGGACTGGGCCGAAAGCTTGGATGGAACGATCTCCTGCAGTCATCCCGCATCCTGATTGTCTCCGAAGCTGGAATGGGAAAGACCTACGAGTGTCAGCAACAGCAGCGCGAGCTGTGGGACAAAGGTGAGCCGGCGTTCTTCATCGAACTGATGAGCCTGGTAAATGGCGATCTGCGCACGGCGTTGAGTGATGATGTGGTGTACGCGCGATTCGAAGCATGGCGCGAGGCACAGACCGAGATCGCCACGTTCTTCCTTGACTCGATCGATGAGCATGCCCTGACCCACCGCCGCTTCGACCAAACGCTGAAGCAGTTCTCACAGTATCTGCGTGGCCGCCTCGACCGAGTACGGATTGTGCTCACGACACGGCCGGTCCCAGTCGACCTGGAGTCCGTACAACGGTACCTGCCTGTGGTGAAGGTTGAGCCTGTGGTTGATCCACAAACCCTCTTTGCCGACGTGGCAATGGGCGTGCAGAAAGGAAAGAGTGATAAGAAGGAATGGCAAACTGTCAGGCACGTGGCGCTCGCGCCGTTGGAAGAGCCACAGATGCGGGCGCTGGCCAAAATCAATGGCATTTCTGATGCGAGCCCTTTACTCGATGCCATCAATCGCCAGCACGCTCACGATTACGCCAAGCGTCCACTGGACTTCATTGCACTGTGCGGCGATTGGAAGATTCATGGAACCCTGCGTACGCACCGCGATCAGGTCGAATCCGACGTCACTAGGAAGCTAAAGCCACGCAGCGCAAGTGATCGGCAGGACCGCACCAACCTATCCACCTCCAAAGCACGCGAAGGCGCTGAGCGATTAGCATTGGCGGCACTACTCACACGTCGTTTCACGTTCTGGCACAGCCAAGACGTGGATCTTTCGCGAGGCGATGATGCGCTTGACCCGGCGCTAGTCTTGGAAGGTTTAACGCATGAAGAAGTTTGGGCACTCTTGGAGCGCCCCCTATTCGGGTTGGCAACTTATGGCCGAGTGCGTTTCCATAATCGATCCGTGATCGAGTATCTGTCTTCGTGTCTGCTGCTCAATCTCTATCGCGCGGGGCTGCCCATGAGCACCCTCAAGCGCCTGCTATTCGTTGAAACGCCAGTTGGAACCAAAATCGTCAAGCCGTCAATGAGGCCCGTGGCCGCTTGGCTGGCGAGCGACGTCCACGAAATCTTTGAGGAGCTTCTTCGGCGCGAGCCCGACGTCTTGCTGCGTCACGGGGATCCTGCCCAATTGCCACTGTCAGCCAGAGCGCGGGCCGTGCGATGCCATGTGGAAACTCACGGAGCAGGAAACTGGCGTGGGCAAACGCTGACGGCCCTTCAGATTCAGCGATTCTCGACGGCTGATCTCGCGCCCACCATCAAGGAGCTGTGGAGTAAGGGTGTTCAGAATCCAGAGGTGAGAGAAACGCTACTGCACGCTATCGGAGCCGGTGGAATGCTCGAATGTGCGGACATCGCGCATCAGGCCGCCTGGGATATCAATGCGCCAGCAAGCGAAAGGCTCAACGGACTGACCGCCCTGGCTGATCTGCAGGATCCTCGCCTTGCAGATGCTTTGGCAGAGATGTCTGTGGATACGCCGCAATGGCCTCAAGCTTTGGTTGAAGGCGCCATCGTTCGTCTGTTCCCTATTTATATGACAGTACCTCTGTTGCTAGGTGCTCTCAAACGTCTCCAGTTCAAGAAGCGAAGGTACGTCGGGGCCCTCAGTGTGCTTCCCCGCATTTGCGAACGGGAGGCTCTCAGGCCCGATCAGCTCACCGAGCTGCGACAAGGTGTCTTCGCGCTGATAGAGCACTCCTGTCAGTGGGATGCGCCCGATCATCGGTTGAAAGCCGGCCGTGCTGATCTGATCACGACCCTGCTAGTGCTGTGCCGCCTCGAGATCCAGCAATGTTCGGCTGCCGCCAGCCTGGCAGATGCCATCTCGCTGGCTTTCCACGTGGCCAGTGAAGAGCACGCGGACAGTGATGAAATCCAGTCCCTGCACGAAGCGATGAAGTCTGCGCCTGTCTCATTGCGCCGCGAGGTTTTCTGGTCGCACGATGCGCTGATGCTGCGACGATTTCCCGCTAAGGAGCAGGAACCCCGATCCCGTCTCTTCCGATTCCATCATCACCAACCATTCAGTCCAGACCTTCTAGCCGACGAAACCTGGATCAAGAGCGATCTGCAAGACCAGTCACGCCCGTTGACCCAGCGAGCCGTTGCCCTGGAGCTGCTTGTAATGCTTGTCGTAAATGCGCATGACGCGGAAGCTGCAATCGGCCATTTGGCGGAATACTTGCCACTCGTTGCTGACAGTCCGGCTCTCACCGGATCGCTGGCCACCGAAATCGAGAAAGTGCGCCAGCCAGCTGAAGAGCCGTCGTGGGCCAGAAGATCGCGAGAACATCAGGAAACGCAGCGCCGCAAGCATGCTAAGGACTACGCCAGCTGGTGCGGACTGTTCCGAGAACTGAGAAATGATCCGACGTTAGTCAACAGCGAAGAGCGGCAAGCCAACATTGCTTACAATCTATGGCGCGCAATGCGTCGACTGGCAAGTAGTACTGGAGAGCCAGGTTGGAACAGAGGCTTCCTAGAGCGTGTGTTCGACGAACAGACCGCCGGCCGCGTGAGGGAGGCGTTGATGGCGCGTTGGCGCAGCTTGGAGCCTGCGCCGTCTCTCAAGTGCGAACGAGAGCCAGAGCAGAGAAATCTGTACTGGGATGTCTGGGGGATGGGTATCGCGGGTCTCTATGCGGAAGCCGAGAAGCCTGGATGGGCTGCCCGTCTTTCGTCCGAGGAGGTAGAGCGAGCTGTCCGCTTTGCGATGGTCAGCAATGGGCTCCCCCCTTGGCTGGATACCTTGGCTCAGGTGCATCCTGCTACGGTGCTTGCGATCGTGACCAAGGAACTCGAGGGTGAGTTGGGAAGCCCGACGAAGCCGGCCAACTATTCCATGCTCTTGCAGTCCATGGAGCACTCGGGCAGCGAGTGGATTGGCGGTGCGATTGATCAGCTAAAAGCGTGGATAGTGGAAGTCCTCGCGGGCGAAGATCCCTCTTATGCGCATGCGGCAGTTCTCAAGCAGGCCATACAGGTCGTGCTGAGGCATTGCAGCCCCGCCGAGCGAGCCTGGCTGGAGGGTCTTGCGGAGAAGCACCTGGTCTCTAGCTCATCTCAAGACTCCATCCTTTTCTGGCTCCGCATGTTGTCGCAGCTGAATATCTCGCTGACGGTATCGAAATTGGAGGCCTTGGCAGCAGATCTGGATCCTGCTAACCATGGAGCCGCGACAGAGTGGATCGCAGAACTTTTCGGTGATCGCCATACAGGCGAGGCGATCTATTGGGAGGAGCTGAAAAGTAGTCCTAGCCTTCTCTTGCGACTCACACTGCTTGCTTACCGATACGTAAGGGTCGCTGACGATGTTCTTCGTGAAGGATGCTTCAGTCCCGGGCCACGCGACACAGCGGAGCGTGCACGCAGCATTCTGTGTAATGCACTTTTGTCGGCGAAGGGAATAGATGCCTGGGAGGCCAAACGAAAGTTGGCGGCGGATGGTTTGATGGACCATCTGCGCGATCGGGCTGTGGCGCTAGCAAACGAAGCCATGGCGGAGGAGATTGATAGCCCGCAACTGGGGCAGGAGGCGCTGATCGCGCTGGAGAAGCGGAACGATTTTGCCCCTCGCATACGGGCCGACATGGCCGCCTTGCTGGCTTCAAGGTTGGATGACTTGGACGATTTCATTCTACAGGACGAATCTTCGCGGCAGTTGTGGTCGACTACAAACGTAGAAGCCTTGATGCGTCGCGAGTTATCTCGATTCTTTAGGGATCGAGAATATGGGGCCTATGTCGTTATTCAAGAGGCGGTAACCGCGGAAGAGAAAGAGACCGACATAAGACTTCGCTCCACAGCTAGCAATCAGGAAGCTGTCATCGAACTGAAGATTGGAGAGAATTACTCTGTTCGTGAACTGGAAGCGGCTCTGCGTACTCAGCTGGTAGAGCGCTACTTGGCTCCAGAGAATCGGCGCGCTGGGTGCTTGCTGTTCACAGTAAGAAGAGACAAGCACTGGGTGGATCCGGAAAGGGGTTCCTCGCTCACGGCACAACAGGTAGTTGAGTATCTTCGGGCGATAGCTGACAAGTTGGTTGTAGAGAGCGGTTATCAGATGTATCTGACCGTAAGGGCGTTGAACCTTGTTTCGCGGCTGCACTAGTGGAAGCCAGAGCCCTCCGTACTGAGTCAGGTTCGGGCGTTAACACGTTCGAGCCTGATACGGTTCGCAGCGAGCGGTCAAGCAGTTTCAGGCCACAGCTAAAGCGAATTAATCCGCCCGACCGTTCTGCGAGCCCTGCGACAGAGTCGCTTCCCGCTGTTTCGGTCCATCTACGGCAGACCCTTTGGCCATGAATTGCGTTGGGCGAAGGCCAGTAGCTGCGCGGAATGATCGACAGAAGTGACTATGGTCGAAATAGCCCAAGTCAGTTGCGACCCTCATCAAGGGGTGCTTCCCTGCAGCTAGAAGACGTTCCGCCTCCACGAGGCGGCGCCAGCGGACATACTGCATCGGACTTAGTCCAATGTCCTCACGGAACACTCGTGAGAAATGGAATCTACTCAAGCAGGCAACGTCGGAGATGTCTTTTAGAGATAGATTCTGGCGAAACTGAGCCTCGATGAATACCACAGCCTTGGCCACTGCTCGTACACGAGCGCTCCTACGTCCAGACAATCGCTGTTGAAGAATGGCGTTTGCCGCGTGGCCACAGGCTGATGCATCGAGAGCGCGAAGTCCATTTTGTCTAGCAGATTGAACGCACATGACTAACTCCTCCAACAGGCGAGCAAGCGCATTATTTTTTGGTAATGCACTGTTGGCTGAACTAAGGAACCAGCAGTCGTAGATCCTTTGTAGTCAACAATCGTTGCCCACCCTGGGTTGTAAGCTGCCCTTATCTCCAGCTCCACCGTAGTCATCAATGGCAAAGATTCGCACCGCGCAGCGGGCGCGAAAGACAAACGCTCGCCCGCAACGCTAACCTTGAACTGCGAGCCTCTCGACTAGCTCAGTACTCGGAGATCTTGACGTAGCCTTCCTGCACGAGCTGGGTCGTTCGCGCCATGGCGTCGGTATTGATCTTGATGCCCGGCAGGATGTCACCGTTACCCCAGCCATGGGCCTGGGCTGTTGCCCCGCACAGCTCGACGCTCACTCCGCGGGCCATCAGCTCCTGGACCAGTCCCTTGTACGGATTGCCGGTGCTGATGTTCCGATCAGCGTTGTAGATCTTATCCGCCAAGGTCACGTGACCGGCATTGGTATGGAATACAACGATCACCGACGACTTTGCCTTCCAAGCGGAGACGTCGTCCATGATCAGGCCAAGGTGGAACAGAGAGGCGGGCAAGTCCCCCTCGAAGGAGAGGGCCGCGACGCTGAAGACGCTCTTTACCTCGGAGAGCACAACCGGAATATCGATGTTCAGGACGGGATTCTGAGCAGACATAAATCACCTCAAGGACGGTAGTGTGTCTAGCCTCGATCAGTCCGCTCGCTTGGGCGGCATCTTGGCTGCAAACTCGGGGCGTGTTGTGGGGTGGCCGTCGATCATCTCGAACATGTGCTTCGACCGCTGCAGCGTCTCCATAAGCGATTTGGGTCCTTCGAAGGGTCTTCCCCCGATGTGCCAGCCATCGGTGTGAAGTTCTTCAATCAGCACCCAGACGACCTCGCGAAAAGCTTCAGAGCCTTCACAGCGCACCATGACGTCGGTGATCTGTCGAGCCATGTCATGCTTCTGCTCCGGCGTAAAAACGCCATCTACCAGTTTTATGTTGACGAAAGGCATTGTTCTAGACCTCGATGTGTTTGGGGGATGCCTCAACCGACCCGGGATCGGGCGCGCGTCGCTGACTCAGTGCGAGGCAGATGAAAAATGGTGGTGGAAACCCAGCTGCTTGGGTATCTCTGCAACTTCGAGCCCACCGCGCTCCAGCCATGCCTGTGTGGCCACGTGAGCCCGGCTGATCAGTTCGCTTGTTTCTGTAAAATCGTACGGCGATGTTCTCAGTGGACAGATGCTCGGTACGATCCTCAGTTCGATGTGGCTGTTGTACCAATGCTCGGCATCACGTAGGAGTTGCGATGCAATCAACATGCTGATGGCATGCATGGCTCTGGGCACCACGCCTTCCGCGCCCGCCCTCCTCGCACACGCGAATCCGGTCGGCAGGACGATCACGCGCTTGGCACCCTTGGCGACCGCAACAGAAATGGGGGCATTGTTGGATAGGCCGCCGTCTACAAGGAGATGTCCATCGATCATCACCGGTGAGAACACGCCTGGGATCGCGGTGCTGGCGAGCACCGAATCGATCGCGCTACCTCGGGAGAGAACAACTTCACGTCCGGACACTACATCGGTCGCGACCACGTGAACCGGGAGCAAAGCCTCCTCCAGGCGTGAATAAGGCAGATGCCGTCCTAGCAGATGGCGCAATCCTTCGGAACTGACCAAATGGCCGCTACTCCCGAAAATGCCGGAGACCACGCCACTGAGCTTCACCGGAAATACGTCGCGACGACGTACGCCCTGCCAGATCGATGCCATCCGAAGAACGCCATCCAAGGTGGGCTGCGCGGCAAAGAGCACCGCATTGATGGCACCAGCCGAGGCTCCCACCAGAAAAACCGGCCTTTCACCCCACTCCATGAGGGCCAGGAGCATGCCCACTTCGACGGCGCCAAGACTGCCGCCACCGGCGAATACGAACGCCGTCACCGGTTCGGGCCTTGTCTCCGCTACGTCCATGCCGATCTCCATCCTTAAGACATCGAGCGGTGGAGGCTGCCCGCCACAGCAACCTCCCTGGCCGCCTAACCGTATCCCGAGCTCAAAGTCCGCTATAGACCAGGTGCACGAAGAAATCCGGGTTGATGACGAAGTTGCCCCACTTGGCGTCGTATGCAGCAGTGGGCTTTGCGGCGATCGCGTCCTTCTCGCTATTGCCCGACGCCTTCAGTGCGGAGACGTTGTCACGAATGGTCTGTAGCATCGATCTGAAAGCGACCAGGTCCTGCTTGTTGCCCGCCGGTCCGTGGCCTGGAACGATGATCGTGTTGGGCCCGGCGACCTTGAGGCCGACATCCACGGCACGAATCATCCCGTCGATGCTGCCGCCATGCTCATTGTCAATGAAGGGGTACACCCCATTCCAGAACGTGTCACCTAGGAAGAGTACATCCGCCTTCTTGAAGTAGATGTACAGGTCGCCATCGGTGTGGGAAGGCGGCAGCGCCACCACCTCGATGCCTTCGCCGCCCAGCTTGTACGACTTGTGATGATCAACAAGGTCCTTTGGTTGGCCAGATGCCGCGAGTGGTTTGAACGTGTAGTTCCAGTCATCCACGCGCTCAGTCTGAGCGAGGTAACGTGCGGTGTTCGGGTGGGCTACCACCACGACATTCTTCCCCGGCAGCCACGGGTTGCCGTCAGCATGATCCCAATGCCAGTGGGTGTTGACGACATGACTGATCCTTCCTGGTCCCAACCCTTGTAGCGCGCGGGAGAGCTTGTCCTTGGAGACGGAAATGCCCGCGTCGACCAAGAATTTCGTGTCTTGTCCTGCCAGAGCGCCGATGTTGCCTCCCGAGCCTTCCAGGAGGTACACGTTGCCCCTTAATGGGGTCACCTTGATCTCCGCCTTCTCGGCTTCGGCATTGATCTTGATGACAGGACTTTCCTGGGCCAGCGACAGTCCGGGAGCGAGCACAGCGGCGATCAGAAGCAGCGTCTGGTAGACACGCGCAAGGTAGCGTGGCAGTCGGTGATGTGTGTTCATGGGGGGTCTCAAGGGCATGCGACTGACAAGGTCAGCCGCGGATGAAGGTCAGGACATCGGCAAGGAGCCGATCGCGATAGGTATCGACCAGGCCATGCGGCGCTCCTTCATAGACCAGCAGCTTGTTGTCCTTGACGAGCTTGGCTGCTGCCTCAGCGGCCGCAATGATCGGCACGACCTGGTCTTTGGATCCATGCACCAGAAGCGTCGGTACATCGAATTTCTTCAGGTCTTCGGTCAGATCGGTCTCCGAGAACACCTTGATGCACTCATAGGTGTTCTTGTAACCGCCCATCATTCCCTGGAGCCACCAGAAGTCGATCAAACTCTGTTGGGGCTTCGCGCCGGGTAGGTTGAAGCCATAGAAGGGGCCAGACGGGACGTCGCGGAAGAACTGAGAGCGGTCGGCCAGAAACGCCTTGCGCAAGCCATCGAACACTTCCATTGGAGTCCCGTTCGGATTGGCCGGTGTCTTGAGCATCAGCGGGGGAATCGCCGAGATCAGTACGGCCTTCTTGACGCGCTTGGTTCCGTGCCTACCGATATAGCGAGCGACCTCGCCCCCGCCGGTCGAGAAGCCGACCATCGTGGCGTCAGTGATGTTCAAGTGCTCCATCAGCTGCGCCAGGTCATCGGAGTACGTGTCCATGTCATTGCCACCCGAAGGCTGGCTGGAGCGGCCATGTCCTCTGCGATCGTGCGCGATGCAGCGGAAGCCTTGTGAGGCAAAGAAGAACATGTGGGCTTCCCAGCTGTCCGACGACAGCGGCCATCCATGGCTGAAAGTGATGATGGGGCCCTTGCCCCAGTCTTTGTAATAGAGGTTCGTGCCATCTTTGGTGGTGAAGGTGCCCATGGCTTTACTCCAGTGTTCTGTGGGTGTGGGGGGTGCTTCGCTCGTCGCCGCCGGTTGGCGGCTGCAGCCAATGAGCGGGAGCTGCAGGCCGACCGCGACGATGCCGCTGGTCACAATGAGAGATCGGCGCCGAAGATCGACAGGGCCTTGGGGAGGGGGGGACGTTGGCTGCATGGCGAGCTCCAGGGGGACGAGCGAAGGCACCAGGGAGATGCGGAGAGTCGGCGAGGCAAGGCATCGGATCGCCATCCATCAGGACGGCGAGAAACCCGGTCGAAGGCGCATTAGCCGGTTACATCTTCGACGGTGCTAGGACACGCCCGGGCGCGTCGTCCGTCAAGATCGTTTTTGGTATCGCCGACTCAAGATCGCAATCGCGAAGAATCCGACCACAATCGCACTAAAGCCGACCTGCCAGGCAGGGCACTACAAATGTGTCGCCGTGAATAATCGCAATTACAAAACTAGTTCCGGCGCAAATTCTTGTACGCCCGAGGGGAGAGCCCAGTGAATCTGTGGAAGGCTGTAGAGAAGGAGGCGATAGAGCCGTAGCCCACCGCCACTGCGACGTCTCCGATCAGAAGCTCGGTTCCTCGCAGGAGGCCGCACGCCATTTCCATGCGCATGCGAGTGAGATGCGCATGAGGTGCGGCACCCGTGGCCTTCCTGAAAGCCGTGCAAAAATGAAAACGGCTCATGCCAAGGATGTTGGCGAGTTCTTGTAGGGTCAGATCCCGTGTCAGGTTGTCGCGCATGTACTGCGTGACACGCTTGACTTGCCATGGGGCGAGTCCATGTTGGCGATTCTGTAAGGGTCTTGAGAGCGAGGTATGCGCCCTGAGCAACTGTAAACACAGCAGGTCCACGGCTTGCTCGATAAACAGGCGTGAATGCAAGCCTGGCTGATCAGCCTCGTCCGCGATCATGCGCATGATCGCGAATGCACGCTCATCGGGATAATGGATGCGATCCATAAGATCAAACGAACGCCCCTCAGCGAGATGATCCGCGCAGCTCTGCAGTCGATCGTGACCCAAGTAGATGTTGGAGGTCGTATTGGCCGTGCACCGGTAGGTTCCATCAAAGCCTCGGGGCAAGAAGGTGATGGTCCCCGCTCTGGCCTGCGCGCGCGTGGTCTTGCCCTCGATGCTAGAGGTCGCCCAGCCGCTGCCTTCGTAAGTCGCGGAAAGCACATGCTCCTGCATCGGAGGTACATAAGCCTCGAAGGCACCGTGCTGCCATCGGCCCGTAACCCGGGTTTCGCCCTGGAGGATCTCTGCCAAGACATTGGGGACACTCGCCGAGATGCGAGTGACTTCTTCCAGGGAACTACTTAAACGAGCGTTCGCCATAGGGAGCCTTGCATGCCCAGATGTCAGTGTGCAATGCCGTGACGCTACCGAGAAGACACGTCACGTCAATGACCTAGCGGCCAGTCGAAAACACGATCGCAATGACGCGAAAGCCATCCGCAAGCGCGCAGAAGACTGCAATGCGCAACGAATTGTGCGCTCTCTATACTCGCCCCTTCGAAGCGCAGCCGGCTCATAACCAGGGTGCTGCGCTGCCCTACTCCGTCGCGGAGACCCCCATGACAACCGACCTCTCCAGACTCGGCTTTACGTCCACCACCCACGATGTACTTGAAGGCGTGGATCTCACCGGACGGCGCATCCTCGTAACCGGGGCCTCGTCAGGGATCGGCGCGGAGACCGTGCGGGCTTTGCACCAGGCAGGTGCGGACGTCGTCCTGGCCGTTCGCGATCCCAGCCGTGTTCAAGACGTGGTGGACTCATTGTCTGGCGTCCAAACCCCCGGCTCCTTCCACATCGAGCGGCTAGACCTCGCGGACCTGCGCAGCATCTTGGATTTTGTGAGCCGCTGGACGGGACCATTGAACGTGCTGGTGAACAATGCGGGCGTGATGGCGCTTCCAGCACTGGCGCGAAACGCGGACGACATGGAGGCCCAATTCGCGATCAACTACTTCGGCCACTTTGCTCTGACCCTGGGGCTGTTGCCTGCACTTACACAAGCAGGTGGCGCTCGCGTCGTCTGTCTGAGTTCAAGCGCTCACCAGTTCAGTCCGGTCATCCTGCAGGACCCGGATTTCAAGTTCCGTCCCTACGATCCGATTCTGGCTTACGGGCAGTCAAAAACCGCCTGCTCGCTGCTTGCTGTCGAAGTGACTCGCCGGTGGGGACGTGAGCGCGGCATTTTTGCCAACGCGGTCCATCCGGGCGCTATTGCCACGGCGCTACAGCGTCACACTGGTGGCTTGCGCACGCCGGCTCATCGACGAAAGACCGTCGAACAAGGCGCTGCGACATCGGTTCTGCTTGCAGTGTCACCCCTCCTGAAAGAGGTGGGTGGTCGCTATTTCGAGGACTGTCAGGAGGCGATAGAAGTGGCATCACGCACGGATGATCTAATCGGCGTCGCGCACTACGCGCTAGATCCGCTGAATGCCCGAGAGCTCTGGGATCACTCACGTGCCCGGCTTCACCGCCTCAACCTGTTTGATCGTGCCACGCGTGATCTCTGAGCAAATGGGTCATGTCGCCGCCTATCATCCCGGCTTCCTTCTTCGGCATCGTTCTAGGACTGGTGGGGCTTGGCAGTGCGTGGCGGGCCGCCACCAGGCTGTGGGGATTGCCTGCTGCTATCGCAGAATCATTGATGGTGTTCGGTGCCATGGTCTGGACACTCCTCTTCATCCTGTACGGGATGAAATGGCTGTTGGATACGGAGGAAGCGTTGGCCGAGATCCGTCACCCCATTCAGTGCTGTTTCGTCTCGCTGGTACCCGCCACTACAACGCTGATGGGGTTGGTGGTCTTTCCCTATCTGCCCACGATCGCACTCCTGCTTTGGGTTATCGGAACGGCTGGCCAACTCGCCTTTGTAACGTGGCGTGCTGCGGGTCTTTGGCGCGGCGGCATGAACCTGGACTCGGTCACTCCGGTCCTCTATTTGCCAGCAGTAGCGGCCAATCTCATTAGCTCGATCGTAGCCGGCGTCCTCGGGCTTACCGAGTGGGGAAAGCTGTTCTTGGGTATGGGCGTCCTGAGTTGGCTGGCGATCGAGTCCGTGTTGCTCTTCCGGCTATGGATGGCTTCGCCCTTGCCGACCGGCTTGCGCCCGACCCTCGGCATTCAAACGGCTCCGCCAGTGGTCGCTGCCGTTGCCTACCTAGCCAATGCGCCCGTCCCTGAGGAATTCATCGTCTCGGGCCTTTGGGGTTACGGATTGCTCCAGTTGCTTTTCGCTCTCCGTCTCCTGCCCTGGGTGTTACAGCACCCATTCGGTGCCAGCTACTGGGGCTACAGCTTTGGTGCGACCGCCATCTCCGTCGCTGCATTGCAAATGGCATTTCGAGCACCCAACGGTATCGGTCCGACAGTGGCTCTTCCCACCTTCGTGTTCAGCAATCTAGCCATCGCCCTACTGCTATCAGGGACGGTGGTGAGATTGTGGCAGAGACGTCTTCTTCCTGCGCCCCTTACGGACAGCCGTAAGGCCACAACACCGATACAACGATGAGCATCATTAGCGAGGTGCGCGATGGAACTAGAAGATCGCAACGGTATTCGTGCAGCGAAGGCCAGGTACTGTCGATTCCTTGACGTCAAGAATTGGCGTGACTTTGAAGCGTTGTTTACACATGAAGCGAAGATTTCTATTTTTGATGTCGACGGCAACGCATTGGTCAGCTTTAGGGGCGGCGGTGAGTTCTCGGAATCCGCACAGCGCTTTCTAACTGGCGCGCGCTCCATTCACCAGGTGCATAACGAGGAATTCTCGTTTGAGTCGCCCTCTGCGGCATCGGTCATCTGGTCGATGGAAGATTACATCGTCTATCCGGATGCGCGTCGCGGTGAGCCGTCCTCGATACATGGCTACGGCCACTATCTCGAGCGCTGGGAGGACCGCGGAAACGGGTGGCAGATCTCGTCGCTTGAGCTTCGCAGAACCATCCTTGAAACCATCACTAGGAGCTAGCATCATGGCCTTCGATCCGATACGCGTCGGGATCATTGGGGTTCATCCCGATCAAGGCTGGGCATCCTCGGCACACATTCCTGCCCTCAAGGCGCTGCCCCAGTACAAGCTGCAGGCCCTCGCTCATCATCAGGAGGACGTCGCCAAAGCGGCGGCGGAGAAGTTTGATATCCCAAACTACCACCTCTCCACGCATGATCTGGTCAATGATCCGGAAGTGGACATGGTGGTCGTCACCGTCAAGGTGACGCGGCACCGTGATGCCATTAGCAAGGCCATCGATGCGGGCAAGATAGTCTTCTCAGAGTGGCCACTAGGCGTCAATCTTGCAGAAGCACAGGCATTGCGTGATCTGGCACAGCAAGCCGGGATTTCGAACTTCATTGGGCTCCAGACGCGCTCGGCACCCGCTTTCAGAACGATGAAAACTCTAATCTCCGAAGGCTTCGTGGGTCGTGTCCTATCTGCAACGATGATCGGCTCCGGTATCGTGTGGGGTCATGAGATGAGTGACGGCTTTGAGTACACATTGGATCCTGACAACGGCGCCGGCATGTTGCAGGTTCCGTTCGCTCATTCGATCGACGGGCTACTAGATGCGCTAGGTCAGCGCGTTGTTGATCATGTCTGCACGTTAAGCAACTCGCGTCACACGATCAGGTTGAGCAACTCGGGGCGTGATGTTCCCCTCTCCGTCCCTGACCAGATCCTGCTATCGGCCCGTTTGAGCGATGGTACGGCCCTCATGAGCCACTTCAGAGGAGGCTTGTGCCAAGGGACGAATTTCCATGTTGAAGTGAATGGCACTGAGGGTGATCTGCTTCTGACAAGCCCCGTTGGCTACGTCGGCATCGGAGGCACCAGGCTTCAAGGCGCAAGGAACGGGGCGCCTTTGGGGGATCTGAACATTCCACCCGAACACGATATGCACGCGGCCGTCGGATCACCTGCTCAAAACGTCGCCATTCAGTACGCTCGCATCGCGAATGATTGCTTCAGAGGCACTCGAAACGCGCCCACGTTTGACGATGCGAGGGACTTGCATGCCCTCATAGCCGCCCTGGCACGGGGTGGTTCATGGCACTAGGGGGCGCTCCATGAGATCTATCATGATGATGCGGGATGGAGGCAACGAGGCGCTGGCGCTTCGTGAGGGTCCCAATTGTCGCCCTGGGCCGGGTGAGGTTGCAGTTGAAGTCAAAGCGGCGGGCGTCAACTTCATGGACATCGGTGTTCGTGAAGGAAGATTTCTGAGGGAAATCCCTAATCCGAAGACGCTGGGCGTCGAGGGCGCGGGCGTGGTACGCGCTCTAGGTCCGGGTGTAACGCGGGTCCGTCTCGGGCAGCGGGTAGCCTGGGTGTTCGTGCCGGGCAGCTATGCAGATTGGGTATGCGCCTCGGAAGAGGCGCTCGTCCCCATTCCCGAGGGTGTCAGCGATCAAGAGGCGGCATCGATCATGATGCAGGGCCTGACCGCCAGTCACTTCGCAACTGAATTTTATCCAGTTCGAACAGGGGACATCGCCCTCATTCATGCCGCTGCAGGCGGCGTCGGGACATTGCTAACTCAGATCGTACGCATTCGTGGAGGAAGCGTCATTGGCCGAGTCTCCAGTCCGGAAAAGGTGGCCGTGGCGAAAGCTGCAGGTGTTGACGACATCATCGTCGATAACACCGGACACTTTGCGAAGAGAGTGCTGGAGCTGACACAGGGTCGAGGCGTCGATGTGGTTTTTGACGGTTCCGGTGCCGAAACCTTCGAGGACTCGCTGGCCAGTCTGAAGAACGGCGGGACGCTGTGTTGGTACGGTACGGCCTTGGATGGGCTTCGACAGATCGATCTTGTGGCGTTACCCCGTAGCGTCAAGATCGGCTATGCCGTCTTCTTGGATCACATCCGCACGTGGGAATTGCTACAGCAGCGAAGCAAGCAGCTGTTTCAATGGATGATCGACGGTAGGCTCCACGTCCACGTCGGGCAGATCTATCCACTGGATGATGCTGGTGAGGCGCTGGCACAGCTCGAGGCCAGACGCACCACTGGCAAGCTGTTGTTGTTGCCATGACCTCCGGCTGGCTAGCTTACCCATGGCGGCTTGGAGCTGTTCTGTCTCGGCTACCGACTCGTGTCGTTGTTCATTCGAATGTGGGTCGTTGGGAAAGTTGGCCTCTGGCCGACGGGGCCGCGGCAACTCCCTCAGCTCATGACAACAGGAGTGGCGGCCGCGCTTGCCAGCAGGCCGGGAATCTCCGCCTCCAAATGACTGATCAGAGAGCGAAGTCGCGGCAGCTCACGAAGATCCTGGTGATAGCCGAGCCAGATGGTTCGTGCAGGCGGTTCTTCTTGCACGCTGATACGTCGAAGACCAGGGAACCTATTGGCCAGAGCCAAGGGCAGGACGGCCATGCCGACCCCCTGCTGGCATGCTCGCGCCTGGATTTCCCGGCTATTGCTTCTGAAGACTATCTTCGCCTCCGGCACATGCTGGACGAGCCATCGCACATCGGGCAGATCCTCGAAGGCTGCATCCATAGTGATGAGACGAGGCTCCGGAAAGCCCCCGGACGCAGCGCTGAAGAGGCCATAGTCGAGTTGGACAAACCGCCGGGACACGATGTCGCCGCCTGTGAATGGGGTCAATCTGAAGGCCAGATCCGCCTCACGCCGTGTCAGGTCATAGAGTCGACTGTCCGTCAGCAGCTCAACCTCGACCCTTGGATGAAGAACGCAAAAGGATGCTGCCGCAGGGGCAATCACATGGGAACCAAACCAGTCAGACGAGGTGATGCGCAGCAATCCTGCGATCGAGTGCGCGTCACCCAGCAGATGATGTTGAAACGCCAAGGCTTGCGCCTCCATCGCCTCCGCTGCCGCCAGCACCCTGAGTCCTTCTTCCGTCAGTACCAGGCCCCGATGCGAACGCTGAAACAGTCGTGCGTGCGTGGCCTGTTCCAAGGCTGTCACCCGCCGACCCGCAGTCGGCTGCGTAATGCCCAACTGGCGTGCAGCGCCGCCTAACGAGCCTGTGCGCGCTACCGCCAGGAAGATCTGAACATCGCTCCAGTCCATGACGCATTCAAATTTGTATGTGCAGCATTAGATTCTAAGTCTACCCAAACAAAAATGCGCCATTACCCTCCCCTCTGTTCCTCAACTACGGATCACGCCGATGAAAGCGCATTTCTCTCCCATGACGATGAACGCCGCCCTCCTGGTCAATGATGGCGAACCCTTGCAGCTCATGGATGTGCCCATTCCCGAGCTGCGTCCAGGCCACGTCAAGGTACGTGTGGCAGCCGCGGGCCTGAATCCGCTGGACACAAAGATCCGCGCAGGGAAGGCGTTGCACGCACAACACCCCTTACCCGCGGTTCTCGGGATCGATCTGGCCGGCACGGTCGAGGCGATCGCCGAGGACGTGACCAGCTTCGCCCGGGGCGACACCGTGTTTGGCA
>CBIHLJ010000027.1:0-54896 GCA_966210745.1 uncultured Pseudoxanthomonas sp.
TCCACCATCGCTTTCCTGGTGCTGGCCCTGGGCCTGACCTTCGCCTGGGTGGCGGCGGGGGCGGTGTTGGATCGTCGGGGAGGTTCGACATCGCGGGTTCCTGCGTCGTGGGATGCCGGTGGGACGCCCGGGCGCCGGATTTATTCCCCGTGCTGCGCGGGGACGTCCGGATGGGGGCGCGAGAGGGAATAATCCGGGCGTTGGTGCGTCCTATCGACACGCGCCCAATGGCCTGACCATGCCTGCCCGACCCCCCCCGCTGGATGACGAGACCCTGCACGCGCTGATCCCGCGCCTGCGCCGGTTCGCGCGCTCGCTGGCGTCCGATGCGGCGGCCGCCGATGATCTGGTCCAGACCACGCTGGAGCGCGCGCTGACGCGTGGTGCCGACATGCGCGAACCCGCGGCGCTGCAGGCCTGGCTGTTCTCGGTGCTGTACCGCGCCTTCGTCGACGAACATCGGCGCGCGGTACGCTGGAAGCGCATCGCACGGTTGTTCTCGGCCGAAGATGAAGCATCGCCGCCCCCACCTGACCGGGTGTTCGACGCGCGCACCTCATTGGCAGGCTTCGCCAGCCTGACGCCCGAGCAACGCGCGCTGCTGATGCTGGTGAGCGTGGAAGGTCTGGCCTACCGCGAGGCCGCCGATGCGCTGGGCATCCCGGTGGGCACGGTGATGTCGCGCTTGTCGCGCGCGCGCCGGGCGCTGCGCGCGATGCAGGAGGAAACGCCGCCCACGTCCGCCCTGAAGGCCTTGCGATGACCATCAAGACCCTGCACGACGCACCCGCGGACGACGAACTGCATGCCTACGTCGACGGCCGGCTCGATCCCGCGCGCCGTGCGGCCGTCGTGGCCTGGCTGGAGGCGAATTCCGAGCGTGCGGCGCAGGTTGAAGGCTGGAAGCGCGATGCCGAACGCCTGCGTGTGCTGGCCGCGAATCCCGAGCATTGGGTGCCGAACGCGGCGCTGACACCCGCACAGGTCAGGCGCGGCCTGCAGGCCCGGCGCCGCCGGCGCATGGGCATCGCTGCGTCATGGGTGTTTGCGTTCGTCATCGGCGGCGGCGCGGGCTGGCAGATGCGCGACCTGCACCCGGCGCCGTCGAGCCTGCCCATGGCCGACGCGGTGGCCGCATACCGCCAGTTCGCCGAGGCCGATGCGCCGCCGATGGAATTCGACACGGCCCGTGCGGACGATCTGCAGCGCTGGCTGCAGCGTCACTTCGGCGAGGCCGGACGGGTGCCCGATCTCAGCCAGGCCGGTTACCGGCTGATGGGCGGTCGTCTGCTGTCCACCGAACAGGGCGCCGCCGCGATGCTGGTTTACCAGGATGGGTCGGGCGCACGGGTGGGCTTCTATCTGCGGCCGCGAGGCCGGCTGGCGGGCGACGGCCAACGCCGCGATGGCGACCTGCTGGCGCAGTACTGGTCGCATCGCGGCACCAGCTTCGCGCTGGTCAGTGACGCCGCCGATGCCGCTGCGCGGGCGTTGCCACGTCTGCTGGAGAACGGTTGACCGACGGTGCGGCCCCGGTCGGGCCGCACCTGCTGCCACTCAACGCGGCTTCACGAACCGCAGCGTCATGCGATCGCTTTCGCCGATGGCCTGGTACTTCGCGCGATCCGCTTCCGGATGGTTGTTGGACGGCGGCAGGGTCCACACGCCATTCGGGTGGTCCTTGGTGTCCTTCGGGTTGGCGTTGACCTCGCTCTTCGCGTCAAGGCGGAAGCCGGCGGCTTCGGCCAGCGCGATCACCTGCGCCTCGCTGACGTAGCCACTCTTGTCGTCGGCCGCCACGTCCTGGTTCGCCCGGTGCTCCACCACGCCCAGCACGCCGCCGGGCTTGAGCGCGGCGAAGAAGCCCTTGAACATGCCTTCGGCCTGATTGGCGCTGCGCCAGTTGTGCACGTTGCGGAAGGTCAGCACCACGTCGGCGGAGCCTGCGGTGCCGAACACCGGCGCGGCCGGGTCGTACTTCACCGTCGTGGCCTTGCCGTACTGCGCGGGACCCTCGGTGAACTTCTTCTGCAGGCCGTCGACGCTGCGCTGGTAGTAGTTGCGGCTCTTCTCGGAGACCGTGGCGGGGTCGACCACGGCGGCGACATACTGGCCATCGGTTTCCAGGTATGGCGCCAGGATCTCGGAGTACCAACCACCGCCGGGCGTGATCTCGACCACGGTCTTCGTCGGCGACACGCCGAAGAACGACAGCGTCTCTCTCGGATGGCGGTAGACGTCGCGCGCCACGTTCTTCGGGTCGCGCCAGTCGCCTTTCAGCGCGGCATCCAGTGCAGCGGCGTCGGCGGCAGGCAGTGCCTGCGCGGTGTCCGCGGGCTTGGCCGGCGATGCGGCGAACGATGGTTGCGATGCGGCAAGTGCGGCCACGAGCGCCAGGGACAGTGGAACAATGCGGATCGTCATGCGTCAGCCCTCCAGAAAGGTGCGCGGAGCCTAGCACGCAGTCTGTTCACGGGGCATCGCGGCCACCGCAGGCTCTGCACGCTTCGTCGCATCCATGCGCCTTCGCTAGACTGCAGGGGTCACTGACACCGGAAATGCCTCATGGGCCACCACGGCGAAGACCGCAACACCCGCATCGTGCTGGCCGCGCGTCCGCAGGGCGAACCGACCGCAGACGACTTCCGCCTCGAATACGCGCCGCTGCCCGTGCCCGGCGAGGGCCAGGCACTGCTGCGCAACCGCTACCTGTCGCTGGATCCTTACATGCGTGGGCGGATGAATGCCGGTCGGTCGTATGCGAAGCCGGTCGAGATCGGCGAGGTGATGGACGGCGGCACGGTGTCGGAGGTTATCGCTTCGCGTCATCCCGACCTCCAGGTCGGCGACGTGGTGCTGGCGCACGGCGGCTGGCAGACACATGCCGTTGCCGATGGCGGGGTGCTGAAGCGCAAGCTGGATGCGCGTGCCGCGCCACTGACCACCGCGCTGGGCGTGCATGGCATGCCGGGATTCACCGCCTACGTCGGCCTGCACGAGATCGGCAAGCCGCAGCCCGGCGAAACCGTCGTGGTCGCCGCGGCTAGCGGCCCGGTCGGTGCGACCGTGGGACAGATCGCGAAGCTGCAGGGCGCGCGTACCGTGGGCATCGCCGGCGGCGAAGCCAAGCGCGCCTACCTGCGCGACGAGCTCGGCTTCGACGTGGCGCTGGACCATCGTGCGCCGGACTTCGCCGAGCAGCTGCGCGCCGCCTGTCCCGACGGCATCGACGTCTACTTCGAGAACGTCGGCGGCGTGGTGTTCGATGCGGTGGTGCCATTGCTCAACGACTTCGCCCGCATCCCCGTCTGCGGACTGGTCGCGCACTACAACGACACCGCACTGCCGCCCGGTCCCGACCGCATGCCATGGCTGATGAGTCAGATCCTGACCCGCCACCTGACCGTGCGCGGCTTCATCCAGCACGACTTCATCGCGCTGTATCCACAGTTCCTGCGCGAGATGGGCGGGTGGCTGGCGGACGGAAAAATCCGTTACCGCGAGGATGTCGTGGAGGGCCTGGAGAACGCACCGCGCGCGCTGATCGGCCTGCTGCGCGGGGAGAATTTCGGCAAGGTGGTGGTGAAGCTGTAGAGCACCGTCTTCCCCGTGAAAACGGGGATCCAGTGCCTCCGCTTTCGCCGGTACAAAGTCGCTGGGTTCCCGCATTCGCGGGAATGACGAAAAACTATGTGCTCGCCGCCACCGGCAGGCTGACATTCATCAGCGTGGGGTCGTCCGGATCCAACCTCACCTGAAAGCCCAGGCTTTCGCACATCGCCAGCATGGTGCGGTTCTCGCGCAGCACCTGGCCTTCGATGAGTTTCAGGCCTTGCCACTGCGCGTACTCGATCATGATCTGCATGAGTTTCCAGCCGATGCCGTGACCCTTGAGGTCCGAGCGCACCAGGATGCCGTATTCGCCTTTCTCGTAGTTCGCGTCGGCGTGCAGGCGAACTGCGCCGAGCATCTCGTGCGTATCCGGATGCACCGCGACCAGTGCGATCGAGCGTGCATAGTCCAGCTGGGTCAGGCGCGCGATGAATTCGTGACTGAAGTAGCGCACGGACTGGAAGAAGCGCAGGCGCAGGTCTTCGTCGGTCACGTGGGTGAAGAACTCGCGGAACATCGCGTCGTCTTCCGGCCGTACCGGGCGCACCAGCGCCGGCCTGCCATCGGCGAGGTCGATGGTCCGCTCCCATTCCTTCGGATACGGGAAGATCGCGAAGCGCGGATGGCCACGGCCCTTGTGCAGCGCGCGTCCGCGCGCAAGCGCGATGCGCGCGTCCACGGCCACCACGCCATCGCGGTCCGCCAGCAGCGGGTTGATGTCGAGTTGCTGGATCTCGGGGATATCGGCGGTCAGCTGCGCCAGTTTCACCAGTACCAGTGCCACCGCACGTTCATCGGCGGCTGGCACGTCGCGGTAGGCCTTCAGCACGCGCGAGACCCGCGTGCGTGCGATCAGCTCGTGCGCCAGACGCAGGTCCAGCGGCGGCAGGGCGACGGCCTGGTCGTTGATCACTTCCACGGCGGTGCCGCCACGGCCGAACGCGATCACCGGACCGAATACGGGATCATCGGCGATCCCGGCGATCAGCTCGCGTGCCTTGGGCCGCAACACCGTCGGTTGTACCAGCACGCCTTCGATGCGTGCCTCGGGCCGGCGCTCGCGTGCGCGCTGCAGGATGTTGGTCGTGGCTTCGCGCACGGCATTGGCGTTCGGCAGGTTCAGACGGACGCCATCGACGTCCGACTTGTGCGGGATATCGGGCGACAGGATCTTCACCGCCACCGTCGCACCTTCTGCCAGCAGCGGCGCTGCGATGCGGGCGGCATCCTCTGCGTCGATGGCCCGCCACAGTGGCGCCATCGGGATGCCGTACGCCGCGAGCAGCTGCGTGGTGGCCAGTGGATCCAGCCAGGTCTGGCCGGCATCCAACGCAGCATCGACCAGCGTGCGCGCGGTGGCCACGTCGGGACTGAAGTCTTCCGGCAGGCTGGGCGGCGTCTCCATCAGCGCGGCCTGCACCTCGCGGTGGCGGACCAGGTGCATGAAGCCGGCCACGGCGTCGGACTCGTTCGGATAGCGCGGCACCTGCGCGGCGTCGAGGACGGCTTCGGCCTGCGGGTCGTTGCCCAGCCATACGGTGAAGACCGGTTTGCGCGCCCCCTGTGCCGGCCGCTGCGAGAGCACGCGGGTGACCGCGTTGGCCGCCTCCGACGACGAGGACAGCACGGTCGGCACGTTGACTGCCAGCAATGCATCGTTGCCGGGATCGGCGAGCAGGGCTTCGATCGTGGCGGCGTAACGGTCCGCATCGATGTCGGTCAGCAGGTCGACCGGATTGGTACGCGACCAGCCGACGGGCAGGATGCGATCCAGTGCCTCGCGCGTGGCGTCGGAAAGCGTGGCCAGCGTGCCGCCCTGCTCGTACAGGTGATCGACGGACAGCGCGCCCACGCCACCCCCGTTGGTCAGGATGGCGAGCCGCCGACCCTGGAACGGACGCACCTGGCCCAGCGTGCGTGCAGCGGCGAACAGTTCATGCAGCGAGCGCACGCGCAGCAGGCCGGCGCGACGGAACGCCGCGCCGTAGACTGCGTTCGGGCGTGCCAGGTTCTGCGTGTGCGTGCTGCCGGCCGGCGTGACCTGCGCGCGCCCGCTGTGGCCGGATTTCACCACCACCACCGGCTTGGTGCGTGCGGCGGCGCGTGCGGCCGACATGAACTTGCGTGCGTCGCGGATGGCTTCCACGTACAGCAGGATCGCGCGCGTGCGGGTGTCCGTGGCGAAGTAGTCCAGCAGGTCGGCGAAATCCACGTCCAGCGCATCGCCCAGCGACACGACGGCGGAGAAGCCGACCGGCTGGCTCATGCTCCATTCCACCAGGCCGCCGGAGATCGCGCCCGACTGAGAAATCAGCGCGAGGTCGCCGGCCTTCGGAAAGCGGCTGGCGAGGCTGGCGTTGAGGCGCGCGTGCGGGGCGATCACGCCCAGGCAGTTCGGACCTAGCACGCGCAGACCTTTCTCGCGTGTGAGGGCTTCGAGTTGCGCGGCGGGCGAACCGGGGCCGCTGCCCATCGCGGCGGTCAGCACCACGACGGCGCCGGCCCCCTTTTCCGCCGCTTCCGTCGCCAGCTGCGGCACGGTCGCCGCTGGCGTGGCGATCACCACCAGGTCCGGCGTCCACGGCAGGTCGCGCAGATGCCGCACGGTCGCAACACCGTCCATCGGGGTCGGGTGTTTGTTCACCAGCCCGATCTGGCCCTCGAAGCCACCAGCGCGCAGGTTCTCGATCACCGCACGACCCACCGACCGCGGCCGTGACTGGCTGCCCACTACCGCCACGGCACGCGGCCGGAAGATCGAATCGAGACGGTAGGTGCTCATGGCAGGACAGCGTTCTCCGGATGCCGGCAAGGGTAGCGCGATGCGTGTTGAGTCCGCATGCGCGTGGTCACGCCAACTTCAACGCATCCGGGTAAGGCGCAGTATCCGGGTAGTCGCCGTCGGCGAGGTGCGACTGGAGGTCGCGCCACCAGGCGGGACGGAACAGGTCGCCGTGCGCGGCCTTCAAGGCCTTCGCCTGCAGTTCGGGCAGGCCCAGGAATTGCGGGAAGCGCTCGGGGAACACGTCGCCCGCGTCCACGTGGAACCAGGGACTGTCTGCCATCTGTTCCTCGTACGTGGCCGGTTGCGGCCAGTCGCGGAACCGGCAGTCGGTGAGCAGGCGGAGTTCGTCGTAGTCGTAGAACACGACGCGGCCGTGGCGCGACACGCCGAAGTTCTTCAGCAGCATGTCGCCGGGGAAGATGTTGTTGCGCGCCATGTCCTTGATCGCCTGCCCGTAGTCGAGCGCGGCGGCGCGTGCGGCTTCGGCCTTCTGCTCGCGCAGGTAGAGATTGAGTGGGCGCAGCCGCCGTTGCACGTAGCAGAGGTGGATCACCAGGTCGTCGCCGTCCTCGCTGAGGCTCTGGCCGCAGCTCTCACGCAATTCCCGTAGAAGTTCAGGCGAAAACCGCTCGCGCGGGAAGCGCAGGAACCGGAACGCCTGCGTATCCAGCAGCCGGCCGACGCGGTCCAGATGGAAGACCAGGTCGTACTTGTCCTCCACGTCCTGCCGGCTCATCGCCTTGGGATAGGCGAAGCGGTCGCGGATCACCTTGAACACCAGCGGGTAGCTCGGCAGCGTGAACACCGCCATCACCATCCCCGGCGTGCCCTCGGCATGCACCAGCCGTTCGTCGGGATGCGCGGCGAAATGATGGAAGAACGTCCGGTAGCGCTCCGTCTTGCCCTGCTTGGCGCGGCCGAGCACGGTGTAGATCTCGTCGATCGGCTTGCCCGGCAACAGCGAACGCAGGAACACCACCGCGTCGCCGACCGTCGTCAGGTCGGCATGGAAATAGCTGCGCGAGGTGCCGAACAGGTGTGCCACGTCGCCGCGATGAGTCAGCACCGCTTCGGCCTTCAGCTGTCCGCCGTCGTTGATCAGGGCGATGACACAGGGCGAGAACCGGTGTTCGCCGAACACGCGGCCCACCAGATAGGCACGCCGTTCGCGGTAGAACACGGTGTCCAGCAGCTCGATGCCGCGTACCGGGTTCGCGCCCCAGTGCGCCAGGTCGTCCTGCAGCCGCACCGCGATCGCCGCCGCGCAGCGCGTGCGGTGCGCGTAGGGAACGTCGAAACCGTAGTCCGCCAACACGCGTGCGAAGGTGTCGGTCGGCCGCTGCTCGGACACCGCGTAGCTGTGGCGCGCGACCGGGTGGGTGATGGCGTCGGTGGGTTCGACATCCAGCGCCACGAACTCAAGCGCCGGATCCACGCCGCGGATACGCAGGAAGCGCCGGCCGAGTGTGTTGTAGAACGTCTTGTAGAGCTCGCGGTCGATCTGTCCGGCGACCAACCTTTCGAACGCCGTACGCGCGGCGATCCACAGCGTCCGGTCATGGGCCTGTCCCAGCAGTACCGACTGCAGCCGCAGCGCGCACTCGGCGATGCACTGGTCGTACAGTTCGATGCGTTCCACCGCATCGGCACGGGTGCCCGCCCAGTCCATCGTCTCGAACCGGCCCTTCGCGCGCTGCGTGATCTCCGCGAACCGCGCGTGGTAGTCCGCGAACGCGTCGTGGATAAGGCGGGCGATGGCGTCGTCGTGGACCATGCGCGCGATGTTAGCCGCCGTCCGCTGGAGTCATCGCTCCACCGCGATGCCCGCCTGTTCCAGCAACCAGCCACGTACCTTGCGGAAGCCGGGATGCGCGAGGCTGCGTTCGGGATAGACCAGGTAGTGCGCGAAGTCGGCCTGCAACCGCTTCTTCGTCAGCGTCACCAGCCGGCCCGCCTTCACCAGCGGTTCGGCCAGCGTCCAGCGCGCCAATGCCACGCCGACGCCCTGCGCTGCGGCCTGGTGCAGCGTCTCGGTGTCGTCGAACTGCGCCACGTAGCGCGCGGGCGGTTGCCCGCCGAAGTGCTCGAACCAGTCTTTCCAGCGATTGGCGGGGTCGCCGAGCAGTGGCAGCTTCGCCATCTGGTCCGGCGCCGGCCTGCCGTGCTTCTTCACCAGCGCGGGACTGGCCACCGGCGTGATCCATTCGTGGAACAGGAACTCGGCATGCACGTTCTGCCAGCGGCCGGCCCCGAGGCGCAGCGCCAGGTCCACGGGTTCGCGCTCGAAGTCGACCACGTGCGTGCTCGACTGCAGGTTGAGGCCCAGTTCCGGATGCGCGGCGAGAAAGGCGGGCAGGCGCGGTACCAGCCATGCGGTCGCCATCGACGGGATCAGGCTCAGCGTGACCGTGTGGTCGTTGCGCAAGGTCGCGCGACGCAGGGCATGGTCGATGGTATCGAGCGGGCCCGAGATCGCATCGAACAGGCGCTGTCCGTCCGGCGTCAGTTCCACACCGCGCGGTCCACGTGCGAGCAGCTTGTGGCCCAGGCGCTGCTCCAGCAGTCGCATGCGATGGCTGAGCGCGCTGACGGTGAGGTGCATGGCCTCGGCCGCGCGCGTCAGGTTGCGCAGGCGGGCAGCGGTGACGAAGGCGTCCACCTGGTCCAGCGGCAGCCGGCTCATCTTGAATCCACCTCAAGGCTGGGTTGCGGAGGTTTCGCTTTTTCAGTGCCGATGATGCGCCTAGCTTGGTAGTCCTTCAAGCCGGAAGCCGGCGCCACGGAGCAGTCCCATGCAAGACGAAACACGGAAACAGTGGTGGCAGCAGCTGGGTGGCATGAGCCAGGGCATGTTGTTCCTGCACGGCCATGTCGCCCACCCCGTCGCGCCTCCGCAGGCGCAGGAGGACCGTCTTCATCACGTGCATGACGTGGCAGGCAAGGTCCGGCACCGGCGTGCGCTGGAACGATTGAGCGCACGCCGGCTGCGCGCGATGACCTCGCTGTCGTTGTTCCGTTGATCAGCGTCAGGGAGCAAGGTCTCCCTGTAGGAGCGACGTGAGTCGCGACCGGAATCCTGCCGTTCTCGCACACTGTCCGGCGGCCAAACCGTGCGGTCGCGACTCACGTCGCTCCTACAACGGCCTGCGGCACGTGCTTTGACTCACGCCTTCACGTAGACCCAGGCATCACGACCGGACTTCAGGCGCACCTGCACGCGCTGGTAATCCGCGACCTCGTATCGGTCGGCAGCTGCGAGTTCTTCGGCGCTGATGCGGAAGACGGCGCCGGCCACTTCGTCGGCGGGGTCGCCGCTGGGGCTGACGATGGGATGGAAGCGTTCACCGCTGGCCGTCAGCACGGCAGGGTCGGTGATTTCCACCATCGTCCGCGTGTAGCCGGGCATCGCATCTGGCTCGCCGTCCAGCCGGCGGCCGAAGGACGACCGCTGCACGCTTTCCAGCTGCAGCGTTCCGTACGAGAAAAGGAGGATGTTGCGGGTGTCTTCCATCGTGTCGCAACAGAGCTGCAGGAGGGGCTTTGGCCTCGACCACCGATCCAGCGTTGTTCCTGTCGGGGCTAAAGCCCCTCCTACAGTGGAGATCGCAGACTGGAAACACAACGCCCGGCAGAGGCCGGGCGTCGGATGCAGCGGTGAGGTGTTTGACGTCAGGCAGACAGCGTCGCGAGCGTGTCGTTGAAGGTCTTGCTGGGACGCATCGCGGCCGCGGTCTTCGCGAGGTCGGGGTGGTAGTAGCCGCCGATGTCCAGCGCCTTGCCCTGCGCGCCATTCAACTCGCCGAGTATCGTGGCTTCGTTGTCGGCCAGGGCCTTCGCCAGCGGCGCGAACGTCGCTTTCAGCTCGGTATTCTCGTCCTGCGCGGCCAGCGCCTGCGCCCAGTACAGGGCCAGGTAGAAGTGACTGCCGCGGTTGTCGAGTTCGCCGACCTTGCGCGCGGGCGAACGGTTCTCGTCGAGGATGCGGCCGTTGGCCACGTCCAGCGCGTTGGCCAGCACCTTGGCCGGCGTGTTGAGGTAGCGCTGGCCCAGGTGTTCCAGCGATGCCGCCAGCGCGAGGAACTCACCCAGCGAATCCCAGCGCAGGTAGTCCTCTTCCACGAACTGCTGCACGTGCTTCGGCGCGGAGCCGCCGGCACCGGTCTCGAACAGGCCGCCACCGGCCATCAGCGGCACGATCGACAGCATCTTCGCGCTGGTGCCGAGTTCCATGATCGGGAACAGGTCGGTCAGGTAGTCGCGCAGTACGTTGCCGGTCACCGAGATGGTGTCCTCGCCCTTGCGGGTGCGCGCCAGCGATACCTTCATCGCGTCGACCGGCGCCAGGATGCGGATGTCCAGCGCATCGATGGTGTAGTCCTTCAGGTACTGCTCGACCTTGGCGATCACCTGCGCATCGTGCGCACGGTCCTTGTCCAGCCAGAAGATCGCCGGCGTCCTGCTCAGGCGCGCGCGGCCGACGGCCAGCTTCACCCAGTCCTGGATCGGCGCGTCCTTGGTCTGGCACATGCGCCAGATGTCGCCGGCTTCCACCTTCTGCTCGAACACCACCTTGCCGGCGTCGTCGGTTACGCGCACGGTGCCGTCGGTGGGGATCTGGAAGGTCTTGTCGTGGCTGCCGTACTCCTCGGCCTTCTGCGCCATCAGGCCGACGTTGGGCACGCTGCCCATGGTGGCCGGGTCGAACGCGCCGTTGGCGCGGCAGTCGTCGATCACCGCCTGGTAGATGCCGGCGTAGCAGCGGTCGGGGATGACGGCCTTGGTGTCCTGCAGCTTGCCTTCGGCGTTCCACATCTTGCCGGAGTCGCGGATCATCGCCGGCATCGAAGCATCGACGATCACGTCGCTCGGCACATGCAGGTTGGTGATGCCCTTGTCGGAGTTGACCATCGCCACGGCGGCGCTGTCCGCATACACGGCCTGCAGGTCGGCCTTGATGGCCTCCTGCTGGTCGGCCGGCAGTGCGCCCAGGCGGCCATACAGGTCGCCGATGCCGTTGTTGGCATCGAAGCCGATCTGCTCCAGCACGGCGGCATGCTTGGCCAGCGCGGCCTTGTAGAACTCGTTGACGGCCACGCCGAACATGATGGGGTCGGAGACCTTCATCATCGTGGCTTTGAGGTGCAGCGAGAACAGCACACCCTTGGCCTTCGCATCGGCGATCTCGGCGGCGACGAACGCGGCCAGCGCCTTGCGGCTCATCGAGGCGGCATCGACAATCTCGCCAGCCGTCACCTTCACCTTGTCCTTCAGCACGGTGACCGTGCCGTCGGCGGCAACCAGTTCGATCTTCAATGCGCCATCGGCCGCCAGCGTGGCCGATTGTTCGCTGCCGAAGAAATCACCGGACGCCATGCGCGCGACGTGCGACTTCGAATCGCTGCTCCACGCGCCCATGCGGTGCGGGTGCTTGCGGGCGAAGTTCTTGACCGACAGCGGTGCGCGACGATCCGAGTTGCCCTCGCGCAGCACCGGGTTCACCGCGCTGCCCTTGACCTTGTCGTAGCGCGCCTTGGCGTCCTTTTCCTTGTCGTCCTTTGGCTCGTCCGGGTAGTCCGGCAGCGGGTAGCCCTGGGATTGCAGCTCCTTGATGGCGGCCTTCAGCTGCGGCACCGAGGCGCTGATGTTGGGCAGCTTGATGATGTTGGCTTCCGGCTGCGTGGCCAGTTGGCCCAGTTCGGCCAGGTCGTCGGTGATCTTCTGCGTGTCGGCCAGATACTCGGGGAACTGCGACAGGAGGCGGCCGGCCAGCGAGATGTCGCGGGTCTCCACGGTGATGCCGGCGGGGGCGGTGAACGCCTCGACGATGGGCAGCAGCGACTGGGTGGCGAGGAACGGGGCTTCATCGGTGAGGGTGTAGATGATGCGGGGCGTATCCGACATGGGGATCAGGACTCTCGACAAGGGGCGATGGGGAAATCAGCACGCCATTGTCGCGCGCCGCCGCACGCAGGGCAAAACGAGGGGGTATGGATGCCGGCGTCGCATGCCGCACCTGTCCCGGGACAGGCGCGTCGCGGTCGGAGCGGTTGCGGTCGAGACGGTCCGTCAGTCCAAGCGCCGCGCAAAAAAAGCGGGCGTGGATTCCTCCACGCCCGAGCTTGCCCCACACACGTGGGAGAGAGACTTGCCTTGCGGATTACTTGACTTCGATTTCCTGGGTCATGCCGACCGGCTGGCCGTTCAAGGTCACGTCGACCTTGTACTTGCCGGCGGGCCAATCTGTGGCCTTGGTGAACTCGATGTTGGTAGTGCCAGCGTCTTCGGCCTTGACGGTCGTGGACTGCTTGCCGGCTTCCTGGCCGTCCTGGAAGGTCAGCTTGGCGTCAATGGTGGCATCGGCCGGTGTGGTGGCATCGGTCTTGACCGACACGATGATCTTGTCCTTGACGCCGAACATGCCGACGGCGGCGACGGACTTGTCCGCGGCAATCGTGTTGCCGACCGTCACACTGGTTGCGCTGACCGGCATGGGCGCAGGTACGGGCTCGGCGGGTGCGGGCGCCGGCTCAACGGCGGCCGGCGGCGCGACGACGGGCTCTTCTTTCTTTTTGCAGCCGACCAGGGCGACGGTGCCGACCAGCGCGGCGGCCAGGGCATAGGAGATGCGGTTCTGCTTCATGGGTTCGATCCTTCTGAAAAAGTGGGGGGCGATCAGGCGTCAGCGGGTTTGGGCGGCAGCTTGATGACCTGCCCGGGGAAGATGCGGTCCGGATCGTCGATAGTGTCGCGATTGGCTTCGAAGATCTGCTTCCACGCATTGGCGCTGCCGAGATGTTCCTTCGCGATCTTGGAGAGCGTGTCGCCCTTCTCGATCGTATAGGTCTGCTGACCCACGATCTCCTCGGTGCTCTCGACGCGCGCAGTGACGTCTGAGAAATCCGCTTTCTCGACGATCTGCTCGGTCGATGTCACCTTGGCGCTGACGTCTGAAAAGTCAGCCTTCTTTTCTGTGCTCATTGCAACCACCCTTCCTGGCGGGCTGTGGGATGAGCAAGCGTTGCACGTACGTTGTTAAGAAACCATAGCGCGGGCGTGAAATGGGCTCTATTGTTACCTGAGTAACTTTACTGTCGTACGTCGCGCTTCATGAGCGGTGCATTCATGTCCGACGTTGCCCGCCACGGGTTGATGTCCAGGCCGCCGCGCCGTGTGTAGCGCGCTTCGACGGACAGCGACGAAGGTCGGCAGTGCGCCAGTACGTCATGGAAAATCCGTTCGACGCATTGTTCGTGGAATTCAGCGTGGTCGCGGAAGCTCACCAGGTAGCGCAACAGCTCGAAACGGTCGATGCGCGGCCCGTGGTAACGGATCACCACCGTGGCCCAGTCGGGCTGGCCGGTGACGGGGCAGTTCGACTTCAGCAGTTCGGATGACAGTGCTTCTTCGACCTGCTGTTCTGGATCGGCGGCGAGAAAATCGGCGCGCGGTGGACCGTAATGGTCTATCTCCACGTCCAGCCCGTCGATCGATTCACCCTCCGGCGCGTCCGCCATCGGCGGCAGGCCGAACACGACCTGCACGTCGGCACCCGCGCGCGCCGACAGATCGGTGGCGATGCGTTCCAGCACGGCGGCGTCGCTGTTGAAGCGGGTGCTGTTGAGCGAGTTGAGGTAGAGCTTGAGCGACTTGGATTCGATCAGGCATGGCGACGTGCACGGCACGGTCAGCGTGGCGGTCGCCACGTGCGGCTTGCCGCGGGCATCCAGCCAGCTCAGTTCATAGCCATGCCAGCGGTCGTGGCCGACGAAAGGCAGGGCGTCGGCGGCGATGCCGATCTCGTCCCGCGCGCCTTGGCGTGCGATGGGGAACAGCAGGGTGGGGTCGTAATGCGCGGGATACGCGACCTCGCGACCCAGCGAGGAATCCTGGGGGGTGTTGTTCATGCCGCCATTTTACGGACGGGGCCTAAAGCCGGGGTGTATAAGGGCGGCATCTCCAGGGAAGACGCGACCATGCGATCACTGCTGTTGCCGAGCCTTTGCCTGCTGCTGTCCGCCTGTGCCAGCGGCCCCGCCATCGGTAGCGGTCCGCCCACGGGTGCGCTGTCCGACGATGGCCTGGTCCGCCCACAAGGCGACGCGCCGGTGACGATGCGGGTGGGCCAGGTGCTGGAGATCGAGCTCATGTCCAACGCCAGCACCGGATACCAGTGGGAATTCACGTCGGACGGAGCACCGGTGCTGTCGCGCACCACGGGCCCGGCGACGCCGCCGCCCATGGATACCCAACCGCCGATGCCGGGCGCACCGTCGCTCGCGCGTTGGTGGTTCCGCGCGGACAAGGCGGGCGAGGCCACCGTGCGGATGGTGTACCGGCGCTCTTGGGAAACGGTACCGCCGGCGGAAGCAGTCGAATACAGGGTGATCGTTCGCTGATCCACTTCGCCGGACATGACGGTCGCAGTGTTCGATCTCGGCTTGGCTTCGATGTCCTCGCAAGGCAAAGTGATCGCTCCCCCGAAGGCCAGGGAGGCCGTCATGACTCCGCATGCATCCGCTTTCTGGCTGGCGTTGATGGTCGCAACGCCTGTCGTGGCGCAGACCCCGCCCGCGGCACCCGCGCCCATCGCGCCGCCGGTCGCTGTCCCCGTGGCCGACCCGGCATTCACCACCTGCATCACCACCCTGCGCGGCGTTGCCGAGAAGCAGGGCGTCACGACCGCCAACTTCGACACGTACACGAAGGACCTGGCCGCCGACATGAGCGTGCTGGACCTGCTGGACGCACAACCGGAATTCACCACGCCGCTTTGGGACTACCTGGCTGCCCTGGTTGATGACCAGCGCGTGGCGGATGGACAGGCGATGCTGGTGATGCATGCGGAACTGCTGGGTCGCGTATCGCAGGCCTACGGCGTGGACCCCGCCACCGTCGTCGCCGTGTGGGGCGTGGAAAGCGACTACGGGCGCGTGTTCGGCAAGCGGCCGCTGCTGGTGTCGCTGTCCACGCTGTCGTGCTTCGGCCGACGGCAGGCGTTCTTCCGTGGCGAATTCCTGACCACGCTGAAGCTGCTGCAGGCGGGCGACGTGCGGACGGAAGGGTTGAACGGCTCGTGGGCCGGCGCATTCGGCCATACGCAGTTCATGCCCAGCACGTACGAACGCATTGCGGTCGACTTCGACGGCGATGGTCGCCGCAACCTGATCGACAGCATTCCCGACGCACTGGCATCTACCGCGAACTACCTGGTGAAGTCCGGCTGGCGCACCGGCGAGCCGTGGGGGTATGAGGTGAAGCTGCCTGCCGGCTTCGACATCGCGCAGGCCGGACGCACGAACCGCAAGCCGCTGAGCCAGTGGTTGGCGCAGGGCATCGTGCGCATCGATGGCCAGCCGTTGCCGCCGTATGACCGCAATGCCGCGGTGCTGGTGCCGACGGGTGTCGCGGGTCCTGCGTTCGTGGTGTTCAAGAACTACGACGCGATCTATTCCTACAACGCGGCGGAAAGCTACGCGTTGGCCATCGCGCTGCTGGCCGACCGCCTGCGCGGCGGCACGGGTCTGGTCACGCCCTGGCCGACGGACGATCCCGGCCTGGGGCGTCCGGAACGCCGCGCGCTGCAAACCCTGCTGCTCGCGCGGGGCCACGCCATCGGCACCGCGGATGGCATGATCGGCACGCAGACGCGGCGCGCCATCGTCCTTGAACAGCAGCGCCTGAGCCTGCTGCCGGCCGACGGCCGGGCCGGCACGAAGATCCTCGCCGCATTGAAGGCCGAGGGTCCACCCATTGCGCCGCCGGAGCCGCCCCGGCCATGAATGCGCTTCCAGAAGGCGTGACCCGTGAGGCCTGGCAGGGCATCGACGTGCTGCGTGTGGAAACACCGTTCTCCGTCGCCCGCCTCAGTCTGCATGGCGCGCAGGTGCTGTCGTTCGTGCCAACAGGCTTCGATGACCTGCTCTGGCTATCACCCAACACCGCATTGCCGCCGAAAGCGATCCGTGGCGGTGTGCCTGTCTGCTGGCCGTACTTCGGCAGACAGGGACAGCCGGACGACGCCCCCCAACACGGCCACGCGCGCCTCTCGCGCTGGCCGCTGACCGACGCGCGTCGCGAAGCCGATGGCAGTGCCGTGCTGAAACTCGCGCTGCCGCTGCGCGACGGCGTGCCGCTGGAACTGCAGATGTCCCTGCACATCGGGCGCGAGCTGCGGCAGAGCATCGACACCCTGCATCGTGGCGACGCACCGTATCGACTGACGCAGGCCCTGCATACCTACTTCCACGTCGCCGATGCGATGAAGGTGCGCGTCACCGGGCTCGACGGCCTGCGCTATGACGACAAGTACGATGGCGGCACCCACGCGCAGTCCGGCGACTGGTCGCTGCACGACCCGCGCGATCCCGGCCGCAGTGATCGCATCTATGCCGGCACCGGACACCGCTTCGACCTGCTTGATCCTGCAGGCGGTCGCCGCATCCGGCTGGACACCTTCGGCAGCCGCTCGCTGGTGGTGTGGAATCCGGGCGAGGCCGGCGCGCGCGACATGGCCGATCTACCCGACGCGGGATGGCGGAACTTTGTTTGCCTGGAAGCCGCGAACGCCAGCGGGGACGCGATCGAACTGGAGCCTGGCCAGCGCCATCGACTCAGCCAGGTGATCTCGGCAAGCCTCTTGTAAGAGCGACGTGAGTCGCGACCGCGAGCCTTACGCGTACGAAGATCGTCGGGCTGCAAGAACCGTGCCTGCCGTCAGAAGAAGTTGCCGCGGACGGTCCGCAGTCGCGACTCACGTCGCTCCCGCAGGAGCCGCCATGGGGCGTGGCATGGCCTACACTTGCGCACCCTTCCGCCTGTCTCGGTCCCGTGAACGCCGAATCGCACGCACAACCCGGTCGTCGCGCCGCGCTGATCTTCATCTTCATCACCGTGCTGATCGACGTGCTGTCGTTCGGCGTGATCATTCCCGTCCTGCCCGGGCTGGTGCGCCAGTTCACGGGTGGTGACTTCGCGCAGGCGGCGTGGTGGGTAGGCGTGTTCGGCATGCTGTTCGCGGCCATCCAGTTCGTCTGCACGCCGATCCAGGGAACACTGTCGGACCGCTTCGGTCGTCGGCCGGTGATCCTGCTTTCGTGCCTGGGGCTGGGTATCGACTTCATCCTGATGGCGCTCGCCCAGTCGTTGCCGTGGTTGCTGGTGGCGCGCATCTTCTCGGGCGTGTTCTCGGCCAGTTTCACCACGGCCAATGCCTACATCGCCGACATCACGCCGCCGGAAGGCCGGGCGAAGGCCTTCGGCATGATCGGCGCGGCGTTCGGCGTCGGTTTCATCATCGGCCCGATCATCGGCGGCGAGCTGGGCGCCATCGACCTGCGCCTGCCGTTCTGGTTCGCGGCGGGCTTGGCGTTGCTGAACTTCCTGTACGGGTACCTCGTGCTGCCGGAATCGCTGCCGAAGGAGAAGCGGACCGCGACGTTCGACTGGGCGCATGCCAACCCGGTCGGATCGATGGTGTTGCTGAAGCGCTATCCGCAGGTGTTCGGATTGGCTGCCGTGGTGCTGATCGCGAACCTCGCGCACTACGTCTATCCAAGCGTGTTCGTGCTGTTCGCGGAATACCAGTACCGCTGGAGCGAGCGCCAGGTCAGCTGGGTACTGGCCGCGGTGGGCGTGTTCAGCGTGATCGTGCAGGCCGGCCTGGTGGGGCGCGTGGTGCCGAAGTTCGGCGAACGCCGCACGTTGCTGTTCGGCCTGGCCTGCGGCGTGGTCGGCTTCTTCATCTACGGGGTCGCGGACGTCGGCTGGATGTTCCTGGTCGGATTGCCGATCAGTGCGCTGTGGGGCCTCGCGGGTCCGGCCACGCAGGCGCTGATTACGCAGCAGGTCGGCGCTGATGTGCAGGGTCGCATCCAGGGGGCGTTGATGAGTCTGGTGAGCCTGGCCGGCATCGTCGGGCCGATGATGTTCGCCGGTACGTTCGCGCTCTTCATCGGAAAGCAGGCGCCGATGCATCTGCCCGGCGCACCGTGGCTGCTGGCGGCGCTGCTGCTGGCCGTCGGATGGCTGGTGGGCTGGCGTTTCGCGCGGCCCTCGCGAACGCCCGCAGCCGCCCCGTAGCGAAAAAGGAAAGCCGCCCTGGGGCGGCTTTCCTGTAAGGGACGACGCAGACCGAGGGGTCAGTCGTTCTCGACGTGGATGATCTCGCCGGTGTTGGCGGCCAGATGGATCTCCACATCGTTGCCGTCGGCGCGTTCGGCCTCGGCCTTCCACACGCCGTCATCGAAATCCACATCGTGGATCTTGGAGTAGCCGGCGGCGGTCAGCTTCGCCTTCACATCGTTCTCGCTGAGGTTGGATACCAGCTTCTCGGCGACCACGTCGCCACTGGCGGGGTTCACGCGTACATCCACGCGGTCACCGTTTGCGCTGGTGGCATCGGTCTCCCACTGGCCATCCTCGAAATCGAGATCGTCGATGTTGGTGTAGCCCTTCTCGGTCAGTAGCGCGCGCACCTGCGGCTCCTTCAACGCATCCTTGCCGGCGGTGGGGGCCGGCGCCTGCGCGAAAGCGGCACCGGAAAGGGCGGCGAGCGCGGCCAGGGTCAACAGACGGTGGCGGTGACGGATGGTCTGCATGGGATTCTCCTGCAAGGGTGTAGCGGCGATGCTGCCCGCACCCGCATCACCCCCGGGTGAATTCGACGACTTCAAACTGAACACTCCACGCCGCTTTCATTTGCATGAGTGGCGCGCGAACGCTGGCATTCGCTATCCGCGCCGCCACACCAGCAACGTGACCACGCCGGCGAGCAGTCCCCAGAAAGCCGATCCGATGCCGGCCAGCGACAATCCGGACGCGGTCACCAGGAAGGTGACCAGCGCCGGTTCGCGATCGGACTCCTCGCGCAGCGCGGCGGCAAGGCTGTTGCCGATGGTGCCCAACAGCGCGATGCCGGCGATGGCCAGGATCAGTTCCTTCGGGAACGCAGCGAACAGCGCCGCCACCGTGGCACCGAACAGACCAATGATGACGTAGAACACGCCTGCCGCCATCGCGGCCACGTAGCGCCGGGAGGCGTCTTCATGCGCTTCGCGGCCCATGCAGATCGCCGCGGTGATCGCCGCCAGGTTCAACGCGAACGCACCGAACGGCGCCAGCAGCAGGTTGGCCACGCCGGTCCAGCCGATGACGGGCGAGATGGGGATCGAATAGCCGGACGCACGGATCACCGCCACACCCGGTACGTTCTGGGAGGCCATGGTCACCATGAACAACGGGAGCGCGATGCCGACCACCGCGGCCAACGAGAAGGTGGGCGCGATGAAGATCGGCTTCGCCAGTTCCAGCGCAAGCCCGTTCACGCGCAGCAATCCGAGCCCGGCGGCGAAAGCGATGCCGACCAGCAATGTCAGGATCACCGCATAGCGCGGCAGCAGGCGACGCGCGAGCAGGTAGACGACGAACATCGTCAGCACCATGCCCAGTTGCGTCTTCATCGCGCCAAACGCCTCCAAGCCGAAGCGCAGCAGTACGCCAGCCAGCATGCCCGACGCCAGCGACACCGGGATACGGCTGATCATCCGTTCGAAGAAGCCGGAGAATCCCGCCACGCAGATCAACATTGCCGACAGCATGAAGGCACCCACCGCATCGGACAGCGGCAGCCCCGCGGCACTGCTGATCAGCATGGCCGCACCGGGCGTGGACCACGCGGTCACCACCGGCATGCGGTAGCGCAGCGACAGCCCGATGCAGGTCAATCCCATGCCCAGGCCCAGCGCCCACATCCAGGAACTGATCTCCGCTGGCGATGCGCCCAGTGACTGCGCGGCCTGGAACACGATGACCGCCGAACTGGCGAAGCCGACCAGCACCGTGACGAAACCGGCGGCGATGGCGGAGAGGGAAAGGTCTTTCAGCAGGTGGCGGGGTGGGGCGTTCATGCGTTCTGCCGTTCCTGTAGGAGCGACGTAAGTCGCGACCGCGAGAATGGAATTACCTGGTTGCTGTTTGCCCGATGAAGCTACAGGGGATTGCGGCGTGCGGTCGCGACTTACGTCGCTCCTACAAGAAGCACACGCTTCGTCGCGGCCTCGCACCAGCGCTTGGCCACCGCCAAAGAGGTGGTGCAGACCGCCTCATCGGTCACCGTGGTGACGGCGCGCTCTAGCAGCTGGATGTCGGCCTCGTGCTGGCGTGCCACGTGCGGGTTCTCGAAGAAGATCACGCGCTGGCAGCGGTGTTCCAGCACGCGGTCGGCGATCTGCGCGTCGCCGCCGAGCGGGCCGCTCTGGAAGCGTTCCACCCACGGCGTGCCGGTCGGCCAGCCGCGGCTCCACGCCAGCTCGTTGAGCTGCTGGCCGGTGGTGCCGGTGGCCATGCGGTGGGCGAAACGGGACAGCACGTCGAAGTGGTCGGCAGCGAATTCCACCATCTGCGGCTTCATCGCGTCATGCGCGATCAACGCCAGTGTCTGCGCTTCCAGTACATGGAAACGGTCCGCCCCGCGGTCCGGTGCGAAACCGGCGTGGATGCGTTCCATCTCGACCCAGTCGCGCGCCGAGGCCACGGTGGAAAGGAACGGTTTGCCGTGGATGACGCACTGCCGCTTCAGCGCGACCGCTTCGGGGAAGATGGAGGACGGATCGACGGGATCTATGAAGTAGATCGCACCATCGAGGTTCCGTTCCGCGCCTTCCAGCCCCACGACCTCCGCCACCAGCTTCATCAGACCGCCATCGCGGCCATAGGGGTAGCGCTTGAGTCCTTCGTAACCCCGCAACATGCCGGCGGCGGCGATCGCGTCGTGCGTGCGTCCGACGGCATGCAGGCCCAGCTGCAGTTCGCGGATGCCGGGTTCGCTGGCGCGCAGCCAGCGGAACAGCGCGGCGTCCTCGGTGTGGTGATGCAGTCGGTTGGCGGCAAGGCCGAGGCGCATGGGCGGATCGTGTGGAAGGTGAGCGGCGAGTCTAGCGTAGGGCGGGCTCAAGCCCGCCACGGTGGTCGCCACGCATGAGCGAGCGGGGCGCGGCTCCGCGACACGAGGGCTTGAGCCCACCCTACGCCAGCAGCAGCGTCGCGATGCTGCCCGCCGCGTCGCGCCCCTCGGCCACTGCGGTGACGACGAGATCCGCGCCGCGCACCGCATCGCCGCCGGCGAACAGCTTCGGATTCGTGGTCTGGAAGGCGAGGCGATCGCCGCCGCCGACCACGATGCGCCCGTTCGGCGTGCCTTCCACACCCTGTTCGGCCAGCCATGCGGGCACGCTGGGCGAGAAGCCGAACGCGATGATCACCACGTCGGCCTCCAGCACCGACTCGCTGCCTTCGATCGGCACCGCGCTCTGGCGTCCGCGCTCGTCCGGCTCGCCGAGTTTCGTCTCGACGACCTGCACGCCGGCCACCGTGCCGTCGTCGCCGGCCACGACGCCCAGCGGCTGGCGGTTGAACAGGAAGCGCACGCCTTCCTCGCGCGCATTCGCGACTTCGCGCGCGGAGCCGGGCATGTTCGCTTCATCGCGGCGATAGGCGCAGGTGACCTTGGCCGCACCCAGGCGGATGGCACTGCGCACGCAGTCCATGCCGGTGTCGCCACCGCCCAGTACCACCACACGCTTGCCGTGCAGGTCGGGCAACGCCAGCTTGTCTTCCCAGCCCGCGATCGGGCGACCCCACGGGTCGCTGCCACCGACGATGCGGCCGTTCTGCACCAGGAAGGGCAGGGCAGGCAGCACGCCTTCGAGATCCTGTCCCGGCAACCCGCCATCGGTGTAGCGATAGGCACCGGTGCCGAGGAAGACGGCGTCGTACTCGTCCAGCAACTGCGCCAGGGTCACGTCGCCACCCACGTCCACGCCCAGCCGGAACTCGACGCCCATGCCCTCCAGCACCTCGCGGCGCTGCGCGATGACGCTTTTGTCCAGCTTGAAGCTGGGAATGCCGAACTGCAGCAGGCCGCCGATCTGTTCGTAGCGGTCGTACACCACGGCCTGGATGCCGGCGCGTGCGAGACGGTCGGCGCAACCTAGCCCCGCAGGCCCGGCGCCGATCACGGCCACGCGCTTGCCGGTCGGCTTCACGTCGCTCAGGTCCGGGCGCCAGCCATTCGCCAGCGCGGTATCGACGATGTACTTCTCCGCCGCACCGATGGTGACGGCACCGAATTCCTCCAGCGTGCAGCTGCCCTCGCAGAGGCGGTCCTGCGGGCAGACGCGGCCACAGACTTCAGGCAGCGGATTGGTGGAATGGCACAGCTCGGCGGCTTCTTCGATCCGGTTCTCCTGGAGCAGCTGCAGCCACTGCGGGATGGCGTTGTGCACCGGGCATTTCCAGCTGCAGTACGGGTTGCCGCAATCCAGGCAACGGCCGGCCTGGTACTGCGCTTCTTCCTTGCCGAACTTGCCGTACAGCTCGCCCCAGTCGCCGGACGTGCGCAGTTCCAGTGGAATGCGCTGCGGCATCGTCCGCGGCAGGTCGAGGAACTGGAATACCTGCTTCTTGCTCATGGGGTGCGGCTCTTCATCAATAGGTTTCTGCCGTCATCCCGGCGAACGCTGGGATCCAGCCCGCCTCGCGCGATCATCTTCGGAGGCAAGATCAAAATGGATTCCGGCGTTCGCCGGAATGACGGTCCGGGGCGCATCACGCGGCCCTCCGCAAGGTCTCGTTCAACGAGTCGATGCTCGCCGCCTTCGGCTTCACCAGCCAGAACTTGCCCACGTAGTCGCGGAACTCATCCAGGATCTGCTGCGCCCATATGCTGCCGGTCAGTTCGCGGTGACGGCTGATCAGTGTGTGCAGGTGCTGGCGGTGGCTTTCGAAGCCTTCCGGGCTGATGCGGTGGATGTCGATCAGTTCGTGGTTGTAGCGGTCCACGAAATCGCGGTCCAGATCGAGCACGTAGGCCAGGCCGCCGGTGAAGCCGGCGCCGAAGTTCAGGCCCACCTTGCCCAGCACCAGCACGATGCCGTCGGTCATGTACTCGCAGCAGTGGTCGCCGGCGCCTTCGATCACCGCCAATGCGCCGGAGTTGCGCACGCCGAAGCGCTCGCCTGCACGTCCCGCCGCGAACAGTTCGCCGCCGGTGGCGCCGTACAGGCAGGTATTGCCGATGATCGGCGTGTTGCGCGCTTCGAACCGCGCGCCGCGCGGCGGACGCACGACCAGCCGGCCGCCGGCCATGCCCTTGCCCACGTAGTCGTTGGCTTCGCCCTCCAGCTCCATCAGCAGGCCGCCGGCGTTGAAGGCGCCGAAGCTCTGGCCGGCACTCCCGCGGAAGCGCAGGTTCAACGGTGCGTCGGTCATGCCGTGGTTGCCGTGCACGCGCGCGATGGTGCCGGACAAGCGCGTGCCGATGCTGCGGTCGGTGTTGTGGATGAGGAAGCGATGGTCGCCGCCGCTCTTCCTGCGGATCGGGTCGGCCAGCAGGCCGTCGAGCTGCGTCGCCAGGCTGTCCGGCGACTCGTACAGACGTTGCGCCGCGCAGGTGCTGCTGTCGAACTGGGCACCCTTCAGCAGGCGCGACAGGTCGATGTTGACGCCTTCGCGCGGCGACACCTCGATCTGCTGCAGCATGTCGGTGCGGCCGACGATCTCGTCCAGCGAGCGCGCGCCCAGGTAAGAGAGCCACTGCCGCACTTCTTCCGACAGCAGGCGGAAGAAGTTCTCCACGCGCTCGGGCAGGCCTGTGAAGTACTGCGTGCGCAGGCGCTCGTCCTGCGTGGCCACGCCGGTGGCGCAGTTGTTGAGGTGGCAGATGCGCAGGTACTTGCAACCCAGCACGATCATCGGGCCGGTGCCGAAGCCGAAGCTGTCGGCGCCCAGCAGCGCGGCCTTGACCACGTCCAGGCCGGTTTTCAGGCCGCCGTCGGTCTGCAGCACGGTGCGGTCGCGCAACTGGTTCACCACCAGGGCGTGATGCGCCTCGGCCACGCCGAGCTCCCACGGCACGCCGGCATAGCGGATGGAACTGACCGGGCTGGCGCCGGTGCCGCCGTCGTGGCCGGAGATGGTGATCAGGTCCGCGCCCGCCTTCACCACGCCGGCGGCAATGGTGCCCACGCCTGCGTGCGAGACCAGCTTCACCGACACCAGCGCGGTCGGATTGACCTGCTTGAGGTCGAAGATCAGCTGCGCGAGGTCTTCGATCGAATAGATGTCGTGGTGCGGCGGCGGCGAGATCAGGCCGATGCCGGGCTTGGCGTAGCGTAGGCGCGCGATCAGCTCGTTGACCTTGTGGCCGGGAAGCTGGCCGCCTTCGCCGGGCTTGGCGCCCTGGGCGACCTTGATCTGCAGCACTTCGGCGTTGACGAGGTATTCCGGCGTCACGCCAAACCGGCCGGACGCGACCTGCTTGATCTTGCTGCGCTTCTCGGTGCCGTAACGCGCGGGATCTTCGCCGCCTTCGCCCGAGTTGCTGCGGCCGCCCAGGCGGTTCATCGCGATGGCGAGCGCTTCGTGCGCTTCCGGCGACAGCGCGCCCAGCGAGATCGCCGCGGTGTCGAAGCGGCGCAGCAGGTCGGAAGCGTCAGCCACCTCGTCCAGCGGCGTCGGTGTGTCGGCCTTCTTCAATTGCAGCAGATCACGCAACGCCGACGGCGGCCGCGAGTTCACCGCATCGGCATAGGCCTGCCAGTCGCGGGCGTCGCCGGTGCGCGTCGCGCGCTGCAGCGTCATCACCACGTCCGGGTTGTACATGTGGTATTCGCCGCCGTGCACGTACTTCAGCAGGCCGCCGACCTCGGGCGACTCACGGTCGTTCCAGGCACGCGCCTCCAGCTGGCGGGCTTCCAGGTCCAGGCGTTCGAAACCCACGCCGCCGATCCGCGACGGGGTCTCGGCGAAGCACAGGTCCACGACGTCCGGATCCAGGCCGACGATCTCGAACAGCTGCGCGCCGCGGTAGCTGCTGATCGTGCAGATGCCCATCTTCGAGATGATCTTCGACAGGCCCTTGTAGATGCCCTTGCGGTAGCTGCGGCCGATCTGCGTCTGCTCGCCGCCCTTCTTGATCTGCAGGATGCCGCGCCGGCCCAGGTCGAACAGCGTCTGGTAGGCCAGGTACGGGTACACCGCGGTGGCGCCCACGCCGATCAGGCAGGCGATATGGTGCGGGTCGCGCGCAGTGCCGGTCTCGACGATCAGGTTGACGTCGCAGCGCAGGCCTTCGCGGCACAGATGGTGGTGCACCGCGCCGGTGGCGAGCAGGGCATGCACCATCGGCCGGCCCTGCTGCGGGCGGCGGTCGCTCAGCACCACCATCACCATGCCCTCGCGCGCGGCCTGCGCCACCTCGGCGCTGATGCGCTCGATGGCGGCCTTCATGCCTTCCGCGGGGTGGTACGACAGGTCGATGTAGCGGTGCTTCTGGTCGTACGGCACCATCTTCACGATCTGCCGCAGCTTGCGCTGGGACAGCACCGGCGAGTTGAGGATGATGTGGTGCACCGTTTCCGGCCCGGCGTGAAAGATGTTGGTCTCCCGGCCCAGCTGGGTGGTCAGCGACATCACGCAGTCTTCGCGCAGCGGATCGATCGGCGGGTTGGTGACCTGCGCGAACGCCTGGCGGAAATAGTCGTACAGCGGACGTGTCTGTCGGCTCAGCACGGCCATCGGCGTGTCGTCGCCCATCGAGCCGGTGGCTTCCTGCTCGGTCTCCGCCAGCGGGCGCAGCACGCCTTCGACTTCCTCCGACGTCAGCTGGAACAGCTTGTGGTAGCCACGCAGTGTCTTCTCGTCGAACGGCGCATCGGTCAGCGACGGATCGATCAGCTCGGTCTGCAGGTAGGTGACGCCCTGGTGCAGCCACTGCTTGTACGGCGCGCGACCGCGGTTGATGCGGTCCACCGCCTCGCTGTCCAGCAGGTCGCCACGCTTGAGATCGATGGCCATCATCTCGCCCGGGCCGAGCTTGCCCTTGCGCGTGATGCGCTCGGCTGGCACTTCCCACACGCCGGCTTCGCTGGCGACGATGAAGTGGCGGTCGCTGGTCAGCATCCAGCGCGCGGGGCGCAGGCCGTTGCGGTCGAGCGTGCAGGCGGCGTAGCGCGCGTCCATCGAAACGATGCCGGCCGGACCGTCCCACGGTTCGGTGTTGAGGCCGTAGAACTCGTAGAACGCGGCCAGGTCGGCGTCCTTGAACTCCAGCGACTGCGTGGCCGGCGGCACCAGGATGCGCAGCGCCTGGATCAGCTCCATGCCGCCGGCGACCAGCAGCTCCAGCATGTTGTCCAGGCTCTGCGAATCGGAGCCGTGCATCGAGATGACCGGATCGAATTCGGCGATGTCGAAGCGCGGCGTCTTCCACACCTTGCTGCGCGCCTGCGCCCAGCGGCGGTTGCCCTCGATGGTGTTGATCTCGCCGTTGTGCGCCAGCAGGCGGAACGGATGCGCCAACGGCCAGCGCGGCAGCGTGTTGGTCGAGAAGCGCTGGTGGAAGACCACCGCGCTGCTGGCCAGCTCGGCGCGCTGCAGGTCGGGGTAGAAGGTCGACAGCTTGTCGGGCAGCACCATGCCCTTGTAGCCGATCGCATGCGGCGACAGCGTCACCACATAGAAATCCGGCATGGACGTGCGTAGCTGCTGTTCGCTGCGGCGGCGGGCGAGGAACAATGCCAGCGTGAAGGCGTCGTCGCCCTGGTCGGCACCCGCTTCGACATACAGCTGTTCGATGCGCGGCAGCGTGTCCTTGGCCAGCTGCCCGCACACCGCGTCGTTGGTTGGCGGCACGCGCCAACCTTTCACCGCCACGCCGGTGCGGAACAGTTCGGCTTCCAGGGTGGCGCGGCACTGCGCGGCGAGCGCGTCGTCGTGCGGCAGGAAGACCAGGCCCGCGGCGAAGCGCGCGCCCAGGGTGATGCCGGCTTCCGCGGCGAGCGCACGCAGGAAGGCATCCGGTTTGCGGATCAGCAGGCCGCAGCCATCGCCGGTCAGCCCGTCGGCGGCGACGCCGCCGCGATGGGTCATGCGCGACAGTGCGGCAATGGCGGTGTCGACCAGCGCGCGCGACGGCTGGTCGTCGAGTTGCGCGATCATGCCGAAGCCGCAGGCATCGCGTTCGTCGTTGGGGTCGTACAGACCCTGGTCAAAGCCGCCTTGGCGATTGCGAGGGGCCATGTCTTGCCTCAAACCGGAGTGACGGCGACACCGTGCCCTGCCCGCGCAGCGGCACTTCGAAATGTCACCGGAAATCCGACTAGACCATAGATGTTGCGACGCCGCAACAACACCTTTTGCGCGCCACTTGTTGGTTGCAACGGCAACTTTCGGGGAGATGAAAACGTGTCCGTCGGACAACAAAAAAACCGCCCGCGTTTCGGCGGGCGGTTCGTCGTTCACCAAGGTGCGTGGCGGCGCCTCAACCGCAGTTGACCGACGTCGCCGCGCCCTTGTCGTCGAGGATGATGTTCAGCCGGTCCGGATTGAAGTCCATCGTCGCCGCGTCGCCCGGCTTCAGGGCGCGCACGGATGCCGACTTGCTGTCCGTCTTCGCCTGCTCGATGTCCTTCTCGCTGGGCGTCTTGCCGATGATCCACTGTGCCTGGGTGTCATCGCAGGTGCCGGCGAGTTCGGTCGGTACCGGTTCCGCGGGCGGTGGCGTGGCGGCCTCGCTGGCGGCGGCCTGGGATTGCTCCGCGGCGGCGGTCTGCTCGTCCGTATCGGGTGCTGAACACGCGGCCAGTGAGAGGGTCAGCAACAGGGCGGGGATCGCCGTTCGGATCATGCGGAACTCCGGAAGGATGGGTCTGAAGGCAAGATTACGTATCTGACATTCGAGAGTCGTTAACCGATCGCGGGACGACGGCGCTCCAGCCACCACAGCAGGCCGGCCGCGAGCAGGAAGCCGAGGAACCACGGCCACGCGCCCCCACGCGGCCCCTGCGTTGCCAGGGTGGTGGTGGCCTCGCCCGTCGCGGGTCTTGCCGCCAGGCGCCCGGTCTGTTCGCGCACGGCCATGGCGTGCAGCGATGGAGCGTCCCCTGCCGCACGCACGTGGAAGGGTGCACTCGTTTCGCCCGTCGTCAGGTGGTGCCAGCCGGCCATGCGCGGCCAGAATCCGCCGCAGCGGGTCGTGCCGGTGGCGGGATCGCGCGGCACGCGGGTGATGGTTCCATCCGGGGCGGTCACCTGCGCGCCGTCGCCGAGGCCGCAGAGCGCCACGCGCTGCGAGGCACGGGCATCGTCGGGTACCACCAGAGCCGTGTCTGTCGTCGTGCGCGCGAGCGTGCCCAGTGCCTGCGACCACAACGCGCCATGTGCGTCGGCATGTCCGGACAGCGCCAGCGTGTAGGTATCGGTCGGCGTCCACGCCGCGATGCGCCCGCGGCCCTCCGCGCGCCACCAGGCGACCGCAGTGCCGTCCGCGTCGCGCAGCAGCGCGATCGCCTCCGGCGACGCAGTCCGTAGCGCCCGCCGTGTCAGGGTCGGCAGCCCCGCCGGCACGGCATCCGCGTCGACCGGTGCCTCCGTGGTGCCGGCGCCGCGGCGCGCCCGCCAGGCGTCGTCATCGGGTGCCGGACGTGGCAGGTGGAATTCGGTGTCGTCGTTGCCGGCCAGCGACAGGCCGAGCAGACGTTGCACACTCGGCGCCAGCGCGCCATCGGCACGCACCAGCACGCCCAGACCGTCGCGGATGGCCGCGGTGAGCGCCGCACGCTGGCCGTCGCCGAGCGCCGCGGCGCTGCGTGCATCCAGCAGCACCACGTCGAACCGGCGCAACGTATCGGCCGTCATCGGCAGCGGCGTATCGCCGAGTTGCAGGCCGCCGCCCAGACTGATCTGCAGATGCAGCGGAATGCCGGCATCGGTGGCCCAGCGGCGCAGGTACTTCCACTCTGCGTTGGGCGCTCCCGCCAGCGCCCACACGCGCGGTGCAGGCGTCGGCTGCGTCCATACCGGCACGGTCGCGGTGTCGACGATGGCACGCTTCGCATCGAGCACCTCGATGCGGAACTGCGCCGGACCCGGCAGGCGCGCCAGCCCGTCCAGACGGAAGCCGCCCTGCGCATCCGGCGTCGCCGCACTGATGCGCTGGCCGGCCGGATCGCGCAGTACGGCCGTCGCCTGCGGCAGATCGTGTACGCGACCGCTGACGACGAAGGTGGCGCCGGGTGCGACCGGCGCGATCGGTGCCAGCTGCACGATGCCGCGCGGTAGCGGCGCGGCGGCGAATATCATTGCGCGGTCGCCGAGCGCATCGCGGTCGCGTGCCTCCAGGCCCGCACCCACGATGTGCAGCGCGCGCGCTTCAGGATGACGACGGAGCGCGGTGCCGAGATCGGGTACGCGTTCGGCATCTACGTTGGCCGGCGCTTCCGGCAAGGCGACGCGTGGCTGGCCCTGCAGCGTCGCGGGCAAGGCGACATCGTCCGCCCGCGCCGTCATCACCACCAGCGTGCCGGTGGTGACGGTCTGTCGCGGTGGCAACAGGGTGAAGTAGAGCAGCAGCGCGACCACCGGCTGCAACAGGCACAGCAGCACGAAGCGCGTCGGCGAACCTCGGCGGTCATGCGGTGCGCTGCGACGCCACAGGGCGAGGCGCAGCCACGCCATCACCACGGCGAGCGTCAGCAGTACGGCGAGCAGCAGCGGCAGGATGGCGACCAGATTCATCGCACCGGCTCCTGCCGCAGGGCATCCAGGTAGCGGCGGCCCGTGGCGTCCGTCGCGTCGCGTCTCGGCACCTGTGCGGCCGGCTGCGCCGAGGCCGACCACAGCAGCGCACGCAACCGTTGCCGGCAGGGCGCGCAGGCTGGATCGCCGCGCACTTCGTCGATGGCGGCGAACAGGTCGAGCGCATCCGGCACGCGCGCCTCGTTGCCGCGCAGCCATGCCCGCAACGCATCAAGGTCGGCGGCATCCACGGGCACGCGGTCGTTCGCCAGCGCGGCCCAGGCACGCGTTGGCGCCGGCGCATCGTCTTCCTGCAGGCGCGCGAGTGGTCCGAGCATGCGTGGCGCGATGCCCTTGCGGTCGCCGCCGAGCCGGCGCGTCTCGTCGATCGGTGGCAGTTCGGGCCCCACCCGCGCCAGGTAGATGCGCGTGGCCTGCTGCACCTGCTTGATGTACTCCAGTGCCTTGTAGGCGAACGGCAGCGCCTGGTCCGGATGGCCCTGGCGCAGGTGCAGTTCCGATTGCCACATCTGGTCCAGCGCCTTCTTCAGGGTGGCGCGTGTCTCCGGATCGAGTAGCGTCGCGGCTTCAGCGTGGTCGTGTGTGTGGCCGTAGGCTTCCAGCACGTCGGCTTCGCGGCCGAAGCTGGCGCCGGTCGCGCTGGTGGCCTCGCCATGACCATGGCCGTCGTCGGTCTGCGCGGATTCGCCGGCGTGGTCGTGGCCGTCCTCGTCCGTGTGGCCGTCCTCCGCATCGTTGGTCGGCGGCGGTTGCGGCTCGCCCTCGGCTTCTTCGCCGAGGAACTGGCCGTAGCGCAGGCGCAGGATGCGCTGGTCCACGCCGATCGCGTCGGAGCGTTCGACGAAGCGCTCCGCCGGCAGGCTGCGCTTCTGCTTCTGCAAGGCCTCGGCGTCGATGATGATCTGGCGCTGGCTGCGGAAGTAGGCCGGCATCACCTTCTTCACCAATCCTTCCAGCCCAGTGCTCTCCTGGCCCAGATCGGCCGGCCAGCGCAGGATCAGCCCGGGACTGTGCGCGCGCTGTGGCGAGGGCAAACGCGTGTCGTGCACGGTGAGCTGTGCGATCAGGTCATCGCCCACGGCCATGCCGAGGGCCTTCAGGTCGAGCGACGCATTGAAGCGGCGGGACGTCGCCGGACCCGTACCGCGCAGCGTCATCACCTGTTCCTTGAAGGCGATGTTCTCCCCGCTGCCTTGCGCGAGCGTCAGCTTCAGCGTGGCGGTTGGTGCGATGCCGTAGTCGTCACGGGCCTCGAAGGTGAGCGACCATTGTGTCTGCCCGACGGTCACCAGGCTGAGTCCGCGATCCGGGGCCAGCACCTTCACTTCCGGCACGCGGTCGGCGATTGCATCCAGCCGGCGCAGCTTCGTCGGTGGCTGGCCCTCGGTGCCGGCGGCGACTACGCGATACAAGGTCGACTTGGCCAGCACGTGCGTCGCCTGCCAGGTATCGCCGTCGCGGGCCAGCGCGATCCGCCGCCCGTCATGGAAGACCAGCGCCGCCGCGGTCGGTTGTGGATCGAAGCGCAGCGTCCACGCCAATCGCGAGCCGGTCGGCGCCTTCGCGTCCAGGGTGGCTTCGTCGTGCGCCGCGATGCCGGTGTAGGCGGGTGGCGCCACGTGCAGGCGCTGGGCGACGAGATGCGGAATGCCCGGCGCAGGGGGGGCCGGTTCGTCCGTGGGCTGGAGCGCACCGGGCTCGCCTGCGCGACCGGGCCACAGCAGCGCGGTTGCGATCACGACCGTCGCCGCTATCCACAGCGCCGCGATGCGCGCCCATGGCCACGGGGCACGCAGGTCCGGCGCCGGCTGTGTGCGCAGGCGTTCGCGCACGCGTGCCTGCTGCAACTGCTGCAGGGGTGACAACGAAGCAGGCGGTGTCAGCAGCAGGTCGACGCTGTCGTCGAGATCCTTGCGCCGCGCATCGAGCTGCCGCACCAGCCAGGGGGTGTCGAAAGCGCGCGTCCGTCGCCAGGCGAGGACCGCGAGCAGCGCGATGCCCATGACGACGATCGGGAGCGCGAGAGCCGGTGACGCGGCGCGCCACAACACGCCGCCGACTGCCACCGGGATAGCCGCACCCAGCAGCACCTGGCCGAGCAGCGCATGCCGGCGCACCTGCACCAGACGGTCGGTCGCCGAGAGCGTCACGGCGCCGCGCTCCGCGTGCGTCGCGTCGCCATCCAGCGTTCCACCAGCACCAGCAGGGCGATCAGCAGCGCCAGCCACGGCTGCAGGTCGCGTGGCGCGACGGGATAGGCTTCGCCGCCGGTCACCGGTGCATAGTCGGTGGCCCGCACACGACGGGGTGCCGCGACAGGTGCATCGAACAGGGCGCGCAGGCGTTGCGCAAAGTCGGCCTCGACCAGCGCCGGCATCGCATCGGGTCGCAGCGGCCGGGTGAAGCGCAGCACGCGTCCCTTGCCGCGGATGGCCGATTCGACCACGGCGGCGCCGTTGGCATCGCGCCACGGTGTCGCGTCCGGCGCAAAGCCGTCGAGCGAGCCGTCGTTCGCCAACAACACCGTTCCGCCCGACGCGATCCACTGCACGACCGATGTGGGCACCGGACCGGGGACCAGCCAGATCAAAGGACGCGTGTTCGCAGGCAAGGCATCGTCACGCGCGCCGATCTGCAAGGGTGATGGCCTGTCGGGATCCCGCTGCCAGGCGAGCGCGGCCGCGCGCAGGTAACGAAGGCCGGTGTCGTTGCCCGCTTCGTGGCGCACGATGAGCGACGGAGGTACCGACGGCGGCGCGGGGGACGCCGGCATCGCGCCATCGACCACCACCCACCTCACCGCGCGCGACAACTGCGGTCGTTCGGCATCCACGCCTTGCAGCGTCGCAGGTACCACCACGGTCAGCGGCGCATCGGCCGGCAGCTCGGCGTCCAGTTGGCGCAACAGGCTGGCGATGGCGGGCGCTCCGCCGGGGACGGGTTCGTCCAGCGACGGAAAGCCGGGTGACAGCCAGTGCAGGCGCGCCTTCTGATCGTCGGTCTGTCCACGGGCCGTCGCGGCATTCACGCCGGGCACGGCGACGACCCACGGGCGCGCATCGTCCATGCCCGACAGCACCGGCCGCGCCAGCCACAGCGCGAGCAGTGCAAGTAGCAGCAGGCGCAGCAACAGCAGCGGCCATTCGTCGAAGCGGATGCGGTGGCGCGGTTTCGGCTTCTGCCGCAACCAGCGCAGCGCGGCGAAGTCGGTCGGCGTCTGTTCGTGGCGGCGCGCCAGGTGCAGCAGCAACGGCAGCAGCAACGCCGCAAGCGCGGCCAGCCCGGCAGGAAGCAGGAATGCCACGCTCATGCGTACTCCGCCGCGTCGCGCGCGCCGAACAGCCGCCGCAGCGGCAGGTCCAGCGGCTGGTCGGTGTAGTAGCGCTCGTGGCGGATGCCGCTGGCGTCGAGTCGCGCATCCAACAGGCGCTGAGCCTCCGTGAAGCGTTGCAGGTAGTCCGTACGCAGCGCGGCGGCGTCGCCCAGCAGTTCCTCGCCGGTTTCCGGATCGCGGAAGCGATGCCCGCCGGTGAACGGAAAGTCGCGCTCGTCAGCCGTCAGCAGCTGGATCGCGAGTACTTCGCGGCGCGCCGCCGCCAGGCGTTCGATCAGCGCGACCATCGCCTCATCGAAAGCATCGCTCAGCGTCATCACCAGTTCGCCGGCGCCGATGCGCTCCCACACCGGCGAGAGTTTCCCGGCTGCGGGAAACGTGCCGCCCGCCGAGAGTCCATGCAGCGCCAGCAGCAGCTGGTCGCGCTGGCGCGCGCCGTTACCCGGCGAGACCAGGCGCACGCCATCGCCATGCAGCACCAGCAGGCCGAAGCGGTCGCCCTGGCGCAGCGCCAGCTCGGCGATGCAGGCGGCCAGCCGGCGCGCAGCATCGAAGCGCGTGCCGCGGTCGCCGTCGCGCTGCGTCATCGAGGCGGTCGCGTCGAGCACGATCCATACCGTCAGCGGACTCTCGCGCTCGGCTTCGCGCACAAAAAAACGGTCCGAGCGCGCGTACAGTTTCCAGTCGATCTGGCGCAGTTCATCGCCGGGCTCGTACGCGCGGTACTGCGCGAACTCCAGGCCGGCGCCGCGGCTGCGGCTGTGATGCACGCCGATCCCCTGCGCGCCAATGGCGCGGCGCGCGGTCAGTCGCAGGTCCTTCAACCGGCTGCGGACGTCGGCGGGGATCAGGTCGTGCGCCACGGTGCGTCGATCAGGCGGTCAGTGGCACGCCACGCAGCAGCGTGGCGATCACGTCGTCCGCGCCGACCTGCTCGGCCTCGGCGGCGAACGACAGCAGCAGGCGGTGGCGCATCACCGGCTTCGCCAGCGCGACGATGTCCTCGCGCGTGGCGGCCAGGCGGCCGTGCAGCAGCGCACGCGCCTTCGCCGCCAGCACCAGCGACTGGCCCGCGCGCGGACCGGCGCCCCAGCGCACGTACTTGCGGATCTCCTCGGGCACCCCGTCGCCGGGGCGGCTGGCGCGCACCAGTTTCGTGATCCAGCGCAGCAGGTCGTCGCTGACATGCACGTCGCGCACGTGCTTCTGCAGTGCCAGCACGGCTTCGCCCTCCATCACGCGAGGCACGTCGCCACCCGCACGGCCTGTGGTCTGCGCCAGGATGTCGTGCTCTTCCTGTTCGGTCGGGTAGTCCACGCGGATGTGCAGCAGGAATCGGTCCAGCTGCGCTTCCGGCAGCGGATAGGTGCCGGCCTGCTCCAGCGGATTCTGCGTGGCCAGCACGAAGAACGGCGAGGGCAGTGCATGCGTGGTGCCGGCGTAGCTGACGGTGCGTTCCTGCATCGCCTCCAGCAGCGCGGCCTGGGTCTTCGGCGGCGTGCGGTTCAACTCATCGGCCAGCAGCAGGTTGGTGAAGATGGGGCCGGGCTGGAAACGGAAGTGGCGGTGGCCGGTGCCATGGTCTTCTTCGAGCAACTCGGTGCCCAGGATGTCGCTGGGCATCAGGTCGGGCGTGAACTGCACGCGCCGGAACTGCAGGTGCAACGCCTGGCCCAGCGAGCGCACCAGCAGGGTCTTGCCCAGGCCGGGCACGCCTTCGAGCAGGCAGTGGCCGCCGGCGAGCAGGCCGATCAGCAACTGCTCCACCACATCCTGCTGGCCCACGATGGCTTGGCCGATGGCGGCGCGGAGTTCGCCGAGTTTGGCGAGCTGTTGCTGGAGGTCGGATTCGGTGATGTGGGTCATGGCGTTTCCTTGCTGGCGTCAGTACAGCCTGCTGCGATGAATAACGGCGTCATCCCAGCGAATGCTGGGATCCAACTTGATCCTGCGCCTGTCATTTCGTTTACGGTGTCCTTGTGTGGCTAAGCACGTTCGACGCGAAGAGCAAAATGGATCCCAGCGTTCGCTGGGATGACGTTGGAGAGTGTGCGGTGGAGGAACGTATTCATGTCGTCAGCGCATAGATCACGAGGTTGACCGCGAACTTGGTGTTGTCCTCGGCCAGGAACCGCTTGTTGCGCCAGTCGTAGTCCCACTCGCAGCCGTAGTCCTTGTTGCTGTAGATCACGCCGAGGCGACCGTTGATCTCGATGCCCTGCAAGTACTCGTGCACCAGATCGTCGCCCCAGCCATTGAGCTCGAAGCTGGTGGCCGGCGGACCGTCGAACTTGAAGAACGAGGAATAGATGGCATGCGTGTTCGGCAGCTTCTTCATCGCCTTCGCGCCGAAGATCGCCACCATCTGCGCCTCGAACGACTTGGCGAACAGGCCGTCGATGTCGTGGTTGCAGTCGTCGACGAACACGAAGCCGCCATTGCGCACGTAGCGCTCGAAATTGCGCCGCTCGGCCGGGTTGAACTCCACCAGCTTGTGCCCGGCCAGGTAACAGAACGGTGCCGTCAGCATGCGCGGGTCGGACAGCGCCAGCACGTGTTCCTTCGGGTCCACGCGCAGGGTGGTGTAGTCGATCAGCGACGTGATGAGGTTGGACGGCATGCGCGCGTCCACGTCCCAGTCGCCGGAGTCGTACTTGAGGCGGGTGAACCAGAAGTCGTAGTTGCCGGATTGGGCACGTGCTTGCCGGGGCAATGCCGCCGTCACCATGCCGCCGAGCATCAGGTGAAGGAATTGTGCTCGCGTTAGCCGGGAGTGGAGCAAAGCCGGGAGTCTCTGAGAGCCCCTCTCCCGACGGGAGAGGGGTTGGGGTGAGGGGCGATGGCGTCCTGACGGTTCAGGCATCATGGACTGCGCTCGCCCCTCATCCGCCCTTCGGGCACCTTCTCCCGAGGGGAGAAGGAGAAAGCGTTACACCGCGTCCGACAGCGACGTGAACGTGAAGTCGCGCAGTTTCATTGGCGGGATCATCATCACGAAGCTGGATTCGTCACCGGACACGCGCACCGGCTTGCCGAGCTCTTCGATGTTGTTGAGCATGATCACCGGCGACTCGTTGAAGCGGAAGTTCTTCACCGGGTACTTGATCTCGCCGTTCTCGATGTAGAAGGTGCCGTCGCGGGTCAGGCCGGTCAGCAGCACGGTCTGCGGATCGACCATGCGGATGTACCAGGTACGCGTGACCAGGATGCCCTTCTGCGTGCCGGCGACCAGCTCGGCGGTGGACTTGGTGCCACCGGCCACCAGCAGGTTGCCGGGCGAACCGATCGCGCGCTTGCCCTGCTTCTGCGCCCAGAAGCGCGAGTACTCCAGGTTGACCACCTTGCCGTTCTCGACGATGGCCATCTTCTCGCGCGGCAGGCCTTCGTTGTCCCAGGGCATCACTTCCGCGCCCGGGTGCCACGGGTCGGCGCTGATGTTCACGCGCGGGTCGTAGACCTGCTCGCCCAGCTTGTTGCCGCCGCCCTTCTTGGACAGGAAGCTGCGGCCTTCATCGGCCTGGCGCGCGTCGAAGAAATTCATCATGAAGGAGATCAGGCCCGCGGCCGCGGCCGGTTCCAGGATGACCGTGTACTTGCCCGGTTCCAGCGCCTTGGCTTCGGCCGATTCGCTGGCCTTGCGCATCGCAGTGCGGATGTCGCTGTCGGCCTTGAAGGTATTCGCGTCCTTCAGGTTGCGGCCCACCCAGCCGGAACCCCGGCCGTCTTCGGTGCGTACCGTGCAGGTGTAGTTGAACGCGGTGGCCTTCTGGTAGCCGAAGTTGCCCTTGCTGTTGGCGAAGGCGACGAAGCTCTGGCCGTCTTCCAGGAAGCCCGCGGCGATCAGCTTCTCTGCCTTGCACGGACCGATCGAGTCGGCGGCCACCTGCGCGCGGAACTCCGGCGTGATGGCGGCGGTGGATTCGCTGAAGGTGGGCGAGGCCTTGTAGGTCTGCTTCTCGACGGCCGGCATGAACTCGGGATTTTCCGGTGCCAGTCGTGCGAGGTCTTCGGCGCGGCGGACCACGCGCTCCAGCGAGGCGTCGTCGAACTCGTTGATCGTCGCCACGCCGGTGCGCTTGCCGAACGCCACCTGCACGGCCAGGTCGGTATTGCTGACGATGCCGCTGGTGGACACATTGTTGAGGGCGAAGCGGATGTTGCCTTCGATCGAGCCGGTGAGGGAGGCGGTGCACTCATCGGCCTTGGACAGCGCGATGACCTTGTCCAGGATGGCCTTGGCCTGCGCTTCGGTGAGGATGCTCATGTTCTGGTGATCTCCTTAAAGCGCCGGTCAGCCGAGCGAGCGGGCGGTGTTGATGACGTTGATGCCGTTGAAGCGCGCGGTGGACGACCCGTGCGAGACCGCGGACACCTGGCCGGGCTGGCCCTTGCCGTCGAAGAACGAGCCACCCAGGCGGTAGTCGCTCTCGTCGCAGACGGCGGCACAGGCGTTCCAGAACTCCGGTGTGCGGATCTGGTAGGCCACGTCCTCGATCTGCTGGGTGATCTTGCCGTTCTTGATCTCGTAGAACAGCTGGCCGCCGAACTGCGCGTTGTAGCGCTGCTGGTCGATGGAGAACGAACCGTCGCCGATGATGTAGATGCCGTTCTCGACATCCTTGACCATGTCGGCGACCGAGAGCTTCTGCTTGCCTGCCGCCAGCGACACATTGGCCATGCGCTGGAACTGCACGCTGCTCCACGAGTCGGCGTAGCAGCAGCCGTCGGATTCGGTCTTGCCCAGGATGTGCGCCTGGTCGCGGATGGTCTGGTAGTCCACCAGCTTGCCGGCGCTGACCAGGTCCCAGCGCTTGGTCTTGACGCCTTCGTCGTCGTAGCCGACCGCGCCCAGGCTGCCGGGCTGGGTCTTGTCGGCGAACAGGTTGACCAGTTCGCTGCCGTACTGGAAGCGCTGCTCGCGCTTGTCCAGCGTGGCGAAGCTGGTGCCGGCATAGTTGGCCTCGTAGCCCAGCACGCGATCCAGTTCCAGCGGATGGCCGACGGATTCGTGGATGGTCAGCCAGGTGTGCGACGGGTCTAGCACCAGGTCGTACTTGCCCGGCTTCACCGAGGGCGCGGTCAGCTTGGCGCGCGCCTGCTTGGCCGAGGCGATGGCGTCCTCTTTCATGTCGTAGGAGAAGCCGTAGTTGATAACCCCGTTGGGCGTGGTGAACTTCTGCGACGCGTCGCCGTCCAGGTACTCGTAGCCCAGGCCCATCGGCGAGGACAGGCCGTCGCGGGTGCGGAATTTGCCGCTGGCCTTGTCGATGGCGGTCACGGTCATCGGCACCCAGATGCGGTGCACGTCCTGGTCGATGTACGAGCCGTCGGTGCTGGCGAAATACTTCTGCTCGTTGACCAGGAACATCATCGAGTTGACGAAGTCCGCGCCCGCGTTGATCGCGGCGGCGTTCACGCCCAGCAGCAGGTCGACCTTGTCCTTGATCGGCACCTCCATCGCATTCTTCTTGATCGGGGTCTTCCACGCCACTTCACCGAAACCCGGCGCTTTGGCCAGTTGCACCGGCGCGGTCTGGGTCTTGCTGTTGGCCTTGGCGATGGCGGCGGCCTGGCGCGCCGCGCTGGCCACGCCTTCGGCGGTGAGCGTATTGGTGGCGGCGAAGCCCCAGGCGCCGTTGGCGATCACGCGGATGCCGGCACCTGTGGACTCGGTGTTCACCACATTCTGCACCTTGTCCTCGCGCGTGATCACGAACTGGCGCAGGTAGCGGCCGATGCGCACGTCGCAGTAGGTCGCGCCGGCCTGCTTGGCCGCCGCCAGTGCCGCATCGGCAAGGCGCTTCTTGAAGGCGACGTCCAGGGTGGACTGCAGTTGCTCGGCGGCGATCGCCTTGCCGAAGAAGGACGGCACCATCAGGCCGCCTACGCTGAGGCCGGTCAGGGCCAAAAAGTCACGACGTTGCAAGGCTGTTCTCCACCGGTTGGGCCTGCACGGGCAGGCGGGGACTGCGACGGACGCGTTGTGGCCCGCGCCATCCCCGCGCAGGTCGTCCCCGATTCTTGCCTTGCGTGCCGGCAGCGTCAAATGACTTTCGGCATAGATGCGACCTTCGTCGGACCCGACGGCGCAGGAAGATGCGAAGCAGCGCGCCCCAGGGTAGGGGCACCTGCCGTCATCCCAGCGCACGCTGGGATCCACCTTGATCTTCACGTCGTGCCCGGCAGAGCCTCAAAAGCCAATGGATCCCGGCATGCGCTGGGATGACGGCAGCCCACTACCCGAGTGATCGCGCCGTATTGATGATGTTGACGCCGTTGAAGCGCGTGGTCGCTGATCCATGCGACACCGCCGACACCTGGCTGGGCTGGCCCTTGCCGTCGAAGAACGAACCGCCGAGGCGGAAGTCGCGTGCATCGCAGATCGCTGTGCACGCATTCCAGAATTCGGGCGTGCGGATCTGGTAAGCGGCGTCCTCGACCTGGCGGGTCACTTCGCCATTCTTGATCTCGAAGTACAGCTGTCCGCCAAACTGCGCGTTGTAGCGTTGCTGGTCGATCGAATACGACCCGCGTCCATGGATGTAGAGGCCGCTCTCCACATCCTTCACCATCTCCGCCACCGTCAGCGGCGTCTTGCCCGGCGCCAGCGACACATTGGCCATGCGCTGGAACTGCACGCTGCTCCACGAATCGGCGTAGCTGCAGCCGTGCGAGGCGTCCTCGCCGAGGATGTGCACTTCGTCGCGGGTCGCCTGGTAGTTCACCAGCACGCCGTCCTTGACCAGGTCCCAGCGCCGGGTCTTCACGCCTTCGTCGTCGTAGCCGACCGCGCCGAGGCTGCGTGGCTCGATCTTGTCAGCGGTGAAGTTGACGATCGGGCTGCCCCACTGGAACTTCTGTTCGCGCTTGTCCAGCGTGGCGAAGCTGGTACCGGCGTAGTTGGCCTCGTAGCCCAGCACGCGGTCCAGTTCCAGTGGGTGGCCGACGTTCTCGTGGATGGTCAGGAACAGGTTGGACGGGTCCAGCACCAGGTCGTACTTGCCCGGCTTCACTGACGGCGCACTCAGCTTGGCACGCGCCTGCTTCGCCGCCGCCAGGATGTCCTCGCGCAGGTCATACGAGGCGCCGTAGGCCACCACGCCGCCCGGCAGCGCGAACTTGTCGGCGGCGTTGGCATCCAGATACTCGTAGCCCATGCCCATCGGCGCGGACAGCCCGTCGCGGCTCTTGAACCGGCCGGTGGCCTTGTCCACCACGGTTACTGTGAAGGGTACCCAGATGCGGTGCACATCCTGGTCGATGTAAGACCCGTCGGTGCTGGCGAAGTACTTCTGCTCGTTGATCACGAACATGCGCGAGGCGGCGAAGCTGGCGCCTGCGGCGAGTGCGGTGGCGTTGGCGCCCAGCAGCAGGTCCACTTTCTCTTTCACCGGCACCGCCATGGCGTTCTTCACGATGGGCGTGCGCCAGGCGACCTCGCCGACATCCTTCAGCGGGGCCAGCTGCACCGGCTTGCCCTGGATGCGCGCATTGGCGCGGGCGATGGCGACCGCCTGTCGTGCCGCGGCCGCCACGCCATCGGGCGTCTGGTCGTGGGTCGCCGCGAAACCCCATGCGCCCTGCGCAATCACGCGCACGCCGACGCCGGAGGATTCGGTGTTCACCACGTTCTGCACCTTGTCCTCGCGGGTGATCAGCGACTGTCGCAGGTAGCGGCCTATACGGACATCGCAATAGCTCGCGCCTGCTGCCGTTGCGGCCGCCAGCGCGGTATCGGCCAGGCGCTTCTTCTTCGCCGCGTCACCGGGTTCCAGCAACGCCTCCGCGGCGATCACGCGCGTGCCGGGCAGGGCCAGTCCGGCGAAGGTCAGTCCGCCCAAGGCGAGGAAGTCGCGTCGTTGCATGTCGGGGTCCGGAAGCGAAAGCCCCCGGACTGTCGTCGGCATGCAGCGCAGCGTCAAGTGACGCCGGTCATGCCGTGCACACGTGGTGCACAATGCGCCTCATCCCGCACAGGAATCGCCCCGCATGAAATCCCGTCCGACCTCCAGGCCCGAGAACGACGAGGAGCAGCCACGACTCGCGGTGCTTATCGATGCCGACAACGCCCAGCCCGCCGTCATCGAAGGCCTGCTGGCGGAAGTGGCCAAGTACGGCGTGGCCAGCGTGAAACGCATCTACGGCGACTTCACCAGCACGCGAATGACCCAGTGGAAGCAGGCGCTGCTGAAGCATTCGATCAATCCGGTGCAGCAGTTCGCCTATACCAGCGGCAAGAACGCCACCGACAGCTCGCTGATCATCGATGCGATGGACCTGATGTACACGCGGCGCTTCGATGGTGTCTGCCTGGTGTCGAGCGACAGCGACTTCACCCGACTGGCGCAGCGGCTGCGCGAGGAAGGCTTGACGGTGTATGGCTTCGGCGAACGCAAGACGCCGGACGCGTTCGTGCAGGCGTGCGACAAGTTCATCTACGTTGAAGTGTTGCGCAGCGAGGTGTCCGCGCCGCCACCGCCGCCGGCCAAGCCCGCGAAGAAGTCCACCAGGCCCGTCGCGAAGAAGCCGGTGCCGCAGGCCGAACCCACCGCGGCGCCGGTGGCCGACGTCGTCAGGCCGGAATCACTGCCGCTGCGGCTGATCCGTCAGGCCATCGAGGAAGCCAGCGATGACCAGGGCTGGGCCTTCCTCGGCAGCGTCGGCAGCTACCTCAGCAAGGTACGCCCGGATTTCGATACCCGCCTGTACGGCCACAAGAAGCTCAGCGACCTGCTGAAGGCGCATCCGCGCCACTTCACCGTCGAGGAGCGTGCGGGTGAGGGCGGGGCGAAGCGCTTCTACGTGCGCGCAGCGGGCGGATGATGGCGGAGAAGCCCTTCGCGCCTTCCTGCGAGCGCAACCAGGGGCCGATCCTCGACGTGCTGCGCCGTCACTTCGTCAACAGGCGCCGCGTACTGGAAATCGGCAGCGGCACCGGCCAGCATGCGGTGCATTTCGCAACCGCGATGCCTTGGTTGCAGTGGCAGTGCAGTGATCGCGTGGAGAACCTGCCGGGCGTCGCGGCGTGGCTGGACGATGCTGGCCTGCCCAACACGCCGCCTGCCATAGAGCTGGATGTCGATGGGCCTTGGTCCGACGCGACCTTCGATGCCGTCTTCACCGCCAACAGCCTGCACATCATGGGGTGGACGCAGGTGCAGGCGTTCTTCGCCGGCATCGCGGCCGTGCTGGAGGACGGTGGCCTGCTGGTGGTCTACGGTCCGTTCAATTACGGCGGCGCATTCACCAGCGACAGCAACCGTGCCTTCGAGCAGTGGCTGAAGGATCGCGATCCCGCCTCTGGCATACGGGATTTTGAAGCCATCGACGCACTGGCGCGCGGGATCGGCCTGGTGCTCATCGAGGACAACACCATGCCGGCGAACAACCGCTGCCTGGTCTGGCGCAACCGGCAAACCCTGTAGGAGCGACGTGAGTCGCGACCGCGCGTCCTGAAAAGCCGCGCGACACGGCTGAAGGTGTGCCAATGCCGATGATGCGCTTGAAACGTGCGTTGCCGGTCCGCTGCTTTCGCCCCGATCCGTGTCAAATGAAGGCGTTCGATCCGCGGTCGCGACTCACGTCGCTCCTACAGGGGCTTCGGTCGAAGCCCCGTGCTGGTGGGGCGCCGGTTCACGCCGCCTGCACGATGTGCAGCGCCCTCGGGTTGCGCCAGGTGACCAGCAGCTCGGCTTCGCGCGCCTTGGCCGCGTGCAGGTGCTTTTCCTTGACGTGGCCGTAGCCGCGGATGTGCTCGGGGATGCTGGCGATCTCCACCGCCAGGCCCAGCTTGCCGCCATCCAGCGCGGCCAGCAGTTCGGCGACGGTCTTTTCGTAGTCGGCGATCAGCTGGCGCTCGCTCTTGCGCTCGTCGGTATAACCGAACACGTCGAAGGTGCCACCGCGCAGGAAGCGCAGCTTCGCCAGCAGGCCGAAGGCCTTGAACATCCACGGGCCGTATTCCTTCTTCATGAGGCGGCCCTGCGCATCCTTCTTGGCCAGCAGCGGCGGCGCCAGGTGGAAACGCACCTGGTAGTCGCCATCGAACTGCTGCTGCAGCCGGCGCTGGAAATCGCCGCTGGTGTACAGGCGCGCGACTTCGTACTCGTCCTTGTAGGCCATCAGCTTGAAGAAATAGCGGGCCACGGCCTCGGTCAGCGCGGTGGAACCCGGTGCCTTCACGTTCTCGGCCGCACGTACCTTCGCCACGAGGTCGGTGTAGCGTCTGGCGTAGGCGCTGTCCTGGTAGTCGGTGAGGAAGGCCGAGCGGCGCGTGATCAGCTCGTCCAGCGAGCGCGACAGGCGCAGGTCGTCCAGCGGCAGGAAAGCGACGTTGTCGCCGTTGCCCGCACTGCCTTCCGGCAGGCCGCGCAGCTCGTTCTCGTTGTCCGGCGTGCGCAGCGCGGCGTTGGAACCCCACTCGGTGCTTTCCCACTCGCCCGGCGGCAGGATCTGCAGCGTGCCCGGCGTGCGCTCGCTCTCGGTCTGCGTGTTGTGGATCAGGCCGGCGGCTTCCTGCACCGCCTGCGGGTTGACCACGGCCAAGCGGCCCCAGGCGAACGCCGTCTTGTTCATCTCGATGGCGGCGCCATTGAGTTCGACGGCGCGCATGATGGCGTCGAACGAGATCGGCACCAGGCCCTGCTGCCAGGCGTAGCCCAGCATGAAGAGGTTGCTGCCGATCGCGTCGCCGATCAGTGCGGTTGCGATCTGCGTGGCATCGACCAGCATCGGATCACGACCACCGAGGGCGACCTTCACGCCGGCGACGATGTCGGTGGCCGGAAACTGCATGTCCGGATGTGTGGTGAACGTGCCCGGCATCGCCTCGTAGGTGTTCAACACCACCTGCGAACGTTCGCCACGCACCTTCGACAGCACCCAGTAGTCGTTGACCACCACCATGTCGCAGCCCAGCACCAGGTCGGCCTCGCCGGCGGCGATGCGCACGGCGTGGATGTCTTCCGGCGTGCGCGCGATGCGGATGTGCGTGGTCACCGCGCCGCCCTTCTGCGCCAGGCCGGTCTGGTCGAGCACGCTGGCGCCCTTGCCTTCCAGGTGGCCGGCCATGCCGAGCAGCGCGCCGATGGTCACCACGCCGGTGCCACCGACGCCGGTGATCAGGATGTTCCAGGGCTGGTCGAGGTCGGACTTGAATGTCGGTGCCGGCAACGCGGCCAGCAGATCCGCAGCATTGGCTTTCTTGCCCTTGCGCGGCGTGCCGCCGTGCACGGTGACGAAGCTGGGGCAGAAGCCGTCGACGCAGCGGAAATCCTTGTTGCAGTTGGACTGGTCGATCTCGCGCTTGCGGCCGAACTCGGTTTCCTTCGGCAGCACCGACACGCAGAAGCTCTTCACGCCGCAGTCGCCGCAGCCTTCGCAGACCAGCGTGTTGACCATCGTGCGCTTGGCCGGGTCCGGCAGCTTGCCGCGCTTGCGGCGGCGGCGCTTCTCGGTGGCGCAGACCTGGTCGTAGATCAGGATGGAGACGCCCTTCACCTCGCGCAGGCGGCGCTGCACGTCGTCCAGTTCCGCGCGGTCGAAGAACTCCACGCCGCTCGGGAACAGCTCGCGCCTGCTCCACTTGCGCACGTCGTCGCTGACCACCACGATCGTGTCCACGCCCTCGGACCGCATCATGTGCGCGATCTGCGGCACCGACAGCGTGCCGTCCACCGGCTGGCCGCCGGTCATCGCCACGGCGTCGTTGTAGAGGATCTTGTAGGTGATGTTCACCCCGGTGGCCACCGACTGGCGCACCGCCAGCGAGCCTGAGTGGAAGAACGTGCCGTCGCCGAGGTTCTGGAAGACGTGCTGCGTCTCGGTGAACGGCGCCTGCCCGGACCACGTCACGCCTTCGCCGCCCATGTGGGTGAAGGTGTCGGTGTTACGGTCCATCCAGGTGACCATGTAGTGGCAGCCGATGCCGCCGAGCGCGCGCGAGCCTTCCGGCACCACCGTCGAGGTGTTGTGCGGGCAGCCGCTGCAGTAGTGCGGCACGCGCGGGAAGTTGGCACGCGGCAGCGCCATCTCGGCTTCCTTCTCCTCCATCCAGCGCAGGCGCTGTTCGATGGATTCCGTGGTGAAGAAGCGCTGGATGCGGCGACCGATGACGCCAGCGATGGTGGCCGGGGTCAGTTCGCCGGTGGACGGCAGGATCCACTCGCCGCCTTCGTCGTATTTGCCGACGATGGACGGGCGCGTGCCCGCACTGGCCGGCCAGTTGTAGAAGTACTCCTTCATCTGCCGCTCGATGAAGGCGCGCTTCTCCTCCACCACCACGATGTCTTCCAGCCCCTTGGCGAATTCGGTGATGCCCACCGGTTCCAGCGGCCATGTCATGCCGACCTTGTAGACGCGGATGCCGATGTCGGCGCAGGCCTGTTCATCGAGGCCCAGGTACTCCAGCGCCTGCAGCACGTCCAGGTAGCTCTTGCCGGTGGTGACGATGCCCAGCCGCGCGCGTGGCGAGTCCAGCACGATGCGGTCCACCTTGTTGGCCCGCGCGAATGCCTGCGCCGCGGCGACTGCGTACTTGTGCAGGCGCATTTCCTGATCGAGCGGCGGATTCGGCCAGCGGATGTTGAGGCCCCCGGCCGGCATGGCGAAGTCCTCCGGCATCACGATCTGCCGCGCGAACGGATCCACCTGCACCGACGCCGACGACTCCACCGTCTCGGCGATCGTCTTGAAGCCGATCCAGCGGCCGGTGTAGCGGCTCATCGCCCAGCCCACCAGGCCCAGGTCGAGGATGTCCTGCACGCCGGCCGGGTTGAGCACCGGCATCATCGCGCTGACGAATTCGTCTTCCGACCCGTGCGGCAGCGTCGAGCTGCGGCAGTTGTGGTCGTCGGCCGCCAGTGCCAGCACGCCGCCGAACTTCGAGGTGCCAGCGGCATTGCCGTGCTTGAACACGTCGCCGCAGCGGTCCACGCCGGGACCCTTGCCGTACCACATGGAATACACGCCATCGACCTTGGCGCCGGGGAACAGGTTGGTCTGCTGCGTGCCCCACACCATGGTCGCGCCCAGGTCCTCGTTGAGGCCCGGGATGAACTTCACCGCTGCCGCCTCCAGATGCTTGCGCGCCCGCCACAGTTCCAGGTCGAAGCCGCCCAGCGGAGAACCGCGGTAGCCGCTGATGAAGCCGGCGGTGTTCAGCCCGGCCGCCTGGTCGCGCAGCCGCTGCATCAACGGCAACCGCACCAGCGCCTGCACGCCGCTCAGGTAGATGCGGCCGTCAGTGCGGGTGTATTTGTGCTCCAGCGTGTAATCGCTGTCGATCACCCCGAGCTGCGGTGTGTTGGCGGACGAGGGCGAGGTGAGTTCGGCGGTGCTGGTCATGGCGGGCCCAAAGCGGCTGGCGTGGCCCGAAAACCCCTCGGGCATGAAGGCGCGCATTGTAACAGCGGCTTTTTCTGTGACGCCTGTCACTCGGCTGTTGTGCGTTGCAGCGGTTAGGATGGCAGTCGGGGGAACACTGTTGTCTGGGGGATGCTGTGAAATCCGGTAAATATCTGCTGCTGGCCGCCGTGCTGGCATTGAGCGTTTTTTCGGCGCAGGCGCAGAACCTGCCGAAGCCGAAGGAGTTCTATTTCGACGAAGACCGCGCGGCGGCACCCGTGGTGGCGATCACCGGCGTGGAAGGCGACGCGTTGATCGACCAGCTGATGAAGGCGCGCGAACGCGGCCGCAAGACGGTGGAAGCCACCGCCCAGCTGGCGCATGTCGCCATTGCGGGCGGCCGTGCCGATCTGGGCGGACAGCTGTATCAGCAGGCGCTGGCCGGTGCACAGGACGGCAGCCATACATGGCGGTCGATCCGCTGGAATTACGGCTGGGATCTCTACCGGCAGGGACAATTCCAGGAGGCGCTGGACCAATGGATCCCGCTGGTGGGCGCCGTAGGCGGGGCCTCGTGGGTCCCGCCCACGCTGGCGCTGGCGTTGTGGAAGCTGGACCGCAAGGATGAAGCCGTGCAGTGGTTCGGCGCCGCCGTGCGCACCGAGCCCACGCAGTGGACCGACGCGCGGAACTTCGCGGCACTGCTGCCGGACTGGCGGCAGGAAGACCGCGACACGCTGGCCGAAGTACTCGGCGCGTGGCAGGTCAATCCGCCGACGTGGCCGTAATGCGTAATATCGGCGGCTGAAGGCGCGCGCGGTGCGCGCCATCGTCCGACGATGATGCGCACTCTCCTGATGTCCTGCCTGGCGACGGCCTTGGCCGCCGCCGCCGTATTGCCTGCTTCCGCCGCCGACCGCATCACCGGCCGCGCCTTCGCTACCCGTTCCGACGTCATCGCACCGCACGCGATGGCGGCCACCTCGCACCCGCTGGCCACGCAGATAGCACTGGACGTGATGAAGCGGGGCGGTTCCGCGATGGACGCCGCCATCGCCGCCAACGCGGCGCTCGGTCTGATGGAGCCCACCGGCAACGGTATCGGTGGGGACCTGTTCGCCATCGTCTGGGATCCGACGACGAAGAAACTGCACGGCTACAACGGCTCGGGCCGCTCGCCGAAGTCGCTGACGCTGGACTACTTCAAGCAGCAGGGCATCACCGACATCCCCGCGCACGGGCCGCTACCGGTCAGCGTGCCGGGTGCGGTCGACGGCTGGTTCGCGCTGCACGGGCGCTTCGGCAAGCTGCCGATGCGCGACGTGCTGGCGCCGACCATCCGCTACGCGCGCGAAGGCCACCCGGTCCACCAGACGATTGCGTACTACTGGGAGCGCTCGGTGCCGCGGCTGTCGAAATTCCCCGGCTTCACCGAGCAGCTCACCGTCGGCGGCCGCGCGCCGCGCACCGGCGAGATGTGGAAGAACCCGTACCTCGCCGACACGCTGCAAAAGATCGCCGACGGCGGCCGCGACGCGTTCTACAAGGGCGACATCGCCCGCACGATCGATGCGTACTTCAAGGCCAACGGCGGCTTCCTGTCGTACGAAGACATGGCGGCGCACACCGGCGAGTGGGTCATGCCCGTGAGTACCAACTATCGTGGCTACGATGTGTGGGAACTGCCGCCGAACGGGCAGGGCATCGCCGCGCTGCAGATGCTCAACGTGCTGGAAGGCTACGACTTCTCCAAGATTCCGTTTGGCAGCCCCGAACATGTGCACCTGCTGGTGGAGGCCAAGAAGCTGGCCTTCGCCGACCGCGCGCGCTGGTATGCCGATCCCACCTTCCAGCCTGCACCCGTCGCGCGCCTGATCTCCAAGCCGTATGCGCGTGACCGCGCGAAGCTGATCTCGCCCGACAAGGTGCTGCGCGAAGTGCAGCCCGGCACGCCGAAGGAGCTGGAAGAGGGCGACACCATCTACCTGACCGTCGCCGACAAGGACGGCATGATGGTCTCGCTGATCCAGTCCAACTACCGCGGCATGGGCAGCGGCATGGCGCCCACCGGTCTGGGCTTCATCCTGCAGGACCGCGGCGAGATGTTCGTGCTGAACGGCTGCGACGGCGCCACGCCGCATCCCAACTGCTATGCGCCGGGCAAGCGTCCGTTCCAGACCATCATCCCCGCCTTCATCACCAGGAACGGGCAGCCGTGGGTCAGCTTCGGTGTAATGGGTGGCGCGATGCAGCCGCAGGGCCATGTGCAGGTGGTGATGAATCTGGTCGACTTCGGCATGACCCTGCAGGAAGCCGGCGATGCACCACGCGTCCAGCACGACGGCTCCACCGAACCGGTAGGCAGCGCCACCGCGATGACCGACGGCGGCGTGGTGCAGCTGGAGTCCGGCTTCCCCTACGAAACCGTGCGCGCGCTGATGGACAAAGGCCACCACGTCGAGTGGGCGCTGGGCCCCTATGGCGGCTACCAGGCGATCAAGCGCGACCCGGAGACCGGCGTGTACTACGGCGCCAGCGAGAGCCGCAAGGATGGACAGGCGGCGGGGTACTGAGGGATTCGCGAGCGTGATTTCATATGTTGGGGTGAATGGAGTGAACTCCAACATCGCAGCGGCGAATTGTCTGCGTGTTTGGGTTCGCAAGCTCACCCCAACCTATCGGGAAGAGCGCAGCGGAGCCCATCAGTCGCCACGGTACGGTGCGATGAGTTGGTTTGGCGTGGGCAGGAGCGTGGAATGCGTATCCGGATGATGAGAAGACTGATCATCTTGCTGGCCGGGATACTCGGCGTCGCACCCGCCGCGCCGGCGTCCGAGCCCGCTATGCCGTTGCAGTCGGGCGCCTATGTCTTCCAGCATCGGTTTGCGGAACATCCCGAGTTGCCCAGCATCCGACTTGAGGCCCGTGTCGAAGAGGGGCGCATCACGTTGGTGAACCATGATCGCAGCGACGTATTTCCTCTGGGTGTCATCGCGGAAGGCAGGGTCATGTGGCACGCGGCGAGCAAGCAATGGATCATCGCGCAGCAGCCAGAGGATGCGTTGGCGGTCGAGGTGGGTGGCTGCAGTGATGGTCCGGAAGTAGTCGATCTGCTGCACAAGACTTACTGGACGTGTTGAAGCCCGTAAAACAAGTGCTCCCTTCGGCTCAACCCATCCAACGCACAGGTTCGTAGACAATGATCGGCTTGGTGGGCTAAGGCCCACCTTACGCATCCAAGAGACCATGCCATGGCCACACTCCCCGCCCTTCCCGAACTCGCCCCCGGCCTCTATCGTCACTACAAAGGCAACGACTACGAAGTGGTCGCAGTGGCGCGGCACAGCGAGACGCTGGAGCCGGTGGTGGTGTACCGCGCGCTGTACGGCGAAGGCGGGCTGTGGGTGCGGCCGTACGCGATGTTCTGCGAAGAAGTGATGGTGGACGGGCGCAGCGTGCGGCGCTTCGCGCCGATGGAATGAGGCGCGCATGACCACCTGCATCGCCCTCCTCCGCGGGATCAACGTCGGCAAGGCAAAGCGGATCGCGATGGCGGACCTGCGCGCCTTGCTGGAAGGACTGGGCCATACTGACGTAGCCACGTTGCTCAACAGCGGCAACGCGGTGTTCAAGGCCGGCAAGGGGGCGCCTAGGAAACTGGCCGCCGACATCTCGGCCGCCATCACGACACGACTCGGCATCGAGGTGCCCGTCATCGTGGTGTCGGCCAAGGAACTGGCGTTGATCGTCCGCGAGAACCCGTTCGCATCGGCGGATCCCTCGCGCCTGCTGGTCGCCTTCGTGGCGGAAGTCGGCACGCTGTCGGCCATGTCGGCGATCGAGCCGCACGTCGTCTTGCCGGAACAGTTCCACGTCGGCACGTACGCCGCCTACCTGCATTGCGCTAGCGGTATTCTGGAAAGCAAGGCGGCCGAAGCGCTGCTGGGCAAGGCAGGCAAGGCCACCACCACGCGCAACTGGGGAACCGTGCAGAAGTTGCTGGCGCTGGTGGACAAGGCCGGCACCTGATGTTCTGGCATGGCTTCTTAAGACGCGGGGCGTGGAATTGCGAAGCCGGAGCGCATGCCCCATGCACCCATTCGAACAACCTGGGGAGGTTGAGTAAATGAAATGGGCACTCGTAATCTTACTGCTTCTATCCTTCCCCGTGAGGGCGCAGGAAGAGTGCCTGGAAATACAGGAAACAGCGCTAGGCGCCGCGCTGGACGATACGACAGCTATCTATAACTTGGGCGTAGATTTCTATGTCGGCGCGTGCGTTGAAAAGAGTTACCGGAAGGCGGCACATCTTTGGGAGAAGGCTGCCAACGCCGGTGTCGTGCCCGCCAAGAACAACTTGGGTTACCTGCTCTTCGAAGGACTCGAAGTGAAGCAGGATCATCGGAGAGCTGTTCTACTTTGGACTGAAGCTGCTCGTGCCGGTCACTCGGAGGCCCAAGTGCATCTGGGGAGCGCGGTCTTCCACGGCGATGGGACAGAGAAGGATCCGGTGCAGGGGTTGGCGTGGATCCTGTATGCGATCGAATCGGCAAAGCGCAGGCCCGATGATCCGGACGGCGGTGGTGGTGAGGACATCGTCCGTATGGCGGAAGCTCAGAAGGCAGAGATGCTTGCCATTGCACCTGACGTGCTACCTGCTGCCCAAGCACAGGTCCACCGCATCGTGGTGGACGAGCGATAGCTCGTCCTGATAGGAGACCTGCGTCTGGCTAATGGAGCTTACAGATCAAGCCCCAGCAGCAGCGGATCGTGGTCGGAGCTGCGGAACGGGACGGTGGCGTCGCCGTCGGCGTAGCCCTGCGCATCCTGTTCGTCGGCATTGATGTGCCACTCGGCGGCGCCGCGCAGCTGCTTCGCCAGTGAGGGGCTGAGCAGGGCGTGGTCGAGCCGGCCGGTGAGGCCGCTGTAGACGTAGCTGTAGGGCTGTTCGACGCCGGCCTGTTTGAAGGCATCCACCCAGCCGGCGTCATCGCGCAGCCAGCGCACCGGCGCTTCCATCGCATAGGCGTTGAAGTCGCCGAGCATGACAATGCGGTCCGTGCGCGTGCGGGTAGGGTCGGCTTTCAACCACGCATCCAGGCGCTGGGCAGAATCCAGGCGCAGCGCATTCCAGCAGCCAGCGCCGTCCTTCTGGTCGGCGTCCGGGCCGGTGGCTTCAGAGCAGCCCTTGGACTTCAGGTGGTTGGCGACCACGACGAACGCCTTGCCGTTGCCGCGCACGAACGCCTGCGCCAGCGGACTGCGGCTGCGTTCGCCGAATGGACCTTCTTGCAGCGTCGCGGGCTTGCCGGTGGGCTTCACGCGGTCGCTGCGGTAGATCAGGCCGACACGGATGGTGTCGGGGCCGGGGCCCTGCTTCGCATCAATGAAACGCCAGGTGCCGCCGCCGGTGTTCAGCGCGGCGACCAGCTGCGCCAGGCTGGAGTCGGCGCCGTAGCCATCATTCTCCAGTTCCATCAGCGCGGCGATGTCTGGATCGAGGCCCCGGATGGTGGCGATGAGCTTGGCGAGTTGCGCCTTCAGCTGTTGCGGCGTCTTTGCGCCGCGTTCGGTGGGAAAGCCACCGCCCTTGCCGTCGCCGTTGAACAGGTTTTCCAGGTTGAAGGCGGCCACGCGCGCACTGCCGTCTACGTGTGGCGCGGCCGGGCGATCCGGCGCGGCGATCGTCGGTGCTGTGGTGAGCTGCAGGCGCCAGCCGCCGGGACGCTGGTCGACGATGCCTTGCACGCCGCTCAGCACGGTGCCGGTGCGCAGCGGCTGGCCGTCCTTCACGTACCAGATGGTGGCCGGATCGCGCTTGGCGCTGCCATCGTCCAGCAGCAGGGTGCGGCGGGCATTGTCGGCGGCGAGGCGCTTGGCCTCGACGCTGCCGGGTGCGGCGAGTTCGCTGGGCTGCCAGAGGCGGCCGTCGAAGCTAGCGATCAGTTCGCCGAAGCGCTCGAGCGTATGCGTGCCACTGAGCGTGAGCGGGGCGTCGATGCGGACGAGCATGCCTTCCAGCGTTTTCCAGTCGCCGGGTAGCGAGGTCAGCACGGTGGGCGGGATGCTGCCCTTGCCGCGCCGCTGGATCACCGGCGCGTGGAGTGCGGTCAATGTGTTGTCGCCACCGGCCTTGCGCTCGCCGACGATGCCGCGCACGCGGACACGATCGCCTACGGCAATGGCCGGCGAGGGTGCGCCTTCCTCGAAGACCACGAACAGGGCGTCGGAGGTCATCGCCTGCCCATCACCGGTGTCCTGCACGAAGAAGCCGCCCAGATCAGGAAAGATCGCCGTGACGATGCCTTCGACCGTGACGGCCTGGCCGTCGAGCGCGCTGCGCGTGCTTTCACCCTGCACCTGGCCGATGGGCGTGACGCGCTCCTTCGGCGTGGCTGCGCAGGCGGGCAGCGTCAGGGAGGCGAGCAGGGCGAGGGTGAGCAGCGAGCGGGGAGACGTCATCGTGGGGCGACCGTTGAAGCGAGGCGGCAAGGGTAAACGGAAAGGGTGACGGCAGATGCGATGCCAGCGCGCCTCCCTCATCCCGCGTGCGGGGGCGAGGGTGCCCAGAGAGCCTGCCCCCGTACTTGATAAGGGGGCGGGTGAGGGGCGACAGCGCCGTGGTGTTGGAGGGTCGCCGCGAGATGTCGAGTGTGGTGGGTGGACTTGGGCTGTCGAAATTGGACTTCGTTCGCCCCTCATCCGCCTTCGGCACCTTCTCCCCGCATGCGGGGAGAAGGGAGTGTTCGGGCCCCTTAGTGCGGCACAAACAAAAACGCCGCCCGGAGGCGGCGTTTCGTGGAAGGCGGTGTGCCTTACTTGCTGTTGGACAGCATCCAGTCGACGGTGGCGTGTACCTGCTCGTCGGTGAGGGCCGGGTTACCGCCCTTCGGGGGCATGATGCCGCCATCCGGGCCGGTGAAGCCTTCGATGGCGTGCTTGTACAGCGTGTCCACGCCCTTGGCGGCGCGTGCGCCCATGCCGGCGGCTGTCAGCATCGGAGCCTTGCCCACGCCGTTGGTGTGGCAGGCGCCACACAGGTTCTTGTAGATCTCGCCACCATCCAGCGTGCCGCCGTAGGCGACCTGCGAGGCGGCGGCGGCCTGCGCGGCGGCGGCGGCGGCGGCCTGGGCAGCAGCACCGGTTTCACCGGCATAGACGGCGCCGGCCGGGGCGATGCGCGCCTCGGTGATCTGCACGGCCTTGGGGTTCACTTCCGGCGGCAGGGTGTCGTGCAGGAAGTACGCACCGACGATCAGGCCACCGGTGACCAGCACCAGAAAGCCGATCACCATCGAGAAATGCTTGAGGAATTCGAGGTCGTAGTTACGCACTTTCCACCTTTGGCAGCACGGCCGTGGGGCCGCGCATGGCTACGAAAACGGGGGCCGACGGACAACGCGTTGCGCGATCCAGGCGGGACCGGGCGCCGGAGCGCCGCGGGCAAGGACGCATTATAAGCAGTGAGGCCGTCTTTGCCTCAACACCGGCGCATCGCGATCACTGCGCCAGATAGACCTGCAATGGCGCGCGCAACGCCTGCATCAGCGTACGGATCGGATAGCCGGCGCCCGCGCCGTGGCCCGACAGGGCCTGCTGGAGCACCTGGCGCTTCTCGCCGCCTTCGATGTGCAGGTACAGATGGCCGGCATCGCGCAGCGTGGGAAGGGTCAGGGTGATGCGGGGTTCGCCGGCACCGGGTGCGCGCATCGGCAGCACGGCGGCGGTCGTGGCCGGGTCCATCGCGTCGGCGAGGCGGTCGCCGCCAGGGAAGAACGAGGCGGTGTGCCCGTCGCCACCCATGCCCAGCACGACCACGTCCAGCGCCGGCGGCAGGTCGGCGGCGACGTCAGCGAGGGCGTCGTCCGGCGTGGCGGTGGACCGGTGGAGTGGAACGAAGCGCGCGCTGGTGGCGGCGTTCTGGAGCAGGTGTTCCTTCACCAGGCGGGCGTTGGAGCGCTCGTGTCCGTCGGCTACCCAGCGTTCGTCGACCAGGGTGACGGTGACGTTCGCCCAGTCCAGCGGCTGCCGCGACAGTGCCTGCAGGAAGCGGCGCGGGGTGGTGCCGCCGGACAGGGCAATGCTGGCTTGGCCGCGCTGGGCGAGCGCAGTACGCAGGTCGTCCGCCACCGCCTGGGCAAGCGCGGTCGCGACGGCGTCGCCGTCGGGGAACGGGTGCAGCTGGATCTGCAGCGAGAGATCGGTGGGGGGCATGGGGCGACTCGGGAG
>CBIHLJ010000028.1:0-54839 GCA_966210745.1 uncultured Pseudoxanthomonas sp.
AGCTTGTGGCGCAGCAGCGACTTCGGCGTCATCACCACCAGCGGCTTGCGCGTGGTCATGCGCATCTGGCGGCGCAGCATGTGGTAGCACTGGGCCGGCGTGGTCGGCACGCAGACCAGCATGTTCTCCAGCGCGCACAGTTGCAGGAAACGCTCAAGGCGCGCGGAGCTGTGTTCGGGGCCCTGGCCTTCGTAGCCGTGCGGCAGCAGCAGGGTCAAGCCGCTGATGCGGCCCCACTTGGCTTCGCCGGCGGCGATGAACTGGTCGATCACCACCTGGGCGCCATTGGCGAAGTCGCCGAACTGCGCTTCCCAGATGCACAGCGTGTTGGGGTCGGTGGTGGAGAAGCCGTACTCGAACGCCATCACCGCTTCCTCGCTGAGCAGCGAGTCGATGATGGTGGCCTGTTCGGGCTGTTCCACCAGCTGGCGCAGCGGCAGGTAGTAGCTGTCGGTCTTCTGGTCGTGGAGGATCGCGTGGCGGTGGAAGAACGTGCCGCGACCGGCGTCCTGGCCGACCAGACGCAGGCCGTTGCCTTCCGCCAGCAGCGTGGCGTAGGCCAGGTTCTCGGCGAAGCCCCAGTCGGCCGGCTGGGCGCCGGCGGCCATCTTCACGCGGTCTTCGTAGATCTTCGCCACGCGCGGATGCAGTGCCACGCCGGCCGGGATGGTGGTGATGATCTTCGCCAGCGAGTCCAGCGACTTGCGCTTGACCCTGGTGTCCACCGGGTCGCTGAGCTTGCCCGACAGGTACTTCGACCAGTCGATCGCCAGCTCGTCGCCCTTCTGCTTGGCCAACTCGGTGGTGTACTCGCCCGAATCCAGCTTGTTGCGGTACTCGTCCACCAGCGCCTTGCCGCCCTCGGTGGGGATGATGCCCGCGCTTTCCAGCTTGGCGGCATACATCTCGCGGGTGGTCGCGTGCTTGCGGATGGTCTGGTACATCACCGGCTGCGTCGCCGCAGGTTCGTCCGCTTCGTTGTGGCCATGGCGGCGGTAGCACACCAGGTCGATCACCACGTCCTTCTTGAACTGCTGGCGGAAGTCGTACGCCATCTGCGCCACGAACACCACGGCTTCCGGATCGTCGCCATTCACATGGAATATGGGGGCGCCGACCATCTTGGCCACGTCCGTGCAGTACATCGTGGAACGGGCGTCTTCCTTGTTGCTGGTGGTGAAGCCGATCTGGTTGTTGATCACGATATGGAGCGTGCCGCCGACGGCGAAGCCGCGCGCCTGCGACATCTGGAACAACTCCATCACCACGCCCTGGCCGGCGAACGCGGCGTCGCCATGCATGATGATCGGCAGCACAGTCTGGCGCGCGGCGTCGGTACGGCGCTCCTGGCGCGAACGCACGCTGCCGGCCACGACCGGATCGACGATTTCCAGGTGCGACGGATTGAACGCCAGCGCAAGGTGCACAGGGCCGCCGGGCGTGGCGATGTCGGCGGAGAAGCCCATGTGGTACTTCACGTCGCCGGCATGGGCCAGGCTGTTGTCGTGTTCGAACTTGCCTTCGAACTCGTCGAACAGCTTGCGCGGGCTCTTGCCCAGGGTATTGACCAGCACGTTGAGGCGGCCGCGGTGGGCCATGCCGACCACGATGTCCTTGACCCCGCCTTCGCCCGCGCTGCGGATCATGGTGTCGAGCAGCGGGATCAGCGCGTCGCCGCCTTCCAGCGAGAAGCGCTTCTGGCCCACATACTTGGTGTGCAGGTAGCGTTCCAGGCCCTCGGCCGCCGTCAGGCGTTCCAGCGTGCGGCGCTTGGCCTCCGCAGACAGGCCGAATTGACCGCCGGCGCTCTCCAGGCGCTGGTACAGCCACTGGCGCTGGTCGACTTCCGGGATATGCATGAACTCGACACCGATGGGGCCGGTGTAGGCCGCCTTCAGGCGGGCCAACAGATCACGCAGCTTCATGCGCGTGTTGCCGCCCACGTTGCCGGTGCTGAACTCGCTGTCGAGGTCGCGCTCGGACAGGTTGTGGAAAGCCAGGTCCAGGTCCGGCGGATTGACCGACGGGGTCAGGCCCAGCGGGTCGAGCTGCGCCCCCAGGTGGCCGCGCGACCGGTATGCCGTGATCAGGCGGCCCACGTTGCGCTCGCGCTCGTCGCCCCCGGCGGCCACGACATGGCCGTTGTTGGCGGCCTGGCGGGCGGCGTCGGTGATCTGCTGGATTACCACTGAATGCGGGACATCCCCCGCCTCGTGGCCCTTGAATCCGTCGAAGTAAGCCTTCCATTTGGGCCCCACGCTGTCCGGGGCGACGAGGTATTGCTCGTACAGGTCTTCGACGTAGGAGGCGTTGCCCCCGTTGAGCTGCGAGGATTGCGCGAACTGCTTCAGGAGATTGTCCACGATGGCGATGGCGTGCTGTGGGTAGTCGAGGGGGCGCTTGCGGCCCATATCGCGCTATGTCTCACGCGCATGGACGAAAACCCGGAAATTATACCCCCATGCCGGGAAGCGGGCGTAACCGGATTGGACTAAAGGCGCAGGCCCCGGGCCGGTGAAGGTTGTCCGGCGCCGTGATGGCGGTACGCGATCAGAGGCCCAGCGCGCGGTACTCCGTCACCGGCCGCGCACGCTCCCACATCTGGGTGAACTCTTCCCGCAGCTGGCGGGCGCGCCCGGCATGCATCAAGCCTGCTTCGCCGTCGAAGCGGTGGCCCAATGGCCGGTGGTAGTAGCCATGGTCGTCGTTGGCAACGAAGGCGGCGGTGTACGGCAGGTCCACCGGGTCCTGCACTTCGCGGAAGGCGAACACGCTGGGGAGGCGCTGCCCAAGGCCGATCAGGGGGGCCAGCATGCGCTGGGGCGTGCCGGCGTCCTGCAGCAGCACCTGGACGTGTGCGCCTGGTTGGCGGGTGGCGAAGCGGCGAAGCGCATCCACGACAGCGGGCGCATCCCACAAGCCCGGGTCCAGCGCGCGACTGCAGATCACCAGTGTCCGTCGGGCCTGCGCGACGACGGCCGTGGTGATGGCCACCGCTTCTGCGCGATGGGCGATGGTGGTCGGCCCGGACAGCGTCCGGCGCATACCCTGGTGCTCGATGCCGGCCTCGAGGAACCGCTCGCCTTCGGGCAGAAAACCATGACGGGCGTAGAAGCCCTCCGCACTCACCTGCGCGTGCAGCGACACGTCAGGCCAGTGGCGGCGGAGGGCTTCGTCCAGCAAGGCGACCAGCATCGCTTCGCCAACGCCCTGGCCGCGCCACGCCGGCAGCACGGCCATGCGGCCGATCCGGTGGTCGGGCGTCAAGCGCGCGGCACCGATGGCGTGCCCCGCGCTGTCGCGCGCGAGCACGTGATGGCAGAGCGGGTCCAGCGCATCGCGTTCCAGATCGCGCGGTACCTGCTGTTCCTGCACGAACACGGCGTCCCGTACCTCGTGCAACGGTACAGAGGTGGCGGCATAGTCGACGGCTTCGACGTGGTAATCCTGCGCGGCCTTCATGCGTCTTCGTCCTGCGGGTCGAGACCATCGTCGTCGAATGCCAGCTGGTAGTGGCCCTGAGCAGCAAGCGCTATCACAGCGTCGCGGCCGGCATCGCTCAACGCGCCGTAAGTCGTGCCATCCAGTCCTTCCAGCGCGGCCAGCAGCTGGGCGTCTTTCACCGGCAGGGCGTAGTCCAGGCCATTGCAGAACAGGCTGGCGCCCTGGCGGCGGCGGCGCCATGCGAAACGCGAGAATGGATGACGCAGCAGGCGTGCGCCCTGCTGCAGGTCCCACTCCATCTCGATGCGGGACGGCGTTTCGGGTGCTGGCATGACATCGCCGGACGCGCGATACGTGGTGATGAAGCGGCCGAACCAGTCGCCCACGAGGTCCGGGTCGTTCATGCGCAGGGCATTCAGCGCCTCGACCACGCGCTCCATCGCCCGGGCATCGATCTCGTTCGGGTCGTGCGGCGCGGTCAGGTCTTCGTCGTGGTAGCGCACGGCGTCGTCGGCATCGGCGATCAGCGTGTCGAGGTAGTCGCCGATCAGTTCCGCCGACGACGGCGCCCGCATGCCCACCGAAAACGTCAGGCAGGCGTTCTCCGCCACGCCGTGGTGGGGAACCAGCGGCGGCAGGTAGAGCATGTCGCCCGGCGCCAGTACCCACTCATGGGTGGGGTCGAACTGGCGAAGCAGCTTGATCGCCACATCGTCCTGGAAGCCGAGGTCGGGCGCGGGCTTCCCCATCGCGACGCTGGCATCGATCATCCAGCGCCTATCGCCCTGCGCCTGCAGCAGGAACACGTCGTAGTGGTCCACGTGCGCGCCGACCGAGCCACCGGTGGCCGCGAAGCTGATCATGATGTCGTCCACGCGCCAGCGCGGCAGGAAGCGGAACTGCTCCAGCAACTGGCGGACATCGGCGTCCCACTTGTCCACGTCCTGCACCAGCAGGGTCCAGTCGTGGTGGGGCAGGCTGGGGAAGTCCTCTTCCTGGAACGGGCCGGTGCGCACGTCCCAGGTACCGGTGGCACGATCCAGGCTGATCAGACGTGCCAGCACGCCTTCCTCGCAGGCGAGGCCGGCAAGATCCTCCGGCTGCACGGGCGTTTCGAAGTCCGGGAAAGCGTTGCGGATCAGCAGTGGCCGCTTGTGCCAGTAATCGCGCAGGAAGCGCTCGACCGGCATGCCGAGCGGATGCGCGTGGGTGGCTTCGATCTCGAACGGAAGCGACGCGGCGCGGGCGGAAGTCTTCTTGGTCATCGGGTGGTATCCGCGCGGGAATGCGTCATACAGGAAAAGGGAGGTCAGCGTCGCCGATGGGGGCACCGGCGGCATTGATGCCGATCAAGGGTGTGATGGGGGCGGGGCCATCGCGGCTTCGTCGGCAAGCCGCTTGTCCAGGCGCTCGGAGGCCTTCTGCGCATAGGCGCGGCAGGCGCTGCGGTCCACCCGTGGCGCGTTCGCCCTCGGCCCGATTCGTGTCCACAGCGCGCTGGCGGACGGATGCGGGGTGACGAGGATGTCGCAGTCCAGCGCGGCAACCCGCGCCAGCGTGCCGCGGAACGCGGCCGTGTAACCGGGGTGCGCTGCGTCGTCGCTGTAGCGGTATACGTCGTCGGAGATCGCGGTCAGGCTGTCGGCGTAAACCATCTGGTGGCAGGCGTCGCCTTCACAGGACCGCCAGGTCCAACTGGTGCCGCCGGGCGTGTGACCGGGCGAAGCGACCGCTTGCAGGGCCAGCGGGCCGATGCGCACCACGCCGTCATCGGCAAGCGTGACGACATGCTCGACCGGGGCGATGGGTTCCGCCACCTCCAATTGCGGGTCCAGGCGGTCCGGCATGCCGCGCTTCAACGTGCCCACGGCGGGTGCGCGGGCATACACGGGCGCGCCGGTGGCGCGCTGCAGCTCGGCCAGGCTGCCGGCATGGTCGTTGTGCTCATGCGAGAACACGATGGCGCGTACGTCCTCCGGCTTGAAGCCGAGTGCGCGGATGTTGGCAAGAATCAGCGGGCCGGCCTGCGGCGTGCCGGCGTCGACCAGGATGTGGCCATCATCGGACGTCACCAGCAATGCGGTGATGCCGCAGGTGCCGACGTACCAGGTGTTGCCGTAGACCTGCAGCGGCGTGGCCGGGTCGTTCCAGCCGGCGTCATCGGCGCAGGTCTTGGCGGCAGGCGTGTCGGAGGCGAGCGCGGCGACCGGAAGCGCGAGGGCAAGCAGACCGCAGAGCAGGGTGGAGCGGAGCATCATGTGGCGATCTCGTCGTAGCCGCGGTTGACGAACTGCAGCAGGCACCAGCCGTGGCCGAAGGAGTCGGCCAGGCGGACGATGCGGCCCCAGTTCGTTTCGCGGATGGGGGATTCCTGCACTAGACCCGCCTGCACGGCGAGGTCGAGGGCGAGTTCAAGGGATTCGACGACCACGTCCAGGTGCACGGGCGTCCAGTGCCGGGTGTAGTCGCGCTGCGCCGCCGTTGCGGCCGGAGAACCGGTTGCGTTGTGCAGCAGGTAGATCGGTGCCTGTGCGCCGAGCAGTTCGACGCCACCTTCACCGAAACGGCGACCGGTGCTGAGTCCGAAGGCGCGGGTGTAGAGCGCTTCCGCCGCAGGCAGGTCGGGAACGTCGATGTTGATCAGTACGTGCATCGCCGCGTCCTCGCGCCCCGAGGTCAGATATTCCGGGCAAGCCGTTCGGCGAGGCCGGTGTAGCTGCCCGGCGTCATGTCGCGCAGGCGCTGCTTGTCCTCGGCCGGCAGATCTAGCGATTCGACGAAAGCGCGCATCGAGTCGGCGGTGATGCCCTGGCCGCGCGTGAGCGCCTTCAACTGCTCGTACGGGTTGGGCAGGCCGTGGCGGCGCATCACGGTCTGCACGGCCTCGGCCAACACTTCCCATGCGGCGTCGAGGTCGGCGTCCAGGCGCTGCGGGTTCACTTCCAGCTTGCCCAGGCCCTTGGCCAGCGAATCCAGTGCCACCTGCGTGTGGCCGAACGCCGTGCCCAGCGCACGCAACACGGTGGAGTCGGTCAGGTCGCGCTGCCAGCGGCTGATCGGCAGCTTGGCGCTGAAATGCTCGAACAGGGCGTTGGCGATGCCGAAATTGCCCTCGGCGTTCTCGAAGTCGATCGGGTTGACCTTGTGCGGCATCGTCGACGAACCGACTTCGCCTTCCTTCAGGCGCTGCTTGAAATAGCCCAGCGAGATGTAGCCCCAGATATCGCGCGCAAGGTCGATCAGGATGGTGTTGGCGCGGCGCGCGGCATCGCCGATCTCGGCGACGTTGTCGTGCGGTTCGATCTGGGTGGTGTACGGATTGAACACCAGGCCGAGGCCTTCGACGAAACGTTGCGCGAACGCTGGCCAGTCGACGTCGGGGTAGCTGGCCACGTGGGCGTTGTAGTTGCCCACCGCACCGTTGATCTTGCCGGTCAGTTCGACGGCTGCAAGCTGGGCGCGCTGGCGCTCGATGCGCGCGACGACATTGGCGATTTCCTTGCCCAGCGTGGTCGGGGACGCCGTCTGGCCGTGCGTGCGCGACAGCATGGGTTGTGCGGCCTGTGCATGGGCCAGCGTGCGCAGGCTGGCGGTGACGCCGTCCAGCGTCGGCAGCAGCACCTCGCGGCGCGCCTGTTCCAGCATCAGGCCGTAGGACAGGTTGTTGATGTCTTCGCTGGTGCAGGCGAAGTGGACGAATTCCAGCGCCGGGGCGAGTTCGGCGTCGTCCTTCAGCTGCTCCTTGATGAAGTACTCCACCGCCTTCACGTCGTGGTTGGTGGTGCGCTCGATCTCCTTGACGCGGGCGGCATGGGCCACGCTGAAGCCGTCGGCCAGCGCTCGCAGCTTCGCCGTCGCGGCGGCGGAGAAAGCGGGCAGTTCGATGACACCCGGCTCGGCGCCCAGGGCCAGCAGCCACTCGACTTCCACCTTCACGCGGGCACGGATCAGGCCGTACTCGGAGAAGATCGGACGCAGTGCATCGACCTTGCCGGCGTAGCGGCCATCGAGCGGGGAGAGGGCGAGCAGGGACGAATCCGACATGGGCGCGGGGAGGGGGCTGAAAGGGAGCGTTCCATTTTACCCCGGGAAAGCGGCGATCCGGCCTGGCGTATCCTGTGGCCCCGCCAGCCGCCGGCTTCCTTGCCGTCGCGCAAGCCGTGAATCCCTTCAGGAGACGGTGATGACCAGCAAGAAGACCGCGGGCAAGCCCCGCGCCGCACGTACCCGCATCGAGCACGACAGCATGGGTGAGCTGCAGGTGCCCATTGATGCCTTGTGGGGTGCGCAGACCCAGCGAGCCGTGCAGAACTTCCCGATTTCCGGGCGGCCGATGCCGCGCGGCTTCATCCGTGCGCTCGGGCTGGTGAAGGGCGCCGCAGCCGACGTCAATGCCGGTCTGGGCCTGCTGCCCAAAGGCGTCGCCAAGGCCGTGCAGTCCGCCGCCGCGGAAGTGGCGTCCGGCAGGCATGACGCGCACTTCCCGATCGACGTCTACCAGACCGGATCGGGCACCTCGTCCAACATGAACGCCAACGAGGTGATCGCCACGCTGGCGACGCGCGCAGGCAAGGCGGCGGTGCACCCGAACGACCACGTCAACCTGGGGCAGAGCTCCAACGACGTCATCCCGACCGCCTTGCGCGTCGCGGCGCAACTGGCGGTGATGGAGGACCTGCTGCCGGCCATCAGGCACCTGCGCAAGACCATCGATGCGCGTGGTAAGGCGTTGGCGAAAGTGGTCAAGACCGGCCGCACCCACTTGATGGACGCGATGCCGCTGACGTTCGGCCAGGAATTCGCCGCGTGGTCGGCACAGCTGTCGTCCGCGCAGGCGCGCATCGAGGACGCGCTCAAGCGCCTGCGTCGCCTGCCGCTGGGCGGTACGGCGATCGGTACCGGCATCAATGCCGATCCGCGCTTCGGTACGCGTGTCGCAAAGGTGTTGTCCACGATGACCGGCACGCGCTTCGAGAGCGCGGAGAACAAGTTCGAAGGGCTCGCCGCGCAGGATGATGCGGTCGAGCTGTCGGGCCAGCTCAGCGTGCTGGCCGTCGCGCTGACCAAGATCGCGAACGACCTGCGCTGGATGAACTCCGGCCCGCTCGCGGGCCTGGGTGAAGTGGAACTTCCGGCACTGCAGCCGGGCAGTTCGATCATGCCGGGCAAGGTCAATCCCGTGATACCGGAAGCCACGGTGATGGTATGCGCGCAGGTGATGGGCTACCACACAGCGATCACGGTTGCCGGACAGACCGGCAATTTCCAGCTCAACGTCACCCTGCCGCTGATCGCGAGCAACCTGCTGGACGGCATCCAGCTGCTGTCGAACGTGTCGCGCCTGCTGGCCGATGACTGCATTGCCGGACTCAAGGTGCGCGGTGATCGCGTGCAGGAGGCGCTGGACCGCAATCCGATCCTGGTGACGGCATTGAACCCGGTGATCGGTTACGAAAAGGGCGCCGCCATCGCCAAACAGGCCTACAAGCAGAACCGGCCTGTGCTGGACGTGGCGCGTGAAGTGACCGGACTGCCGGAAAAGACCCTCAAGCCGCTGCTGGACCCGGCCGTCCTGGCCAGGGGCGGCATTCACGGCAAGCCAGGAGGCGGCGGCGGTTGAGGGTGTCGCCGCCGATCAGTCGCGCGGCGGCCATTCGCCCGGGATCTTCATTCCCGACAGCATCGCCAGCGCGCCTTCGCACATCTGTTGCTTCTGCTCGGGCGTGCCCGTGTCCAGCCGGCCCAGTCGCTGGGCCAGGGTGCGCTCCCGGTATCCGGTCAGCGTGTCGCCGGGTTCGAATTCGGCCAGTGTCAGCAGGCGCCCGCGCTCGATCTGGTCCTGGTGTGTGTTGACGTAGCGGAAATACGCCGGCGCCGCACGCTGCAGGTAGGTGGCATCGGTGGTGGCGCATTTCTCGATCAGTACCGGCATCGCGAACGTCGCGACGTAGGCGATGTGGTCCTGGAACGCGCGTTCGCGGGCGGGGTCCGGAGCGTCCGCCGCCTGCGCGTTGGACACCGTCATCGCCAATCCAAGCACCATCACGCAGGCGTGTTTCATTGCAGACCTCGTACAGGGGAAGAAGGGAAGAAGCGACGCCGTGCGCGATGCCGCGGCAAGCGGATGGTCAGGGCGAAGGGCCATCGGCCGGCTGTGCAGCGGCTGCATCGGCTTCTGCCGCCGCATTGCCGGTTGCATGTGCGTCGTTGTCCTTGATCGCCTGGCCGACATCCTCGCCGGCCTGATGGCTGTCGTCCTGGCTGGCACGGCATTCCTGGACGTCGTCCAGTTCCATGCCGGCGTAGGGCTGGAACGCGGGCAGTGCCGCGACAAGGTCCTGCTGCGCCTTGTACAGGCCGGGAAGGCGGTCGCAGATCTTCATCGCCTCTGCTTCCACCTTCTTCGCCTCGGCGTCGATCTGCTGCTCGATCTGGTCCGGATTGCCGCTGAAGATGCCTTTCACTGCTGCACCGACGGCCTTGCCCGCCAGCTTGGCGCCTTCCTTGCCCGTCGCGATGCCCGCATCGGCGATGCCGCCGAGTTCACGATGGTAGGCCACGAGCAGCGCGCGCTGGGCATCGGTCACCTCGACCGTCTTGCCGTCGATGATGAAGTCGCCCTTGGCCGAGATCTCCGCCTTCGGGTGACCGGTGGCGTTGAGCTTGAGGTTCTGGCCCCACAAGGCGCCGGATACTTCGGCGCTGTCGCCCGGCTGCGGGCCCCGGGAACACGCGGCCAGCAACAGGAAGGAGAGTGCCGACGCGATCGGAATGATGCGGTTCATGTCGTTCCTTGGAAGTCAGTGATGCTTGGGAATGTCGAGCGCGCCCTTGACGCCTTCGTGATCAACGTCGCCACTGCCGACGGAGCGGACGGTCAGGCCACCGCTGACGTTGCGGACCTCCACGCCACCGGAGCCAACCGAGCCGACCACCACGTCACCGGTGATGTCGCGCAGATCCGCGCCGCCGGAGCCGATCGAGCCGATCTCGACGTCACCGCTGCCCGCCAGGCTGAAGCCGCCCGATCCGATGCTGCCGACATGGGTCGGGCCACGCACCTTGTGCGCCTCCACATCGCCTGAACCGATCGACACAACTTTCAGGCTGCCGGCACCCTGGATATCGATATCGCCCGAGCCCACCGAGGTGGCGGCGAGTCCGCTGATGTTGCGGCCCACGGCGTGGCCGGAGCCGACATCGGCACTGAACACCGGCGCGCCCGTGACGTCGGCTTCGCCCGAGCCGACCTTTACCTGCACGGGCAGGTGGTCGGGCAGGGTCGCGGTCAGGTTCATGTAGGCGTAGTTGCTGCCGAACGAAAGACCGCTGAAGCTGCCTTTCTGGTACATCCGCACGATCAGCTTGTCGCCGGCACGCCGCTGTTCGATCTTCAGGCGAGCGAGCCGGTCGGCGTGACTGCTGCAGGCCCTGCCATCCATCGCGGCAGGCGCACCGGCGCGCGACTCCACCGTCAGATCGTGCGGGCCGACCTCGAACACCACGGTCTTTGCGTCGCCGATGTCGAGCGTCAGCTGGCGTGGCGCTTCGTGCTTGCAGTACCTGTCCGACGCCAGCGCGGGTGCGGACAGGGAGAGCAGGGCGAGCAGCGGGGAAGCGATAAGGGCGGTACGCATCGGCGGGTCTCCGGAATCAGGTCAGTCATGCGGAAGCTGCCGGCGGCGAGGGGGCGGCGCGCCCGGCGGACTCAAGGGGGGTTACAGCTTGGCAAACTCGCGGCGGACTTCCTTCTCGCAGTCTTCGACATCGTCCGCTTCCAGCGTGGCGTAGGGACGGAATGGCGGCAGGCTGGCGGACAGGCGCTCCTGGCTGTCCAGCAACGCGGGCAGGCTGTGGCAGATCTGCCGCACGCCCGGTTCGATGGTTTCCCTCACGGTCTTTTCCACGCGGCGCTCCAGGCTGCCGGTCATGGCGCCGAACATCAGGCTGAAGATGCCCCGGTCCACCACGTCCAACGCCGCCTGCGCGCTGCGCTCGCCGATGTCGATGCCGGCCTTCGCGATGTCGATCATCTGACCGCGATAAAGCAGCAGTTCCTGCCGCTGGCGGCCGTCGATGGCGACCGGCTTGCCTTCGACAAGGAAGTCGCCAAGAGGCGTTATCTCTGCCTTCGGAAGTGACGGCTCCTTGTCGGCACTGCGTTTGCCGGACGATGCCCCGAAGCGCATGTTATCGCCCAGCTGCAGGTTGCCGGTTTCCAGCTCACGGCGGGCAACGGCGAGTTCTGCCCGCACTTCGTTGCGCGCGCTCGCCAGGTCGGCACTGATCTCGCGGTCGATGCTGCTTTCCTTCGTGTCCGCAGCCTGCGCGGCGAGCGGCAACAGACTCGCCAGCAGCAGGGGCATCAGGGCGCGGTGGATGCGGGTGGAATGCATGTCGGGTCTCCTTCGTATGGGGGATCTGTGCGCGTCATGCGCGAATCCCCTGGGGCTTGCGTGCCGCGCATGATGCGGCCGCCGGCAGAAAACTCAGAAGCTCCAGGTGCCGTCGCCGTTGGCATCGCCGCAGTCATCCACGTCGGACTGGTCCATGCCCGCGTAAGGCTTGAACTCGGGCAGTGCGGCAGCCAGCGCCTGCTGCGCGTTGAGCAGTCCCGGCATGCGTGTGCACAGCTGCGCCACCATGGGCTTGATCTTCGCCTTGGCCTGTTCACCGACCTGCTGGCCGATCTCGTCGCCTGACTGGCCGGCCAGTACGCCCTTCAAGGCCGAGGCCGCAGCATCGATGCCCACGCGGGCACCTTCCATGCCGATGGCCATGCCATCGCCGACCACGCCCAGCAACTCGCCGCGATAGGCAAGCACCAGCGCCTTCTGTTCCGGCGTGGTCGCGACCGCCTTGCCTTCGATCAACAGGTCGCCCGTCGGGGTTATCTCGGCCTTGGGCAGGGATTCGTTTTCGTTGCGGTTGAGCGACAGATTCTCGCGAGCCAGGCGTTCGCGCGCGGTGGCTATTTCCTCGCGGGCCTTCTCCATTTCCTGGCTGGCCTCGCCCAGGCCCTTGGCCACTTCGCCCATCGCTTCAGCGGCGATGCCCGTGGGTGCGTTGTCCTGCTTGTCCTGTGCCGGCTGACAGGCCGCCAGCAGCAGGACGGCGGCGATGGAGGCGCTGCGGACCAGTAGAGCGTTCTTGCGCATGGGATGTCCCTTGTCGTGTCGGATCGAAGCGGGCGGCGGTGGGGGCGCCGCCCCGGGGAGGCTTATTCGCTTTCGCGCCAGCGACGCAGGTAGATCGCACCGACGATCAGAGCGACACCGATCACCGCACCGATCCAAAGATCGGCCGTGGCGAAGGCCTGCCAGCTGCGGGTCAGGTCGATGGCATTGGCCAGTTCGTCCGGCGAGTTGAAGTCGGCATGCGGGTTGGCGGCTCCCCCCGGCAGGGTGGGGAACCAAGCGCCCGGGATGACGCTCGCCAGCCCGCGGTAGACCACGGTGTACCAGATCAGATCGTGGCGGACCTCCAGGCCCGGCAGGATGTCGGTCATGCTGATGATGACGCACGCCAGCACCGGCACCAGCACCGCCCAGAGGAACGGCTTGCTGCGCGACCAGGCCGAGCAGAACATCAGCCAGCCCACCGCCGGCAATGCCCAGAACACGTAGACGGGCAGGGAGGCAAGCACGCCGCCGATGATGCGCAGCGGATGCGAATGGGTGAACACTGCACCGCCCGCGGGCAGGCCGTTGATGGAAATGGTCAGCGCCGAGATAAGCCACATGGCCAAGCCGATCAGAATGCCGACCCCCACCGCCAGCAACGGTGCCAGCACCAGGGCCCACGCCAGCTTTGACAGCACCATGTGCGTATCGGAGATCGGCAAGGACTTCCAGAACAGCACGCTGCGGTCGCGGCGGTCGTCGTACAGCGTGCCCAGGGCGTAGAAGAAGACCACGAAGGCCAGGACCACGCAGGCCAGGATCACGCCGCCCAACAGCATGCCGTCGCCGATGCCACCGACGATCTGGTGGGCTTTTTCCGGCGCCTCCTCGACGCTGAAGCCGCCGCCGTTCATCTGGCCACGTGCGGCGATGCTGCCAATGACGGCCAGGATCAGGTTCAACACCACGAAGATGCCGCCCGTGATCACCGGGGCCCAGAAGAAGCCGCCACGGTTTTCCCAGAACTCGCGCTTCAGCAACCACGTGAACGCGCCGGGCTTGGAGGACTTACCCAATGTCGATGTCACGGCGTTCATGCGTAGGTTCCTTTCATGATGGCGACAAACAGGTCGGCCAGGCCAGGGGTACGGGTTTCGCCGAGGGCGGCGAGATGTCCTTTCGGCACGCCGTCGAACAGCAGCACGGTCTTGCCGAAGGGCAGGGCGCGTTCGTCGATGGGTTTCAGGGCGCGGGCCTGGTCGACCGCCTCGCCGCTGACCAGTACCTCGGTGTACCGCTCGGCCACCTCCTCCATTTGCGACGTCAGCACGATCTTGCCGTCGCGGATGAACATGACGTCGGTGAGGATGTGTTCGATCTCCTCCACCTGGTGGGTGGTGACGATGATCGTCTTCTGCTCGTCGAAGTAGTCTTCCAGCAGGCGCTGGTAGAACTGCTTGCGGTAGAGGATGTCCAGGCCCAGGGTGGGTTCGTCCAGCACCAGCAGCCTGGCGTCGATGGCCATCACCAGCGCCAGGTGCAGCTGCACGATCATGCCCTTGGACATTTCGCGCACGCGCAGGTTGGGCTTGAGCTGGGTGTTGGCGATGAAGCGTTCGCACTTGGCCCGGTCGAAACGCGGGTGGACACCGGCGACGAAGTCGATCGCTTCCTTGACCTTCATCCAGCGCGGCAGCACGGCGACGTCGGCGATGAAACAGACATCCTTCATCAGTTCGTCGCGGTCCTTGCGTGGATCCAGGCCCAGCACCTTCAGCTGACCCTCGAAAGGCGTCAGGCCCAGGATGGCCTTGAGCGCGGTGGTCTTGCCGGCCCCGTTGGGACCGATCAGGCCGATGATCTTGCCCGCTTCGATCTCGAAGCTGGTGTTGTCCAGCGCAAGCTTGTTCCTGTAGGCCTTGCGCAGGCCGTGGGCCGACACCACGGCGTTGGCGATTGCGGCATTCATCACTTGTTCCCCTTGGATTGCAGCAGATCTTCGATGGACAGGCCCAGGCGCTCGATGCGCTCGGCGACGGCGGGCCATTCCTCGGTCAGGAACCGCTCGCGCTCGCTGCCGCGCAGCTTCTTGGCCCCCTCGTCGGTAACGAACATGCCCAGGCCGCGGCGCTTCTCCACCAGGGCTTCATCCGCCAGCTCCTGGTAGGCACGTGAAACGGTGATCGGGTTGAGCTGGTACTCCGCCGCCACCTGGCGGACGGAGGGCAGCGCGTCACCCGGCTTCAGGATGCCGTCCAGCATCATCGCGATCACGCGATCCTTCAGCTGGCGGTAGATGGGAGCGCCGTCGCTCCATTGGATGGATGTCATGGCTCAGCTCCTCGGACGCAGCGATTGGCCAAAGGAGAAATAGGGCATGGCCAGCGATGCCCGGGCGCGGCGCTTGTGCTGCCGGGCTTCGGGCTTGCCGTCATCGCCTGAGATCTCGGGGGCTTCGGATTCCAGCGCGCCCACCAGCGCGACGGACTCCACCTCGGCCGTGCGTGCGCCGGTGACGGCCGCCAGCGCGCCAACTGCCAGCAGCAGGCCGCCGACGGCGAGGCTGGGCAGGGCGTGGGTCAATTTCTGGTTCATGGCATCCCCCCGTGAGTTGGGTGAGTGGTGTTGTATTCAACTATAACACCAAAACACAGGGCGTCAACGGGGTGACCGGGTTTTGTCACCCAACTGAAGGCATACTTGTCATGTTCGTAATAGTGGGGTGATGTCATGAAGCTCAAGTCATTGAAAATGCTGTCATTTCTCGCGCTCGTGAGCGTCTCGACGACCGTGCTGGCAGCGGGTTTGCTGGACGTCGCCTACCGCCCACTGGCCGGCAAGGCACCCGTGAACCTGAAGGAAAAGTATGCGGGTCAGGTACTGCTGGTGGTGAACACTGCCAGCAAATGCGGCTACACGCCGCAGTACGAAGGGCTGGAGGCGCTGCACCAGCGCTACGCCGGACAGGGCTTCGCGGTGCTCGGCTTTCCTTCCAACGACTTCAGGGGCCAGGAGCCGGGCAGCGAGAAGGAGATCCAGGAGTTCTGCACGCTGACCTATGGCGTGAAGTTTCCGATGTTCGAGAAAGTGGCGGTGACGGGCGAGAAAGTGACGCCGCTTTACCGCTCGCTGGCGCAGGCGACGGGTGCCGCGCCTGGCTGGAACTTCCACAAGTACCTGATCAGCCGCGACGGTCGCGTGGTGGCGAACTTCCCCAGCAAGGTCTCGCCTGAAGACCCTGCCGTGGTAGAAGCGATCGAGCGCGAATTGAAGGTCCCGCGCGCCGCGCGTTGATGCAGTGCCTTCGCGGGTGGTTGGCATGCCACAATATGGGTTTGGCGCCGCCATCGTGGCGCAGGTTCCAGGAGCAGAAAGGATGAAGCGGTCGGTCCGCGGCGCAGCCGTGTTGTTGGCAATCTCGTTTTCGATGCTGGGAGGCAGCGTGTCTGCACAGGAAAAAACCGCGCTGGTCACCGAGCGCGACAAGGTGAGCTACGCGATTGGCGTGGATGTGGGCAATTCGCTGCAGCCGGTGGGGCCATTCCTCGATGTGGCCGCGTTCGAGCGCGCGATCATCAACACGTTCGCCGGCAAGCCTGCGCTGATCTCCGAGCAGGAAGCACAGGCGACCGACCAGTTGCTGCGGGTGAACCTCGCCGTGGCCGAAGGCCAGCCAGTCCCCGGCATGCCGCCGGGCAGCACGCCGCCGGCGGTCGACAAGACCAAGGTCGGCCTGTTCCTGGGCACCTATGTGGTGGGCCCCTCGCTGATGCCGTTCAAGGATGAGCTGGACACGGCCGTGCTCGCCCAGGCTGTGCGCACGCTGACCAGCAAGAACGGCACGCCCCTGCTGAGCGTGGAGCAGGCGCAGGCCGAGATGCAGGCCTATATCGCCAAGCGCCAGGCCGGTGCTTCGCAGCGCAATCGCGACGAGGGCGCCAAGTTCCTCTCCGCCAACAAGACCAAGCCCGGTGTGGTCACCACCCCGTCGGGGCTGCAGTACATGGTGCTGCGCCAGGGCAACGGACAGCGGCCGATGTCCACCAGCCGTGTACGGGTGAACTACGAAGGCAAGCTGCTGAACGGCGAGGTCTTCGACAGTTCGTATGCGCGCGGTGAGCCGGCCGAGTTCGGCCTGAACCAGGTCATCGCGGGCTGGACCGAAGGCGTGGCCTTGATGCCCGTGGGCGCCAAGTATCGCTTCTGGATTCCGTCCAACCTGGCCTACGGTCCCAATGGTGCACCCGGCGGCAAGATCGGCCCGGATGCGACGCTGACCTTCGACGTCGAATTGATGGGCGTGCTGCAATAAGTCGCTGGTGTAATCGCGGCTCCCCCGGCAAGGAAGTGCTTTCATGCGCGTTGCGATCTTCGGTACCGGTTACGTCGGGCTGGTGACAGGCACCTGCCTGGCCGAGGTCGGGCATGACGTGGTCTGCATGGACATCGACCCCGCGAAGGTCGATGGCCTCAATCACGGCATCGTCCCCATCTACGAGCCCGGCCTGTCGCCGATGGTGAAGGCCAACCATGCCGCCGGGCGCCTGCGGTTCACCACCGTTGCGGAAGAGGCCATCGCGCACGGCGACGTGGTGTTCATCGCCGTGGGTACCCCTCCCGATGAGGACGGCAGCGCCGACCTGCAGTACGTCCTGGCGGTGGCCCACACCATCGGCCGCAACCTCCAGCAGCCTTGCATCGTGGTCAACAAGTCCACGGTGCCGGTCGGCACCGCCGACAAGGTGAGGGCGGCCATCGACGCCGAACTCGCGGCGCGCGGCGTGGAGATCGCGTTCGATGTCGTCTCCAATCCCGAGTTCCTCAAGGAAGGCGATGCGGTCAACGACTGCATGCGCCCTGACCGCATCGTCATCGGCGCGTCGGATCCGCAGGCCGTGGAGAAACTGCGTCGTCTCTACGCGCCCTTCAATCGCAACCACGAGCGCATCGTCGTCATGGACGTGCGCTCTGCCGAGCTGACCAAATACGCGGCCAACGCGATGCTGGCGACCAAGATCAGCTTCATGAACGAGATCGCGAACATCGCCGAACGCGTCGGTGCCGACGTGGAGCATGTGCGGCAGGGCATCGGTTCCGACCCGCGCATCGGCTGGCATTTCATCTATCCCGGCGCAGGCTATGGCGGTTCCTGCTTTCCCAAGGACGTGCAGGCGCTGGCACGCACCGCGCAGCAGCATGGTTACCAGGCCGAGCTGCTGCAGGCCGTGGAAGCGGTGAACCACCGCCAGAAGGCCCACCTGTTCGAACTGATCCAGCGCCACTATGACTGCGGTGAAGACGAGGGCATCCGTGGCAGGACGTTCGCGGTCTGGGGGCTGTCGTTCAAGCCCAACACCGACGATATGCGCGAAGCCAGCAGCCGCAGGCTGCTCGCGGAGTTGTGGGACGCCGGTGCGAAGGTCCGCGCCTACGACCCGGAGGCCCGCGAGGAAGCCGCCAGGATCTTCGGTGAACGGGACGACCTGGTGCTTTGCGATGATGCGCGCGCCGCCGTCGACGGTGCGGATGCGCTGGTGGTGGTGACCGAGTGGAAGCAGTTCCGCAGCCCGGATTTCGCGCGTCTGCGCGATACGCTCGGCGACGCGGTGATTTTCGACGGCCGCAACCTGTACGAGCCGGGCGAGGTGGAGGCCATGGGCATCGCGTATTACGGCATCGGACGTGGAAGGTCCGCGCATGCAGACTGACCTGCCATTGCTGAGCGACGCGCTTGAAAGCCGCCTGGTGGAGATGGAAACCCGCCTGGCGTTCCAGGAGCATTCGCTTAGCGAACTGAGCGAGGCACTGGCGGATGCGCGCGCGGAGAACCAGCGCACCGCGCTGCTGCTGCGGCACATGGTGGAGGAGCTGGGAAAGGTGCGCACCTCGCTGTTCGAGGATCCTGCCAACGAACCACCGCCGCCGCATTATTGATACGCTTGGGACACAGCAGTCCCCACGAAAGACCGATGACCGATTCACTCCGCGACCAGTTGCTGGGCCTGGGCTTCAAGCCCGCACCGAAGCCCGAGCGCAAACCCGACCGCCGGCCCGATCAGCGGCGCGACGCGCAGAAGCCGACCGGCAAGGGTGCCGCGCACCCGAAACCAGGCCACGGCGGCAAGCCGCGCCCGCCGCAGAGTGGAGGCAAGCCCAGGCCCAAGCGCAGCCAGGAAGACATCGATCTCGCCAAGGCCTACGCCATCCGCGCCCAGCGCGAAAAGGACGAGCGCATCGAAGCCGAGCGTGTGAGGCAGGAGGAAGCACGGCTGCGCCGTGAAGCGAGGGCGAAACTCGATGCGTTCCTACTGGACAAGGGCCTCAATGACGCGGAAGCCGACATCGCACGCCACTTCCCGTATGGCGGCAAGATCAAGCGCATCTACGTCAACGCAGCGCAACTGAAGGCGCTCAATGCGGGCGAACTCGGCGTGGTGCAGCAGAACGGCCGCTACCTGCTGGTCACCGCCGCCGTGCTCGCCGAAGCCGAGGCGATCTTCGCGCCTGCCGTCGCGCTGAAAGTCGATCCGGACGCCCCGGCCGATCAGGATCCCTACGCCGACCCGCAATATCAGGTACCCGACGACCTGGTGTGGTGACCCACGCTGACCGTCGTCCCCGTCTCTGCCTGTTGCCTGGGCTGGATGGCACCGGTCGGCTCTACACGCCTTTGCTGGATGGATTCCGGGGCGCTTACGACGCCGAGGTGCTCGCCTATGACAGCGGGCGCTTCAGCGGGTATGCGGCGCTGGTCGAAACGCTGGGGCCGGCATTGCGGCGGAACACGGATACGGTGCTGATTGCCGAGTCCTTCGCCGGTCCCCTGGCCGTGATGCTTGCCCATCGCAACCCGTGCCATGTCAGGGCCGTGGTGCTGGCGGCGAGTTTCGTCCGCGCACCGCTCCCTTTCAGCCTCGCTTGTGCTGCGGTACTGGATCGATTGCCGGCCATATCGTTGCCCGTGTTCGCACTGGAACGCGTTCTGGCAGGTGGCATGCTGCCGGCGCCCTTGCGAAGGGAGTTGAATGCCGTCCTTGAGGCAATCCCGATCGAGGTGTTGCGCCAACGCGCGCTGGCGGCGCTGTGCGTGGACGTCCGTCGTCAAGTCGCCGCGCTGGATCTTCCGCTGCTCCATCTGCAGGCCGGCCGGGACAGGCTGGTAGCAGCAAGGGCAGGTGACGAGATCGTTCGTCTGGCACGCAATGCGCAGCAGGTCGTCATCGACGCGCCGCACTTCCTGTTCCAGTTGGCACCGGTGGCGGCGGCAGACGAGATCGGGCGATTCCTGAAGAGAGTGTGCATCCTGGAGGGTGCACGCCACGACTCTTAGGCCGAGGTGAATCGATCAGGCGTCGCCCAACTACGCTGGAGACGTTCCGGGCCGGATCAGCCAGTTCCAGACGATGAAAGCGGCGATCAGCGCGATCACCGACGATGCAAGGAATGCGGTCTCGCCCCCGAACCGCCACAGCTGGCCCGCCAGCAACGCGCCCATCACGCCGCCCACGCCGGACGACAGACCGTAGAACACGCCCTGGCCGTGTCCATTCATGCGGCCCGGGAAGAAGCGCACCAGCAACTGCATGGCGGCCGCGAAGAAGGCGCCGAAGTTGAGCGCATGCGTCAGCTGCGCCAGCACCATGACCGGCGTGTTGTCGGGGAACAGGGCCGTGACCAGCCAGCGCACCGACGCACTGAGCAGCGCGACCATGAGGACGCGACTGGCATCCCAGCGTCGGAAGATGCGGCTGGCCAAGAAGAACACGCCGATCTCGGCCAGCACGCCGACCGTCCACAGCACGCCCTGTGTCGCGGTCGTGTAGCCGTGTTCGGAAAGGTAGATCGAGAAGAACGTGTAGAACGGGCCGAACGAGATCTGGGTGAGGAAGGCTGCCACGAAGAAGGCCATCACCTCCGGCCTTCGCAATCGCGCGCGGAAGCCGTCCTGTGGATCGACCGGATGGTGCTCCGGCTCGCGCGCGTAGCGGTTCAACAAGGCGGATGCGAGGACGGCTGCCAGCACCGGCAGCATCAACCACGGCAATGCACCCACGCCCAGCCGGCGTGCGTCGATCAGCCAGCCGAACAGCGATACCACCAGGATGAAACCGATCGAGCCCCAGACGCGGATCAGGCCATAGCGATCGCTGCGCACACCGAGGTGCGACATGGTGATCGATTCGAACTGCGGCATCACGGCGTTGTAGGCGAAGCAGAAGCCCAGCATCACCGTGAACAAGCCTGCGTGTTCCAGCGGCAGCAGGAACAAGGCGAAGCAGCCCAACGCCAGCGAGCAGCCCAGGTGCAGCCAGCGGATCGGATTCGGCGAGCGCGCGGCCAGCGTGGTCCACAGGCTGGGCGAGACGATACGCGTGGCGTACCACAGGCTCATCAGCACACTGATGGCGGCCACGCTGAGGCCGCGCGATTCCAGGTACAGGCTCCAGTAGGGCGTGAAAGCGCCCAGTACCGCGTAGTACGAAAAGTAGAAGCTCGACAGGCGGACCGCGGGATACGGGGTCGTCGGGATGGCATCCCTCATGTCGCTGCTCCATGCGCAGCGACGGGTGACGTCCGGCCTTCGGCAGCGGGCGAGGGTGGCATGAGGGACGCAGGCACGGGCGGGATACACATTCTAGAGGAGCGCGCATTGCGCTCCGCTCTCCCGGGCCTCTCGACAGGGGGTGGGCTCGCCGCTGCGCGCGATGGTGCTTATTCCGGGTCGTAGTCCAGGTTGGACGCCAGCCATCTTTCCACCTGCGCCAGCTCCACGCCCTTGCGTTTCGCGTAGTCGGCCGCCTGCTCCTTCGACACCCGGCCTACGACGAAGTACTGGCTCTGCGGGTGGCTGAAGTAGTAGCCGGACACTGCCGCCGTGGGCAGCATCGCGAAACTCTCCGTCAGCGACATGCCTGCATTGCCAGGCGCGTCCAGCAGGCGGAACAGGGTGGCTTTCTCGCTATGTTCCGGGCAGGCGGGATAACCCGGTGCCGGACGGATCCCACGGTACTGCTCGGCGATCAAGGCCTCGTTGCCCAGTGCTTCGTCGGACGCGAACCCCCAGAACTCCTTGCGCACGCGCTGGTGCAGCCGCTCGGCGAGGGCTTCGGCAAGCCGGTCGGCGAGGGCTTTCAGCAGGATGGCGTTGTAGTCGTCGTGGTCGGCCTCGAAGCGGGCGACATGTTCATCGATGCCGATGCCGGCGGTGACGGCAAAGGCGCCGATCCAGTCCTGCCTGCCGGAATCCTTCGGTGCGATGAAGTCCGCCAGGCAGAAGTCCGGACGCTCGGCAGGCTTGTCCACTTGCTGGCGCAGGAAGCACAGGCGTTCGGTGCGCCCTTCGTGCTGGAGTTCGACGTCATCGCCGACGCTGTTGGCCGGCCACAGGCCGAATACCGCTTTCGCCGTCAACCATTTCTCGGCAACGATGCGCCCCAGCATTGTCCGCGCGTCCTGGTATAGCTCACTGGCCTGCGAGCCCACCACGTCGTCGGTCAGGATGGCGGGATACTTGCCCGCCAGCTCCCATGCCTGGAAGAAAGGCGTCCAATCGATGAGCTCGACCAGTTCCGCCAGCGGGTAGTCGTGGAAGACATGCACGCCAGGCTGGTTGGGCGCAGGCGGAGAATAGTCGTCCCAACCACCGTTGAACTTCTGGCCTCGCGCCTTCTCCAGCGAGACCAGTCGTTTCGCATCGCCACGGTTGCGGTGGCGTTCGCGGATCTCCGCATAGTCGGCATCGTTGGCGGCTACGAACGCCGCGCGCATGTCGCGCGAGATCAGCGATTGCGCCACACCCACTGCACGCGAGGCATCCTTCACCCACACGGTGGGCGCATCGTAGTGCGGATCGATCTTCAGCGCGGTGTGCGCGCGGGAGGTGGTCGCGCCCCCGATCAGCAGGGGCATGGAGAAGCCTTGCCGTTGCATCTCGCGCGCCACGTGGGTCATTTCCTCCAGCGACGGCGTGATCAGGCCGGACAGGCCGATCAGGTCGGCGTTCTCGGACTTCGCGATGTCCAGGATCTTCTGCGTGGGCACCATCACGCCCAGGTCCACCACGTCGAAGTTGTTGCAGGCTAGTACCACGCCGACGATGTTCTTGCCGATGTCGTGCACGTCGCCCTTCACCGTGGCCATGACGATCTTGCCGTTCGACTTGCCCACGTCGCCCGTGCGCAGCTTCTCGGCCTCAATGTACGGAAGCAGGTAGGCGACGGCCTTCTTCATCACGCGGGCAGACTTCACCACCTGCGGGAGGAACATCTTGCCGGCACCGAACAGGTCGCCAACCACGTTCATGCCGTCCATCAGCGGGCCTTCGATCACGTCCAGCGGCCGTGTCGCCTGCGCACGGGCCTCCTCGGTGTCCTGGTCGACGAAGGCGTCGATGCCGTGCACCAGCGCGTGCGCCAGGCGTTCCCGTACCGGCTTCTCGCGCCAGGCCAGGTTCTCCACCGGCGCTTCGCCTTTCCTGCCCTTGTAGCGCTCGGCGATCTCCAGCAGCCGTTCGGTCGAATCCTTGCGGCGGTTGAGGATCACGTCCTCCACCCGCTCGCGCAGTTCGGCATCGAGGTCGTCGTACACGGGCAGGCCGCCCGCATTGACGATACCCATGTCCATGCCGGCCTGGATGGCGTGGTACAAGAACACCGAGTGGATCGCGGCACGCACGGGCTCGTTGCCGCGGAACGAGAACGAGACGTTCGACACGCCGCCCGAGACATGGCAATGCGGCAGCGTCTGCTTGATGATCCGGGTGGCTTCGATGAAGTCGACGGCGTAGTTGTCGTGTTCCTCGATGCCGGTGGCGACCGCGAAGATGTTGGGGTCGAAGATGATGTCTTCGGGCGGGAAGCCGACTTCCTCGGTCAGGATCCGGTAGGCACGGGTGCAGATTTCCACCTTGCGCGCACAGGTGTCGGCCTGGCCGGTTTCGTCGAAGGCCATCACCACCGCGGCCGCGCCGTAGCGCAGCACCTTGCGGGCATGCTCGACAAAGGCTTCCTCGCCTTCCTTCAGCGAGATCGAATTGACCACGCTCTTGCCCTGGAGGCACTTCAGGCCCGCTTCGATGACGCTCCACTTGGACGAATCGACCATCACCGGAATGCGGGCGATGTCGGGCTCGGACATGATCAGGTTGAGGAAGCGTGCCATCGCCTTCTCGGAATCGATCAGGCCTTCGTCCATGTTGACGTCGAGGATCTGGGCTCCGCTGGCGACCTGCTGGCGCGCGACCTCGACCGCTTCCTCGTAGCGCTCTTCCTTGATCAGCTTGCGGAACTGGGCGCTGCCGGTGACGTTGGTGCGCTCGCCCACGTTGACGAACAACAGGTCCGGGGTGATGACCAGCGGTTCAAGGCCGGACAGGCGGGTGTGGCGGACGCGGGTACTCACGCGGCGGCCTCCAGCAGGGCAGGCAGGCGACGGGGCGCAACGCCCGCGACGGCGTCGGCGATGGCCCGGATGTGTGCCGGCGTGGTGCCACAGCAGCCGCCGACGAGATTGAGCAGGCCGGACTGTGCGAACTCCTTCAACGTGGCCGCCATTTCCTCCGGTGTCTCGTCGTACTCGCCGAACGCATTCGGCAAACCGGCGTTGGGGTGCGCGCTGACATACGCGTCGGCGACGGTCGACAGGGTTTCGACGTGTTCGCGCAGGTCTTTCGCGCCCAGTGCGCAGTTGAGCCCGACAGAGAGCGGACGGCCATGCGCGACCGAGGCGTAGAAAGCTTCCGCAGTCTGTCCGGACAGCGTACGGCCCGAGGCGTCGGTAATGGTGCCCGAGATCATCACCGGCAGGCGCCCGCCACGCGTGTCGAACACTTCCTCGATGGCGTACAGGGCGGCTTTCGCATTGAGGGTGTCGAAGATGGTTTCCACCATCAGGGTATCGGCGCCGCCATCGATCAGGCCTTCGATGGCTTCGCGATAGGTCCCGCGCAGCTCGTCGAAGCTGGTGTTGCGGTAGCCGGGATCGTTCACGTCCGGGCTTATCGAAGCGGTGCGGCTGGTCGGTCCCAGCACGCCGATGACGAAGCGGGGTTTGTCCGGCGTGGTTGCCTCGATAGCGTCGCAGCACTGGCGCGCGACGTGCGCCCCCGCCTTGTTCAACTCGTAGACCAGGTGCTCGAGGTGGTAATCGGCCTGGCTGATCGAGGTGGCGTTGAAGGTGTTGGTTTCGATCAGGTCGGCGCCTGCCTCGAGGTAGGCCGTGTGCACGCCGGCGATCACCTCGGGTTTGCTCAGCAACAGCAGGTCGTTGTTGCCCTTGAGGTCGTGGCCGCAGCCGGCGCCATGTTCATGCGCGTGCTGCGTGTCGCAGCCCTCGGCGAAACGCTCGCCGCGGTAGTCCGCTTCCTGCAGGCCGTGGCGCTGGATCATGGTGCCCATGGCGCCGTCGATGATGAGGATGCGTTCTTGCAGCGCCTTCGACAGTAAGCCGGCACGGGTGGGGTTCAACCAGGGAAGGGTCTTCATGACTTCACTGCGGTCAGCGACAGGACTTCAAAATGGGGCGGGCGACGCTCGCGGGTGACGGTTTCGGCGTTGGCGATGTCCAGCCCCGCCTTCTCGGCGAACCTGCGCAGTTCTTTTTCGGTGAAGCCCAGATTGACGTGGCCATAGGCCTCTACGACCGACTTGTGTTCGTGCTTGCCCAGGCTGCTGAGCAGCAGGCGGCCGCCGCGGCGCAGGACGCGGGCCGCTTCGGCGACGGCCTGGGCTGGCTTGGCGGAATAGGTGAGTGCATGCATCAGCACGACCAGGTCGAAACTGCCGTCCTTGAACGGCAGTGCATGCATGTCGCCCTCGCGCACTTCCACGTTCGGGAAGCGGCGCAGGCGCTCTCCGGCGGCCGCCACCACGCGCGTACTCGTGTCGATGCAGACATACCGCTTGGCATGCGGCGAGAGCAGTTCGGCCAGCACGCCGTCGCCCGAGGCGATGTCGAGCACGTCGCCGGTTTCCAGCAGCGGTAGTGCGGTGCGGGCAAGCGCCTCCCAGGTACGGCCGGGGGAGTAATGGCGCTCCATGTCGCCGGCCACGCTGTCGGCCCAGTTCTGGTCGGAGGCGCGGTTGGCGAGCACGCTGGCCACGCGCTCGGCATCCTGGCGCAGCAGCGGATCGTCGCTGCCGTCGCGCAGGCTGCGCCAAAGTTCACGCTGTACCGTGTCCAGGTTGTCTTCGTCGAAACGGTAGTAGGCCGACACGCCCGCGCGACGGTCGCGGACCAGCCCGGCTTCCTTCAGCTTTGCCAGATGGGTGGAGACACGCGGCTGGGCCAACTGGGTGATAGCCGACAACTCGGCGACGGTCAGCTCCTCGCGCGACAGCAGCGCCAGCAGGCGCACACGGGTGGCGTCGGCAAACACTTTCAGCCGGGTCGACCAGGCTTCCAGATCCATAAATATCTTCCTATCGCGATATAGAGATATTCTGCCCCCGCGGCGCCGCCAAGGTCAACCAGCGGCATACGCCCGCGGATGGTCGCGGGTTACAATTGGTATTCAAGTACGTATGCCGAGGGGTACCCGTGGATTTCGCATTCACCGAAGAGCAGTTGATGATCCAGGACGTCGCGCGCCGGATCGCACAGGAAAAGATCGCGCCCAGCGCGGAGCACCACGACAGGACCGGCGAGTTCCCGCTGGACAACATCCGCCTGCTGGGCGAGAACGGCCTGATGGGCATCGAGGTACCGGCCGAATACGGCGGTGCGGGCATGGACCCGATCGCCTACGTGCTGGCGATGATCGAGATCGCCGCCGGCGATGCGGCCCATTCGACCATCATGTCGGTCAACAATTCGCTGTTCTGCAACGGCATCCTGAAGTTCGGTACCGAGGAACAGAAGCAGACCTGCGTGCGCGCCATCGCCGAAGGCCGCGAGATCGGGGCGTTCGCGCTGACCGAGCCGCAGTCGGGCTCCGACGCCACCGCGATGCGTTGCCGTGCCGTGAAGCAGGCCGATGGCAGCTTCGTGATCAATGGCAAGAAGAGCTGGATCACCTCCGGCCCCGTGGCCAAGTACATCGTGCTGTTCGCGATGAGCGAACCCGACAAGGGCGCGCGCGGCATCACGGCCTTCCTGATCGATACCGCCAAGGCAGGTTTCCATCGCGGCAAGACCGAACCCAAACTCGGCATCCGTGCCTCGGCGACGTGCGAAATCGAGTTCACCGACTACGTAGCCTCGGCGGACGATGTTCTGGGCAAGGAAGGCGAGGGCTTCAAGATCGCCATGGGCGTGCTGGATGCCGGTCGCATCGGCATCGCGTCCCAGGCCATCGGCATCGCCCGTGCCGCCTACGAGGCCACCATCGCCTACGTGAAGGAGCGCAAGGCGTTTGGCGCGCCGATCGGCACGTTCCAGATGACCCAGGCCAAGATCGCCGACATGAAGTGCAAGCTGGATGCGGCCACGCTGCTGACCCTGCGTGCGGCGTGGGTGAAGGGCCAGGACCAGCGTTTCAGCAACGAAGCGGCGATCGCCAAGCTGACCGCGTCCGAGGCCGCCATGTGGATCACCCACCAGGCCCTGCAGATCCATGGTGGCATGGGCTACTCCAAGGAAATGCCGATCGAGCGTTACTTCCGCGACGCCAAGATCACCGAGATCTACGAAGGAACCAGCGAGATCCAGCGCCTGGTCATCGCCCGCAACGAGACCGGCCTGCGCTGAATCCAGCGCCTCCGGAAAACGAGCGCCGCCGCAGGGCGGCGTTTTTTTGTCCGCAGATCCGTGAGCGGGGCCACATCGCGACCCCCATCTTTTGTCATGGGACTGTGCGGGGCGGGTTGGGTAAAGTGTCCGAATGCGGGGGTCTGTCCTCCGTATCCTTCCTGGAGACCCCGATGCGCAAAACCCTGATCGCCTGTGCCCTCGCACTTGCCCTGACCGCCTGCGACCGCGCCGCTACGCCGGATACCGGCGCTGCAGGCACCCCTGCCGTCGCCGCGTCCGCCGCCGACATCGCCGCCGAGAGCCAGCGGCTGAACGCATGGTTCGAAACCAAGTACGAGGAACAGTTGAAGTTCAGTCCTATCCAGCTGACCTTCCAGGGTCGCAAGGACCTGTACGACCAGGTCGACGACATGTCCGAGCAGGCCTCGCGCGACCAGGTCGCGTGGCAGAAGGCCAGCGTCGAGGAGATGGAGAAGTCCTTCGACTACGCCAAGCTCGACGACGAGACCAAGTTCTCGTACGACCTGTGGAAACTGCAGTACGAGAACGCGCGCGACGGTCTGCCGTTCATGCAGGACGGCTACGCCTTCGACCAGATGAACGGTGCGCAGGGTTTCTGGCCGACGTTCCTGATCAGCTTCCACAAGGTGGATGAAGAAGCGGATTACACGGCCTACATCGCTCGCCTGAAGGCGACGCAGCGCGCCTTCGGGCAGTTGCTCGATCGCGCGCGCGCCTCCGCCGGGCAGGACATCCGTCCGCCGAAGTTCGCCTACGAGGGCGTGATCGACCAGGCGAAGAAAGTCATCACCGGTGCGCCGTTCTCGGCCGGCAAGGACTCCGCGATCTGGGCCGACGCGCAGGCCAAGGCCGATGCGCTGGTCAAGGCCGGCAAGATCGATGCCGCCCGAGCCACGGCGCTGAAGGATGAAGCGCGCAAGGCGCTGCTGGAGCAGTTCAAGCCCGCGTACGAGGGCGTGATCGAGTGGAGCGAGGAGGAACTGCCGAAGGCAGCGGTCAATGCCACCGGCGTGGGCACCACGCACCCGAACGGCAAGGCGTACTACGAGTACCAGCTGCGCCAGATGACCACCACCGGCATGACGGCCGAGGAGATCCATGCGCTGGGCCTGAAGGAAGTGGAGCGCATCAAGGGCGAGATGTCGGCGCTGAAGGACAAGGTGGGCTTCAAGGGTGACCTGGATGCCTTCTTCGCCTTCATCGACAGCGATGCGCAGTTCAAGTATCCCAACACCGATGCCGGCCGCCAGGCCTATATCGATGACGCCACGGCGGCCATCGACAACATCAAGAAGGTGCTCCCGGACTACTTCGGCCTGTTGCCGAAGGCCGACCTGGTGGTCAAGCGCGTGGAGCCGTTCCGTGAGCAGGACGGCGCGGCGCAGCACTACTACCCGGGCACGCCCGATGGTTCGCGTCCGGGCGTGTACTACGCGCATCTGTCCGACATGAACGCGATGCCGAAGCCGGAGCTCGAGGTCATCGCGTACCACGAGGGCCTGCCGGGTCACCACATGCAGATCGCCATCGCGCAGGAACTGACGGGCGTGCCGAAGTTCCGCACGCAGTACGGCGTCACCGCGTATGCCGAAGGCTGGGGTCTGTATTCGGAGTGGCTGGCGAAGGAAATGCCGGGAACCTACAAGGACCCGTACTCCGAGTTCGGTCGGCTGAGTTCCGAGATGTGGCGCGCGATCCGCCTGGTGGTGGATACCGGCCTGCACGCCAAGGGCTGGACCGAACAGCAGGCGGTGGAGTACTTCGACGCCAACAGCGCGGTGCCGCGGGCGGCGATCGAGTCCGAGGTGAAGCGCTACCTGATCATGCCGGGGCAGGCCACGGCCTACAAAATCGGCATGATCAAGATCCAGGACCTGCGCAGAAAGGCGGAAACCGAACTCGGCGACAAGTTCGACATCAAGGGATTCCACGACACCGTGCTGGGCGGCGGCGCGCTTCCGCTGACGTTGCTGGAGCGTCGCGTGGACCAGTGGATCGCGAAGGAAAAAGCCAAGCAGGCCTGATCTCCGGATGAGGGATGAGACAAAGAACCCCGGCCTTGTGCCGGGGTTCTTCGTTGGGGGTTCAGGGCGCCCGGGTCAGCAGCGCGATGTTCGCCGACAGCCAGGCGTCGAGTGTCGTCGGCGGATGGCCGGTGAGCCGAGCGTAATCATGGGTGACCTCGCCCAGGTCGCCCGCTGCGGTCGCGACATCGAACGACGCGAACACCTCGGCCAGGACCGGTGGGAAGCCGTGCGCTTTCAGACCTTCGAGCTGTTGTTCCACCGTGATGTCGACGACCGACAACGGTTTGTCAGCAAGTGCAGACACACGGCTGGCGATGTCGCGCGCGGAATACGCCTGTGAGCCGGTCAGCGTGAGCACGCGGTTCGTCGTATGGGAAGAAGCCAAGGCCACGGCAGCCGCACGCGCAAGGTCGTCGCGCGCGATGTAGGCGATGCGACCTTCGCCTGCTGCCGACGCCCATTCGCCTGATGCCAGTGCGGCCGGCAGGGAATAGGCCAGGTTCTCGAAGTACCAGGCATTGCGCAGAACCGTCCATGCGAGGGACGACGCAGCCAGGGCCTGTTCGGTGCCCCAGTGGTCGGGGGCGAACGACACGTGCGACGTTTCAGCGGACGGCAGCGAGGTGTAGACGACGTGGCCTACGCCGGCTTCGACCGCCGCCTTCACGGCGTTGCGGTGCTGGGCGAGGCGCTTGCCCGGCTCCATCAGCGCGTCCGTGCTGACCAGCAACAGCCGGTCGGCCCCGGCGAAGGCGGGGGGCAGCGTGGCTGGCTGGTCGAAATCGGCGGCACGCGCGGTCACGCCGCGCGCAGCCAGGTCCGCCAGCGATTCCGGCGTGCGACTGGTGACGATGAGACGCTCGGCCGGGATCTGCAGCGTATCCAGCAAATGGCGGACGACGGCGCTGCCGAGCTGTCCGGAAGCGCCGGTGACCAGCAGGGTGGGGGCGGGGGCGTTCATGGCAGGCTCCTGTGTTGGTAACGGAAAGGATGTTGGTTACGGTATGGTAGTGAAGGCTGCCGCACCCACAAGCAGGGAGCCTGAAGTAACCGGGTTACCGGTCAGTAACCATGCCCTGGAGTTGGACCATGACCCTGCATCGCCAATCGCTGATCCTCGTCGAAAACTGCCCTATCCGCGATGTGCTGGACCGGCTGGGTGATCGCTGGACGGTTCTGGTCCTGCACGAGCTGTCGGCGGGGACGCTTCGCTTTTCCGAGATTCGCAAGCGCATAGCCGACATCTCGCCGCGCATGCTGGCCCAGACGCTGCGGCACCTGGAACAGGACGGGTTGCTCAGCCGCGAGGTATTCCCGACGGTGCCGCCGCGCGTGGACTACGCGCTGACGTCGCTGGGGCTGTCGTTCTTCGAGCGGGTGGAGATGCTGGCGCAGTGGGCTTCGGACCATCACGATGAGGTGCGTGCGGCGCGCAGGGCGTACGTGGCGCCGGTGACCAACGCGCCCAAGTAACCCTCTGTAGGAAGGGCTTCAGCCCCGACAGCCGACGACAGGTACACGATCGGGGCTTAAGCCCCTCCTACAAGAAAGCCCCGGCATGGCCGGGGCTTTTCTTCATTCCATCGACTGCATGCCTGGTCAATGCCCGTGCGCGGGCTCGCCATCCACGGTTGCCGGAACATCATCCGCATCCTTGCGGTCGTGCGCATGGTCGCGGGCCAGGTACAGGTAGAACGCCGGCAGCACGAACAGGGTGAACAACGTACCGATGGTCATGCCCGAGGCGATCACCACGCCCATCGAGAAGCGCGACGCCGCACCCGGGCCGCTGGCGATCAGCAGCGGGATCATCGCGAATACCAGCGCGGCGGTGGTCATCAGCACCGGGCGCAGGCGGATGGCGGCCGCTTCCTCGATCGCTTCGCGCTTGGACAGGCCACGCTCGATCTGCAGCTTGTTGGCGAATTCCACGATCAGGATGCCGTGCTTGGAGATCACGCCGACCAACGTCACCAGGCCCACCTGGGTGTAGATGTTGATGCTCATGCCGGGGAAGGCTTCGATCTGCATCATGCCCAGGATGCCGCTGAGGATCGCCAGCACGTTCACCGTCAGCAGCGCGCCGCAGATCGCCATCGGTACGGTCAACAGCATGATCAGCGCATCGCGGAAGCTCTCGAACTGCGCCGCCAGCACCAGGAAGATCACGATCAGCGCCAGTGCCAGCGTGACCAGCATCGCCGCACCTTCCTGCTTGTATTGCCGCGACTCGCCCGCGTAGTCCACCGAGTATCCCTGTGGCAGCACTTCCTTCGCGGCCTGTTCGAGGATCGCCAGTGCCTCGCCCTTGCTGACGCCGGGACGGGGGGCGAAGGTGATGGATACCGCGTTGAGCTGCTGGAATCGCTTCAGTGATTGCGGTTGCGCGCTTTCCTTCAGCGTCACCAGGGTCGACAGCGGAATCAGTTCGCCGCCGCGGGTGCGCGTGTAGTAGTTTTCCAGGTCGCTGGCGTTGAGGCGGTCGCTGCGCTGCACCTGCGGGATCACCAGGTATGAGCGGTTCTGCATCGCGAAGCGGTTGGTATAGCCGCCGGACAGCATTGCCGCCATGTCGGCCGCCAGCGTGCGCATGTCGATGCCCAGGCTGGCAGCCTTGTCGCGGTCGATGTTGACCTCGATGCGCGGCTTGTCGATCTTCAGGTCCTTGTCCAGGAAGATGAAGCGCTTGCTCTCCATCGCCTTCATCAGGATCTGGTCGGCCAGTTCCGCCAACTGGCTCAGGTCGCCCACGCCACCGATGACGAACTCGCCGCCACCGCCGTCGCCGCCCGCACTCGGTAGCGAGGGCGGGACCAGCGCGAAGATGTTCAGGCCGCTGACCTGGCTCATCTTTGGCTGCAGTTCCTGCTGCAGCACCGCGTTGGTCGAACGATCGCGCTCGCTCCAGGGCTTCAGCACGAATCCGGCCATTGCCATCGGGCTTGCACCGCCGCCGCTGCCGCCGAAGCCACCGTTGAACAGGAAGTAGTCCTGCACCTCCGGCACGCCCTTGGCGATGGCGGTCACTTCCTCGGTGTAGCGCTCGACGTAGTCCAGCGTGGAGTAGGGGTCCGCGCTGGCGACGGAGAAGATGAAGCCTTCGTCCTCCAGCGGCGCCGGCTCCTTGGGCGCGGTCATGTACAGGAACACGCACGACACCAGCACCAGGATGCCGAACACGCCGATCACCGACTTGGTTTCCATCGTGCCATGCAGGCGGCGCTGGTAACCGGCATTGATCTTGTCGAAGCGCTCGTCCAGCCACTTCTCCAGCTTGCCCTTGCCGCCTTCGCTGTGCGGCTTGAGGATCTTGGCGCACATCATCGGGGTCAGCGTCAGCGCGATGACACCGGACAACAGCACCGAGCCGGCCAGGGTGAAGGCGAACTCGGTGAACAGCACCCCGGTCATGCCGCCCTGGAAGCCGATCGGCAGGTACACCGCCACCAGCGTGGTGGTCATGGCCACGACCGGCCAGGCCAGTTCGCGTGCGCCCTTGATCGCCGCCTCGTACGGCGACATGCCTTCCTCGATGTGGCGGTGGATGTTCTCCAGCACGATGATCGCGTCATCCACCACGATGCCGATCGCCAGCACCATCGCCAGCAGGGTCAGCAGGTTGATGGTGAAACCCATCAGCAGCATCAGGAACAGCGCGCCCACCAGCGACAGCGGCACCGTCACCGCCGGGATCAGCACGCTGCGCAGCGAACCCAGGAACAGGAAGATCACCACGATCACGATGATCACCGCTTCCACGATGGTGCTGACGACCTCGTCGATGGCGTCCTGGATCTGCTCGGTGCTGTCGTAGGGGATCGTGGCCTTGATGCCTTCCGGCAGCTGCGGGACGATCTCGTTGTCCCACAGCGTGCGCACGTCCTTGATGACGTCCAGCGAGTTCGCGTCCGGCGACACGAAGATGCCCATGAACGTGGCGGCTTCGCCGTTGATGCGGACCGACGTGCCGTAGCTCTCCGAGCCCAGCTGCACGTCCGCCACATCACCCAGTCGCACGATGGCACCGTTCTGCTCACGGATGATGAGCTGGCGGAACTCGTCGGCATTGCGCAGATCGGTGCGCGCGGTCATGTCGATGGCGACCATCTGGCCCTTGGTCGAGCCCACCGCCGCCAGCACGTTGTTCGATGACAAGGCCGTGGACACATCGCTGGCGGTCACCTGCAGCGCCGTCATGCGGTCCGGCTTCAGCCATACGCGCATGGCGAACGTGCCGGCGCCGAGGATGTCGGCGCGCTGCACGCCGGACACGGTGACCAGCTTTGGCTGGACGACGCGGGTCAGGTAGTCGGTGATCTGGTTGTTGTCCAGCGTCTCGCTGGCGAAGGACACGTACATCGCCGCGATCTGCTGGCCCTGCTGCAGGTCGATCACCGGATCCTCGGATTCCGGCGGCAACTGGCCGCGCATCTTGTTGACCTTGGCGGCGATCTGGGTGAGCGCCTCGTTCGGGTCCTGGTCAAGCTTGATGTAAGCCTGGATCACGCTGGCACCGGCCGAACTGGTCGAGCTGAGGTAATCGATGCCTTCGGCACTGGCCACCTCGCGCTCCAGCGGCGTGGTGATGAAGCCCTGGATCAGATCGGCGTCGGCACCGTAGTAGGTGGTGCTGATGTTCACCACGGCGTTGCGCAGTTCCGGGTACTGGCGCACGTTCAATTCGGTGAACGAGCGCAGGCCGAACAGCAGGATGAAGAGGCTGACGACGATCGCCAGCACCGGCTTGTTGATGAAGATGTCGGTGAATTTCATGCCGTCGCTCCGTCAACGGTTTTCGGGCTTGGGCTGGGCCTCGGTCACCGGCTGCACCTTGTTGTTCACCACCACTTCGGCGTCATTGCGCAGCTTCAGCAGGCCACTGGTGGCGACGCGTTCGCCGGGCTTCAGTCCTTCGGTGACGGCGATCAGGTCGCCCCGGGTGGCCCCGGTCTTCACGAAGCGCTGGCGTACCACCAGCTTCTTGCCGGTCAGCGGCTTGCCCTGCATGTCCTTCTCGCCTTCGGCGCGCTGGACTTCCTGGATCACGTACACCGCGTTGCCGTAGGGGTTGAAGCTGATCGCGGTCTGCGGCACCACCACCACCTTGCGGCTGTCGCCGGTGTCGAAGCCGACATGCGCGAACGCGCCCGGACGCAGGTTGTACTCCGGGTTGGCCAGCGTCGCCTGCACCTTGAAGTTGCGCGTGGCCGGATCGACCTGCGGTTCCACCGCCGTGACTTCGCCTTCGAACACCTGGCCGGGCAGGGCGTCCACGGTGGCGCGGACCTTCGCCCCCGGCAGTACCTGGCCCACGCGTTGCTCGGGCAAGGTGAAGTCGAGGTAGATCGGGTCCAGTGCCTGCAGGCTGACGATGGCATCGCCCGGCGTGAGGTACTGGCCCAGGTTGACCTTGCGGATGCCCAGCACGCCATCGAACGGGGCGCGGATGGTCTTCTGCGCGATCAGGGCGCGCTGCGCCTCCACCTGCGCGAGCGACGTGGCGGCCACGGTGGCGCGCTCTTCCGCTTCGGCCTGCGAGACCAGCTTGTCGCGCGCCAGTGCCTGCCAGCGATCACGCTGAACGGCCGCCAGCTTGGCAGAGGCTTCCAGCGATTTCATCACAGCCAGTTCGTTGGCCGTGTTGAGCTGGGCCAGCACGGTGCCGGCCTTCACCGGCTTGCCGACGTCGATGGACAGGCTGCGTACCACGCCCCCGGCCTCGGTGGTCACGTCGGTGCCATTGATGGCCACGAAGGTGCCTACGGCCTGCTGCGCGTCTACCCATTCCTCCTGCTTGGCGGTCCAGTCGGTCACCGCCGCGGCCGGCTGCGGCATGTTGTCGAAGAAATCGTTCATACCCTTGCCCATGATCGCTTTGACGGCGAACACGCCGCCGAAGATCACCACCACGGCGATCAGCATCAGGATCATGCGGCGGGTGGTGGAGGGCGTTTTCCTTGCGGTCGGATCTTTCCGTGTCATGGAGTGGTCTTCGTCAAGTCGGGGGAAGTCGTCAGGTCGACGAACGAGCGGCGTCGCGATCGACATGGTCAATCGCGGGATTATCACGGATTGAGACCGGCACACATAGTGCAGGAAGGCATGGCGGGTGGCCGGGCAGGCCCATTGCGCCGTGCGCTCGGCGCTCAGCAGGTCGCAGGCGGGACTTCGCGGACAGCCGGACAACCTCAGCGTCCGCGATGTCATGGCCTGCAAAAAGGAAGAGCCCCGGCATGGCCGGGGCTCCCTGTTCCTTCACTCCCCTCAGCGTGAAGCGGGGTTTTCCTGCTCGAGCAGGTATTCCTTCGAGGGTTCGTCCATCTTGTCGCCCAGCATGCGTCGCACGGCGATGAAGAAGACCGGGATCAGTAACAGGCCCAGGAACGTGGCGAAGAACATGCCGCCGATGACACCGGTGCCGATCGCGTGGCGCGCGTTGGCGCCGGCACCGGTCGAGATGGCCATCGGCACCACACCCATGATGAAGGCGAACGAGGTCATCAGGATCGGCCGGAAGCGCAGGTGCGAGGCCGAGATCACCGCTTCGCGCAGCGTCTTGCCCTGCTTGCGCTCCATCACCGCGAACTCGACGATCAGGATCGCATTCTTCGCCGCCAGGCCGATGATGGTGATCAGGCCGATCTTGAAGAACAGATCGTTGGACAGGCCGCGCAGCAGCGTGAACGCGAGCGCGCCCAAAGCACCCAGTGGCACGACCAGCAGCACCGCGACCGGGATGGACCAGCTTTCATACAGCGCCGCCAGGCAGAGGAACACCACCACCAGCGAAAGCACCATCAGCAGGGTGGCGCTGTTGCCGGCCAGGATCTCCTGGTAGGACATGCCACTCCAGTCGTAACCGAAGCCCTGCGGCAGCTGGTCGGTGACGATGTTCTCCATCGTGGTCATCGCCTGCCCGGACGAACCGCCCGGTGCCGCGGAACCGTTGATGTTCACCGCCGAATACCCGTTGTAGCGCGACAGCGAGGGAGGCACGGAGGCCCATTGCGACTGCACCACGTTGGACAGCGGGATCATCGCGCGACCGCCGCTGGCGTCGGTCTGCTGGCTGCTCGGCGTGTAGATGCGCGAAAGCGAATCGGCGCCGGTGCGGTAGGCGGCGTCGGCGCGCATGTTCACGCGCTTGATACGGCCTTCGTAGAAGAAGTCGTTGACGTACACCGGCGCCAGCATCAGCTGGATGCCGTTGTAGATGTCGCTGACCGACAGCCCCATCGCCTGCGCCTGCACGCGGTCCACGTGCAGCTGCAGCTGCGGCGCGTTCTCCAGCGTGTTGGGACGCACCGCCATCAGGCTCTTGTCCTGTGCCGCCGCACCCAGCAACTGGTTGCGGGCCGCCATCAGCGCTTCCTCGCCCAGGCCCGCCCGGTCCTGCAGCCACATGTCGAAGCCGCCGAACTGGCCCAGGCCCTGGATGGTTGGCAGGTTCACCACGAAGATCTGCGCACCCTTGATCCCGTACAGGCGCTGGTTGGCCTGCTGGATGAACTCCGGCACGGTCACGTCGCGATCATCCCAGGCCTTGAGCCGGATGAAGGCCATGCCGACGTTCTCGCCGCGGCCGACGAAACTGAAGCCCGCGATCTCCATCACGCCTTCGAACCCGTCCATCTGCTGCAGCGTGCCACGCACCTGGTTGAACACCTGCTTGGTGTTCTGCAGGGTGTTGCCCGGCGGCAACTGCACGATGGCCAGGGCGTACCCCTGGTCTTCCTCGGGCACGAAGCTGCTCGGCAGGCGCGTGAACAGGAAGCCGCACAGCACGGTCAGCAGGGCGAACACCACCATCCAGCGCGGTGCATGCTTGATGGCCGAGCCGATGTGGCCCACGTAGGTCTTCTCGACCTTGCCGTAGTACTTCTCGAAGACGCGGAAGACGATGTTCTTCTTCTCGTGGCTGTCGTGTTCGTGCTGCTTCAGGAAGGTGGCGCAGAGCGCCGGCGTGAAGCCCAGCGCCAGGAAGGCCGAGAACGCCATCGAGATGGCGATGGTCAGGGCGAACTGCTTGTAGATCTCGCCCGACGCGCCACCCTGCAGCGCGGACGGGATGAACACCGCCGCCAGCACCACGGTGATCGCGATCACCGCGCCGGTGATCTGGTCCATGGCCTTGATCGTGGCTTCCCGCGGCGGCAGTTTTTCCTCCGCCATGATGCGTTCGACGTTCTCGATCACCACGATGGCGTCGTCCACCACGATGCCGATGGCGAGCACCATCGCGAACATCGTCAGCTGGTTGATGGTGAAGCCGATCAGGCTCAGGCCCCAGAACGTGCCGAGCAGCGCGACCGGGATGACCAGGGTGGGGATGATGGTGGCGCGGAAGTTCTGCAGGAACACCAGCATCACCAGGAACACCAGGATGACGGCTTCGATCAGCGTCTTAACCACTTCCTCGATGGAAATCTTCACGAAGGTGGTGGTGTCGTACGGCGAGAACCAGCTGACGCCCGACGGGAAGCTGGGCTGGAGTTCATCCAGCTTGGCGCGCACGGCCTCGGCCACGTTCAGCGCGTTGGCACCGGGCAGCAACTGCACCGCGAAGGCGCCCACCGGCTTGCCGTTGTACTGCGTATCGAAACCATAGCCCTGTGCACCGAACGCCACGCGCGCGACATCCTTCAGGCGCACGGTGGAGCCGTCGCTGTTGGCGCGCAGGATGATCTGCTCGAACTGCTCCGGCGAATTGAAGCGGCCTTCCGCCGACACCGTGGCGGTGAAGGCCTGGCCTTCGGGGGCGGGGTCCGCACCGATGGAGCCCGCAGCGAACTGCACGTTCTGCCCGCGCACCGCTGCCAGCACTTCGGTGGCCGACAGGTTGTAGCCCTGCAGCTTGCCGGGGTCCAGCCACACGTTCATGGCGTACTCGGAGCCGAAATGCTGGGTGCTGCCCACGCCGGGCACGCGCGAGATCTGGTCCAGCACGCGCGAGGCGATGATGTCGTTCAGGCGGTTGCGGTCGATGCTGGGGTTGTCGGACTGCAGGCCCACCACCATCAGGAAGCCGGCGTTGGCCTTGGCCACCACCACGCCCTGGGCCGTGACTTCGCTGGGCAGTCGTGGCGTGGCCAGCGACACCTTGTTCTGCACCTGCACCTGGGCGATGTCCGCGTCGGTGCCGGTCTCGAAGGTCAGCGTGATCGAGGCCTGGCCGGAGGAACTGGAGCTAGAGCTGAAATACAGCAGGTTGTCGATGCCGGTCAGCTGCTGCTCGATCACCTGGGTGACCGACCGCTCCGTGGTCTGGGCACTGGCGCCGGGGTAGGTCGCGCTGACCGTTACCTGCGGCGGCGCGATGGAAGGATAGGATTCGACGCCGAGGTTGAGGATCGCGATCACACCGGCGAGCGAGATCAGGATCGACACGACCCAGGCGAAGATCGGGTGGTTGATGAAGAACTTGGGCATGGGGGAGGGTCCTTCTTACTCGGCCTTGCCTTGCGCCGGGGCGGCCTTGGCCTGCGCAGCCTTGGCGGCTGCGGCCTGCTCGGCGGTGATGCCCTTGGCGGGCGCGCCTTCTTTGACCTTCTGCAGTCCCTCGACGATCACCTGGTCGCCGGCGGCCAAGCCGTCGGTGATGAGCCAGTCGTTGCCCACCGCCTGCTGGGTGGTCACGTTCTTGCGCACGACGTTGCCATCTTTTCCGACGATCATCGCGTAAGCGCTGACGGTGTCGCGCTGGATCGCGCTCTGCGGGATCAGGAAGGCGCCCTTCTGTTCGCCCAGCGTGGCACGCAGCGTCACGAACGTGCCCGGCAGCAGTGCGCGGTCCGGGTTGGGGACGGTGGCGCGCAGCGAGACGCTGCCCGTGGCCGGATCGACGACCGTGTCGGAGAAGTCAAGCGTACCGGTCTGGTCGATGGCCTGGCCGTTCGGCAGGAGGACCTGCACCGTGCGCTGGCCCTCGGCGGCCAGTTGCACCTGGCCTGCGCCCTGCGCCTGGCGCAGTGTCTGCAGCTCGCTCGAGCTCATCGAGAAGTTCGCATACAGCGGATCGATCTGGTCGATGGTGGTCAGCAGCGTGGCATCGCCCTGGCCGACCAGGGCGCCCTCGGTGACCTGCTGCTTGCCCGCGCGGCCGGAGATCGGCGCCGTGACGCTGGCATAGCCCAGGTTGATGCGCGCGGTCTGCACATTGGCACGGGCCTGCTGCACGGCGGCGGCGGCGCTGCGTTCGGCGGCTTCTGCGTTGTCCAGATCGGACCGGGAGACGAACTTCTGCGGCGCCAGCTGGCGCGCGCGATCGGCCGACGTCTTCGCATTCGCGTAGGTGGCCTGCGCCGACGCGAGATTGGCCTGCGCGGCACTCAACGAGGCCTGGAGCGGGGCGGGATCGATCAGGAAGAGGGTCTGGCCTTCCTTCACGTCGCTGCCTTCCTGGTACACGCGCTTCTGCACCACGCCGGCCACGCGGGCGCGGACGTCGGAGCTGCGGAACGGCGACAGGCGACCCACCAGCTCGCGCTCCAGCGGCACGTCCTTGGGCGTCGCGCTCATCACCACCACTTCGGGCGGGGGCATCTGCTGCTGTTCGGGTTTGCTGCAGGCGGTCAGGGCCGCGAGCAGGGCGCTGGCCAGTACCAGGGAACGGATGGGGGCGGTCATGGGGAAGCTCCGTTTCTTTTTCTTGATGTCGGGGAAGGGGAAGGCAGAGATCGCAGGCGCCGGCCGGGCACGGCAGGCGCGGGACTTTCGTGGTCTGGCGTGGCGGGAGCGAAGGCGCGCAGGAAGGCATCGACCGCAAACCCGGCCCAACGGGCGCGCGCTTTCGCGCTGGCGCGATGCGGTACGCCGAAATGCTGCCTGTCGAAATCGAGTCCCGTCATCATGCTGAGCAGCAGCTCCGCGGCGTAGTGCGGGTCGTCATGCCTCAGCCTGTCCTGGTCCATCGCGTGCTGCAGCCAGGCGGCAAGGCGCTGCACGAGAGTATCGCAGGCGTCACGGTAGAGCGCTCGCGCTTCCTGGGGAAATTGGTGCGCTTCTGCCATCAGCAGCCGCCGCGTGGCGACCACCGAGGGATCGCACAGGCGCCGCAGGTGTTCTTCGGCGAAGGCCAGCAGCGCCTGGCGCGGGTCTTCGACCGCAGGCGACAGGCGGGCCGTGGCGGGTTCCTGGTGCTCAGCGATCACGCTGCGCAGCAGTTCCTGCTTGCTGCCGAAATGCGCGTACAGGGTCTGCTTCGAGCAGCCCGCGCGTGCGGCCACGGCGTCCATGCTGATGTGGAAGCCCTGCTCGGCCATGAGCTCGCGCACAGCCTGATGGACACGGCTGCGACGCTGATCGAGCGCGATGATGGAGGTGGCGGGCTGCATGCGGGCTAGACTATACCGTCCAGTTTAGAAATATGACAGCCTTGAAATCGGGACATTTCCGTGCACAAAGAAGCTGCCCTGCCGATAAAGGTCGCGTGACGACGCCTGGCTTTCTCCATGCGCTGCCGCACGGTGCAACGTCTTGCCGGTGACGTGCGAGCAGGTCAGGTGGAGAAGCGTGAGTGGCTAGTCAATCGCGGATGCGATTGCAAGCGTTGCTTATGACGCCTCGCAGCAAGTTTTGTCATGGCGCCGGGGGATACAATGACCATTCGACTACCAATTGTTGAGCCACTCTCTGCATGAACGCTGCACGCAGCCCGAAAAAAGCCTCGAAACAGAAGCCAAAACCGGAAGCCTCCAAGGCCACCAAGTCGGTGACCCCGAAGGCGACCCCCACCAAGAAGGTGGCGGCCCGACCGGTGCAGGCGGCGAATGCCGCGGGGGAGAAGGGCAAGGTGAACGCGGTGGCTGGCGCATTCTCGCTTGCGCCGATCCTGGCAGCGATCCGCAAGCGGGTGCCGGGCGCCTCGGCGCAGGCCGAAACGCAGACCTTCGCGGAGGCGTTCTACAAGCGCATGGAGGAAGACGAGTATCCGCACCACAGTGCGGACGGATGGGCTGCGATCGCCGCGGACACGCTGGCTTTCGCGCGCAACCGCAAGCCCGGCACCGCGAACGTGCGGATATTCAATGCCAGCCAGAAATCGCACGGCTGGGAATCGCCGCACACCGTGCTGCAGATCATCAACGACGACATGCCGTTCCTGGTGGACTCCGTCAGCATGGCGCTGGCCGAGATGGGCGTGGGCGTACACGTGCTGGGTCATCCGCTGGTGCGCTTCACGCGCGACAAGGCGGGCAAGGTGCAGGCCGTGGGCGAGGGCAAGCCCGAGTCGCTGATGTTGCTGGAGATCGATCGCCTGCCGCCCGACGAGATGGCGGCCATCGAGAAGCGCATCCGCGCCGTGCTGGAGGAAGTCCGGGCGATCGTCCGTGACTGGAGTGCCATGCGCGAGAAGATGTTGTCGCTGGCCGACGACATGGCCACCCGCCGCATGCCGGTAGACGACGACGGGCGTCGCGAGGCGCAGGAATTCCTGCGCTGGGCCGCTGCCGACCACTTCACCTTCTTCGGCTACCGCGAGTACCGCGTGGAGAAGTCCACCGGCATCCTCGGTGCCGTCGAGGACAGCGGCCTTGGCCTGCTGCGCGAGGGCGATACCACGCCACCGCGCAACATCAAGACGCTGGCCGCGCACTACCTGCCGCAAGGCGGTTCGGTGGATGCGCTGATCCTCACCAAGACCAATCGCCGTTCCACCGTGCACCGCCCGGGCAACATGGACTACATCGGCGTGCTGGAGTTCGACGCCAAGGGCAACCCGATCGCCGAGCAGCGCTTCATCGGCCTGTACACCTCCAGTGCCTACAACCGCCGTCCGTGGGAAATCCCGCTGGTGCGCGAGCGCCACGAATACGTGATGCAGAAATCCGGCCTGTCGCCCAGCGGCCACAGCGGCAAGGCACTGCGCCACATCCTGGAGACGCTGCCGCGCGAGGAACTGTTCCAGTCCAGCGACGAAGAACTTTTCCGTACCTCGATGGGTATCCTCGGCCTGCAGGAGCGCGTGCGCAGCAAGCTGTTCCTGCGCCGCGACCGCTATGGCCGCTTCTATTCGGCACTGGTCTACATCCCGCGCGAGCGCTTCAACACCGACGTGCGCCTGCGCATCGAATCGCTGCTGAAGGACGCCATGCGGGGCGAATACGTCGACAGCAGCGTGCTGCTGGGCGAGTCGCCGCTGGCGCAGCTGCACATCACCATCCGTCCGAAAGCGGGCGAACAGGTCGAGGTCGACACCTCCGCGCTGGAAGGCGACATCGCGCACCTGCTGCGCAACTGGCAGGACGACCTGCGCGAAACCTTGATCACCCGCCACGGCGAGTCGAAGGGCTTGCTGCTGGCGGGCGGATATGGACGGGCGCTGCCGGCGGGTTACATCGAAGTGGTATCGCCGGAAGGTGCCGCGCGCGATGTCGAACAGCTCGCCTCGCTGTCCGGTGCGGATGACCTGCGCCTGAGCCTGCACGAATCGCGCCGCAAGCGTCCCGGCCAGGGCCGCCTGCGCCTGAACCTGTATCGGCAGGAAACCGACATCCCGCTGTCCGACGCGCTGCCGTTGATGGAGAACATGGGCCTGCGCGTGATCTCGGAGCATCCGTTCCGCCTGGAGACCGCGCGCGGCGCGCATTACATCCAGGAGTTCGAGGTCGAGCCGGTGGGCGGCGAGTTCGATATCGCACGCCTTGCCCCCGCGTTCGAAGACGCTTTCGCCCGCGTATGGCATGGCGATGCCGAGAACGACGGGTTCAACAAGCTGGTGCTGGGCGCCGGCCTGGCGTGGCGCCAGGTCGCGCTGCTGCGCGGCTACTGCAAGTACCTGCTGCAGACTGGCGTGCCGTTCTCGCAGAGCTATGTCGAAGAAACGCTCAACCGGTATCCGTTGCTCGCGCGCTTGTTGGTGGAACTGTTCGAGGCGCGTTTCGATCCCGCCACCGGTAGCGAGAGCAAGGCCCAGATCAAGGAGGGCCAGGACCGTTTCGCCGCCGAACTCAAGGCACTGGCCGGCAATGACGAAGCCGCAACGAAGACCCTGGCCACGCTGGTCGAAGCACGCGGAGGCAAGCGCGAGCAGCAGGTCGACACCGCGCACCGTGCGCTGATCAAGTTGATGGACCGCGTCTCCAGCCTGGACGACGACCGGATCCTGCGCGGTTTCATGGGCGCTATCGAAGCCACGCTGCGCACCAGCTTCTACCAGCGCGGCAAGGATGGGCAGCAGGCACACACCATCAGCTTCAAGTTCGATTCCGCCAAGGTGCCGGATCTGCCCAAGCCGCGTCCCTATCGCGAGATCTTCGTGTACGGCCCGCGCGTGGAAGGCGTGCACCTGCGCTTCGGCCCCGTGGCCCGTGGCGGCCTGCGCTGGTCCGACCGCCGCGAAGACTTCCGCACCGAGGTGCTGGGCCTGGTGAAGGCGCAGATGGTGAAGAACACCGTCATCGTGCCGGTCGGCGCGAAGGGCGGTTTCTTCGTGAAGCGTTCGCCCGTGGGCGGAGACCGTGACGCAGTGCTGGCCGAAGGTATCGCGTGCTACAAGCTGTTCATCCAGGGTCTGCTGGACATCACCGACAACATCGTCGGCAACAGGATCGTGCCGCCGGTCGACGTGGTGCGCCATGACCAGGACGACCCGTACCTGGTCGTCGCCGCGGATAAAGGCACGGCCACGTTCTCCGACATCGCCAACGGCCTTGCCATCGCGCACGGCTTCTGGATGGGCGACGCGTTCGCTTCCGGTGGCTCGGTGGGCTACGACCACAAGGGCATGGGCATCACAGCCCGTGGTGCCTGGGAGTCGGTCAAGCGCCATTTCCGTGCGATGAACCGCGACAGCCAGACCGAAGACTTCACCTGCGTGGGCATCGGCGACATGTCGGGCGATGTGTTCGGCAACGGCATGCTGCTGTCGGAACACATCCGCTTGCTGGCCGCATTCGACCACCGCCACATCTTCCTGGATCCGAACCCGGACGCGGCGAAGTCGTTCAAGGAACGCGACCGCATGTTCAAGGTGCCGCGCTCCAGCTGGGCCGACTACGATGCCAGGCTGATTTCCAAGGGCGGCGGCATCCATCCGCGCAGTGCGAAGTCGATCGACATTACGCCCGAGGTGCGCACCGCACTCGGCATCGCCGACGGCGTGAAGTCGATGACGCCCAACGAACTGATGAGCGCCATCCTGAAGTCGCCGGTCGACCTGCTGTGGAACGGCGGCATCGGCACCTACGTCAAGGCCGCCAGCGAGACGCATGCCGACGTCGGCGACCGCGCCAACAACGGCCTGCGCGTCGATGGCCGCGACCTGCGCTGCAAGGTGGTGGGCGAGGGGGGCAACCTGGGCCTGACCCAGCTGGGCCGCATCGAGGCCGCGCAGCATGGCGTGCTGCTCAACACCGACTTCATCGACAACTCCGCCGGCGTGGATACCTCGGACCACGAGGTGAACATCAAGATCCTGCTCAACGGCGTGGTGCAGGCCAAGAAGCTGTCGATGGACGCCCGCAACAAGCTGCTGGCCGACATGACGGGCGAAGTGGCCGAACTGGTGCTGTGGGACAACTACCGCCAGAACCAGGCCATCAGCCTGATGGAGCGCATGAGCGTCTCGCGTCTGGGCTCCAAGCAGCATTTCATCCAGACGCTGGAGTCGCAGGGCCTGCTGGACCGCCAGATCGAGTTCCTGCCGTCCGACGCGGAGCTTGCCGAGCGCAAGGCACGCGGGCAAGGCCTGACCCGTCCGGAGCTGTCGGTGCTGCTGTCGTACTCCAAGCTGGTCGCGTTCCAGCAGTTGCTGGAATCCGACATCCCCGAGGACCCGTACCTGTCCAAGGAGCTGCAGCGCTACTTCCCGCAGCCGCTGCAGAAGAAGTACGCCTCGGAGATGGAGAAGCACCGCCTGAAGCGCGAGATCATCGCCACCGCGGTCACCAACACCACCATCAACCGGATGGGCGCCACTTTCCTGCTGCGCATGCAGGAAGACACGGGCCGCTCGCCGGCGGAAGTCGCCAAGGCCTTCACCATCACCCGCGAGACGCTGGACGCGCGGGCGCTGTGGAACCAGATCGACGCGCTGGATGGCAAGGTGCCGGAATCGGTGCAGATCGACGCGCTGCAGGTCATCTGGCAGGTGCAGCGCAACTTCACCCGCTGGCTGCTGACCCGCCAGGGGCCGATTCCAGCGATCGCCACTGCGGTGGAGCGTTATCACGACGGCTTCAACGAGATCCGTGCGGCCGACGGCGTGCTGCCGGACTCGCTGCGCCCGGCGTACAACGCCAGCCTGCAGGAATGGAAGGACAAGGGTCTGCCGCCTGCACTGGCCGGCCAGATCGCGGCGCTGCCGTACCTGGAGCCCTCCTGCGACATCATCGAACTGGCCCGGGCGCGCAAGCTCAAGCCGGTCGAGGTGTCGAAGGCGCACTACCGCCTGGGCGAGGCGCTGCACCTACCCTGGCTGCAGGACCAGATCGAAGCGCTGAAGGTGGATGGCCGCTGGCATGCCGTCGCGCGGGGTGTGTTGCGCGATGAGCTGGCAGCGCACCAGCGCACGTTGACCAACCAGCTGCTGTCGCTGCCAGGCGGCAACGCCGACGCCAAGGTCAAGGCCTGGCTGGGCCGCGACGACGCCGGGCTGCGCTTCACGCTGAACATGCTCAACGAGCTGGCCGCGCAGAAGACGCTCGACTACCCCACCGCGTCGGTGGCGGTACAGCGGCTGGGTCAGCTGGCGTCCCAGGGCTGATTGCCTGTCATGTGAGTGGAACGAGGCGGCCTTCGGGCCGCCTTTTTTTGTGGCCGCCCTCCATGGCCGCCACCCGGTGGACCAACGCTGTGCGTTGTCAGAAAGCGCTCCCGGCGTTTTTTTCTGTACGCTGTGCGGGCCACGATGGAGCCACGGATGTCCACACCCCGCATTGCCTTCCTCGCCAGTCCCACGCCTGAGGCGCAGGAAGCGCTGGCGACGCTGCAGCGAGAACACGGTGCGCATGCGCCGGACCAGGCAGACGTGCTGTGCGCGCTGGGCGGCGATGGATTCATGCTGCAGACGCTGCATCGGCATGGCGCGCTCGGCAAGCCGGTGTTCGGCATGAAGCTGGGCACCGTGGGCTTCCTCATGAACCACTATCGCTCGGACGGCCTGTTCGACCGGATTGCCGCGGCGGAACCGGCCAAGTTGCGGCCACTGGAAATGCAGGCGCTGACCGAGTCCGGCACGTCCACGTCATCGCTGGCCTACAACGAAGTGTCGCTGTTGCGCCAGACGCGGCAGGCAGCGCATATCCAGATCGATCTCAACGGCGAAACCCGCCTGGACGAACTGATCTGCGATGGCGTGCTGACCGCGACGCCGGCTGGCAGCACCGCCTACAACTTCTCCGCGCACGGGCCGATCCTGCCCCTGGGTTCGCACACCATCGCGCTGACACCGATCGCGCCGTTCCGTCCGCGCCGCTGGCGTGGCGCCATCCTCAAGGCCGATACCGAGATCCGGTTCCGCGTGCTGGACCCGTACAAGCGCCCGGTCAGCGCCACCGCCGATTCGCACGAGGTGCGGGACGTGGTGGAAGTGACTATCCGCGAGTCGCGTGACCGCACGGTCACCTTGCTGTTCGACCGCGAGCACAACCTCGAGGAACGCATCCTCAGCGAGCAGTTCATGACCTGAGGATTGTCCCGGCGGACATCGTGGTTTCGCCGCATTGCGGCTTGCCGGGTCATCCCGCGCATGGTATCCAGCGCCCCGTAGCGATTCGGTTCGCATCCACCCGGGGAGGGGTCACGATGCAGTTGAAGTGCGCGTTGGCGCTGTGCGCCGTTCTTGCCGCGACCGATGCGGCGGCCTGCAATCTGTCCACCGGCACCACCGCGTTCGCAGCCGGTGGTGCATCGTCGGCGCTGGTCGAAGACGGTACGCTGAAGCCGCCCTTGCTGGAGGTGGTCAGCCTGACGCGCGGTGTGGACGGGCACGCGTCGTGCGATGCCAGCGGCCTGCTGACGTTGGGCGTGGAATGGCCCCGTGGCACGGACTACAAGCTGCGTGAACTCGGGTTCGAGTTCCGCGTGCTCGGCGAGGACGCGCTTGCCATCTTTCCCCGCGAGCCGGTGGCGGGGCGTGTTGAGGGTCGTCGCAGCGAGTTCGTGTTCCTGTGGCGCGATGGACCGCCCTCGGAACAGTCGCCGATCGATCTGCTGGTCGAAGTGCGCGCCATCACGCCCGACAATCGCCGGGGGCCGCCGGCACAGGTACGTATTGCCGCGGCGCCGGGAGGATAGCGGCGCAGCGTCTCGCGTGGTGCGCCACAGATCGCCGATACTGTACGCATGGCCGACAACACCCCCCGTTTGCTGACCGTCGCGGTCACGTCGCGCGCCCTGTTCGATCTGGAGGAAAGCCACGCGCTGTACGAGCGCGAGGGCGTACAGGCCTATTCCGACTACCAGCGCACGCACGAAGACGATGTGCTGGCGCCGGGCATCGCCTATCCCGTCGTGCGCAAGCTGCTGGCGCTCAACGTAGGTGCGCCTCCGGAAGCGCCGCGCGTCGAAGTGATCCTGCTCTCGCGCAACTCGGCCGATACCGGCCTGCGCATCTTCAACTCCATCCAGCACTACGGCCTTGGGATCGTGCGTGCGACGTTCACGGCCGGCGAGCCAACCTGGCCCTACGTCAAGCCGTTCGGCACCGACCTGTTCCTGTCGGCCAACCCGGAATCGGTACGCCGCTCACTTGAGCACGGCATCGCGGCGGCGACCATCCTGCCAGCAGGCGCACCGCAGCAGCGCCACGAGCACCAGCTGCGCATTGCGTTCGATGGCGACGCGGTCATCTTCGGCGACGAAAGCGAGCGCATTTCCCGCGAACAGGGCGTGGAGGCATTCGGTCGGCACGAGCAACAGCGTGCACGCGAGCCCTTGTCCGGTGGCCCGTTCCGCAACTTCCTGTCGGCATTGCACCAGCTGCAGCAGGTATTCCCGCCCGATGAGCGTTCGCCTATCCGCACCGCCCTGGTCACCGCGCGTTCCGCGCCGGCGCACGAGCGGGTGATCCGCACGCTGCGCGAATGGGGCGTGCGCCTGGACGAGGCGCTCTTCCTCGGCGGCCGCCACAAGGGGCCGTTCCTGGAAGCCTTCGGTGCCGACATCTTCTTCGACGATTCGCAACACAACATCGACAGCGCGCGCCACCATGTGGCCGCGGGTCATGTTCCGCACGGGGTGGCGAACCCGTAGGGCGTGCGCTCGCCCGCCTTACAGCGGCAGGCGGATGTCGGTCAGCCGCCAGCGCAGGCCCTGGCGGGTGAAGACGAACACCACCGGGTCGTCATCATCGTCGTGCACGGTGGCAGTGAAACGGGACAACGACTCGTAGCGGTGGCTGGCCTGCCTGAGCGGATCTGCCGGCGTCGCGGGCGCGTAGGTGTCGCCGCCCACGGTGTCGCCGACGGCCCGCTTCCAGGTGGCGCGGCCTTCAAGGATCGCGGCGATACCCATCGGCGTGACCATCGTATCCACCCCGCGTCCCAGCACGCTGTTGGCGATCGAGAGCGCCGCGGCACCGAACAGGTTGTCGCTGAGCTCCGGTCCGGCCCGCCGCGCGAGCGAGTCCTCCACCTGCGCGCGCAGGTTCACCCGCAACGAAGCGAAATCGACATGCTTCTGCAGCTTGCCGGTGTCCTGCTCCGCCAGCGCCGTACGGATGCCGTGGATGGCCAGGTAGGGTCCGGCGGCCACATAGCCCGCCAACCCGAGCAGGAGGGCGATCACCACCCCGATCACGAGCCACTTCTTCATCGGCAAACCTCCGGGTCAGAACTCCAGGTCCAGCGCAGCGCACAGGTAGTCGACGAACGGGCCAAGCGCCTTGAGATCGGCCGCCACGGTCTGCCGCAGCTTCGGACCGGTCATGGTGGCATCGTCCAGCGAACGCCAGAATACGAAATTGCGGTGCTTCAGATCTTCGATGAACTCGAAATCGGCGGGAAACCCACGCGGCGGACGCACCAGCTTTTCGCTCTCTTCGAACTCGAAGCGCCGCCGGAAGGGCGCGTCGTGCGCCGCCTTCTTCCAACTGCCCGGGTTGTCCAGGATGAACTGCCGCACCCGCCGCTGCGTGTCCGGCTCGGGATGCCAGAGTCCGGCACCGACGAAACACTCGCCAGGCTGCAGGTGCAGGTAGAACGAGGGTGCGGGCACCTGTTTGTGGCGCTCGTGGAACAGGCGTGCTCCCTGCCATGATTTGTACGGCGATTTGTCGTTGGAGAACCGCGCGTCGCGGTAGATGCGGAACAGCGACCCGCCTACCGTCTTCGGTTCGGAGCGGAAGTGCAGACTCACTGCCGCCAGGTCCGGCTGCAGGTCTGTCAGCAACCGGAGGAACGGCTGCCGGACATGATCCTCGTACCGCGCCTTGTGGTCGTTGAACCAGGTCTTGTCGTTGTGGCGGGCCAGCGCGCGCAGGAACTTGAAGCTGGCATCGGAGAAGTAGGTGGCCATGGCTGCCATTCTAGACAAGCCGGCGTCATCAGGCCGACAAGGCTGCCCTCGATGTCGACCTCGCACTAGAGACCGGCCTGCACGTCCTCGCGCCACTGCTGGATCTTGTCCAGCAGGGCCAGTCGTTCCGCATCGGCGGCGTGCGCCGCCCGCAGGCCCGCAAGTTCGGCATCGAAGCTGGTGAAGCTGTATTCGGACATTCCGCTGTCGGTCGCGAGGCGCTGCCGGCGGTAGTCGTCCCAGCGCTGGCGTTCGACCGGAGAAAGCGAGCCGGGCCAGTTGCGCGCGCGATAGCGGAACAACAGTTCAGGCAAGCGGGCATCGCGGAAGCCGAAATCGCGCTGGCCCAGAAGCGCGGGTGGCGTGGTCCGGACCTCGGTGAAGCGGCGTTTGTCCGCGTCCGCCAGGAAGCCATCGTAAAGCGAGGCATCCACGTCGCCGGGAGTGAACGCCCGCTCGCCGGCGAACACCTGACGCACCTTCTCCGCAAGCGTCGGGCCGGCCTCGCGAAGGACCTCTGCATGGCGCTCGCAGCGCACGGGATCTATGCCGAGCCGGTCCATGTCCGCGGGACGCAGGTGCGGCCAGGCGACCAGCGCCGGTGCACGGTTCAGATGGACTTCCTTCAGCGGGATCCGCTGCTCGCCCTCCGGCAGATCGGAGGCCGGCGTGTAGAGACGATCGGCGATCTCGTCGGGCGCCATGGACAGCAGCGCGGTCGGATCGCTTTCCAGGTCGAACACCACCACGCGATTGTCGATGCGCGGATGCCGCGCCAATGGCAGCACGGGCGCGGCACAGAGGCGGCTGGCGGGGTAGCGCTGCGAGACATGCAGTACCGGCTGCATGGCCGTCACGTCCAGCAGGCGCGCGGCGAAGCGCTTGTCGCGCAGTTGCAATGCGTAGTCCCACAGGCGGGGTTGGGCCTGCCGCATCAGCCGGGCCAGGCCGATGGTGGCGTAGACATCCGACAGGGCCTCGTGCGCATCGCCCTCGCGGACGCGGTTGGCCAGTGCCAGGTGCTCCAGCTTGAACGACGTTGCGCCGTCGTCCCGCTTCGGCCACACGATGCCGTCCGGCCGCAGCGCATGCATCAGCCGCATCACGTCCAGCAGGTCCCAGCGCGAATTGCCGCCACGCCACTCGCGCTCGTAGGGCTCATGGAAGTTGCGGAACAGGCCATGGCGCACGAACTCATCGTCGAAGCGCAGGCTGTTGTAGCCCAGCGTGCAGGTTTCCGGCCGCCCCATCTCGTCGGCGATGCGGGCGAAGGCTTCGGCTTCGTTGACGCCGTCGCGCAGCGCCTGTTGCGGCGTGATGCCGGTGATCAGCGTGGCGATGGGCGAGGGCAGCAGGTCATCCGCCGGCCGTACGAAGAAGCTGATCGGCTCCTCCATCAGTTCCAGCGCAGGCGTGGTGCGCACGGCCGCGACCTGCGCGATCCGGCTGCGGCGCGGATCCGCACCGAAGGTCTCCAGATCGTAGAACAGGAAGCTGGCGCTCACCCGGCTGTTTCCTCCAGCACCGGCAAGCGCGCGAGCACGTCGGCATCCACCGCTGCCCAGTCGATCCCGTCGAGGGCATCACGTCCAGCGGTATGCCGCACCAGCAGGTCGCGCTGCACGTGGCTGCGGTGCTGCGCCACCGCATACGGGATGCGCATGAAGCTGACCATCGTGTAGTGCGGCACGAAGCGGTCCGGGTGGCGTTGCTGCAGCGACAGCTCCAGTTCCCGCTGCAACAGATAGCCGGTGTCGTCCACCTTGTCGCGCATTTCCACGTAGTTCTCCAGCGCCATTTCCTGGATGGCGAGCGCGTTTGGCTTGCGCTCGGCTTCGAAGGCGGCGAAAGCCTTCGCGAGGTCTTGCATGGATTGCAGGTGGTGGGCGAGGGCGACGCAATCCTCGAAAGCGCAGTTCATCCCCTGACCATGGAACGGCACCATGGCGTGGGCGGCGTCGCCCAGCAGCACGGCCTGGCCCCGCAGGTGCCAGCGTTCGAGATACAGCGTGGCGAGCAGGCCGGTGGGGTTGGCGTCCCAGTCCTGCTCCAGTCGCGGGATCAGCGGCACCGCATCGGCGAAATCACGCAGGAACAGCGCCTTCGCTTCCGCGCCGCTGCGCACGCTGTCGAAGCCCGGGTCGCCTTCGTTGGGCAGGAACAGCGTCACCGTGAACGTGCGCTCGTCGTTGGGCAGCGCGATGCACATGTAGTGGCCGCGCGGCCATATATGCAGGGCATTCGGCTCCATGATGAAGCTGCCGTCGGCGGCGGGGGGAATTTCCAGTTCCTTGTAGGAGTGGTCGAGGAACTCGGTGCGTTCGCCGAGATCCTCCTGTCGCTGCATGGCGCCACGCAAGGATGAACCGGCACCGTCGGCACCGATCAGGGCGGTGAACCCGACAGGATGGACGCCACCGTCCCGCTCATCGACGAAGCGGGCGATGCGCGCATCGAAATCCACGGATTCCAACCGGCGGTTGAACTGGATGACGGCCCCTGCGCGTTCGGCCAGGTCCAGCAGCGTGATGTTCAGGTCGCCGCGATGGATCGACCAGATGACCTCGGAGTCGTCGCGTCCGTAGCGCTGCAACTGCAGCCGTCCGTCGAGGGCATGCACCATGCGCCCGCGCATCATCACCGCCTGCCGCATCACCGCATCGTCCGCATCCGCCATCCGCAGCGCATGGCGGCCACGTTCAGTCAGTGCCAGGTTGATCGAGCGTCCACCGGCGTAGCCCTGCACACGCGGGTCGCCGCGTTTTTCGAACACCTCCACGCGCCAGCCGGCGCGCGCCATCAGGGTGGCCAGCAGCGCGCCGGCGAGGCCGGCGCCGATGATCGTGATGTGTCGTTGTGGCTCAATGCCCAAGAGCGTCTCTCCGGATCAGAACCCCCGCCACGTCTCGACTTCCTCGACGAAGCGGTGGACATCCATGTAGCGGTTGTAGAGCGGGGCGGGCGAGATGCGGATCACGTCCGGTTCGCGCCAGTCGCCGACGGTACCGACGGACAGCAGGTATTCGAACAGTTCGCGGCCACGCTCGCGTCCGCCGATCACCCGCAATGACAGCTGCGCACCGCGCTGGGCGGTGTCGGCCGGCGTGATGATCTGCAGTGCGTCCGACAGCCGTGCCTGGATCAGCGCTTCCAGCAGCCCGGTGATCTTCAGCGACTTGGTCCGGATGACTTCCATGCCGCCAGCCTTCTCGAACAGTTCCAGCGATGCACGCAGCGGCGCGAGCCCGAGGATCGGCGGGTTGCTGAGCTGCCAACCCTCGGCACCGGGCGTGGGTACGAACGCCGGCCCCATGCGGAAGCGTGTCTCCTTCTCGTGGCCCCACCAGCCGGCGAAGCGCGGACGGTCGGTATGCGCGTGGCGCGCGTGGACGAAGCAGCCGGCGACGGCGCCCGGTCCGGAGTTGAGGTACTTGTAGTGGCACCACACGGCGAAATCGACATCGCTGTCGTGCAGCTGCAACGGCAGGTTGCCGACCGCGTGCGCCAGGTCGACGCCGACGACGGCGCCCTGGGCATGGCCAAGCCGCGCGATCTCGGCAAGGTCGAACGCCTGCCCGGTGCGGTACTGGATGCCCGGCCACAGCACCAGCGCCAGGCGCGGGCCGTGTACGGCAATGGCGCGCTCGATGGCCGCCATCGACAGCGTGCCATCGGGCAGGTCCGGCTCCACTTCGATCAGATCGGTCGCTGGGTCGAATCCATGGAATCGCACCTGCGATTCCATCGCATGCCGGTCGGACGGGAATGCGCCGGCCTCCATCAGAATCGCAGGGCGCTCCGCGGTGGGGCGGTAGAAACTGACCATCATCAGGTGCAGGTTGGCGGTCAGCGTGTTCATCGCCACCACCTCCGCCGGTTCCGCACCGACCAGGCGCGCTAGCGGTTCGCGCACCAGTTCGTGGTATGTCATCCATTGCGCATTGCCGGTAAAGTGGCCTTCGACGGCTTCGTTGGCCCACTTGTCCAGCACCTCGTTGATGTAAATGCGTGCGGCCTTCGGCTGCAGGCCGAGCGAGTTGCCGCAGAAGTAGACCTGGTCGTTGTGTTTGTGGCGCGGGATCAGGAAGTCGTTGCGCAGCGCACGCAGCGGGTCGGCGGCGTCGAGGGCGATGATGTGGGTGCGGGACAGCGGGTCGGTCATGGACGTGTAGATGGACTGGGTATGTGGTTGTGGGAGCGACGTCAGTCGCGATGAGGATTCACCCTTGGTATGCGATCGCGACTGACGTCGCTCCCACGGCCGAGGTTCAAAGGAACCTCGCGGCGGGCAAGCCCAGCCATTCCAGCGCGGTGCCGTGATACAGGCGCGCCTGCTGCACGTCGTCCAGGCCCAGCGCGGCGATGCCGGCGCCGGGTTCCTGTTCGCCTAGCGGGAACGGGTAGTCGGTGCCGAGCATCACGCGTTCGTGGCCGACGGTGTCGAGCAGGTAACGCAGTGCGCGCGGATCGGCGACCCAGGAGTCGAAATAGACCCGGTCAAGGTATTCGCGCGGATTGCGATGGTTGTCGGTGGCCACCAGGTCCGGCCGCATGTTGAAGCCGTGCTCGATGCGACCGATGGTGTAGGGGAAGCTGCCGCCGCCGTGGGCGAAGCATACCTTCAGCTGCGGAAGGCGCTCCAGCACGCCGCCGAAGATCAGGCTGCACGCGGCGCGCGATTGCTCGGCGGGCATGCCGACCAGCCACGGCAGCCAGTACTTCTGCATCGACGCGGCGCCCATCATGTCCCACGGATGCACCAGGATCGCGGCGCCCAACTCGCTGGCGGCCTGGAAGAACTCGAACAGCTCCGGCGCGTCGAGGTTCCAGTCGTTGACATGGCTGCCGATCTGCACGCCCTGCAGGCCCAACTGGTCCATGCAGCGTTCCAGCTCCTGCACCGCCAGGCGCGGCGACTGCAGCGGCACCGTGCCAATCCCGGCGTAGTGGCGCGGATAGTCGCGGCAGGCCGCGGCGGTGTGATCGTTGAGCGCCTGGTGCAGCTCCAACGCGTGGTGCGGCTTGGCCCAGTAGCTGAACATCACCGGCACCGTGCTGATCACCTGCACCTGCACGCCGA
>CBIHLJ010000029.1:0-52050 GCA_966210745.1 uncultured Pseudoxanthomonas sp.
TAGCCGATCTCCCGCCCGCCCTGCCGGCCCTCCCCGCCCTGAACGGAGGTTGCCGTGCTTGAGCTGCTCATCGTCGCGTTCCTGATCGTCATCAACGCCTTCTTCGCCCTGTCGGAGATGGCCCTGATGACTTCGCGCAAACTGAAGTTGAAACAGATGGCGCAGGAGAGCCGCGGCGCCCGCGTCGCCCTGCACCTGGCCGAGCATCCCGACAATCTGCTGTCGACTGTGCAGGTGGGCATCACCGGCTTGGGCATCCTGACCGGTATGTTCGGTGGCGATGCCATCGGCCAGATGATCGCCGGCTGGCTGGCCGGCATCTGGCCCGACGCCCAGCGCTATACGACCGCCATCGGTACCGCATCTGCGGTCACGCTGATCACCGCCAGTTCGGTGATCTTCGGCGAACTGATCCCCAAGCGCCTGGCGCTGACCAATGCCGAAGTCATCGCATCGGCCGTGGCCATTCCGCTGGACTGGTTGTCGCGCATCGCGCGGCCGGTGGTGTTCGTGCTGGGCGCGATCAACCGCGGCGTGCTGCGCATGCTCGGCATTCGCGACGACAACCGCAACGCGGTGACCGAAGAAGAGATCCGCATGCTGGTGACGGAAAGCCACGAGCAGGGCGTCATCGACGTCGACGAACGCAACATGATGAACCGCGTCCTGCGCTTGGGCGACCGTACTGCCGACAGCCTGATGACGCCGCGCAAGCGGATCGTCTGGCTGGATGTGGCCGCCAGCTACAGCGAGAACCTGGAAACGATGCGGGAATCGCAGTTCTCGCGCTTCCCTGTCTACCGCGGCAGCGACCAGGATGTGGTCGGCGTGCTGGAAGTGAAGACGCTGCTGGACCGCTTCGCCGATCCCTCGCCGGAGATATTCCGCGACCTGCGCGACCCGCTGTTCGTTTCCGAATCCACCCACGCGATGAAGCTGCTTGAGATCCTCCGCGAAGAACAGCAGTCGCTGGCCCTGGTGGTCGACGAGTACGGCGAGATCCAGGGCCTGGTGACCCTCAGCGACCTGATGGGCGCGGTGGTCGGCCGCCTGCAGGCCAGCGAGAACACCGAGGATGCGCCGCTGGTGGTGGTGCGCGACGATGGTTCGCTGCTGGTGGACGGATCGCTGCCGAACGATGACCTGCGTGAGCTGCTCGGCGGCGTGGCGCTGCCGGACGATGACGAATACAACACCGTCGCCGGCATGATGATCGAGCGCTTCGGCCGCATCCCGCATGTCGGCGAGCGGTTGGACTGGGCGGGCTGGCGTTTCGAGGTCGTGGACCTGGATGGCGCACGCATCGACAAGCTGCTGCTGCAGAAGCTGCCGGAAACCGACGGCGAAGACCTGGCCGTCTGACATGGCTCCCGATGCGACACCCCATACCAGCACAGTCGCCCTGCTGGACGGCTTCGCCACCGGCGATCCAGACGATGTACTGCGCTTGGGCGACCTGCTGAAGGACTTCGGTCCCGCCGCCTTCGGCATGCTGCTGTTCCTCGGCGTACTCCCCGCCTTCATCCCGGTCCCTGGCGTGGGCGGCGCCATCGGCGGCCCGATGGTGATCCTGGTGGGCGCGCAACTGCTGCTGGGCATGCGCAAGTTGTGGCTGCCGCAGTTCCTGGCCCGCCGTGGTCCTCATCGCAGCGCGATGATGCGTTTCCGCCAGCGCATGGCGCCGTGGCTGTACCGACTGGAGAAGCTGGTACGTCCCCGCATGTCCGCATTCCTGGACAACCGCATCGCGCTCAGTTTCACCGGCCTGCTGCTGATCCTGTTGGGCCTGCTGCTGGCGCTACCCATTCCGTTCACCAACTACGTGTTCGGCATCCTGCTGCTCCTGTTCGCCTTCGCACTGCTCGAACGCGACGGCGCGCTGCTGCTGGTGGCCTGGGTGACGGGCAGCATCGCGGTCATCGTGTTCGGTTTCCTGTCCGGCAATCTGGTGGAAGCGACGAGCGCGCTGATCGCGCGGTGGTTCTGACGCTTCCTGCTTTTGTAGGAGCGACGTAAGTCGCGACCGAAGCAATCAGAATGTCTTGGGTAAAGGAGCGCGCAAGGAAAGTCGGGCGATGCACCATCGCGTCATGTCATGGCGCACGGTCGCGACTTACATCGCTCCAACAACGCGCCCTCTTTCAAGCCACGAGCTGCGCGAACTCGGCCGCTGTGACCGGATACCCCAGCCAGTAGCCCTGCGCCAGATCGCAGCCGCGCTCGCGCAGCAGGTTGAACTGGCCTTCCTTCTCCACGCCCTCCGCCACCACGGTGATACCGAGCGAATGCGCCATCGCGATGATGGCCGTGGTCAGCGCGAGATCGTCCGGGTCGCGCAGCATGTCGGCGATGAAACTGCGGTCGATCTTCACGCCATCCACCGGCACGCGGCGCAAATGGCTCAGGCCTGAGAAACCGGTGCCGAAATCGTCCAGCCAGACCTTCACGCCGGTGCGATGCAGCGTGGCCAGCAGCGCGCTGGCGTGCGCCTCGTCGCTGATGACGGCGGTCTCGGTGAGCTCGAGGTGCAACCGCGATGCCGCCAGCCCCGTATCGCGCAGGCACTCGGCCACGACGTCCGGCAGGTCGCCGCTGCGCAGTTGGCGCGGCGACACGTTGACCGAGACGAACAGCGGATCCAGCGCATCGCGATCGGTACCCCAGCGCGCGGCTGCAGTGCAGGCAGCACGCAGCACGCGGGGGCCGATGCTCTCGATCAGTCCGCTCTGTTCGGCCACGTCGATGAAGACGGACGGCGCCACCATGCCCAGCTCCGGATGCTGCCAACGCAGCAGCGCCTCGGCACCGACGATGCGACTGTCCGCCATGCGGAACACCGGCTGGTACATCAGGCTCAGTTCGCCACGCTCCCACGCGCCGCGCAGTTCCTGCTCCATGCGCACGCGACGCTCCACGGCCTGGTCCATCGCACGGCTGTAGAAGCGGTAGCAGTTCTTGCCGGCCACCTTGGCCTGGTACATCGCGATGTCGCCGTTCTTCATCAGCGCGGTCGCACCGGAGGCGTCTTCCGGGAACAAGGTGATGCCGATGGAGGTACCCAGGAAGACCTGGCGGTCCTGCACCACGATGGGACGGCCCAGCTCGGCCACCAGCTTCTCCGCCAGGCGCGTGGCGCTGCCGCGCACGTCGCCGTCCTGGATCAGGATCACGAACTCGTCGCCACCGAAGCGGGCGAGCAAGGCATCATCGCCCCCCATCTGCTCCACGGCATCGCGGATGCGGTGCGCGAACAGCTGCAGTACTTCGTCGCCCGCCTCGTGACCCAGGGTGTCGTTGACGCGCTTGAAATCATCGATATCGGCGAACAGCAGGGCCAGCTGCCGCCCCGCGCCACGCAGCATCATCAGTCGGTGATCGAGGCTTTCGCGGAACGCCAGCCGATTGGTCAACCCGGTCAGCGAGTCGGTGTACGCCATGCGGCGCACATCGCGGTCGTGCCGCGCGATGCTGTCGCTCATGGTGCCGAATGCGCGCACCAGTTCGCCGACTTCGTCCTGGCGCTCGCTGGTCATGCGCTCGCCGTTGTAGTTGCCTACCTCGATGTCGTGCGCCGCGCGCGCGAGTTGCCGGACAGGACGGATCAGCGTGCGCTGTACATACAGCATGGTCGCCACGCAGGCCGCGACCAGCGCGGCCAGCAGCAAGGCGATCCAGCCGAGGTGGCGCGCGCCGAGTTCGTTGAGGCGCGCCCGCGCGGCCGCGATGGCCTTCTCCTCGTACGCCCGCACGGAGGCCACCGAGTACCCGACGCGTACCCCGCCGATGCGTTCGCTGCCGATCATGATGGGTTCGGACACGTCCACGATCTGCGCCGACCACTGCGTATGCATGCTGCGCGCGTTGACGGCCTCGTAGGCCAACGGGTCGGTCATCGTCTGCCCATAGACGGCGATGTCCGCCGTACCGTCATGGATGATCCTGCCCTGGTTGTCGTACACCAGCACGTAACTAACGTCAGGCTCTTTCTGTGCCGAACGCACGATGCTGCCGATGGCGTCCAGATCGAAGTAGTACAGCGGGTTGGCGAGCGCATCCCCCAACTGGTCCACCGTGGCCTCGCCGTGCCGGCGCAGGCTGTCCTCGACCATGCCATGCATGGCGTCGCGCCCGAGATCGGCGACTTCCTGCTGCATCATCTTCTGGCGCTGCAGCAGTGTCGCGAGCAGCGCCATGACCACGACCAGCATGATCGCCATCGCCACCAGGAAGCGCGCCTGAAGGCCGAAGCGTAGCGCTCTCACTCGACCTGCTCCCTGACGCGGGCGATGCCACGGCGCAGGTTGTCCAGCGCCTGCTGCGATGCCGGATCCACCGGCAGGAAGCGGGTGGTGCGGAAAAAGACGTTGAGCGCGTCGCGGGCAGCCGGGTCGTTTGCGGCTTCCAACAACACCTCGCGCAGGCGCGCTTCCACCGCGGGGTCGAGGTCGTCCCGCACCATCTCGAGTGCGCGCGGGAAATCCTGGGTTTCGTGGATCACGCGGAAGTCGCGCCTGAAGCCCGGCGGCATGCGGCGCACATCGTCCCAGTCGAGGTTGCTGACCACGCCGGCATCGACCAGACGCTTGTGCACCCACGCCGCGATGTTGAGCTCGGACCTCGCGAACACATAGCCCACCGAATCGGCAGAGGGTCGGTCCATGGGGGAGAGCAGGATCTCCATCCGCTGGCCCGCTTCCATCAGGGCCACGGAGGGCGCGAAATAGGCGCTGGTCGATGCGGTGTTCTGGAAGGCCACCGTGCGGCCCTTGAGATCGGCCAGCCGCTCCAGCCCGCTGTCGCGGCGGACGAAGAACACACCGTGGTAGCGGCTCACGCCCCCGCGTTCCGTCAGCAGCATAGGGCGTGCGCCCGCGCGCTCCTGCAGCCGCATGCCGGTGCCCGCCGTCTCGGTGACCCAATCCACCCGGCCGCGACGCAGGTAGCTGGTCATCTGCTGGGCATCACGCGCCATCAGGATGCGGCCTTCAGTGATGCCCACGTCGCGCATCCGCGGCACCACGTAGTCGAGCAGCGGCTTGAGTTGCTCGTAGTGGGCCTTCGGATCGTCGCTGATGCGCCCCAGGACCAGGACGCGCTCGTCTCCGGCAGCGCTGGCCGGCGCGATGCTTGCGGGTAGCAATGCTGCGCCGATCGCGGCCAGCGCCAGGCTGAACCAGGTTGTACGCAACGATAGACGCCCGCCAGAACGATGGCGGCAGCCTATCGGAAAACGTGAGCTTAAGACAGTGATCCGGATCCGCCAGCGCCCGCCAACCGCGCCATGCGCTGTGCATCGGCGAGGATGCCGCGCAGCAGGCGGACCTCCTGTTCGTTAAGGTCGGCCTTGGCGAACAGGCGACGCAGCTTGCGCATCGCGGAGTCGGGCGCGCGCCCTTTGTGGAAGTCGATCGCATCCAGCGTATCGGCCAACTGGGCGAAGAACCCTTCCATGTGTGCATGGCTTGCGGGGATGTCGTCCGGGTGGGCCGGGGAGGCCGCTGTTGTCGGCGCCCCATCCAGCAATGCCATCCTCAGTTCGTAGGCCAGCACTTGCACGGCGGCCGCCAGGTTCAACGAGCTGTATTCGGGGTTCGCGGGGATGTGCACGGCGACGTGGCAGAGCTGCAGTTCCTCGTTGCTCAGCCCGGTGCGCTCGCGGCCGAACACCAGCGCCACCTCGCCCCCTGCCGCGGCTCGGCCGACCGCGAGTGCAGCTGCCTGTCGTGGCGCATGTTCTTCCAACTGCACGCGACGGCTGCGGGCGGTACAGCCCAGGACCAGCTGGCAGTCGGCCACGGCCTCGGCCAGCGTGGCGACCACGGCGGCATCAGCCAACAGGTCGTCGGCCCCGGCCGCGCGCCGGTACGCCTCTTCCGCGGGGTAGTTCTCGGGCGCCACCAGCACCAGCCGCGCCAGACCCATGGTTTTCAGCGCGCGGGCGGCCGCACCGATGTTGCCGGGGTGCTGGGTGCCCACCAGCACCACGCGCAGGCGGGCGGAGGCGGCCAGGGAAACGGGATCGATGAAGGAAACGGGCGTGTTCATGGGGGCAAATGGTAAACTGCGCGGGCCGGTCTACGCGCCGTGCTGCTCTTTTCCACTTGTTCGCCCCACCCCACGCCTGTCCGAGGTTCGTTCGCATGCAGAAGCCCGTCGTCACCGTCATGACCAAGGCAGCCCGCCTGGCAGGCAACGTGCTGTTGCGCAGCATCAACAAGCTGGATGCACTCAACGTGGTGCAGAAGGAGCGGATGGATTACGCGAGCGAAGTGGACGCCGACGCCGAAAAGGTGATCATCAAGGAACTGCGCCGCGCCTATCCGGATTACGGGTTCGTGGGCGAGGAGAGCGGCGCCCAGATCAACGGCCGCTACACCTTCGTCATCGACCCGCTGGACGGTACCAGCAACTACCTGCGCGGCTTCCCGCACTACTGCGTGTCCATCGCCCTGGTGGACAACGGCGAACCGACCGACGCGGTGATCTTCGACCCCCTGCGCAACGACCTGTTCACCGCCAGCCGCGGTGCCGGCGCGCAGCTCAACGAGCGCCGCATCCGCGTGGCCGACCGCAAGGAACTGGCCGGCACCGTCATCACCACCGGCTTCCCGCCGCGCGAACGCGCCCGCGCCGGTGCGCAGCTGGAATGCGTGCGTGAGCTACTGGTGCACGCCGAGGATATCCGTCGCACCGGATCGGCCGCGCTCGACCTGGCCTATGTTGCCTGTGGTCGTGCCGATGCCTACTTCGAAGCCGGCGTGAAGGACTGGGACATCGCCGCCGGCGTGCTGCTGGTCCGCGAAGCCGGCGGCAAGGTCTGCGACTTCCGTGGCGCCGCGCTCGGCAAGATCGATGGCCGCACCGCGCTGCCCCGCCAGATCGTGGCCGGCAACCTCAAGGTCGCCGAAGCGCTGCAGAAGACCATCGTCGGCTCGGGTTACGCGGCGGCGTTCAACGCGTGACGCTCAGTGTGTGGGCCGTTGTAGGAGCGACGTAAGTCGCGACCGCGCATCCAGCGCGCCAGGGACACCCGCTGCACGCGCCGATCCCAGCCGGTCGTGTCTCGCCGATCCATCCGATGGTCCAGCCGTGCGGTCGCGACTGACGTCGCTCCTACACAAGACAACGGAAAGAAAAAGGCCGCGCAATGCGCGGCCTTTTTCTTTCCGTTGAACGCCTCGCTTACGGACGACGCGCCAGCAGCGCCTCGTCCTTGGCCTTGGGCATCAGGTCCTGCTTGGTGACGGTCAGGAAGCCGATGGTCAGCAGCGGGCAGGCCACGAAGATCGACGAGATGGTGCCCAGCACGATGCCGATCATCTGCGACAGCGCCATGCCTTCCAGCGAACCGCCGCCATACAGGTACAGCGCGAACACGGTCAGGAACGCGACGAACGAGGTGATGATCGTGCGCGACAGCGTCTGGTTGATCGAGCGGTTCAGGATCTCCATCGGCTCGGCGCGCAGGTTGCGGAAGTTCTCGCGCACGCGGTCGAACACCACGATCTTGTCGTTGATCGAGAAGCCCATCACCGACAGCAGGCCGGCCAGGATGGTCAGGTCGAACTCGATGCCGCTGAAGGCGAAGAAGCCGGCCACGATCAGCACGTCCGCCAGGGTGGTGACGATCGCCGAGACCGCGAACTTCCACTCGAAGCGCACGGCGATGTAGATCAGGAAACCCACCACCACGAACAGCAGCGTGTACAGGCCGTTGAGCGCGAGTTCCTTGCCGACCTGCGGGCCGACGAACTCGCTGCGCATCACCGTCGCCGTGTTGCCTTCACTGGAAGCCAGGCGCAGCACGTCCTGGGCGGTGCGGTCGCTGGCCTCGGCACCGGCCGCCGTGCCGGCGTCCTCGCGGGGCTGCAGGCGTACCAGCAGGTCGCTGCCGGTACCGAACGTCTGCACCTGGGCGCTGCCATAACCGCCGGCCTCCAGGCGCTCGCGTACCCCATCCACGTTGGGCGGCGTCTGGAAGCGAAGCTCCACCACCGTGCCGCCGGTGAAGTCCAGCGCGAAATTGAAGCTCTTGAACGCGATGGCGCCGATCGCGGCGATGGCGAGCAGCGCCGCGATGCCGATGGACACCCAGCGCACGCGCATGAAGTTGAAGTTGGTGGTATGCGGAATCAGCCGCAACGGGAAAAGGCTCATCTTCTGTCTCCCGTCAGATGGCGATGGACTTGATCTTGCGGCGACCGCCGTAGATCAGGGTGGCGATGCCGCGCGACACGGTGACCGCGGTGAACACAGACGTCAGGATGCCGATGACCATCGTCACCGCGAAGCCCTTCAGCGGGCCGGTGCCGAAGGCGTACAGCGCCACGCCTGCCAGCAGCGCGGTCATGTTGGAGTCGAAGATCGTGCCGGACGCCTTGTCGTAACCGGTCGCGATGGCGGCCTGGGGTGGTACCCCCGCCCGCAACTCCTCGCGTATGCGTTCGTTGATCAGTACGTTGGCGTCCACCGACATGCCGATGGTCAGCGCCAGGCCGGCGAAGCCGGGCAGCGTCATGGTGGCGCCGAACAGCGACATCACCGCCACCACCATCACCAGATTGAGCAGCAGCGCGATGCAGGTGATCAGGCCGAACATGCGGTAGTACACCAGGAAGAACGCCAGCGCGAACACGAAGGAGAACACCACGGCCTTGGTGCCGCGCGCGACGTTCTCGGCGCCCAGGCTGGGGCCGACCACGCGTTCTTCGATGAAGTCCATCGGCGCGGCCAGCGAGCCTGCGCGCAGCAGCTTGGCCAGGTTGTCGGCCTCGGTCTTCTCCAGCCCGGTGGTCTGGAAGTTCTTGCCGAACACGCCGGCAATACGGGTCGGCGCCAGCGCTTCCTCGCGCACGCGCACGCTGCGCACTTCCTTGCCGTCGACCATGGTCACGGTCGGCACGCGTTCGATGTACACCACCGACATCAGCTTGCCCACGTTGGCGCTGGTGTAGTCGAACATGCGCTGGCCGGCGATGTTGTTGAGGGTCACGTCCACGGCCGGCAGGCCGTTGTTGTCCACGCCCACGCGGGCGTTGACCATTTCGTCGCCGGACGCCAGCACGCGCTTGTTCAACAGCACCGGACCGGCGTTGTCGCGCAGCTGGTAGACCTTGGCCTCAGGCGGGATGCGGCCGCTGGCCACAGCGTCGGCGGCATTGCCTTCCACCACGGCGCGGAATTCCAGCGTCGCGGTCGCGCCGATCAGGCGCTTGGCCTCGGCCGTATCCTGCACGCCGGGCAGCTGCACGACCACGCGGTCGTTGCCCTGGCGCTGGATGATGGGTTCGGACACCCCGATCTCGTTGATGCGGTTGCGCAGCGTGGTCAGGTTCTGCTCGATCGCTTCGCTGGCGATCTGCTCCAGCTCCGCCTGCGGCAGGCCGATGGTGATTTTGTTGCCGGCGGCTTGGTAGGTCAGGCCCGAACCCGTGGCCAGCGTGCCGCCCGTGTTGCCGCGTGAGCTCAGGGTCTGCGCCAACGCCTGCTGCGCGGTGGCGACGTCTTCGCCATCCGCCAGCGTCACCACGATGCTGTTGTTGGGCCGGCGTTCGACCGAGGTATAGCGGACACGCTTGTCGCGCAGGGTGACCCGGGTATCTTCCAGATAGCCGTCGACACGCTTGTCCAGCGCCGCCTTCTGGTCGACCTGCAGCACGAAGTGCACGCCGCCCTGCAGGTCCAGGCCCTGCACCATCGGACGTGCACCAGCATTGCCCAGCCAGTCCGGCACGGTGGAGGCGAGGCTCAGCGCGACCAGGTAGTCCTGGCCCAGTGCCTCACGCAGCGCGTCATTGGCCGTGGTCTGCGCTTCCAGGCTGGGCAGGCGCACGAGCATGCTGGCGGCCTCGGTATCGACCTCCTTGGCCTGCACGCCCGCATCCTTCAACGCGGCATCCACGCGGCTGCGCAGCGCGGCGTCGATGGCGAAGCCGCGGTTGGCGGTGATCTGCACAGAGGGATCCTGCGGATACAGGTTGGGCAGCGCATACAGCGCGCTCGCCAACACGACGATCAGGATCAGGACGTATTTCCAGCGTGGGAATTCAAGCATCGTGGCGACCCGCGCAGGCCCTTCCCGGGCACGCGCTCAGCAGTGGTTCGGAACAGCGGGAATCCATCCCGCCGCAGGCGCGGCGGAACGGAAGAAGCGGATCAGGCGGACTTCAGCGTGCCCTTGGGCAGCACGTTGCCCACGGCAGCCTTCTGCACGCGCACGCGCACGTTGTCGGCCACTTCCAGGGTGACGAAGTTGTCGCCGATATCGGTGACGGTACCGGCGATGCCGCCGGAGGTGATGACCTCGTCGCCCTTGGACAGCTTGTCCAGCATCGAGCGATGTTCCTTCGCGCGCTTCATCTGCGGGCGGATCATCAGGAAGTACATGACGGCGATCAGGGCGATCGGCATCAGCAGACCGAAGCCACCCATGCCCTGCGGGGCCGGCGCGGCCTGCGCGATCACGGGGGCGACGAAGAAATCAAACAGATTCATGGACTTGTCCATTGGGTATGAAAAGCAGCCGGGGATTATGCCATGCAGCGGGAGACCCCGCCCGGGCCACCCCGCCGGCCCTGACCGGAAAAGACCGCCCCGGAGCGGTTTTGGTTCCCGCAGCGGGCAAATCGGCACCCAAGCGCAGGAAAAACCTAGAGCGGACCTTGCTCCGCTGCCTTTCAGCCTGCGGCCGGACGTCAGCCGTGCGGAGCCGAGCAAGCTCGACTCTGCGGCGTGAAGGAGGTCAGCCGCCCGGCGTGTCCACACCCCGGGCCGCATAGAAGGCGGCCCGGAAATCCGAAAACCGGCCTTCCGCAATGGCTGCGCGCATCTGCGCCATCACCTGCTGGTAGTACCAGAGGTTGTGCAGGGTTCCCAGCATCGGGGCCAGCATCTCGTTGCAGCGGTCCAGGTGGCGCAGGTAGCTGCGGGAGAAGCCGTTGCGGCAGGCATAGCACCCACAGCCCGGCTCGATGGGCTGCAGATCGTGCTCGTACTTGGCGTTGCGTATCCGGACCGTGCCGAACGAGGTGAAGTAGTGGCCATTGCGTGCGTTGCGGGTCGGCATGACGCAGTCGAACATGTCCACGCCGCGCGCCACTGCCTCCACCAGGTCTTCGGGACGGCCGACGCCCATCAGGTAGCGCGGCTGGCCCGCCGGCAACTGCGGGCAGGTGTGTTCGAGCGTCGTGTTGCGTTCCTGCTCGGTCTCGCCGACCGCAAGGCCGCCGATCGCGTAGCCGTCGAAGCCGATCGCCTTCAATCCGTCCGCCGAGCGCGAGCGCAGATCGTGGTGCACGCCGCCCTGCACGATGCCGAACAGTGCCGCGTCATTGCCCTCGTGTGCGCGCTTCGAGCGCTCCGCCCAGCGCAACGACAGTTCCATCGAGCGCTCGATCACCCGCGGATCCACCGGCTTGCCGTCGACGTTCACCGGCGGGCACTCGTCGAAGATCATCACGATGTCCGAACCCAGCACACGCTGGATGTTCATGCTCTCCTCGGGGCCCAGGAACACCTTGCTGCCATCCACCGGCGAAGCGAACGTCACGCCCTGCTCGGTGATCTTGCGCCGGTGCGCCAGCGAGAACACCTGGAAACCGCCGGAGTCGGTGAGGATCGGTTTGTCCCAGCGCGCGAACCCGTGCAGGCCGCCATGCGCGCCGATCACGTCGAGGCCCGGCCGCAGGTACAGATGGAAGGTGTTGCCGAGGATGATCTCGGCACCCAGATCCTCGACGTGCTCGGGCAGGATTCCCTTCACCGAGCCGTAGGTGCCCACCGGCATGAAGGCCGGCGTCTCGATGGTGCCACGCGGGAACGTCAGCCGGCCACGGCGCGCGGCGCCGTCGGTGGTCAGCAGGTCGAAGGACATGCGGCTCATGCGGCCAACCCCGCGTCGTCATGCCTGCATCCGCCGCTCCCAGCGCCGTCATTCCGGCGCAAGCCGGAATCCATCTTGATTTTGGCTTCTACCAGCAACGGCAACATGGATGACCCGCCATTCGGCGGTTGAAAGCCCGGCTTGCGCCGGAATGACGGTGTTGATGATGTCGTGGCGACGCCGACACAGCTCATTTGTCGCACTCCGGAAACAACAGCATCGCGTCCCCATACGAAAAGAACCGGTACTGCTCGTGCACCGCATGCGCATAGGCAGCCATGATCCGGTCCTTGCCGGCGAACGCGCTGACCAGCATCAGCAGCGTGCTTTCCGGCAGGTGGAAGTTGGTGACCATCGCATCGACGCTGCGGATGCGGAAGCCGGGGAAGATGAAGATCTGCGTCTCGCCCGCGAACGGCTGCAGTTCGGCGTCGCCGGCTTCTGTGCGGCGTGTCGCCGACTCCAGCGCGCGCACGACGGTGGTGCCCACCGCGATGACCCGGCCGCCGCGCGCGCGCGTCGCGCGGACCTGCTCGACCAGCGCCGCGCCGACGTTGAGCCACTCACTGTGCATGTGGTGCTCGTGGATGTTGTCCACGCGCATCGGCTGGAAGGTACCGGCACCCACGTGCAGCGTCACGTGGCCGAATTCCACACCACGTTCGCGCAGCGCCGACAGCAGCACATCATCGAAATGCAGACCGGCGGTGGGTGCGGCGACCGCGCCCAGCTCGCGCGCGAAGACCGTCTGATAACGCTCGTCGTCGTCCCTGCCGGGATCCCGCTGGATGTAGGGCGGCAGCGGCAGGCGCCCGGCCGACAGCAACCAGCTTTCCAGCGAATCCGGCACGTGGAAGCGCAACTGGTAAAACTCGCCGTCACGCCCCATCACTTCCGCCTCGCCGCCGGCATCCAACTGGATGCGGCTGCCGGGCCTGGGCGATTTGCTGGCGCCGATCTGCGCCCGCGCGGCGTTCTCCGGCAACATGCGCTCGATCAGGATCTCCACACGTCCGCCGCTTTCCTTCTGGCCGAACAGGCGCGCGGGAATCACGCGGGTGTCGTTGAACACCAGCAGATCACCGGGCTGCACCCATTCCGGCAGGTCGCGTACATGGCGGTCAGCGAACGGCACATCGCCTGGCGGCACCACGAGCAGCCGGCTCGCGGAACGCTCTGGCAGCGGCGCCTGGGCGATCAGTGCCTCGGGCAGGTCGAAATGGAAATCGGACTTCTTCACGGTCGGGGCCTTGCGGGGGCGTGCATTGTACGGGAGCCCGCCGGGACGCCCCGTCGTCAGCGTTCGAACTTGGTCGACAGCACGATCGACGAGGTGGTGCGCTCCACGCCGTCCAGCGCACCGATACGATCGGTCAACACATCCATGTCGCCGACCGTCGGCACCGCGCCGATGGCGATCAGGTCGTGGCTGCCGCTGACCGAATGCAGTACCCGCAGCTCCGGCATCGCACGCAGGGCGGCGACCACCGAGGTCATCTGTTTGGGATGCACGGCGATCATGATGTGCGCGCGCAGGTGGCTGCGGTCGTATTCGTCATGGACGCGAACGGTGTAGCCGCTGATCACGCCTTCGCGTTCCAGCCGCTCGATCCGGCTCTGCACCGTGGTCCGGGACAGGTTCAACCGCCGCGCGATCTGGGCCGTGGACGCCCGCGCGTTCTCACGGAGCATTGAGAGCAACTGCTGGTCAGCGTCGGTGAGCTTCATTGCAGGGGTCACGATTCGTCGAATCGACGAAATATCCATGAATTCCGCGCAGTTCACAACTGTCAAATGACGAGTTTATCCAGATAATAGGGGTTTGCCCTTCCAGCCGGAGCTGTCCCATGGCCCTGATCGACGCCCTCGCCCCCCTGCGCGCCCATACCGGCCAGCGCCTGACCCACGGCCTGGACGATGCCGCCATCGAGCGCCTGGCAAAGACCCATCCGGACCTGACCGCCGTCATCGAAGCCGCGGCCGCCGAGCACGCGCGTCTGAAGGACGAGTTCGCCGAACTGTTCGACCTCGACGAAGCCGAGCAGTTGCGTGCCGTGCAGGCCGGCTACGTCAACTTCTACGCCGATGACGCGATCAACCCCTACATCGCGCTGGCCGCACGGGGCCCGTGGGTCGTCACCCTCAATGGTGCGGTGCTGTACGACGCGGGCGGCTACGGCATGCTCGGCTTCGGCCATACCCCGGCCGCGGTGATGGAGGCGATGGCCCGCCCGCAGGCGATGGCCAACATCATGACCCCCAGCCTGTCGCAGCTGCGCTTCGACCGCGCCCTGCGCAAGGAGATCGGCCACACCCGCGGCGGCTGTCCGTTCGCGAAGTTCCTGTGCCTGAATTCCGGCTCCGAGTCCGTCGGCCTGGCGGCGCGCATCGCCGACATCAACAGCAAGCTGATGACCGACCCGGACGGCCGCCACGCCGGCCGCACCATCAAGCGCATCGTGGTGAAGGGCAGCTTCCACGGCCGCACCGAACGCCCGGCGCTGTATTCGGATTCCTCGCGCAAGTCCTACCAGCAGCACCTGGCCAGCTACCGCGGCGAAGATTCGGTCATCGCCATCCCGCCGTACGACGTGGATGCGCTGAAGCAGGCCTTCGCCGATGCGGAGACCAAGGGCTGGTTCGTCGAAGCCGTATTCCTTGAACCGGTGATGGGCGAAGGCGACCCAGGCCGCTCGGTGCCGCCGGCGTTCTATGCCGCCGCGCGCGAACTGACCCGCAGCCACGGCAGCCTGTTCCTGGTCGACTCGATCCAGGCCGGCCTGCGCGCGCACGGCGTGCTGTCCATCGTCGACTACCCCGGCTTCGAAGGCCTGGATGCGCCGGACATGGAGACCTACTCCAAGGCGCTGAACGCCGCGCAGTACCCGCTGTCGGTGCTCGCCGTGAACGAGCGCGCCGCCGGCCTGTACCGCAAGGGCGTGTACGGCAACACCATGACCACCAACCCGCGCGCACTGGACGTGGCCTGCGCAACGCTGGCCCAGCTGACCCCGCAGGTGCGTGAGAACATCCGCAAGCGCGGCGTCGAAGCGGTGCAGAAGCTGCAGCAGTTGCAGGCGGAGCTCGGCGGCCTGATCACCAACGTGCAGGGCACCGGCCTGCTGTTCTCGTGCGAACTGTCGCCCGCCTTCAAGTGCTACGGCGCCGGTTCGACCGAGGAGTGGCTGCGCCAGCAGGGCCTGAACGTCATCCACGGCGGCGCCAACTCGCTGCGCTTCACCCCGCATTTCGCCATCGACGGCGAGGAGCTTGACCTGCTGGTCGGCATGGTGGGCAAGGCGCTGCGCGAAGGTCCGCGCATCAGCCAGGCCGCGGCGGCCTGATCTCCGCGGACGCTTCACGAAAAAGGCGAGCTTCGGCTCGCCTTTTTCTTTTCCGTAGGGCGGGCCTTGGCCCGCCGTCTGGATCCGGCCGGTGGGCCAAGGCCCACCCTACGGTTGTGCGGTGAAGCGCTCCAGCGATCCGCGGATCAGCGCCTTCGCTTCCTTCGCATCGCCGTAGCCGTTGAGCTGCACCGGATTGCGACCCTTCGGCAGGTCCTTGTAGATGCGGAAGAACGCCTCGATGCGCTGGCGTTCGATCTCCGGCAGGTCGGCCAGGTCGCGGATGCCGGCATAGGTAGGATCGACCTTGTCGGTCGGCACGCCGATGATCTTCTCGTCGTGCTTGCCGTCGTCGAGCATGCGCAGCACGCCTATAGGCCGGAACTTCACCAGCACGCCCGGATGCAGCGGCTCGCGCGTCAGCACCAGTGCATCCAGCGGATCGCCGTCGCCGGCCAGCGTGCGCGGCATTGAGCCGTAGTTGGCGGGATACGCCACCGGCATCGACTGGAACCGATCGACGAAGACCAGCCCTTCGTCGTTGATTTCGTATTTGGTGAAGCTGCCGGCGGGAATCTCCACGGCCAGCAGCACCTCCTCCGGCGCGGCCTTGGGCTGCTGGGCGAGGAACGGATGGCGGATGTGGGCTTCGCGCGCGAGGACGTTCCCCGCGGAGAGGGCAAGCAGGAACATCAGGCAGACAAAACGCATGGGACACCTCGTGTAGGAGGGGCTTCAGCCCCGACCCGTGGGTGGAGAAGGTTTGGCTGTCGGGGCTAAAGCCCCTCCTACATGAAGCGACTCATTCCCAGCACCGGTCGGTGCGGCCCTTCAGGGTCTCGGCACGGGTGCAGGTGCGTTCGTCGATGCGGCCTTCCGCGTGTTCGACCAGTTGCTTGCCCGCCACACCACCATCGACGAGGTCGAAGGCATCGTAGAGGCGACCCGTCGCCGTGCGCGCTTCGTAGCGCAGGCGCGGACCGTCGAAGCGCAGCACCTGGAACAGTTGTGTGTCTTCCGCGACCGGCCGCATGGTCTTGCGCGCTTCATCGGAGAGCCGGTACTGCTTGGCGCCAGTGACCGACACGACGAAAACGGGTGTCGGCGCTTCGTTCTTCAGGCGACCGTATACATGGTCATGCCCCTGCAGCACCAGGTCGACCTTGCGCTTGCGGATTACCGGCAGCAGGTGCCGGCGCAGCAGCACGTTGTCGCGGCCTTCGCGCGGCGAGAAGAACGGCTGGTGCGTCAGCACGATGCTCCAGCGCTTCGGATCGCTTGCAAGGACACCATCCAGCCACGCCGCCTGCGCCTTCGCCGTGCCCAGGTCGAGCGCGGACGTGCCGTCGATCACCACCACACGCACATCCTGATAATCGAACCAGTACGTGGTCTGCTTCGCCTGCGCCACGCCGTTGTCCGGCAGCGCGAACGTCACCGGCCAGTGCGCACCCAGCACGCGGCGTTCCTGCGGCGTGTCCTCGAACTCCTCGAAGTACTCGTGGTTGCCCGGCGCCGGCGCCACGACCAGCGAGGTCGGAAGCACCTCGTTCGCTTCGAACCATTCGCCCCACTCGGTGTCGTCCTCGCCATCGCCGCCACTGACCAGGTCGCCGGCGAACAAGGCCAAACGCGCCTCAGGTGCGGTTCGCATCGCTTCGCGGACGACACGGGTGGTGAGGCTGACGTTCTTGTTCTGGGTGTCGCCGAAGTAGAGCAGTGTCAGCGGTGCAGCTGCGTCGGCCGCTGTACGGGTATGGTGCCAGGCGCTCCAGGTGCGGTCGCCCTGCACGCGCCACGCGTACAGCGTGTCTGGCTGCAGGCCATCGACGTCCGCGCGATGGTGATGGGCTTCGCCGTTTTCGGTCTTCAGCGGCGTGCTCGTCGCAGTGATCCGGCGCGGCTCGCCCATGTCGGGCGAGTCAGCGGCGACGACGATCTCGAGCGCGGGCGCATCGACCTTCGTATCCGTGCGCCACGCCACCGAGAAGCCGGAGGCGGCTTCCTGCGTCGGCGAGGCCACGATACGGTCCGGAAAGCCGCTCGGCGCATAGCGCACCACGCCCTTCGGCACACGCGTGTTCGGTTCGGGCTGGCGTGCCGTCGCTTCCTGCGCGAGCGTTGTCGCACAGGTCCCCAGCAACAGCACGGCCAGCACCCACTTCATCCCCATGTCCCCTGCACGCTTCATTCGGCGCGGCACTCCGGCAGCGACAGCGCCTTGGCGATGTCGCGCCAGTCGAACGCGGCCACCGCCTGGTCGTCGTCGACGGCGTAGAACGCGCCCTGCGGGAAGCGTGCGTCGGCGCTCTGGTCCAGCCACACGCCATCGGTGTTCGCGGTCTTGTTGCCGGCGAACGCACCCTTGTAGGCCAGCGTCACGCGATCGAACACATGGAACACGCTGCGGTCCTTGAACTGGTCGGTGGCGATCCAATAGCCAGCACCACCCGCGCACTGCGCCAGCGCCATGCCCTCGGCCTGCGCCTTGAACAGGTCCGCGCCGATGTCGCGGCCGCGATAGGTGCCGTCCAGGCCGTACTCGCGCAGGCGGGTGCCGACGGCGACATCCTCTTCGGCCAGCAGCAGGCGGTCGTTCGCCGCATCGCCGAATACGGACTCCGCGATGTGGATCGCGCCGGCTTCCCCGGTGTCGCCGAACGTGCCGGCGAGTACTGCCTTCCAGCCGCCCTCGGCGCGCTGCAGGTGGTAGCGCTTGAAGCGCTGGCCCAGTTCGGCCAGCGGCGGCGGCACATCTTCGTTCTGCGGCGACATGTAGTTGTCGCTGACGATGACTTCGTACGCATCCTTCTGCGGCCGCACCCACAGACCATAAGGCTGCTTGAGATCCTCCATGCCGAACACGATCAGCGGTTTGAAGTCCGGCAACCGGAAGACCTGCACGCGCCGGTTGTCGCGCTCGACCACCAGCACGAGGTCGTCGATCACCGCGATCCCGTTCGGCCGCTGCATCTGGCCCAGCTCGCTACCCGGACCGGAGACCGTGCGCAGTTGCTTGCCGGTGCTGCCGTCGTAGACGACCAGGCGGTGCGTGTCCTTGGCGGTGGCGATCAGCCAGCGCGTGCCGTCTCCCGCCCGCCAGCTGGCAGGCGAATCGACGTTCTCGGCCGGCGTCGCCGCGGTGATGAAGGCTTCGGGCACCACGACGTGGGCGATCTTCGCTTCGCTGAGCAGCGGGTCCTTTTCGACGTTCTCGTCAGGCTCCTTCTCGCGTACCTGCGCACTGGTTTCCGCGGGAGATGCGGCCGGCGTGGCGGGCTTTCCGCCGCATGCGGCGATCAGGAGCGGAACGGCAAGCAAGGCAAGGCGTGGTTTCACTGGTTTCCCCATGACATGACGGCGTCAACAAACGGTCATGTTCTACGCAGGCTTCGTGACGCTTTCGTGTCAGCGGACGACACGCGGATACCTGTCATGCGACGGGAACCTGCGTGTCATGTTGCCGCCATGTGACGTGCTTACAAAGTGCCGTTTACTTTCGTCACGGGGACGACACACGATGAAACGCAATGCCTTGGCCGCCTCGCTCTCGCAGGTGCTGTTCTGCGCTGCCCTGCTGCCGGCCAGCTTCGCCGCCACCGCACAGAACCAGGCGCCGGACGCCGGTGCCGCAGGCGACCCCAAGCAACTGGACACCGTGGTGGTGCAAGGCGAAATCGCCTACCGCGACCGCACCGATGACATCGCGCCCACCCTGGTCTACGACCTGGAGTACTTCCAGCGCTTCGAGCCGAACACCGTCGGCGATATGCTCAAGCGCGTGCCCGGCGTCGGCTTCGTCGGCTCGGACATCATGGAATACGACAGCGTGCAGCTGCGCGGCCTGGGTGGCGGCTACACCCAGGTGTTGATCAACGGCAAGAAGGTACCGGGTGCCGGTGACGACCGCTCGTTCTACGTCGACCGCATCCCGGCGGAAATGGTCGACCACATCGAGATCAAGCGCAGCGCCAGCGCCAACCGCAGCGGCGATGCGATGGCCGGCGCGATCAACATCGTGCTGCGCGACGCATACGAATTCACCGGCAGCTACATCCGGGTAGGCGTGAATCGCTGGGATGACGGCGAGATCAACCCGACCTTCGGCGCCGTGACGTCGTTCGAGGCGCTCGGGGGCCGCCTGTTGGCCGGCATCAACGTGCAGGACCGGTATCGCGCCAAGACAAAGCGCTCCGACCGCTTCACCGACAATACCCAGGAAGAGAAGGTCAGCTGGGAAGACCAGACCGAAGTAAAGGATGGCCGCGACTACTCGGCCAACCTGTCCTACACCGCGGACGTCGGCGACACCGGCCGCTTCAGCATCGATGCCTTCTACGTCAAGACCGACCGCGATGTCACCGAGGTGTCGTTCGAGGAGGAACTGGACGACGACGAGACCATCAACCTGCGTGTACCCGGCCGTGACCCGTACGACCAGAAGAACTACGGCATCGGTGCCGAGTACAGGTTCGACATGAGCGGCGGAACCACCGCCGTGAGCGTCGACTACGCCCGTTTCGAGAATTCGCAGGCAACCACCGAGGGCGAACACGTCTACGTGAGCGGCGCGGAGAACTGGGACGATACCTGGAGCATCCCCGCGGACGCCGAGTGGGACGAAACCGTCTACGAAGCCGAATCCGTGACCGCCAAGGACGCGGAAACCGGCTTCCGGCTGACACACGCGCGCCCGCTTGGCAGCGCCGAGCTGGAATTCGGCGTGGACTATCGCACCAAGAAGCGTGAAGGCCTGCTCGTGAGCTATGAGTGGGAAGCCGAGGAGGAGAGCGAGACCCCGGCGTCCCTGGCCGACTACGAGCTGGACGGCAGCGTGGCCTCTGTGATCGAGGAAAAGCGCCTCGACCCGTACATCATGCTCAGCGGCAAGGGCGAAGCCTTCTCGTGGGAAGCCGGTCTGCGCTATGAGACCACCAAATCCGAGGTGGAATACCTCGAGGACGAGGAAAGCGAAGGCCGCGTCAGCAAGGACTACAACGAGCTGCTGCCGTCGGTGAACCTGCGCTGGAATCTGGGCGATGCGGACCGCGTCAGCCTGTCGCTGGCAAGGACCATCAAGCGCCCGAACTTCAACGAGCTGCTTCCGGCCCTGCTGGACGGCGAGTTCGGCGACAACGACTACATCGGCAACCCGGAGCTGGATCCGGAAACCGCCAACGGCCTCGACCTCGGCTTCGAACACCGCCTTGGTCGCAAGGGCGTGGTCGGCCTGAACTTCTTCTATCGCGACGTGAAGGACCTCATCGAGATCGTCAATACCGGCGAGCCCAGCGAAGAGATGCAGGACACCTGGGAAGAGATGATCGAGGATGGCGACGCCGTCGACCTGGCCGATGCGATGGCGCAGGAGCCTGCATCGAGCTGGCTGTACACCTCCTCCAATGTCGGCGATGGCAAGGTCTACGGCTTCGAGTTCGACGTGTCCACGCCGCTGTCCGCCATCGGGTTGGAGAACACCGGCGTCTTCGCCAACTACTCGTGGGTAAAGTCGAAGGTCGATGACTTCCTCGGCGAACGCCGCTTCAACGACCAGGCCAAGTCGGTCTACAACATCGGCTTCATCCACGACATCCCGACCTGGGGCGCAAGCTTCGGCGCAACCTACCGCAAGCAGGGCGATGCCTACGCGCGCGTGCTGGGCGAGGAAGCCATCATCCGCTACGGCGGCGAACTGGACGTCTTCGTCGAGAAGCGCTTCGGCACGAACGTGTCGATGCGCCTGAGCGCCAACAACCTGCTGGATGCCAGCAAGGACGAGTTCTTCGACAAGTTCGACACCCTGCAGGACCAGATCGACCGCGACTACGACGAGTACGAACTGGAGACCGAAGAGGCCGGCCCCAGCTACCAGTTGGTCATGCGCTGGGCGTTCTGACCGGCGGCACCGCCACGCTCCACGCAGAAAGCCGGCGCATGCCGGCTTTCTGCTTTGTGGGAGCACCGGGTTTGATGCAGACTTCCCGCATCTCCTGCTGCCCTGCCCCGCCATGAAGACCGTCGAAGTCCGCCACCCCCTCGTCCAGCACAAGATCGGCCTGCTGCGTAACGCCGGTCTCAACACCAAGGATTTCCGCGAACTGGTGACCGAACTGGGTACGCTGCTGGCCTACGAGGCGACGGCCGATCTGGAGCTGACCACCGAGACCATGGCGGGCTGGGCAGGCCCGGTGCAGGTGAAGAAGATCGCCGGCGCCAAGATCACCCTGGTGCCGATCCTGCGTGCCGGTCTGGGCATGCTGCCCGGTGTGCTGGCGCTGATACCCGCCGCACGCGTGAGCGTGGTCGGCCTGCAGCGCGACGAGGAAACGCTGCAGCCCGTGCCCTACTTCGAGAAGCTGACGGGGCGACTGGAGGAACGCGATGCGCTGATCCTGGACCCCATGCTGGCCACCGGCGGCACCCTCATCGCCACCATCGACATGCTGAAACGCGCCGGGGCGAAGCGGATCAAGGGCATCTTCCTGGTCGCCGCACCGGAGGGCCTGAAGGCGCTGGAAGCCGTGCACCCCGACGTGGAGGTCTACACCGCCGCGATCGATGAGCGCCTCAACGAGAAGGGTTACATCCTGCCGGGTCTGGGGGACGCAGGTGACCGCATCTTCGGTACGCGGATCGGTTGACGCCCTCTGCTGGTGTGGGAGCGACGTCAGTCGCGACGGCAAGCCACCGCGTCGCGACAGACGTCGCTCCCACTTTCCTACCGGTTCACGCCGCCAGAGTACGCGCGTGCAGCTCGGCGACCTCGTGGGCGACGCCAAACCTGCCCTTCTCGTCGCGCGTGACCTGCGCCAGCGCGCAGCCCGGATCGTGGGTGAAGAACAGATGGACGTTGCGCGCCAGCTTGTCTTCCAGGAAGGCGCGCTTCTCGTCGATCAGCAGTTCGGCGTTGCGGTCGTAGCCCATCGTGATGGGCACATGCACCCAGGAGCGGCCGGGGATCAGGTCGGCACAGAAAACGACGCCGCCGTGCGACTGGCCGTCCACCACCTCTGGTCCGACGATCTCCGCCAGCATCAGACCTGGCGTGTGACCATCGCTGAAGCTGAAGCGCACGGACTGGCCCAGTGCCTGCGAGTATTCACCGGAAACGAGTTCGAGCCGCCCACTGGCTTCCAGCAGCGGCTGCAGTTCCGGGATGAAACTGGCGCGATCACGCGGATGCGGCTTCAGCGCACGCTGCCAGTGCTCGGCACCGACGATGTAGGTCGCATTGGGGAACAGCAGTTCCGGCGCCTTGCCCTCCTGCCAAGATGCCAGCAAGCCCCCGGCATGATCGAAATGCAGGTGACTGAGGACCACGACGTCGATCTCCTGGTGCGAGAAGCCGGCCGCGTGCAGCGAATCGAGCAACACGTGGCGCTCTTCCTGTACACCGAAGCGGGCACGCATCTTGGGATCGAAAAATGCGCCGATGCCGGTTTCGAACAGCACCGTCTTGCCACTGAGCGGCTGCACCAGCAACGCGCGGCAGGCCAGCTCGATGCGGTTCTCCGCATCGGGCGGCGACCACTTCTCCCACATGGCGCGCGGCGCGTTGCCGAACATCGCGCCCCCATCGAGTTTCTGGGAATTGCCCAGCAGCGACCAGAGTTTCATGGGGCGATTCTACGCCCCGATTTGCTCCCTGTAGGAGCGACGTAAGTCGCGACCGCCACCCAAGAGCCCTCTTGTCGACAGGTCAGGCGACGCAAGGTGAATCGTTGCCACCTGCGCTCAACTCCTCCGGTCGCGACTTACGTCGCTCCTACAGAGAAGCCAAGCCCCCTTAGGGCTTGCCCGCTGACTCCACGACCTTCGCCGCGCCGACCGGATTGCGCGGGTCGCTGCCGCCGTGCAGCGTGTTGGTGGTCTTGTTCCATTCCACTGTCTGCAGGTTGCCCCAGACGTGGCTGGAGCCGCGGCCACCCTGTGCACTGTTGCCTGGCACCTTGAACTTGTGACCCATCGCTTCCAGCGCCTGCTGCGACGCGGGACTCAGTGCGTCGGTCTCCATCTCGATCAGATCAGGCATCCACTGGTGATGGAAGCGCGGCAGGGCGGCGACCGCCTGCGGATCCAGACCGGCGTCGTAGCCCAGGATGCCCAGCAGCACCATGGTGATGATGCGGCTACCACCCGGCGTGCCCAGCACCGCCACCTTGTCCGGCGACTCCAGGAAGGTCGGCGTCATCGAACTGAGCATGCGTTTGCCCGGCTTGGGCGCGTTGGCGTCGTAGCCCATCACCCCGAAGGCGTTCGGCGTGCCGGGCTTCAATGCGAAATCATCCATCTCGTTGTTCAACAGCACGCCGGTGCCCGGCGGCACCAGGCCCGAGCCGTACAGCAGGTTGACCGTCTGCGTACCGGCGACGCGGTTGCCTTCGGCATCGATGATGGAGAAATGCGTGGTTTCCTCGTCTTCCAGCGGCGTCTGCTGGCCCGACAACTGGTCGCTGGGCGTCGCCTTCTGCGGGTTGATCGTCGCGCGCAGGCCGGCCGCGTAGTACGGGCTGGTCAGCGTCTTCATCGGGATCTCGACGAAGTCGGGATCGCCGAGATAGAAGGTGCGGTCACGGAAGGCGCGACGCATCGATTCGACGATCAGGTGCGTGCGCTGCGCCTCGTCGAGCCTCGACAGGTCGTAGGCGTCGAGGATCTGCAGCATCTGCGTCAGCGCCACGCCGCCGGACGACGGTGGCGGCGCGGTCGTCACCTGCCAGTCGTTGTATTTGAACGTCAGCGGCTCCCGCTCGCGTACCGTGTAGCCGGCCAATTCCTTCGCCGTCCACTGGCCGCCCTCCGCTTTCACGCCAGCCAACAGCAGCTTCGCGGTCTCACCGCGATAGAAACCGTCAAAGCCCTGCGCGGCGAGGCGCTCCAGCGTGCGTGCGAGGTCGGGCTGCCTGAAGAGGTCGCCTTCCTTGATCGGCTGACCGCTGGCCAGGAATACCGCGCGCGTGCCTTTGTACCGCTCCATCACGTTGCGACGGGCCTGGTAGCCGCGCGCCATGCGTGCATAGACCGGAAACCCCTCGCGCGCCGTGCGGATGGCCGGCGCCAGCGAGGCCTTCAACGGCAGCTTGCCGTACTTCGCCGCGAGGTGGACGAAGGCGGCAGGCAGGCCGGGAATGCCCGCGGCCCACGGGCCGTTCTCGGCGCGATCGCGGTTGAAATCGCCATTCGGCAGAAGGTACTTGTCCGGCGTAGCCGCCGCGGGTGCGGTCTCGCGCGCATCGATGAAGACGTCCTTGCCGGTCTTGCCGTCGTGCAGCAGGAAGAAGCCGCCGCCACCCAATCCGGAACTGATCGGCTCGACCACCGACAGCGTCGACGAGACCGCGATGGCGGCATCGAAGGCGTTGCCGCCCTGAGCGATGACATCGAGACCGGCCTGCGTGGCAAGCGCGTGCGCGCTGGCGATGGCCACGCCCGGGGGATGCGGCGCAGAAGTGCGGGAAGCATCGGCCGCCCACGCGGCAGGCGCGAAGGCGACGACGAACAGCAATGCGAAAAGACGGCGTTGGATCACGATCGCTCCTGTTGCGGAAACCGGCACGAAGCGATGACGCGCGAGGGGATCAGCCGGCCTGCAGCCGCAGCATCTTCGCCAGCAGTGCTTCGTGGGTCTCAGGATACGCCGGATCGGGGTCGATGCACTCGACCGGGCACACGACGACACATTGCGGTTCGTCATGATGGCCGACGCATTCGGTGCAGCGCGCCGGATCGATCACATAGATCGTCTCGCCCATCGAGATGGCCTGGTTGGGGCAGGCCGGCTCGCAGACATCACAGTTGACGCAGAGTTCGTTGATCTTGAGGGACATCTTGTTCCGTCATTCCCGCGAAGGCGGGAACCCAGTGACTTTCGACGCGGCATTCGTCGGAAGTACCAAGCCCGGCGTCCAGTCGCTGCAGGCTGGCTGCGATGCGCGACTGAAAGTCACTGGATCCCCGCCTGCGCGGGGATGGCCTTTCCGCCAAGGCGTGGCCGCCGGAGCGGCCACGCGCGGAAAGGTCACTTGGCTTCGACGAACACGTATTCGGCGCTGCTCGGGGTGACGGCGGCCTTCACGCGCTCGCTGTCTTCCGCCTTGCCGATGAAGAGGATGCGCACGCCCTTGAACGTGTCGGCTTCCACGCCTTCGAACGCGGCCACGGCCAGGTCGGCTATCTTGACGCTGGAGGGCGAGCCGAACGCGATCAGGTTGCCACTGGTAACGCCGCGCGCCACGGCACCCTTGGCCTGCTCCAGCTGACGGCCATACTTGGCCTCGAACTCCGGATCGGTCTCGGCGGGCAGGTAGTACACGTACGGCGTGTTGGTGATCGTGCCCATGTTGGCGTCGACCACCTTGCTCAGGTATTCCTTCCACGCGCCATCTTCGGTCGTGGTCGGCGCGACCAGGGCGACTTCGGCCGGTTCGGCCGGGGCTTCGTCCTGCTTCTTGCACGCCGCGAACGGCAGCACGAGGCAGGCGGTGAGCAGCATGCGGGTTGCGATGTTCTTCATGGGTGTTCCCCCTCCTGTTGGATCTGTTGTCGGAATCGCGGCGCGCTCAGGCGCCTTGTCTTTGCTTCTGCCATTGTGCCTTGAGCGCGGCAACGACGGCCGGCGGCACGAAACCGGACACGTCGCCGCCCAGCCGGGCGATCTCGCGCACCAGCGACGAGGAGATGAATCCGTACTGCTCGGCCGGCGTCAGGAACAGCGTCTCGACCTCGGGGATCAGGTGGCGGTTCATGCTGGCCAGCTGGAACTCGTACTCGAAGTCGGACACCGCGCGCAGGCCACGCAACAGCACGCCACCGCCCACGTCCTTCACGAAGTGCGCGAGCAGGCCGTCGAAGCCCTGCACTTCCACGTGCGCATGCTTGGCCACGGCCTCGCGGGTCAGCGCGACGCGCTGCGCCAGCGGCAGGGCGGGCCCTTTGCCCGGGCTCTCGGCCACGCCGATGATCACGCGCTCGAACAGCGGCGCGGCGCGGTCGATCAGGTCGATATGGCCATTGGTGATGGGGTCGAACGTGCCGGGGTATACGGCCGTCCGGGTGCGCGCCACAGTCATTCAGTCGTCGCCGGCGGATCGTCGGGGCGCAGTGTAGCAGTGGGCTGCGCGGCCGGGGTCCGGTAAAGCGCGTAGCGGACCTCGCGCGTCCGACCCTCGCGGTGCAGCGCCCAGGCCGGCGGGACCCCCGGCTGGACGTCCGCCGGCGATTCCACGTAGACCCAGGCCCCGGGCGCCAGCCTCGGCGCCAACCCGTCCAGCGCGCGCGCCCACAGGCCATCGGCGAAGGGCGGGTCCAGGAATACCAGGTCGAAAGCGTCCCCACGGCCGCCCAGCCACGCCAGTGCGTCAGCCGCATGTACCTCGGCGGGCGCGGACAGTTTCGCCGTTGCCTCGCGCAGCGCCTCGGCCAGCCCGGGGTCGCGCTCCACCAACACGGCATGCGCCGCGCCGCGCGACAGCGCCTCCAGCCCCAGCACACCAGTACCGGCGAACAGGTCCAGCACGCGTGCGCCAGGCAATGCCGGCATCAACCAGTTGAACAGGGTCTCGCGCACGCGGTCGCTGCTGGGCCGCAGGCCGGGACGGTCCGGCACCGCCAGCTTCGTGCCGCGCCATCGCCCGCCGATGATCCGCACCTGGCCGGTGCCGCGCGGCGCGGAGGCAGACGTTGAAGAGAGGCGACGAGCGTTGCGGGCCATCAGGAAGCCGGAGAGCGGGATGCCACGCATGATACGACCCCTGCAGGAGGGGCTTCAGCCCCGACTGTGCGCTGGAACGCGCCAGGCATTCACCGTTCCAGGGCCCATCGCCTGTTGGGCGTGGTCGGGGCTGAAGCCCCTCCTGCAGGACATCGCGGGTTGAAATCGGCGGCCATACCCATACACCGGGATGCATCGGCCGCGCCTGCGGCCCGCACACCGATCCAAGGAGCACGTCCACGATGACCACCGAAACCCGCAAGGAAACACTGGGCTTCCAGGCCGAAGTGAAGCAGCTGCTGCAGCTGATGATCCACTCGCTGTACTCGAACAAGGAGATCTTCCTGCGCGAGCTGGTGTCCAACGCCGCCGACGCCGCCGACAAACTGCGCTTCGAGGCGCTGAAGGAACCCGGCCTGATCGAGCAAGACCCCACCCTGCGCATCCGCATCGGCTTCGATGCCGAAGCACGCACGGTGACCATCGACGACAACGGCATCGGCATGAGTCGCGATGAAGCCGTCGCCCATCTCGGGACGATCGCGAAGTCCGGCACCGGTGACTTCCTCAAAGCGCTGTCCGGCGACCAGAAAAAGGACGCCAACCTGATCGGCCAGTTCGGCGTAGGGTTCTACAGCGCCTTCATCGTGGCCGACCGCGTGGACGTGTTCAGCCGTCGCGCCGGCCTGCCCGCCAGCGAAGGCGTGCACTGGTCGAGCGCCGGCGAAGGCGATTTCGAGGTGGCCACAGTCGACAAACCCGAACGCGGCACGCGCATCGTGTTGCACCTGAAGGAAGGCGAGGAAGGCTTCGCCGATGGCTGGAAGCTGCGCGGCATCGTCAAGAAATATTCCGACCATGTCGGCCTGCCGATCGAGATGCCGAAGGAACACCACGGCGACGACGCGCCGGCCACGCCCGAATGGGAAGCCGTCAACAAGGCCAGCGCACTGTGGACGCGCGCCAAGTCCGAGATCAAGGACGAGGAATACACCGAGTTCTACAAGCACATCGCCCACGACTTCACCGACCCGGTGGCATGGAGCCACAACAAGGTCGAAGGCAAGCTGGAATACACCTCGCTGCTGTATGTGCCCGGCCGCGCGCCGTTCGACCTGTACCACCGCGACGGCGCCAAGGGCCTGAAGCTGTACGTGCAGCGCGTCTTCATCATGGACCAGGCCGAGCAGTTCCTGCCGTTGTACCTGCGCTTCCTGCGTGGCGTGGTGGATTCATCCGACCTGTCGCTCAACGTCTCGCGCGAGATCCTGCAGTCCGGCCCGGTGGTGGATTCGATGCGCTCCGCGCTGACCAAGCGCGCGCTCGACATGCTGGAGAAGCTGGCCAAGGACAAGCCGGAAGACTACAAGGTGTTCTGGACCAACTTCGGCCAGGTGCTGAAGGAAGGCCCGGCCGAGGACTACGCCAATCGCGAGAAGATCGCCGGCCTGCTGCGCTTCGCGTCCACCCAAGACACCTCCGGCGCGCCCAGCGTGGCGCTGGCCGATTACGTGGCGCGCATGAAGGAAGGCCAGGACCGGATCTACTACCTCACCGGCGATGCGTACGCGCAGGTGAAGGACAGCCCGCACCTGGAGATCTTCCGCAAGAAAGGCATCGAGGTGCTGCTGCTCACCGACCGCATCGACGAGTGGCTGATGGGCTACCTGACCGAGTTCGACGGCAAGTCCTTCGCCGACGTCGCCCGCGGCGACCTGGACCTGGGCGCGCTGGACAGCGAGGACGAAAAGAAGGCCCACGAAGAAACCGCCAAGGCCAAGGAAGCGCTGGTGGAACGCCTGAAGACGGTGCTGGGCCTGGACGTGGCCGACGTGCGCGTCTCGCACCGCCTGACCGATTCACCCGCCATCCTCGCGATGGGCCAGGGCGACCTGGGCGTGCAGATGCGCCAGCTGCTGGAAGCCAGTGGCCAGACGGCACCGGAGAGCAAGCCCGTGTTCGAGTTCAACCCGGAACATCCGCTCATCGCAAAACTCGATGCCGAGAACGATGCGAATCGCTTCAACAACCTGACCCGCGTGCTGTTCGACCAGGCTGCGCTGGCTGCGGGCGAGAGCCTGAAGGACCCGGCCGGCTACGTGAAGCGGCTGAATGCATTGCTGTTGGAACTGTCGGCGTAGTCAGCAAGTGCCCGCGCGAATCCCCCTCTCCCCGCTCGCGGGGAGAGGGGGCCAAAGGCGGGTGAGGGGCGAACGGAGACATCGCATCAGGAAGACTCCAATACGATCCACGTCCGTGATGCTTTGGCTCATTTGCGAAAAACACTCGGCGCCAAGGGCGCCCCTCATCCGCCCTTCGGGCACCTTCTCCCCGCTTGCGGGGAGAAGGCTCCATCCTGCCTACGCCTTGACGTCGAGCAAACCGCCCAGCGCCTGGCCTGCCACCTTCAACACGAACAGGTTCGCGCCGGCCATCGCCTCGTAGGTCAGCATCGCCGCCACATCCTCCACCGGGGCGGCCGGATCAGCGGGCACCTCGACCACCGTCGCCGACACTCCGCCCATCGCCTCGGAGGACAGCGCAACGCCCTGTCGCGCAGCATCGGGCGTGGCCAGGTTGGCGATGTTGTGCGCTGCGGCCTGCATGCCGAGCGAGGCCGCGCGCAGGCCGGAGGTAGCGATGCCGGCGATGGGGGTCATGCGATGACTCCACAGGGTTTCCAGCCTCGATATCGGCCGCCGCCGGCCCCACTTTAGCCCAGCGTCCACGGCCGCCCGACAGCCGGGTGGTAGCATGTCGCCCTCTTCGAGATACCCCCTGAAATGATCGGTTTTTTCCGCCGCAAGAAACCCCAGGACGGCCCGGACGCCGCCCAGACCCGCCCCAGCACCGAGGAACTCGCCGCCGCCTTCCCGCGCGCGCCAAGCGAGATGCTGCCGACGGACACACCCCCTGCCGCCGCTTCCGTGGCGGATGAAGCGGTGCCGAAGACAGACGAGCCCAACGACGATGCCGGCGCCCTGTCCGAACCCGCCGCTGCTGCGCCACGCGCAGATGAGCCGGAACCCGCCGATGCCGCGCCCGCTGCGCCGGCCGGCAAGCCCGGCTGGCGTGACCGCCTGCGCCGCACCAGCGCCGCACTGGGCCTGGCTGGCCTGTTCACGCGCAATCCGCGCCTGGACGACGACCTGCTGGATGAGATCGAAACCGCCCTGCTGACCGCCGACGTGGGCGTGCCCGCCACCACCGCCATCATCGACGACCTGCGCAAGCGGATGAAGGAGCGCGAGTTCGCAGACGCACAGGCCTTGCTCAAGGCGCTGCGTTCCGACCTGATCGCACTGATCACGCCGGTCGCCAGACCGCTGGTGATCGACGCCAGCCGCAAGCCGTTCGTCGTGCTGACCATCGGCGTCAACGGCGTGGGAAAGACCACCACCATCGGCAAGCTGGCGCGCCGCTTCAAGCAGGACGGCCACAGCCTGATGCTGGCCGCCGGCGACACCTTCCGCGCCGCCGCCGTCGCGCAGCTCCAGACCTGGGGCGAACGCAACGGCGTGCCCGTGGTCGCACAGGGCCAGGATGCGGATCCGGCGTCGGTTGCCTTCGACGCGCTCCAGTCGGCCAAGTCGCGCGGCTTCGACGTGCTGATCGCCGACACTGCAGGCCGCCTGCACACGCAGACCGGCCTGATGAGCGAACTGGGCAAGATACGCCGCGTGCTGGGCAAGATCGACGAGAGCGCACCACACGAAGTGCTGATGGTCATCGATGGCACCACCGGCCAGAACGCGCTCTCGCAGCTGCGCCAGTTCCATGCCGCCGTCGGCGTCACCGGCCTGGTGGTCACCAAGCTCGACGGCACCGCCAAGGGCGGCGTGGTGTTCGCGCTGGCGCGCGAGTTCGGCATCCCGATCCGCTACGCCGGTATCGGCGAGCGCGTGGAAGACCTGCGCGTATTCGATGCAGAAGCCTTCGTCGATGCGCTGTTGCCGGAAGCGCTGGGTGCCAGCTGACACCTTTGCCCATCGCCTGCTTGCCTGGTTCGACCGGCACGGCCGCCACGACCTGCCCTGGCAGCATCCGCGCACGCCGTATCGCGTGTGGTTGTCGGAAATCATGTTGCAGCAGACGCAGGTGGCCACGGTCATCCCGTACTTCCTGCGCTTCGTCGATCGCTTTCCCACCCTGCCCGACCTGGCAGCGGCTTCCACCGATGACGTGATGGCGCACTGGGCGGGACTGGGCTACTACGCCCGCGCCCGCAACCTGCATGCGGCGGCGAAGGCGTGTGTCGCGCAGCATGGCGGCGACCTGCCACGCGATTTCGACGTATTGCATGCACTGCCCGGCATCGGGCGCAGCACGGCGGGCGCGATCCTGGCACAGGCGTGGAACGACCGTTTCCCCATCCTCGATGGCAACGTCAAGCGCGTGCTGGCGCGCTTCCACGGCATCTCCGGCTGGCCCGGCCTGCCGGCAGTGGAAAAGCCATTGTGGGCACTGGCGGAAACCCACCTGCACGACGTGCCCGACGGCCGCCTGGCCGACTTCACGCAGGCGCAGATGGATTTCGGCGCCACGCTGTGCACGCGCGCGAAGCCGGCCTGCGTGGTGTGCCCGCAGCAGGACGACTGCGTGGCGCGCCGTGATGGCCTGGTGGACGTACTGCCCACCTCCAAGCCCTCGAAGACGCTACCGGAGCGGGAAGCCGTGGCGTTGTGGCTCGAGAACGCCGACGGCGAAATCCTGCTGCAACGGCGTCCGGAAACCGGCATCTGGGCGTCGCTATGGACGCTGCCGCAGGCGGATACCGACACAGGCATGCGCGACTGGTTCGCGCGCGAAGTGCAGGGGCACTACGACGATGCCGAGGAACTGCCGGTGGTGGTGCACACCTTCAGCCACTACCGTCTGCATCTGCAGCCGCTGCGGGTACGCGGGGTCGCCCTGCGCGGCAGGGTGCGCGACAATGACGATCTGCGATGGGTCGCGTGCGGCGAACTCGCCAAGCTGGGCCTGCCCGCGCCGATCCGCAAACTGTTGGGAAATTGACCGATGTCGCGCACCGTCTTCTGCCAGTACGAACAACGCGAAACGGAAGGGCTCGACTTCGTCCCCTACCCCGGCGAGCTGGGCAAGCGCATCTACGCGAACATCGGCAAGCCGGCCTGGGCGGCCTGGCTGGCTCACCAGACCATGCTGATCAACGAGAACCGGCTGTCCCCGCGCGATCCCAAGCATCGCGCTTTCCTTGAAGTGGAACTCGAGAAGTTCCTGTTCGGCGGCGGCGCGGACAAGCCGACCGGGTACGTACCGGAATCCTGAACTGCGCGACCCTTTCTGTCCTCCCCGGACAGCAGGGTCCAGCATCGCGTCAACGGACGTAGTCAGGAAAGCGGGGGCTTCCCTGCGCAATCAACGCTTTCCAGCTTCCCGCTCCACGGCCGCGGCTTCGCGCAACTCCTTCTGGCTGGCGCGCAGGGCCTTCACGTCCAATGGCCTGATGGTCTCGATGCGGCAGGGAATATTGATGCTGGAGGTGCCGGCCCCCAAGGGGATCACGTCATCGAACTTTGCCGACACCCGACCGCCGAACTGGGTCACGGAGATGGCGGTGGCGTAGTCCAGATCCTGGCAGGGGCCGGACAGCTCCAGCAGATACCCTTCGCTGGGCTTGGTCCATACGGCGAGCGCGCCATCGCCAAGCGGCGTCCAGCCATTGAGCGTGCCGAAATACTTGAAGTCCTTGACCGGCTCCCCGGCATGACCGCGGTAGAAAGCGAGTTTTTCGGCATCGGTCTGCCGGCCGTCGGTCGCGCAGGCGGCCAATCCGGTCGCAATCAGCAGGGCCAAGGGAATCAGGCGTTTCATGGTCGTCCTCTGTCGGTGCGTTGAGGGGCGCACTCCCGAGGACGCATGATGCCCCCGCCCGGCGCAGCCTGCGGCAGCCGTGGGACCCGCCATTCAGGGGCGGTCCGGCTTGCCATCGCCTCGACCGGTCCGTATCATTGCCGCTCTTCGCGCCGGCACTGCCGCACCGCGACAGATCATGGCCTGGTAGCTCAGTTGGTAGAGCAGCGGATTGAAAATCCGCGTGTCGGTGGTTCGAATCCGCCCCGGGCCACCACTCATTCCGAAGGGCCTGCCGCAAGGCAGGCCCTTTTGTTTTGCCAGCGCCCAGGGCCGCGCTGTTGCGCCCGGCCCCGCACCCTCATCGTGTTACTCCGCAGCGGCCGCTTCCCTGCCCTGCTGGCGGATGATCGCTTCCTGTCGCGCATCCTCGATGGCGTGCCGCACGCTGTCCACATCCACGCGCGACGCGTCGTGGGCGAACAGGCCGGTCAGCTCTGTATCCGGGCGCAAAGCGCCAGCTTCGTACAGCGCCCACATCTCCTCGCCATACCAGGTATCCAGCAACTCCGATGCGTAGCGGCCCAGGCGCGCCGTCAGGGCATTGACGTCGCGCAGCAGCAGGCGACGACTGGCGTTGTTGCCGGCGGCGCTGACCACCTGCGGGAAATCGATGATCACCGGGCCTTCCCCTCCCACCAGCACGTTGTATTCCGACAGGTCCCCGTGGATCAGGCCGGCACACAGCATCTTGACCACCTCGCGCACCAGGAAACGGTGGAAGTCGCGCGCCTGCTCCGGCGTCAGGTCCACTTCGCCCAGACGGGGCGCGGAGTGGCCACTGGCATCGGCGACAAGCTCCATCACCAGCACGCCATGCACATAACCGAACGGTTCTGGCACGCGCACCCCGGCGTCGCGCAACTGGTACAGAGCGTCGACTTCAGCGTTCTTCCATGCCACTTCCTGCTGCTTGCGCCCGTAGCGCGTGGCCTTGCCCATCGCGCGCGCCTCGCGGCTGCCGCGGACCTTGCGACCTTCCTGGTACAGCGTGCGCTGCTGGAAACTGCGCTGCGCCATGTCCTTGTAGACCTTGGCGCAGCGGACTTCACCTCCCGCATCGACCACGTAGACGGAGGCTTCCTTGCCGCTTTTCAGCGGGCGCAGCACGCGGTCGATCACACCGTCATCGATCAGCGCTTGCAGTCCTGGTGGCGTTTTCATGCGGTCCTGGCGGGAAAATGAAAATGAAGATGAAGAACGAAGATTCGACGCGGGGCGTCCCCGCTATCTTTACACTAGCGGCCCTGAAACGCCGGTGTTCCCATGCCTGAACCCATCCGCCTTGCCAAGCGTGTCGCTGAACTCACCGGCTGTTCGCGCACGGAGGCCGAGCAGTACATCGAAGGGGGCTGGGTCACCGTGGATGGTGAGACGGTGGAAGCGCCACAACACCCCGTCACCACCGAGCACGTGGAGATCGATCCGGCTGCCGAACTCACGGCCACCGAGCCGGCTACCCTGCTGCTGCACAAACCCGAAGGCATGGCCTGGCAGGATACGGCCACCTTGGCCACCCCGGCCACGCATCTGCCCGAGGACGACAGCGGCGTGCGTGCGCTGAAGCGCCATTTCCATCGATTGACCCCACTGATGCCGCTGGACACCGAGGCCAGCGGACTCATGGTGCTGAGCCAGGATGGCCGTGTGTGGCGCCGCCTGACCGAGGACTATGCGGAGATCGAGCAGGAGTTCGTGGTGGAGATCCGCGGTAACACCGACCCGTACACCCTCAGCAGGATCGGCCACGTGGCCACCTACCAGGACCGCGGACTGGCGCCCTGCAAGGTCAGCTGGCAGAACGAGGTGCGGCTGCGTTTCGCGATCAAGGACGTACAGCCGGGCGAGCTCAGCCATCGCTGCCGCGCAGGCGGGCTTGAGGTCGTGTCGATCCGGCGGCTCAGGATTGGCCGCATCGCGCTGTCGAAGATGCCGGTGGGCCAATGGCGCTATCTGCCGGTGGGGGCGCGCTTCTAGGCGTGCATCACGAGACCGGCGGCACGCCGCGACACCGGACGCCCTGCAGACTGCCATCCGCACATGCAATGCGCCGCCCTGCATCGGCGGCTAACCCACTCGGCGCACCACGTCGGGCCTGACGGACGGCAGATCGCTGGCACGGGATTACGAGCGCGGAGTAGCGTTGTGCGTGCGCAGCTCGTGGCTCGGCGCATCGTGATCCACCCGCAGTGCATCTGCGTGCGACCCCTCATCGCGCTCGCATGGGATGCAGTCGCGCGGTTGCTGCGCCTGAACCCCGCTCGCCTCGCAATGCGATAGGGCCCTGTCCAGATTCTTGCCATTGCCGTGGAACCAGGTAGCCAGCAGGATGACGGCAGCACTGCACACCCCGGCGATGAAACGGGAGTTCGCGTCGAGGGGCATGCTGGGAGAGTCCTTGGGAAGTTCGGGTGTCCAGGGCGGGCACTGTGCGTGCGCAGGCCGGACGTCGAGGTCAGATATCGCCGCGCGCGGTCCGATCCGGACAACGGTGAGGCCCATCGTCGGCCACGGGAGGCGCGCAACGCTCTACAGACCTTGTGCGCAAGGCGTGTCGTACCCGATCAACCGGCTCTAGGCGACCATCGAGGAGTTCCAGTTCCACCCTCCGATATCGCCCCCACTTTGCCGCATCGGGTCATTCGAGCCTTCATGCCACCGCGTCGCGCACAACCCGCCATGCCCTGCCTATCCTGAGCAGCTCCTTCCGCCGCTTCCGATCTCCATGACGAACGCCCCTGCCTCTGTCCCCTATGCCGTCGGCCAACACTGGCGCTGTCGTGGCCGCGGCACCAGGGAGACGCCGGTACTGACGATCAATCGCATCGATCCGCACCCGCTCGGTGGCGAGATCCTGCACGTCAGCGTGAGCGAAGCGCGCATCCGCCACCCCGGTCTGCCTGCTGGCGTCATCACCACCTTCGCCCATCTTCCGATCATCGGCCAGGTACTGGAACGCAGTGGCGCCGAACGGGTCGGCCAGGGCGCCACCGACCCGGCCTACCTGGAGGGCTACGGCGAGTGGAAGCAGGCCTTCGACGCCGGCCAGGCCGGCTCCTACGGCATCAGCGTTGCGGAGATCCTGGATCTGATCGAGGACATGCTGGCCAAGCGCAGCGGCACGGCGGCGCGCTGACGCCAGCGCGTGCTCAGGGCGTAGCCGGGCGCGGCTTCGGCTTCGAAATGTCCGCCTTGGGCGCACGCCCGGATCCGATCATCGCCACCGCGCGCATCTCCACCACCGCGCCGGGTGCGAGCAGCGCGCTCGTGCCGACCGCACTCCACGCGGGGTAGTTCGCGGGGAAGAACTCGTGGTGGATCGGGGCGAAGCGGGCGAACTCGGCCTGGAAGCTCTGTGGATCAGTCGGGCCGGTGTGGAAGGTCGTCAGTTCCACGACGTCGGCATAGGTCGCCCCGGCCTGTGCCAGTTGCTTGCCCAGCCCAACGAACATGCGGCGCACCTTTTCTTCGTACGTCCCCGGACCGGCGGCAGGAATGCCGGACACGATCACCATGTCGCCCACTTTCACCACGGGCGTGTAGTGCCAGTCGTGGTACGCCGCTTCGTGGCCGGGAGTGGCGAAGTGTTCGCGCGTCGGGGCTTCCTTCGCCGGGGCGTGGAAGGCAACAAGCGATAGCAGCAGGCATGACAGGCGCAGCAACATGGGCGTGACTCCGGGGGAAGTTTCGCAGTCTTGCCCCCGCCCGGGGCCTGCGCCATGTCCCATCCGTCACGCCGCCGCCCCATCCATCCACGACGGCCGGCGCGCAGCGATCGCACTTCATGGAGCCCCCCCACGATCTCCGTCGACGCAGCTGTCTGCGTCCTTCGTTGCCATGCCAGCCCCGGAAGCCAGATCCGGGAGGGCGATGTTGCTCCTTTGCGCGCGAGGGCAAAGGGACAGCAACCAAAAGAAAAGCCACCGGGCTGGAGAGTGGCCCGGTGGCTTGGGGGATGCGCGCCGGCCTCTCTCCGGCGCGCACCGCACTCAATGGCCGTTGCCGGCGGCCAGCTTGTCCAGGTCGATGCCCTGGTTGCGCAACGTACGGGTGGCAGCGATCGCATAGAAAACGAGGTAAGCGAAGCACGCCACGCCGACGATGAAGCTGAAATGGACGCCGACCTTGTCGGCCAGCGCCCCCTGGGCAAGGCTGACGAAACCGCCACCCATGATCATCATGATCAGCAGGCTGCTGCCCTGGTTGGTGTTGTTGCCCAGCCCGGTGATAGCCAGCGCGAAGATGCACGGCCACATGGTGCTGCAGAACAGGCCGACGCTGATGAAGGCCACCACGCTGGTCCAGCCGGTGGTGAACATGCCGATCAGCAGCGCCGCAATGCCGCAGATGGAGAAGTACAGCAGCATGCGTGCCGGATTGCCCTTGCTGGCCAGGGTCGCAAGGATCATCAGCACGATGACGGCGGCGTAGCCCAGGAACTGCGAGACGTCGTGCTTCATGATGGCGTTGACCGCCAGGAACACAGCGAACGCCACGTACGGCAGCAGCAGCGTCAGCCAGCGCTTCGCGCCCGCTCCCACATTGAACGCACCCGCCGCGCCGCCCCAGCGGCCGATCATCAGGCTGGCCCAGTAGAGCGACACGAACGGCGCGATTTGCGACGTATCCAAGCCCAGGCCTTCGGGCGACTCGAGATAGGCCGGCAGGTTGCTGATGGTGGACACCTCCACGCCGACGTAGACGAAGATCGCCAGCATGCCCAGTACCAGCTGCGGGTAACCCAGCGCCGACTTCTTGTGGATCAGCTTGCTGCTGTCCTGAGCTTCGGTCTCGGACAGCTTCTCCAGGTCGATGTGGTTGGGCACCGAGGAGAACTTCAGGAATATCGCCACCAGGATGAAGGCTACGCCCAGCACCAGGTACGGCGTCTTCACGCTCTCGATGCTGGCTTCGGTGTTGCCGGTCAGCACGCTGCCGAAGATCGCCACACTCACCAGCAGCGGCCCGATGGTGGTGCCGAAGTTGTTGATGCCGCCCGCCAGGGTCAATCGCTGCGCGCCAGTCTTGGGATCACCGATTACGATGGCCAGCGGATTGGCCGCGATCTGCTGCAGCGAGAATCCCAGGCCGACGATGAAGAGGCCCGACAGCATCAGGCTGAACGAACCAGTGTTGGCCGCGGGGTAGAACAGCAGCGTGCCCAACGCGGATATCACCAGCCCCAGGCAGATGCCGTTCTTGTAGCCGATCCTGTTGAGCAGGTCGAGCCCGATGACCTTGGAAATCGCCACGTAGATCAGCGAGCCGACGGTATACGCCACGTAGAACGCAACGGCGACGTACTGGCTCTGCGCCTGCGTCAGGTCGAAGGCCTTCTTGAACACCGGGATCAGGATATCGTTGCTCGCCGCAACGAAGCCCCAGAAGAAGAACACGGTGATCAGCACGCCGAACTGCGACCATCGGGTGGTTTGTGTGGTCATGGATTGGTATGCCTGCTGGTATGGGATCCGGACGGAACGGCCAGCCTACGGGGCCGCCGCGCGATTGCAACTTGCACTGCGTCAGCGCCCTGCGGTTCCGCCGCAAGGCGCAGGACACTCACTGCGCGCACTTCACCACGTCGGCGCCATCCGCCGCACCGGCGACCACCTGGATATTGGTGAACGCGGCAACGAACGGAGCATCGGCGGCGATGCTGAAGGGCGTATCCACGCCGGTCAGGTCCGCACCGAGCTTGCCGAAGCAGGCCAGCGGCACCTTGACGGTCTGCTTCCTGCCGACCGCATCACCGGAGAACGTCGCCGTCAGGTCGAGGCTGGCACCGCAGTTGGCGCCGCATCCCAGCGTGAACTGCACCGGTTTGACCGGCGCCTGTTTCACCACCACGTCGAACTGCACCACGCCACGCGCGGTGGCCATCGCCGCGAGGTTGTTCTTCGACGGATTGCGGGCGAAGAAGCGAGCCTGTGCCAGCCAGGTCACCTCCTTGGCGTCCTGCTGCGTGTTGACCTGCACCGTTGCAATCTGCAGCGCAGGCTTCGCCTGCGGCCAGCGCTGCGTGGCATTCATGTCGGAACCCACCGCCTTCTCTTCGTTGCCTGCAGCCATCTGCAGGGTGAAGGGTACGATGTCGGACTGCTTGAAGATGCCCAACGTGGTCGCATCACCGCAACTGGTCGTGCTGTCTTCCGGCAGCTTGCCAACAGTGCTGTTGTCGGCATAGCGCAGGCCGGTGTCCAGCGCGAACTGCGGCATGCTGTCGGCCTTCGGACAGGCCACGGCCGGCCAGGGGAACGTCAGCTTGCCGCGGAAATCATGCGCCGGCTTGCCATCCGCACTCGCGACCAGTACATCGGTGACGCCCTTGCCTTCCGTACCCGGCAGCCACGCGGCGACGAAGCTGTTGGACAGGTTGATCAGGTCGTTGGCGTACAACGCGCGGCCGGACAGGAACACGGTGACGACGGGCTTGCCGCTGGCGGCAGCCGCCTTCAGCGTGGCCAGGTCTTCCGGATGACGACGGCTGTGCGCCATCGTGTCGGAAGGTACGATGTCGCCATTGGTCTCGGCATACGGCGTCTCGCCGATCGCGGCCACGATGACATCGTAGCTGGCCGGATCCACGCCTTCGGCACTGTCGCGCAACAACACGTTCGCCTCGCCCAACTGCTCGCGCAGGCCGGCCGCGATGCTGTCGGCATTCGGGAAGTCGGCGTTGGTGTTGTCGGTACCCTGCCACGTCAGCGACCAGCCGCCGGTCTGGTTGGAAATGCTGTCGGTGCTCTTGCCGACCAGCAGCACGCGCTGGCCTTTCTTCAGCGGCAGCGTGCCGCCGTCGTTCTTCAGCAGCACCAGCGACTCGCGCGCAGCGCGACGGGCCAGGTCGCGGTGCACCAACGCCTCTGGTTTTCCAGCGTACTGGCTGGCCGATGGCTTGTGGTCCCACAACCCGGCGCGCAGCTTGACGCGCAGGATGCGGGTGACGGCGTCGTCGATACGCGCCAGTGGGATCTCGCCCGACTTCACCTGCGCGATCGTGTTGGTGATGAAGGACTTCCACTTGTCCGGCACCATCACCATGTCGATGCCCGCATTGATCGCTTGCGGGCAACTGTCGTCGCTGCAACCGGTGACCTGGCCGATGCCGTTCCAGTCGGAGACGACGAAGCCATCGAAGCCCATCTTCTCCTTCAGCGCCACCGTCAGCAGGTCGCGCGTGCCGTGCATCTTGCCGTAGTCCTTGCCTGCGGCGACGTCGTTCCAGCTGTTGAACGACGCCATCACGGTCTGCACGCCCGCCTCGATGGCGCCGTAGTAACCCTGCCCGTGGATGTTGATCATCTGCGACTGCGTCACCGTCGCGTTGCCCTGGTCCTTGCCGCCGTCGGTGGCACCGTCGCCGATGAAGTGCTTGGCAGTCGCGACGACATTGCCGTCCTTGTCCAGCACGCCCTGCATGCCCTTGACATAGGCGGCGGCATACTCGCGGATCAGTGCCGGCTGCGACGAGTAGCTTTCGTAGGTGCGCCCCCAGCGGGCATCCTGCGCCACGGCGACAGTCGGCGCGAACGTCCAGGCCACGCCGGTGGCGCGGGTGGACTGGCCGGTGGCTTCGGCGATGCGCTCGATCAGTTCGACATCATGCGCGGCACCCAGGCCGATGTTGTGCGGGAAGATGGTCGCGCCGTGGACGTTGCTGTGGCCGTGCACGGCGTCGGTGCCCCAGATCACCGGCACCGGGATCTTCGCATCGGTGGACATCGACGCGTCGTAGTAGGCGTCCGCCAGCTTGACCCAATCCTCGACCTTGGCGTGCTTGTTCATCGCAGGCCATGAGCCACCACCATTGAGCACCGAGCCGATGTAGTACGTCCGCACCTCGTCCGGCGTGATCGACTTGATCTCCGGCTGCACCATCTGGCCGATCTTCTGCTCCAGCGTCATGCTGGCGAGGATTTCCGCCGCACGTGCTTCCACGGCAGGATCCTTGGCGAAACGGCTCTTCAGCGCCGGCCAGTCCTTCAGTTCCGCGGCATCGCTCACAGTCGCATCGGCGGGCTTCTGTTCGGGCTCCTTCTTGGCCGTACACGACAGGCAGGCCAGCAGACTGGCTCCCAGCAGGGTCACTCGGATCGGATTCACTCGCTTCTCCCTTGGATGAAGGCGCGCACGACATCCCCGACAGGATCCGCGCCTTGACGAAAAGTCCGACGGGACGCAGGGCCAGGCCCCGCATCCCGTCAGGTACTGCGGCTATCGACGGACAGGTACGGTCACAGCTTGTAGCGGAAGCCCAGCAGATACTGGCGGCCGTACTCGGTGTACTCCTCCGGGAAGAACAGGTCCGGATGCGTACCGGAACTGACTTCGGTACGGAACGGCTCGTTGTTGACGTTGTTCACCTGGAACAGGATCGACAGGCCCGACAGGCGGCTGGATTCCGGGAAGTCGTAACCCAGCTGCAGGTCGATCGTGCGCTCGTTCAACGTATAGCGGTAGGTGCGCTGGTTGAAGATCGAGCCGTACTCACCGCGGTACGGGTCGCGGAAGCGTTGGCTGACACGCGCCGAGAAGCCGTGCTTCTCGTAGTACACCGTGGCGTTGGCGACGATCTTGGACAACCCCGGGAACGTGTCGGTGCCCGACCCGATGCCCGGGCCGTCAGGATCGATCGACGACTCCGTGTACGACGCATTGAGCAGCAGGCCGAATCCGTCGAGCGCATCGTGGATCAGCTCGCCGCCCAGTGCGGTGGAGAACTCATAGCCGCGCATGTAGCCGCCGGTGCCATTGGCCGGCGTCGAGAACAGACCCATGTTGGACGCCGGCGGCTCATCACCCTCGTAGTCGTAACCGGAGAAGTCCCATGGGATCTCGCGCGTATAGATGTACGAATCCATGTCCTTGTAGAACGCCGCCAGCGCGACATAACTCGCTTCGCCGAAGTACTTCTCGATCGAAAGGTCGTAGGCGTTGGCGCGGTACGGCTCGAGCGCCGGGTTGCCGCCGCTGCCACGCCATTCGGACGGACCGCCCTGCGACGTCTGCACATAGACACTGGCGCGGGCACCCATGTCGTTGATACGCGCGCGCATCATCTCCCGGGCAGCACCGAAGCGCAGGTTCCATCCGTTGCCGAAGTCCGCCACCAGGTTGAGGCTGGGCAGGATGTCGCCATACGACGCACCCGCCGTGCCGGCCACGAGCGCCTGGCCACTTTCGTTCTGCTGGATGACGACGCCTTCGGACGTCTGCTCGGTGCGGATGTACTGCACGCCGGCATTGCCGCGCAGGCGGACCGTATCGGTCAGGTCCATGTCGAGGTTGGCCTTGAAGTAGAACGTCTTCACGTCCTCTTCGGTGATCGCATCCTTCTGCAGGTCATCGTTGGACTCGCTGAGGTACACGTCGTAGTAGCGTGACAGCAATGCGCGCGGATCGTAGGTGATGACGCGGCCCATGCCGGCGAATCCGAGATCCGTCGGAGTGGACAGCAACGACGGATCGACCAGTGTCGGCGTGCGGCCGGGAAGGTCGGCGAAATAGACCTCGGCACTCTTCTCCTTGGTGCGCTTGCTGTAGTGCACGCCGGCATCCCAGCTGCGCAGGAAGTCGGACGACTCGATGACGTGGTTCACGGCCACGCGGAATGCCTTCATCTCATCCTTCTGGTGGCTGTCCTCCAGGCGGCCGTCATGGCCCCAGTTCTGCGGGTCGCGCAGGTACACAGCGGCGGGATCCGCCATGTCCGGCAGCGCGTAGTAGCCATAGCCGGGCGAGAGGCGCGCGCGGAAGTCGGCAGACACGCCGCCCAAGCGGCCCGCATACGTCTCGAGCTTCGAATCCTCGACCTTGGCGCGCGAGTAGCTGAGGTCAGTGGCCAGTGTCCAGGTCTCATTGAGCTTGAACTCGTTGTTCCAACCCGCCGAGAACAGACGCGACTCACGGGTGTTGTTGTCGTTGCGGATCGCCGGCTGGATGCCGTTCAACGTGCCGCCGGTGACCACCGGCGTGCCGTGGTAGTCCGTCGTGCTCACGTTGCTGTAGCTGACCGCGCCGCCGTTGAACCAGGGGTCGTTGCTCCACATCGCGCCGCGCATCCACTCTTCCTGGTCGAAGCGCGACGCATACACGTCCAGCACGCTGTGCCAGCGGTCGTTCGGCTTGAACTCCAGCACGGCCATGACGCCATCGCGCGTGGTGTCGCGCGACTTCACCCAGGCTTCGGCACCCTGCAGCGCGATCGCATCTGCAGGCTTGCCGGCCTGCGGCGCGCCCCACATGTCGGTGTTCGCCCACCACCACGACTTGTAGTGCTTTTCCTGGAAGGGCGCATCCATGCGCGCCACGCCGATCGCGAAGCCCACCGTGTCGTTGGCGAACTGGTCGACATACGAGGCCGACACGCGGTAGCCCTTGTTGTTGCCGCCTTCGGTCAGCTCGTCGAACGAGTTCACCTCGCCTTGGCCGGTGAACACGATGCGTTGCTCGCCGAACGACAGCGGGCGGATCGACTGCAGGTCGACCGTGCCGGAAATGCCCTGGCCGATCAGCGATGCATCCGGGGTCTTGTACACCGTGACGCCATTGATCAGCTCGGCGGGATACTGGTCGAGCTCCACACCACGGTTGTCACCGGTGGTGACCTGCTCGCGGCCATTGAGCAGCGTACCGGCGAACTGTTCGGACATGCCACGGATGTGGATCACCTGGCCGCGGCCATCGAGGCGCTGCATGGTCAGGCCGGGCAGGCGCGAGATCGAGTCGGCGATGCTGATGTCGGGCAGCTTGCCGATGTCTTCGGCAGAGATCGCTTCGACGATCGAGGTGGACTCGTTCTTGGTCTCCACCGCGTTGGCGATGGCGGCACGGATGCCGGTGACTTTCACGGTATCCAGGGTTTCGACGGTCTGGTCGGCGGGAGACGCCGCCTGCTGCGCGCTCGCGACGACCGGGAAAGCCAGTGCCAGGCAGCATGCGGCAGCCAAGTGATGTGTGCGCAGCGCGCGACGCGAGGATGGATATGCGGTGTGGTTCAAGTGCTTCATCTGGTCCCTCTCCGACCATTGTTGACAGCGCTGTCATATAGAAGCTTCAATGCACTGTCAACAAATTCCTAACAAACGTGACACATGAGCGCACGCAGGATCGGTTTTCCTTGTCGCGCGGCCATGCGTCGAGAAAATTTCGCTGCGCTGCAGCACCCGCTTTGCGTGGACTCCGGGAGGGGTTCGCGTATCCCCAGCGAGAGGACCCTGCCATGACACGACAACGCATCCGACGACTCCGCCACGCCTGCCTGGCGTCCGCCCTTGCACTCTTGTTCGGCCCGTTGGCGCACGCGCAGGAGGTCTCGGTGTGGATCACGACGGCGGACCACGAGGTCACGTTGTCGCCGTCGACGCCTGCCCGGTTCCGCAACGCGGCCTTGGCGGAAAAGTCCGGCATCCTCATCGACGAGGCACAGCGATTCCAGGAGATGGTCGGTTTCGGCGCCTCGCTGACCGATTCATCCGCCTGGCTGATCCAGCACAAGCTCAACCAGCAGCAGCGCGATGCCCTGCTGGAGGAACTGTTCGGCCGCGACGGCAATGGCCTGGGCTTGAGCTTCTCCCGGCTGACCATCGGTGCATCGGATTTCTCGCGACACCACTACAGCCTGGCGGATACACCCGACGGGAAACCGGACCCCGGACTCAGGCATTTCAGTATCGACGAGAACCGGGGCGATGTGATCCCGGTGGCGCGCGCGATGCTCGCCATCAACCCGCAGCTGAAGATCATGGCGTCGCCGTGGAGTGCGCCCGGATGGATGAAGGACACCAACAGCCTGATCCAGGGAACGCTGCTTCCGCAGTATTACGATGCGTTCTCGCGCTACCTGCTCAGGTACGTGGATGCATACGCCGAGGAAGGCATACCGATCTTCGCGCTGACCGTGCAGAACGAACCGGATTACGAGCCGAAGGACTATCCCGGCATGCGGTTGAACGCGCCGGCACGGGCGCGCCTGATCGGCGACCACCTCGGTCCGATGGTCGCGACGCGCGGCAATGGCCCATTGATCTTCGACTGGGATCACAACTGGGACAAACCGCAGGAACCATTGGGCGTGCTGGCCGATGCGAAGGCGAATCCGCATGTCGCGGCCGTGGCATGGCATTGCTACGGCGGCGACGTGGCCGCGCAGTCGCCGGTGCATGACGCGTTCCCCGACAAGGACGCCTACATGACCGAATGCTCCGGCGGCGACTGGGAACCGGTGCGCAGTGGCGGACTGCCGTTGCAGATGAAGAACATCATCATCCGCAGCACCCGCTATTGGGCACGCGGCGCACTGTTCTGGAACCTGGCGCTGGACGAGAACAACGGACCCTATGCGGGAGGCTGCCATACCTGCCGCGGCGTGGTCACCATCGACTCGCGCACGGGTGCGATCACCCGCACCGACGAGTACTACGCGCTGGCGCACGCCAGCCGCTTCGTGCGTCCGGGCGCGCACCGGATCGCCTCAAGCGAGGCAGCCAACGACCTAGACAACGTCGCCTTCCGGAATGCCGACGACGGTTCGCTGGTCTTGCTGGTCGCCAATTCCGCGGAGCAGGCGCGCCGATTCAGCGTCGGACAGGAAGAACGGGTGTTCGATTACACCCTGCCCGCACGCAGCGTCGCCACGTTCGTCTGGAAGCCTGACGCAGTGCAGCACGACTGATCCGCCTCCGGCCCGGGGACTGTCATCCCCGCCGCCATACGCCGTAGTATCCTGCCGCATTCCCTCACGGAGCGGCGGCATGATGCGACGTACTTCCCTGCTGGTACTTCTGGCGACCATGACCCTGTTGGGCGGTTGCGGCGATGGCATGGTGCGGCGCGTTTCCGATCCTGCGGTCAGCGTGCAGCAACTCACGGTGAAGGCTGACGGCCAGTGGTCCGTCGACCTGCGCCTGCAGAACTACAGCAGCATTCCGATGCGGTTCGACTCCGTCGACATGGACGTGCAGGTCGGCGACCAGAACGCGGGCAAGCTGCGCGCTACGCCCGGCCTTTCCGTGGGCCCCGAATCGGCCGACGTGGTCACGGTGGCATTCGCACCCAGCAGCGCCGGCCGCATCGTGGTGGCCGACGCCCTCGCCGGTCGCCGCGCCCTGCCCTACACATTGAAGGGCAGCGCCAGCGCGACGCCGGAAGAAGCGAAACCCCGCACGTTCGACATCGACACCCGCAACACCCTCAACCCTGTCCCCGGGCTGGATGGCGTGCTGCGCTGAGCGCCGCCCCCGCCCGCCCCTACACGCCTTTTCGAGAACCTGCATGCCTGCGTCCTACAAAGCCCCCCTGACCGATCTCCGCTTCGCCCTGTACGACGTGCTGGGCGTGGAGCCCCTGTTCCAGCGCCTGGGCTACACCGAGGCGACCCGTGACATCCTCGATGCCGTTCTGGATGAAGCCGCGCGCTTCGCCGAAACTGCGCTGGCCCCCCTCAACAGCATCGGCGACGAAGTCGGCAGTACGCTCGACAAGGCGACCGGCGAAGTCACCACGCCGCCGGGTTTCAAGGCGGCATACACGCAGTTCGTCGAGGGCGGCTGGACCGGGCTGACCTCGTCGCCCGAGTTCGGCGGCCAGGGATTGCCGCACACGATGGGCGTGCCGCTCAACGAACTGGTCAACGCCAGCAACCTGGCTTGGGGCAACTTCCCGCTGCTGTCGCACGGCGCGGTGGAAGCGCTCAAGCATCACGGCGAGGCATGGCAGCAGGAGGTCTTCCTGAAGCCGCTCGTGGAGGGCCGCTGGACCGGCACCATGTGCCTGACCGAGCCGCATTGCGGCACCGATCTCGGTCTGCTGAAGACCAAGGCCGAACCGAACGCCGATGGCAGCTACGCCATCACCGGCACCAAGATCTTCATCACCGCCGGCGAGCACGACCTGACCGACAACATCGTGCACCTAGTGCTGGCGAAGCTGCCGGATGCACCAGCGGGCGCGAAAGGCATCTCCTTGTTCGTCACGCCCAAGTTCAAGGTCGCACGCGATGGCACGGTCGGCGAACGCAACGCGGTGGCCTGCGGCTCGATCGAACACAAGATGGGAATCAAGGCCTCGGTCACCTGCGTGATGAATTTCGACGGCGCGCAAGGCTACCTGGTGGGTCAGCCCCACAAGGGCCTGCAGGCGATGTTCACCATGATGAATACCGCACGCCTCGGCGTGGGCCTGCAGGGTATCGGGCTGAGCGAACGCGCGTACCAGAATGCATTGCGCTACGCGCGCGAACGCTTGCAGACGCGCTCGCTCAGCGGCCCCAGGTTCCCCGACAAACCGGCCGACCCGATCATCGTCCACCCTGACGTTCGCCGCATGCTGTTGACGATCAAGTCGCTGATCGAAGGCAGCCGCCTGCTGGCGCTGCACGCCGGTACGCTGATCGACATCGCCAACCACGCTGAAGACCCTGCCGAACGCGAGCGCGCCGATACGCTGGTGAGTTTCCTCACGCCCATCTCGAAGGCCTGTCAGACCGAATGGGGCATCGAGAACACCTACCACGCGCTGCAGTGCTTCGGCGGCCACGGCTACATCCACGAACACGGCATGGAACAGCTGGCACGCGATGCGCGCATCACCACGCTGTACGAAGGCACCACCGGCATCCAGGCGCTAGACCTGATGGGGCGCAAGACCGCGTCCACGCAGGCTGCCGGCCTGAAGCTGTTTCTGGCGGACATGCATGCCTTCATCCAGCAACACAAGGACGATGCGTCGCTCACCGAGTTCATCGACCCCCTGCAGCAGAAGGCCGCCGAATGGGCCGGCCTGACGAAGAACGTCCTGCAGCGAGCCGCCGCGAACCCTGAGGAGATCGGCGCAGCCAGCACCGACTACCTGTTCTATTCCGGCTACGTCGTGCTGGCCTACTGGTGGGCGCGCAGCGTGGCCGCCGCCGATGCCTCGACGCAGGGCGATGCGTTCAAACAGGCCAAGCGCGAAACCGCGCAGTTCTACTTCGCCCGCATCCTGCCGCGCACCCTGGCCCACGCCGCCGCCATCGAGTCCGGCGCGGACACGCTGATGGCGATGGACGAGGCGCGCTTCGGCGAGGCGTAGTCCGGCACCGGAGGAGCGCGGACAACGCGCTCCTCCGGTGAAAAGCCACGCGCGATACACATTTCGTCAACATTTGGGTATAACCTGCTTCTCCATGGAAGCAGACAGAGCTCAGCTTCACCTGGTCAAGACCGGTTCTCTCCCAACACCGGTCCCGTCTCCGTCGTCGCCCCGCCCCCATCCCGCCGCCCTGCGACTGCTGTCGCTGGATGCGCATGGCCGCGTGCTGGACTGGATCAACTGGCAGGATGCGACCTGCCTGTACGCACGCGGCGCGGTCGCATGGACACTGGGCGACCCCTGCCTGCATGTGCATGGCGGCGTCTCGCGGCTGACCGGCGAACAGAGCCTGATCGAATTGCATCCCATCGTGGCCTCGCGCGGCCACGCCCGTGCGCATGCCCTGTCGCCCACGCCGACGCTCACCAACACCGCCCTGTTCGCCCGCGACGCGCACCTGTGCCTGTACTGCGGCCACGAATACTCGCGCCCCCACTTGACCCGTGATCATGTGCTGCCACTGTCCAAGGGCGGCCGGGACATCTGGGAAAACGTGGTGACCGCCTGCTTCCACTGCAACTCGCGCAAGAGCAACCGCACGCCGCAGCAGGCGCACATGCCGCTGCTCGCCGTGCCATACCGGCCCAGCTGGATCGAGCACCTGATCCTGTCGAACCGCAACATCCTGGCCGACCAGATGGCCTTCCTGAAGGCCCAGCTGCCGAAGAAGTCCAAGCTCTCGGCCTGACCTGTCTGCAGGATGCCCACGCTGGCGCGCGTGCATGCGCAGACGCGCGTTTCTCCGCCCACACTTCGCAGGCGCGTCCGACCAGCCTGCCCGAGCCGGCGGCCTTCCTGATGGCCCCGTTGCCTAACATGTCCGGACTTTCTGTCGAACTCGGCCATCGAGGCGCCCGTCGTTCCTGAACAGCCGTGGCCGGACCCACGCCGGCTTCACCCGCTTGCTTGCCCCACTTCACATCAGGGGGGGACAATAACGGCTCAGAAGAAGCCTGCTGCCGATGATCGCCCCCGACCGCTACCCCCGTCTGTCACGCATCCATGTCCCGGCCGACCTGCGCCAGTTCGACGAATCCGAACTGCCCGCCATCGCCGAGGAACTGCGCGGCTACCTGATCGAGTCGGTCGGCAAGAGCGGCGGACATTTCGGGGCGGGCCTGGGCGTGATCGAACTGACGGTCGCGCTGCACTACCTGTTCGATACGCCGCGCGATCGCCTGGTGTGGGACGTCGGCCACCAGACTTACCCGCACAAGATCCTGACCGGCCGCCGCGACAGCATCCACACGGTGAAGCAGAAGGACGGCGTGGCCCCGTTCCCGAAGCGCGAGGAAAGCGAGTACGACACCTTCGGCGTGGGGCACTCGTCCACCTCGATATCCGCTGCCCTAGGCATGGCGATTGCGCTGGCGCAGCAGGGCGACGACCGCAAGGTGGTGGCGGTGATCGGTGACGGCGCGATGACCGCCGGCATGGCGTTCGAAGCGCTGAACCACGCTGGCGGCATGGAGCCCGAGCCCAACCTGCTGGTGATCCTCAACGACAACCAGATGTCGATCTCGGAGAACGTCGGCGGCCTGACCAAGATGCTGGGCCGGCTGAGCAGCAGCCGCACGCTCAACGCGCTGCGCGAAGGCGGCAAGAAGCTGCTGGGCGACAAGAAGAAGCCGCCCGCCCGCTTCATGCGCCGCTGGGAGGAACATTGGAAGGGCATGTTCGTGCCATCGACGCTGTTCGAGCAGATGGGCTTCCACTACACAGGGCCTATCGACGGCCACGATGTCGAAGCGCTCGTGGGCGCGCTGAAGACGCTGAAGACCCTCAAGGGCCCGCAGCTGCTCCACATCCTGACCACCAAGGGCAAGGGCTACGAACTGGCCGAGGGCGACCAGATCGGCTACCACGCAGTGGGCCCGTTCGATCCTGAGAAGGGCCTGGTCAGCAAGGGCGGCGCGAAGAAGCCGACCTATACGGACATTTTCAGCGACTGGCTGTGCGACATGGCCGCTGCCGAACCGAAGCTGCTGGGCATCACCCCGGCGATGCGCGAGGGTTCCGGCCTCGTGCGCTTCAGCAAGGAGTATCCGGAACGCTATTTCGACGTCGCGATCGCCGAGCAACATGCGGTGACGCTCGCCGCAGGCATGGCCTGCGAAGGCAGCAAGCCGGTGGTCGCCATTTACTCGACCTTCCTGCAACGCGGGTACGATCAGTTGGTGCACGATGTGGCCATCCAGCAGCTGGACGTGCTGTTCGCCATCGATCGCGGCGGCGTGGTCGGCCCGGACGGCGCCACCCACGCCGGCAACCTGGACCTGAGCTACCTGCGCTGCGTGCCGCACATGGTGGTGATGGCGCCTGCCGACGAGAACGAATGCCGACAGATGCTCAGCACCGGCTATCACTTCAATGGGCCGGCGGCAGTGCGTTATCCGCGCGGCACCGGTCCCGGCGTGGCGCTCGAATCGAACCTCGACACGCTGCCGGTCGGCAAGGCCGACCTGCGTGCACGCGGCAGCCGCGTGGCACTGCTCGCCTTCGGCTCCACCGTCGCCGCCGCAGAGCAGGTCGGTCGCGAGTTGGGCCTGACCGTGGTGAACATGCGTTTCGTGAAGCCGCTGGACCGCGACCTGGTGCTCGAACTGGCGAGAACCCACCAAGGGTTCGTCACCATCGAGGACAACGTGGTGATGGGCGGCGCGGGCTCCGGCGTCGCCGAACTGCTCAACGCGGAAGACGTGTCGCTGCCGGTGCTGCACCTGGGCCTGCCGGACGAGTTCCAGCACCATGCCAGCCGCGAAGATCTGCTGGCAGAAGCCGGCATCGATGCCCCCGGCATCCGTGCCGGCGTGTTGAAGCGCTGGCCGGCGCTGGCCGCCACGCAGCCGCCGAAGACCGCCGCGGGCTGACCGCCGCGGCCAGGCGCCGCATCATTCCGGCGCTTCCACCTCGTAACCCTTGGCTTGCAGCGCGGCCAGGTAGCCGTCGGGCTTGACCAGCTGCCAGACGGGCAACGTGGCGAACGTGATCCGGTTCTTCGCCAGTGCGCCTTCGGCCACCTCCATCCAGCGCGCCTGCATGCGGGCCTCGACATCGGAGATGCCGCGCTTGCGCGCCGTTTCGGTGCTGAACCAGGCGGTTGCGCACGCCTGCTGCCAATCCTGGCGCGAACTCGAGCGCAGCGCGGGCCAGTCGCCGACAGCCCACGCATTGGCGCGCGCTGCCACCTGCGGCAGATCGCGCTCGATGACGTCCAGTGTCTTGCCGAAGCAGACCAGATCTTCGGGCTTGAGCGTTTCCTTGCGGAAATCCGCCAGCGCCGCGCGCGGATCATCCAGCTTGAGCTTCAATAAAGTGGGAGTGCGCTTCATCTTGCGCTGTTTCAGCGCCGCGTCGATGACCGGATCAATGACGCCGCCTTCGCGCAGTCCGGAATCCGACAGCGCTTCGCTGTAGAGCTGGTAGGCGGCAATCAATGGGCGCTTCTTCTCTTGCCCCCCCACCCGCCCCCATTATCGGGGGTTGTGAGCACAGCAGCGGGCTGTGATGCGACCAGCGCAGGCATTACGATGAATGTGGATGCGGTTCCTACGACCGCTAATGCAGGTCTGGATCAATTAACGCTTTGCGGCGTGACCAGCACGACACTTACAGGGAACAGTCCTGTGACGGGAACAGGCCAGTGGACAGAGGTTAGCGGAGATGGAGCGAGCAGCTTCGTGGATGCAACCGATGCGGGCACTGTCTTCAATGGCACGGCCGGAGAAACCTACGTATTAAGATGGACGATCTCCACGGGGGGAGTATGCGCGGCGAGTTCCGATGAGGTGACGATCAAGTTTGATGAGACCCCGGTCGCCAACGCAGGTACCGACATCGCGCAATGTGCAAATTCCACCTTTACACTGGGAGCGACGGACCCCGCACTTGGAACGGGACAGTGGAGTGTAATCTCTGGTCCGGGAACGATCGCCAATATCAATTCCTATAACACAACCATTACGGGTGTGACTGCAGGGTCAAGCACGACCTTGCGCTGGACGGTCACTAACGGATCATGCGTGGTATCAGTTGATGTTGTGCTGACGAACAGGAATAGTCCTGTACCCACGCTGACCAGCGACTTCACGACCATATGCGCGGGAGAG
>CBIHLJ010000030.1:0-50685 GCA_966210745.1 uncultured Pseudoxanthomonas sp.
CCAGAGCATGTTGCTCGCGGTGCGCGCACGGGTCTCGCTTCGCAGGGGCGGAGCACGGGGACCGGCTGCGCCCCAGCCGCTCCCCGAGCTCCCCCCCAAGCCGGTCGTCAAACAGGCCGCCAAGCCCGTCGAATTGAAGCCCCCCCGGCGGCGCGAAGACTACAACGCCCCCGGCGGGGGGGGTGGATGCCGGGTGGGCTGGGGGGGGCAGCGAGCGCAGCGAGTTGCTTTGGCTCCTTGCGAAAAGCGGCCCCTCATCCGCCTTCGGCACCTTCTCCCCGCTTGCGGGGAGAAGGGAAGAGGAAATTCCTCCCCGCTTGCGGGGAAAAGACTGAATCCCTCTCCCCTTGCGGGAGAGGGTGCCCCGAAGGGGCGGGAGAGGGGAGCGAGCGCAGCGAGTTGCTTTGGCTCTTCGCGAAAAGCGCCCCCCATCCCAACCTTCCCCCGCACGCGGGGGAAGGGGCTCACCCAGGAAGTTGAACCACCGATTCACCCGTTTCACCGTTCCACCCCGCGCAATCGGGTATAGCATCGGCAGCGTCACTAACCTCGCCCACTAAGGAGGGCAGCATGAGCAACGGTAATGGTGTCACGGCGACGCTCTCCGGCGCCGCCGAGAGCGTGAAGGAGACAGTGGCAGGCATCGGCGAAGCGGTGGCCTCCACCGCCAGCGAAACGGTCGCCAAGGCCAAGAAGGCGGCCAAGAAGGCGCGCAAGACGGTCACTGCCGACATCGCCAAGGCGAAGAAGGCTGTGGCCAAGCGCACCGACAAGGCCACCAAGGCGGTGAAGAAGACCGTCGCCAAGGCGAAGAAGAAGCTGGCCGCCGCCAGTTCCGCCGCCAAGGCCGAAGCCGCCAGCCTGCAGAAGAAGGTAACCGGCAAGAAGGCCGCCAAGAAGACGGCGAAGAAGGCAGCGAAGAAAGCCACCAGGAAGACGGCTGCCAAGAAGGCCGTGAAGAAGGTCGCCAAGAAGGCCACGGCCAAGAAGGCCGTCGCCAAGAAGTCGGTGAAGAAGGCAGCAAAGAAGGTCGCCCGCAAGGCGCCGGTGAAGAAAGCGGCGAAGAAAGCCGCGCCCAAGAAGGCGGCCAAGAAAGCCGTCCGCAAGGCAGCCCCGAAGAAAGCCGCAAAGAAAGCAGCAAAAAAAGCGGCCCGTAAGTAAGACCTGATGCACCCCTCCTCCCCCGGGTCCGGGGGAGGGTTGGGGCGGTCGCCGGCCCGGAAGGCCAGGCCCCGCCCATCGATGACAACTTTCAGAACACGAACAGGATTCCACCGTCATGGCCGTCAAGATCGACAAGAAAATCAAGGGCTACAGCGTGCTCACCCCGGAAGACAAGGCGCGCGAAGCCGCTGCGCTGATTCCCACGGCGTCGGTGGCGCGCGAGACGGTGGAAAAGGAAGTGCCGCAGGACAACATCATCCAGATGCACGAGCGCATCGAGCGCCCGGAAGTCCTCATCGGCAGCACCTACAAGATCAAGTCGCCGCTGGTGGAGCACGCCATGTACGTGACCATCAACGACATCGTGTTGAACGCCGGTACGGAGCATGAGCTGCGCCGTCCGTTCGAGATCTTCGTCAACAGCAAGTCCATGGAGCACTTCCAGTGGATCGTGGCGCTGACGCGCATCATGTCGGCGGTGTTCCGCAAGGGCGGCGACGTGACGTTCCTGGTGGACGAGATGAAGGCCGTGTTCGATCCGCGCGGTGGTTATTTCAAGGCCGGTGGTGTGTACATGCCGTCGCTGGTGGCGGAGCTGGGCGCCATCGTGGAAGAGCACATGAAGTCGATCGGCCTGATCCACGACCCGGAAATGAGCGCGCACCAGCGCGCCATCCTGGCCGAGAAGCGCAAGCAGTACGAAGACCGCGCAAAAAAAAACTCTGACGTAAGCGTTGTTCCTTCTCCCGCCCCGGCGGGAGAAGGTGCCCGAAGGGCGGATGAGGGCGCTTCTGCCGTCATGCCCGGTTCTTCGGAAGACATCGCCGTCACCGGCGATGGCGCCAGCTTCCCGCCCTCTGCGACCCTTTGCCACAAGTGCAGCACCAAGGCGCTCGTCATCATGGACGGGTGCGCGACGTGTTTGAACTGTGGTTACTCGAAGTGCGGGTGAGGGTTAACTAGTTAGAGCTAAAGGGGGGTAGATGAAGCGCGGCCGATTGCAAGGTGTTGCAGCGCGAGTCGGGCAATTTGCCTCTAGCAGTAGTGCCGCAGGGCAACTTGTCGGGACCTACTACTTTCATGATGAGGTCTGGTATGAGGTCGAATCTGCGTCAGCAGTCGATGCCCCGATCTTAAAAGAGCTCCAGCAAGCGCAGCAATCGAAGAGTGGTTACTTCAGGCGGCCTGCTAGCGCTGACGTCTACTTTCGGCATGACGAGTTCAATGCTGTTACCAAAATACGATTCGCCTCTCGGCCTGCAGCCAAGACTATCGGCAGGTTTCAGAGCGGACTGAATGGCGAGATTCTTAACGCTAAGAATGAATTTCTAGCCAAACATGACTCGCTTACCGAGTGCTTCAACAAGGCTGCCCTAGACGAGAAGCTACTTGAGCTCTTTGAGGCGGGGTCGATTGGCCGGCACGCTACGAGTGGCGCGACGGGTACGATTTCCCAGCTCAAATCGATCTATCTGATTTCAATGGACTTAGATCATTTCAAGTCCATAAACGACAACCATGGTCACTTGTATGGCGACCTCGTGTTAAGGGCGTTCAGTTGGAGAGTCGATGCCAGTGTGGAGCGTTGGCTCTCAGCTCTGGAGGTTGGTGGTACAGAGGTTATCTTTGCTCGTCCGGGGGGTGAGGAGTTTCAGGTCGTGGTGTCTGGTTCCGTCACTATCGATCAGGTGTTTGAGCTTGCAAACTCAATTCGTGCTGATGTTTCTGCCGAAGCACTCCCAAGTCGCGATGAGCACAAAGTCCTCAAGAAGGACGGCAAGGTCGAGACGGATGTGTTTCCGCCTGAGTCAGAGCGGGGCGTCACCGTAAGCATTGGCGTTAGTGTGATGGAGCACCGTGCAGGCGAACGTCGCAAGCAGGCGATATCTCGAATGCTTCGAGAGGCAGATCTGGCTCTCTATTCTGCAAAGGGTGGCGGCCGCAATGTCGTTCGGCTCTTCTCTGAAATTCTGAAGAACCATGTACGAACAATTGAACACATTCCAGAAACTAAGCTCGTAGCTATCGATGCTGGCGGCGAAATAGGGGTGCGGTTAGGACAGGAGTTTCTTGTCTATCCTCCACGCTTCGATGGCGTTACTGCCTATTTTGCAGGAGAAGGTAGGTCTCGGAGAAGGCTGGGCGTCTATCCGCGTTACCCAATCGCACGGATGTCCGTTGTAAGCGTGCAAACCGACGTAGCTTTCTGCAAGATTGATGAATGGATAGTCGAGATTGGCGGCCAGATCCCTGACTCATCCACACTGCAGGCGGTTCCGCTCGGGAGTATTTCCCATTTGGTTTCAACGCCTGGCAGCGTTCAATCAAAACTCGCCACCTCTGTGGATGCGCTTCGTGCTCAGTTGAAGACGGAACGAGAAGAGCGAAGGTCCGTAGCGACGTTCCTACTGCAAGGAATTCACGAGTTTGCTTCTGCAAAAGGGCTTAGGGCAGCAAATGCAGTGCTTGCCTCTGCGTTTGAAGCTATCGTCGAGAGCGTGCCCGGGAGGGGGCATGTCGCGATGGTAGCTGATGACGCGTTCGTCGTAGTTGCTCGTAGTGATGACGAGGAAAGCTTTGTTGATGAAGTGAAAGTAGCGATTACTAGAATTTCAAGGGCGGTTTCTGGTCAGGTCGATGTCCGCGCCGGCATGTTTGATGCTGTGGCTGGCTTGGATCTTGCGAATGAGGGCGGCATCGAGCTCTCGATGCTGGCAGCAGTTTCTGCTAAGACTGAAGATCTCGTCGTTTTTGATGAGTGGGTCGCGGTTAGTGTTGTTAGCGATGCTATCGGCGATCAGAAATATGATCAGGCGCGAGCTGACTTGGATAAGTTGTTCGAGCTTGGCTACAGGCGATCCCCGGTGGTGAATCAGGCGGGGTTGCTTGAGTTTTATTCAGGCAAGTATGAGCTCGCCTATTCTTTGTTTAACGAGGCTAGGCTTACTAACCAAGAAGATCCAACATTGGCGTTGAACGAAGCGACGGCCCTAGTAGAACTTGGTCGGTGGGAGGAAGCCTACGACCTTTATCAGGCTAACTTCGATTCCAGCGATGATGCAGAAGGATACTTGGGTGCTTACGCAGTCACGGCATTGACGCTCCTAGAACAAGGGAATGGGAAGGTAGCCTTTGAGGTCGCTGAGAGGATCGTTGGGCACGCACTTGAGGTTCCTGTCTCAAAGCTCGTAACGATAGAGAAGGCGGCGTACGACGGTCTCAGGGCCCGCCTCGATGCATGCCGGCCGAATTGATGGAGCAGTTACGATTTGCCATCCCTAGTGCGCAAGATGGGTGGAGCCAAGCGGCTTTCAATGGCGAAGCACGTAGGATGGGTTGAGCGGAGCGATACCCATCGCTCTGGACGGTGACACCATGCGAAGGAAAGCCATGACCCATCGAATTTCTGAAGCACTACGGCGGGCTCTGATGCTCAAGCCATGCAATGTGGGCGTGCTCATCGGCATTCTCGCGGTGTTCGGTGCGGCTCTGCCCGCCGTCGCCGAACCTGCCGATGAGCGAGCCGTCGAGACCTTGGTCTTCGTGGGCGAGCTGATCTCCATGGAGCCCATGCCCGACCCCTGCGAGGAAGAGCGCAAGCGCACCGGCACGCCGGGCTGCATCTTCATGGACGACCTCTACCGCGCCCGTTATCGCGTCGTGCAGCCCGTGGCGGGCACGACGGCAAACACCGAGGTCACGTTCCAGGTGGCCGACCACTACGGCTTCCCCGCCTTCGCCAACACCCCGCATGCCTTGCTGTTCGTCGCCGTCACCGATGACGGCAACTGGCTGCACAAGTACCAGGGCGTTCCCATGCACCGCACTGCCGAAGGTCAGTGGGCGGCCTGCGGCGAAGTGGACCGCAGGGGCGTCGACAAGGCGCTATCCCATCGCGCGAAACCACTGACGTTCGCTGAGCCCATCGCCCGGCGTGAGGCAGTAACGCAGGAAGTGTGGGATCGAATGCTGCCTTGGTGGAAGGAGAGTGCCGACACCTACCGCATCACGGACGGCCAAGTGCGCTGCCTCAAGGGTACTCCGGTGCAAGAGGCCTACGAGATCGTCAGGCAGGGCGTAATGAAGGCGCGCGAAGTGCCCCTTCCGGGCTGGCCTACAGGTCACTGATCCGCGTGGCGGAATGCGATGTTCAGTCCGCTGCGCCCACGCGACTGACGAGAACGGAATGATTGAATACGAACAAGCCAGCGCACGTGTCGAAGAAGCGCTGGCGGGTCAGAAATAGGGGTCAGAGTGCATTTTCGATCGACCGGTCGGTCGCGTTGCGAAGCATGCGCTCTGGTCTCTTGCTTCTAGGAGTCCGTTGAGAACCTCAACTTGAAAAGGAGAGCAGCATGGAAAGGCGTTCTTTCTTGGCAGGTATGGCAGGTGCATCACTCGCTTCACTGGTTCCCAACCGTGGCATGGCGGCGGGAATTCTTCCTGCGACGACCGGCATGCTGGATGCCATCCGAGGTGTGGATGCGCACTGCCACATCTTCAATGCATCTGACTTGCCCATTACCTCGTTCGTGGTCGAAGTTCTGCTGAAGCAGGATCCGGACTCTCCGCTGAAGAAGCTGGGCCATCGCGCGCTCCGCATACTTCAGCGGCGCGCACCCAAAGCGCGTGACGAGATGAAATGGCTGGCGAGTCGCAGCAATTGGGCGACGTTCACCGGGTCCGCCAGTCTGATGCGCGATGCGCAGACGATGCAGGCCACAGAGGTTGCTGTCGATGATTCCGATACGCGCTTCCGCGACGCGTGGATGGAGATCGCCGAGGAAGATCCCGAGTCGTTCAATGCCTTCTTCGGCGACTACGCCCAATCGCAGGCCAAGAGTGCGACCGTTTCACAAGGGGGCGCGGGGGAATGGCTGGCATCGCCAAACTTGGCGCAAATGGTGCGAAGCAATCCCGATACGGTCAACTTCCTTGTCACGCAGGAATTGAGCATCTCCGGAAAAATCCACGCGTATCTCGCGTTCCTGAAGAGTTTCCTGCGGTATCGCTACGAGAACGCTTTGACGCTCTCGGCGCTGCACGGCGAGGCGAGCGGACGGAGGATTGGATTGTTCACACCCGCCATGGTCGATTTCGATCTCTGGATCGGGTCGGAAGAGTGTTCGGAGACCGTTCCTTCTTCCATCAGCGACCAGATCGCGTTGGCGGCTCGCATTGCCACGCACAGCGATCAGAAGATTCGTTGCCTCGCTCCCTTCAATCCACTCCGCGCGATCGTCGACCCTGGCTACTTCCCACTGATGGAGAAAGCGGCAGGTGAGTTTGGGTGCCTTGGCTTCAAGGTCTATCCGCCCATGGGGTTTGCGCCATACGGCAACCCGGATGGCTTGGTGCGGAACCTGAGTTGCAAGAAAGGCATCACGGGCGCCATGGTCGATGAGGCCATGGAGCGCTTCTTCGCCCTTTGCGCGCGCGAGCGCATTCCCATCCTCGCGCATGGCTCGCCCACCAATGCCCCCGGCGGCGACGCAGTCAAGGCATTACTGGGCGGTCCGAACTATTGGGAGCGGGCATTCAAGAAGTTCCCGGCCTACTTCAAGGGTTCGGATCCCGCGGTCAAGGTGTGCATAGGCCATTTCGGTGGCGTGAGCACGAAAGGTCACTCGCACGGATGGGCAGGTCGGCTGGCGGACTTGATGAAGCAGCACGAGTGCCTGTACGTGGATACCAGCTACTTCGAAGGCCTTCTGGCGGGCGGTAATGCGGCCAACGATCTGATGGCCAGGCTGCGCCAGGCAATGGGGAGTGCGATTGTCCTGGAGCGAACGATGTATGGCTCGGATTGGTCGATGCTGGCGCAAGAGGTGGGCGCCGACAGCTACCCGACCACAATAGAGAAAGCACTTGACGGCTTGGGGCTGAAGGAACCAGCGAAGGACGCCATCTTCTATCGCAACGCGTATCGGTTCTATGGGCTGCAGCCAAGTGGGAAGGGGAGAGAGAGGTTCCTGAGGAACTAGGTCAAATGTGGATGACAGCCCGCCATCTCCAGCCGCAAACTTGCCTCCAAGGAGCGTCGAATCTCCGGCAATCAGCGGTACCCGCCCCGGCAACTCAGGCGGGTTTCTTATGCCCAACGCATCGGGCACTTCCGACGCAGTCCGTTCTACGTCGGGAGGGTGGCGGAATAGAATGCCCAGCAGGGAATACGCCCGGCTGACTGATTGCAGCTTCGAACCTCCCGGCACCCTGCGGGCGCATGTCGCGCCCGCAGGCACGCCTTGCACCCGCACGCGGAAGGATTCGCCATGAAGCACGCAATGCCCACCGACCCCGGCTACCACCTGCCCACCGACGCCCACGCCGAACTGCAGGCCCTGCGCGACCACCTGCACCTGCTGGCCCAGCTCAGCACCCCCGAACACCAGAACCCCGACGACCTCATCCTCCCCCGCGCCGGCCTCGCCCACTGCTTCACCCACCTCACCGACACCGCCGACCACATCGTCGCTGCCGTGACCGCCTGACGCTGCATGCCCGGCATGGCATAGTCTCCCGCAGGCGCGGCGGGGTCTGCGCCCGCAAACGCACGCATCACGGAGACGCCGCACCCGGCCTCTCCCTGCACACGGCAAGGGGACACATGGTCAAGCAAGGAATGACGCGCGCATGCGCGATGACGGCGTGCCTGCTGGCCGCCACCACGGCGGCGTCCGCGCAGGCGGCTGAGCCCTCGCACGGCATGCGGGTGACGGAGGCCTTGGCGTTCGACAAGACCTTCAAAGACGGCATCATGATCTGCCACGAGAAGATGGCGAAGTACGACCTCGACTCGGCCATCAAGACCAACCCACAGCTGCTCGGCGGCATCCAGCGCGGCGAGCCGGAGTTCGCCGAGGCCGAAGCCGCCTACAACGCGATGATGGCGAGCTACTGCGACTACGACCAGGCTGAAGCGAAGGCTGCGTTCGCGCATGCACTGGAGGACAGTCTCCTCCCTGCCGATGCGGAGGCGCTGGTGGCGTTCTATGCGACCGAGCTGGGCCAACGGTTCGTCATGGCCACCCAAGCGGCCAACATCGCCTCCAACCGCGTGACCGAACCCAGAGTGGACAGTGAGCAGTCCACCGCCATCTTCGGCGAGAAGATCGCCGCGCTGGTCGCCCGCAGGGCACCGCCAGCGAACCAGGAGCGTGTCCTGGGAGCGGCCCAGGCACTTCCTTCGGCCGACGCGGCCGTGGCGCTGTCCGACCGCATCATGCAGTTCATCGTGGCGGGCAAGCCCGCCGAAGGCTTCGACCTGGCGCTACCGCACGCCCTGGTGACGAAGGCGCAGATGGACGACTTCAACAAGCAGGTGAAGACCCACCAGGACACCTGGGGCGCCCGGTTCGGAAAGAGCACCGGCTATGAGTTGCTGCGCAACGACACGATGGGCGACTCACTGGTACGCACGATTTTCCTCCACCGTTTCGATGAACACGCCATCGTCTGGTACTTCGTCTGGTACCGCGGCACCCAAGGCTGGGTGTTGAGCCGCTTCGTCTTCGTCGAGGACTCCACCAAGCTGTTCGAGTAGCGCGCAGGTTGAGCTCAGGCCCCCCGGTTCAACACCGGCCATGGCGACCGGGCCGAGCACACAAAAATCGGACACTCCCGTACATCATTGTCAGGGGCCGTAGTTGCGTCTCGCATGGACGGCGCCCTCCGCGCTGCACTACTGAAGCCGGCGTTGCGAAGGAGCCGGTGATTCCTAGAAACGGTCTGGTTTCCTGACGATCGTACCGACCGATACGGCGTTAGAGGGTAGGCTTGAGCTGCAATGCCCTGGGATGAAACCAGGAGCCGAAACATAAGATGGCGCGATCGGCGGATGAGTCGCGCCTGATGCCTGCAAATGGACCGCGAGGCGAGCTCCGGTTCACCAGTTCAATCTACTTCGGAGAGGTGCTTAATGCAGAGGCGGAAATTTCTACGTAACCTGCCGATCGGCTTCGTTCTTGCCGGCACGAGTGTCGTCGCTGCGAGCGTTGCTAACGCCACGGCTGGAGCTACGGCCGGGAGCGGCATTGTTGACTTGGATATCGAGGGCGTCGTGGGTGATGGCTCCACTGACGTAACGGTGCAGTTGCAGTCGTTGCTCTATCAGTCCGTTGGAAAACTGCTTCTACTGGGCGCGGGTAAGATCTACGGCATCACTTCCCTTGATCTTCCCGCCGGAGTCACGATTGTCAGCAAGGGGGCGAGCTTCAGGAAGCTTGTCTCAAGCAGTGCGTACGCCCTGATTGTCCACAACAACGTTCGTGCGGACACGCTCGACTTGATTGTGAGTGGAGGGGCGGCAGACGCGGGCATCAGGATCATAGGGGGCGACGTACAGATTGGAGGAGTAACTGTTTCCTCTGAGCAAGATGATGCAGGCCATGGCGCAGCAACCAATGGCCTTCTCATTCATCAGGCAAGCGCGCCTGCCGCGCCAATCTCGGGGGTGCGCCTCGGCTCGGTAGCCATCTTTGGCTACGTTTCCCCTGTTCGTATCATCAATGCGGATCAATGCCATGTCGAATTCCTGGAGATTCGCAACTTTAAGACGGGCGTGTATCTGATTGATGTGCGCAACTCGTCCCTATCAAACGCATGCCTGTCTGGGCTCTCATCATTCGCAACGGGTGGGCCCGGCGAGAATGGGTTTCTGATCGAATCCACATTGGATCATGGGACAACAAATCTGACGCTGAGGAGCTGTCATGTCCGCGATGCGGCTGAGCACGGCTTCCGCGTGGGTGGCCAGCAAGTAGTAAGCAATGTGTGGATCCTAGGCTGTTCCTCCCTGAACAGTGGAGCTGCGGGCGGCGGCGCGACCGGCGGCGGCGCATTCAAAGTCCTGGGCGGCTACACCACAGGGAGTTATCACACCAACATCAACTTAATCGGCTGTATTGCGGAAGATTGCAGTGTCGGTGGCTATGGTATCGGCAATTTTGCAGCCTTCCAGCTTGGGATGATAAAAGGGGCACGCCTCAGCGATTGTTCTGTCCGCTCGCGAAACAACGCATTCTCTTGCTGGTGGGGCATGTCAGTACTGGCCTGTGAAGACGTGCAGATCACTAACCCTGATTTGACCAACTGTCGTCAGCATGCCATCAAGTTCTTGACGGCCCAGAACACAATGCCGGCCTACCCGACTGAGATGCGCGATGTGGTTGTTCATGGCGGAATTCTGGATGTAAACGGATCAGGATCGGCAGTTGTAGTCTTTGAGCCAGTCAATAATCAGTTCGTAAACGTAAGCTTGGAAGGGGGCACGAGTATTCGCCGTGGTGGACAAGCAGTTAATCACATGGCGCCCACAACCGGTGCCTACGTCGACTGCTCGTGCGACATCTCATATCGGGATCCGAAGAAGACTGACGGTGCGCCGCCTATCCAGAATCAGAACAACATTCTTTATCGCTATCGAGGCCCCTCGTATGGGGTCTACTTGCCGCAAGCCGCGCCAGGATCGACTCTTCAGGACAGCATCACCGGGCAATTCAGGGTTCGCAAGGCGCTGCCATCTCTTACTTGGGTGGCATTGTGAGTGGTGCGAAACAGGGGTCAGAGTGCATTTCCGGTGAATGACGCTGCAGAGAAATGTACTCTGCCCCATGTTGTTTCTGCCGTGCCGTGCCGTGCCGTGCCGTGCCGTGCCGTGCCGTGGCGTGCCGTGGCGAAGATCGAATCGGTTGTGGTTTTGGCATGTCGCGCACGCTCGATCACGCTGATAAGCGTCATGTGGTCACCGCCGTCTGCTGTCAACCTTGGGTTTCATCGAACTTCTTCAGGGCTTGTAGTCGCGCATCCAGCACTTTCGATTCGTGTCCGGCCCGCACTTCCTGGTAGCGCCGGATCGCTTCCTCATAGTTGCCCTGCTCACGGAGCAGGTCGCCCTGGATCAGAAGCCCTTCGCGCTTCAGATCGGGATCGGAAGTCATTTTTGTGGCCAGTTCGGTCCATAGCTTCTGGTCCTGTACGGTCGTCAGCCGGGTCTGGGCGGGCAGGAACGGCAACTGCGCGCCTGTCGCATCGGGCGTCGGACTGTGTCGGAAGATGACACCCTTGCCGGACTGGTCGGAGATCACCGCGGCGAGACTGCGCACGGCCGGAGCTTGCGCGGTTGCCGGCGACTGCTCTTCTACACGGCGTATCGCGACCGCCGCGGCAGGCGAGAGGTTGATCTGCGACAGGTTGTCGGCGACCACGAGCCAAGCCGTGCCCTCGGGCAGCCCGGACAGGTCGTCGGCCAGCGTCCGGCGCGCGACGTCCGCGATGCGCTCGGCTTTGGCGTCCTCTGGCAGTGCCTGGAAGGCGACCAGGTCATCGCCGGATCCCATGTCATCGCTGATCGCTTGCATCAGTCCACGCGCACGCGACGCACGCTGCTCCTGCGCAACCTGGATGTTGGGCACGAACGCACGGACCTTGCGGGGCTTGGTCGATCCGAGCTGCAGTTCGAACTCGTACTCCTCCTTGAGCACGCCGATCGGGAACATCCGAAGGTCATCGCTGGACGACGGGCCAACCTTGCGTCGTTCGCCCTCGGGGGCGATGTACAGCGTCAGTCCGCCCGGCCGGTGGATCCGGTAATCCAGCCACAGTTTGCTCTTGTTCTCGATCTTGGCAACGCTGAAGTCGTTGACGTCGCCAAGCCGAAACATCCAGCGGTCTTGGTCGACCTCGAAGTTCGGCGTCTGCCATGCATTCGCGTCCAGGCGCGGCATCACGTAGTTGCGCAGTGCGTTCACCAGCACCACCACGGAGGGATGCGTGGCGCGGTCGGGTTTGACGATCGACAGATGGTCGGCATCCTGGATCGCGGGGGCAGCCTCGTCGCACAGGCGGGTGCTGGCCGACCATGGCACGATCAGCACGCCTTTGGTCGGTTTGGTCTCGTAGGCGCAGATTACCGTCGGCGCTTGGCCAGCGCGGCGCATCTCGACCCAATCGTTGTTGAGCTCACGCAGGAACTCGTTGTGGTCGACCAGCAGCATCTGCTTGATGGCCTCGTTATTGACCACGTGTTGGGCGATCCCGGTGATCTGCGAGCCCCCTTGCGGCGTGGCGAACTGCACGATCAGCGGGACCTTGTGAGCGAGGTCGCGTTGTGCAGTCAGCTGACGCATCGTGACCAGCCCACCCATGCTGTGGGTGACGAAGACCACATTGTCGTACTCCCACACATCGTTGAACTGGAGGTACTGATGCAGGCTGCGCGCCGCCTCGCTCACGCTTAGTGAGCCGTCCTTGAACATCCGGGACGTGAAGCCGAATGCGAATACATCGACCTCTTCTCCGACTCGCGGCGATGCCTTGAGCAGGTCGAAGAACGTCGTCCCGCTGGGGTGCGTCCAAGTGGTGATGGTGTCGCCGAAGATGCCGTGGACGAATACCACCGCGACCCTCTTCTGCGGTTCCGCGCGATGGATCCAGCGTGGATCCTTGTCGTTGATCGCTTCTGAGGTGGCCGTCGCTTGCTTGCTGTCTTTCCCTTGCAAGTCGCAACTGGTGAGCGTAGCGGCCAGAGCCAGCATGCCCAGCGACGCGAGGCACCGAAACGTTGCCGCGGTGCGGGAAGACGAGTGCGCGGATCGGATGTGCGTCATCATGATGTCCTCCCCGGAGGATCTTCTCTGTCAGAATCCTGCAAGTCATTGGGTCTGCTGAAGGAGACGGTAGCCAGCTTGCCGTGTGCGTGGATCACGGATGCAATCGACATGGTGGTGTTCCTGGATGGCTGGGGACAGGCGAGGCGGGTGCACCAGATCGAAAAGGGGCGGGACCTGGACGGCAATGGCTACCAACTGCAGCAGGTAGACCGGGCGAGCGTACGAATGCGTGTCAGCAACTCAGAGGCAAATAAAAAGTAGGGTGACCGTCGTCATGTACCGTCGGTAGACAGTGCCCTTGGCGCTGAGCCCAGGCCGCTGTCCAGGAAGCGATCTCACCACGCACAACGCCGCTGTTCGAATGCGACGGCCATGAATTGTTCGGTTAATGCATGTATCTGACGAGCGGGCGAGTGCCAGGCCCGCGTTGGGGTGAGCCAGCGCAGGCCGGGTAAGCGAAGCGAACCCGGAGGCTGCATGCAGGACACGTCCTGTGTCCGACGCCCCGGGTGCGACCTTCGGCCTCACCCGGGCTGCGCCACGCTTCTTGGTCGCACGGTGGATAAACTACGGCCATCAACCTCCCGATCCCTACAAGGAACCCACCATGGCATTCACCACCACAACCTCCGGTCTGCAATTCGAAGACACCGTCGTCGGCCGCGGCGTCGAGGCCAAGCCCGGCAGCAACGTCACCGTGCACTACACCGGCTGGCTGTACGAGAACGGCGCGCAGGGCGCCAAGTTCGATTCCAGCAAGGACCGCGACGAACCCTTCATCTTTCCCCTCGGCGGCGGCATGGTCATCAAGGGCTGGGACGAAGGCGTGCAGGGCATGAAGGTCGGCGGCCAGCGCACTCTCATCATCCCCGCCACCCTCGGCTACGGCGCCCGCGGCGCTGGTGGCGTCATCCCGCCGAACGCCACGCTGAAGTTCGACGTCGAATTGCTGGGTACCTGAGCCAAGCGACCCGCGTAGTCCGGGTAAGCGCTGTGCACCCGGGCGCATTCGCACGAAAGGTGGGCCGAAGCCCACCCTGTGCTGTCGAAGCCGCACGCCACCCCGTAACATGCGCGAACCGAGCCGCAGGGTTCACGCCTCCCAAACGATGAAGGCAAGGACGCCGCGGTCATCACTACGCTGGGGGCGTATGCGACACCTTCTCATCGGTTTCTTTATGCTGCTGACCGCATGCAATGCCAACGGCGCCGACGTGCGCGCGCAGTTGGACGCATGCGGCGACACCACGCTGCCCGACGCCGCCATTGCGGCCTGCACCCGGGTGCTCGACATCAAGCACCTGCCGCCGGATGGGCGCAGCCATGCGTACTTCATGCGTGCGCGAGCGGCCATGGAAAAGCAGGACTTCGCCGCCGCCCTGGCAGACCTGGATGAATCCATCCGTCTGATTGACTCCCAATCGGCCAACTTCGCGACGCGCGGTATCGTGCACGGCACGATGGGCGACATGAGGGCGGCGACCACCGACTTCAGTCGCGCGCTCGAACTGAACCCACAGGATGCCGCGACCTTCCAGAACCGCGGCAAGGCTTACTCCGATACCGGCAGGCAGCAACGCGCCATCCAGGACTTCACGCGTGCCATCGAACTGGGCAACGACGAAGCGGCCACCCGCAATGGCCGCTGCTGGGCACGCGCGCTTCTGGGCCAGGAACTCGACCTCGCCCGCGAAGACTGCGAGACCGCGGTTCGCAAGGAACCCAAAGATGGCAACAACCACAACAGCCTCGCCTTCGTCCGCTTCCGCAGCGGCGACTATCCCGGAGCGATCGCCGACTACACCACCTCACTGTCGCTTGATCCTGGCGGCGCCTCTTCGTACTACATGCGCGGCCGCGCGAAAGCGCTGACCGGCGACGCGACCGCCCAAGCCGATATCGACAAGGGCCTGAGTCTGGAACCCGGTGTCGCCGACCGCTACGCCCGCTACGGCATCGCGCCGTAGGGCGGGCTCAAGCCCGACATCGCACCCGAGCCGTACACGTCGAACGGCGGGCCGGGGCCCGCCCTACGGCGTCCCGCGCAACTCAGCCAGCTGTGCCTCCAACGCCGCAATCCGCCGGTCGCGCTCGTCCAGTACACGCTGCACATCTTCAGCTTCGAAGCGCACCGGGATGTACTTCGGACAGTTCCAGTCGAAGGCTTCCACGTGGATCGTCATCGTGCGCTCGGTACGTCCCGCGCCCGGTGACTCTTCCACGCTCAACCGGCCCAGCAGCTTCAGCCGCTGCCGATGCGTGTAGTCCATCAGGATCAACGCCACGCGATCATCCTGTGCCACGTTGCCCACGCTGATGAACTGCCGGTTGCCGGGCAGGTCGGTGAACGTCAGCGTCTTTGCATCGACCACGCGCACGAAGCCCGGCGCGCCGCCGCGGTGCTGCACGTACGGCCAGCCGGTTTCCGACACGGTGGCCATGTAGAAACTGCGCTGCGCATGGATGAAGGCGGCTTCGTCGGCCCCGAGGTCGGCATTGCGCACCTCGTCGCCGGATTCGAAGGCCCGCGCGTACTGCGCACGGCTGCCGTCGCGCGCCTGCACGTCGCGGACCGCGGGGGTGAAGGCGATGTTCGCGAATGCGTGTCTCATCTCGGTCTCCAAAGAGGGGCTGCGTAGCCCGTAGGGTGGGCTCGAGCCCACCTTCGCACGGTATCCGTCTCCCTCCATCGGTGGGCCAAGGCCCACCCTACGGCACCGGCAACACCTGCGCCGGCTGACGTGCCACGCGCTTCGCATCGTGGCGCCTGTGATCAACGGCATCCGCGAGGGTGCGGATGACCGGCGTTTCCTCCCATGCCATGCAAGGCTTGCCATGCCGGCGACGCGCCCCAGGGACATTCCCCCGCGGGGGCGGATACCATCGCGCGTCGCGGCGGACGAGAGTGCACGGGGGACCGAAATGGAACGGAGGATGGGTGTGGACGCAGTCGAGATGAGAACAGGGGGGCGTCGCACCGCGCGTGCGCTGGTCGCAATGGCCTTGGCGACCTTGCCGGGCATGGCATCGGCCAACATGCTGATGCTGCACGCGCAAGGCGATCCCGGCGACCGGGAGCTCTACTTCACCAACCTCATGATGGCCGACCGCACGCCGATGGAGGCGATGCTGGGGACCACGTCGATCCGCGAGATCGAGGTCTTCGGTCTGTACGAGAACGCGGGCAAGCCGGACTGGAGCGTGCTGAAGCTGCAGTTCGAATGCCCGGTCGATCCCATACCGTCGTCGGCGAAGTCCAGGCGTGCGACGGGGCCCGCGGTCGCGGCGCCGCTGCGGTGGCGTATGGCCGAGCGCAGCTATCAGTTCACCCGCGACGCCGACAACGTGCCGCTGCCGCCCACGCCGTGGCAATCCGTGTCGAACCCCGCCTACCGGAAGGCCGGCATGCTGGCCTGCAATGAGCTGCTGACGCGCTCCGCCCTGCATGCGGCCGGCGGATGGCAGGCGATGGACCCCACCAGGCTCAATGCCGGCCTGGCGCCGCTCGGGATCGGCGAGGTGATCTCGGTCGCCCAGGCCACGAGCATCGTCAACGTAGGGAGCTTCGTCTGGCGCGATATCTGGAAGGCGCAGAAGCCCGGCGGCGCGCGGGACCGGCGATTGTCCGAGGCCGAGATCGCGAAGAACCGGAGTGAACTGGCGGCGGTGGGCGCGAAGATGGAGACGCTGGACGCGCAAGCGCAGGCATTCGCGCAACCCCTTCTCGACGCGGACCGGGCCGAGCAGGAGTTCCTCGCGATTGCGAAGAAGGTCCAGGCGGGCAGGAAGGTCACCGAACTGGAGGGGGCGATGCTGATGGTGTGGCTGGGCAAGCCCGAAGCGCTGGCGCTGGCCCGGCTGGGCGCGCATCCGCAGGTGACTGAAGCGTCCGGGATGCGGTTCATCAGTTACAGCGACCAGGCGGATACCCGGTCGGCGGTGGTGAGCGCGGCATCGGGTCGCGTGCTGTCGCAATCCGGCGCCTATACCTCGTGCGATGTCAGCTTCGTGACCGTCCCCGACAAGACCCAGGCGTGGCGTGTGGCGGACATCCGCATCCGTTCCGAAGGACCAGCGGGCGGCATGTGCCGGTCCCTCCTCAATACCCCGGAGAACTGACGGAAAGGCCTGACGACCTCAGGCCGATGCGGATGCGGACGGCGGGGTCGCCAGGAGCGACTGGACCTCGTCCCGATAGCGGCGCCCGGTCACGATCACCCGTCCGCAGTCCAGCGTCAGGCGGTAGCGGCCGGAGCCCAGGGTCAGGATTTCCGTGACGGCAGCGATACGGACCACCGAGGACCGGTGCGCGCGCAGGAATGCGGTGGCATCGAGTTCCTTGATGAACTCCCCCAGCGGACGCCGGTACGTGAACGTGCCCCGTTTCGTTTCGATGTCCAGGTAGTTGCCCTGCGCGCGCACGACCTGGATATCCGCCTCGTCCACGCGCATGGTGCGGCGGCCCAGCTGCAGCGACAGCTGGCGCCCGCTGGCCGGCAACGTGCGCGGCGGTGTGTCGGGCAGTGCCACCAGGCGCGATACGGTTTCCCGCAGTCGCTCCGCCGAGACCGGCTTGAGCAGGTAATCGACCGCCCTGTCCTCGAACGCCCGTACACCGTGCTGGTCGTAGGCGCTGACGAACACCACCTTGGGTGGCGGGCCGTTCCACCGGCGCAGCGCGGTGAACCCGTTGCCGCCCGGCAGCTCGATGTCGAGGAACAGCACGTCCACCTGCGTGCGCCGCGCCAGGCGCATGAGGTCATCCACATCGGTGCACTCCGCCACCACCTGGATGATCGTGCCGGCGACCTTGCCCAACAGGCGTCGCAACCGCTGCCGTGCCAGCGGTTCGTCGTCGACGATGACGGCCGTCAGCACGCGGCTTCCCTCGCGGCAGGGGCGTCGTGCAGCGGAAGGGGAGCGGGCACTGGCACCTGCAACTCGACCCGGTAGACGTCCGGGTCGCTTTCGCTGCGGTGCAGCTGGCCGCGCTCGCCGTACAGGAGGCGCAACCGTTCCTCCACCGCGCGTTGTCCCATGCCGTTGCCGTCCTTGCGCGCGCCTTCGACGGCGCGCGAGTTCTCAACCGACAGGTGCAGCGTCTGTCCCGCCTTCCAGGCGGCCACGGTCACCCAGCCCGGGGCGCGCGATCGCGCGATCGCATGGACGATGGCGTTCTCCACCAGCGGCTGAAGGGACAGCGTGGGAACCGGGATATCCAGGCAGGCATCGTCCACCCGCACGGTGGCGTTGACCCGTGGGCCCAGCCGGATCTCTTCGATCATCAGGTAGTTGGTGACGTGATTCAGCTCGTCGCGCAGCGGCCGTTCCTGCACCGTGTCGGCACGCAGTCCGTCGCGCAGCATGTCGCAGATGGCGACCAGCATGCGGTCGGCCTGGTCCACGTCGGTCTGCATCAACTCGGCCACCGAGTTGAGCGCGTTGAACAGGAAGTGCGGATTCAACTGCGCGCGCACCGCCTCCAGCCGCGCCAGCGCCAGGCTTTTCTCCAGCGCTGTCACCCGGTGCTCGCGATCTTCGGTGTGCTCGAAGTAGACGATGCCGTGGACCATGGCCACCACCATGATGCCGAGGATCAGGTTGTTGCTGACGCTGGTGCCCAGCAGGTCGAGCAGGGGCGGCAGCGTCGGATACCAGTCGAAAAGAGGATTGGACAGCCAGGCGTACACGGCTTTCGCCACGATGAAGCCGGCCACCAGGCCCGCGTTGATCGCGACGTTCCTTCCCAGGTGCCGGCCGCCCAGTGGAAAGCGCGACACCACCAGGTAGGCCACCACGGTCATCGGCACCCAGGCCCACGTGCTGCCGACGGCGTACGTCAGCGCACCTGTCCAGCCGTACACCTCGCCGTTGGCGGATCGCATGTCGACCAGCTGTCGCGCCAGCATCAGTCCGTACAGCGTCCACCACCCGGTGATGACCGCGACCAGCACGGCGAAGCGCACACGCCCGCGGCGCGGTGTCCCGTGCGTGCGCGGAAAGGCGGTGTCAGCGTGGTCGTGCATGGCGTGCGTCAGTCCCCGGCCTTCCGACAGGCGGCTGGCATTGTGCGGGACAGGGCAGCCGCGTGCATCGGCGGCGCGCTCGCACGGCGGTGTCGATGTGCGGGCGGTGCGCGGGGCGACGGGGCTCAGCGCGGGTTGCAGACGGGCGGGTTGGTCATGCCGAACGAGAACAGGTTGCCGCCATTGACGGTGCAGGCGTAGGTCTTGCCGTTGCTGGCCTTGAGCGTCACGTAGGTGTTGACGCCTTCGGTGCGGCGTTCGACCAGGGTCAGCTCCGAAGGCGACAGGCCCAGCACACCGCCGGTTTCGGACAGGATGCGCTCGTCGGACAGGGTGTTGGTCTTGGTGGCCACGGCCGAGCAGCCGGTGAGCGAAGCGATGAACAGCGCGCTGATGAGGAAGTACTGGGTATTCATCCGGGTTCCTATGAAGAGGCGGGTGCCTGCGGTCCGCCATGCGAGGGCGGCCGAAGGCGCGAGGCCATCATCGGACCCGGCTTCGAACCGGCTCAACCCGGCGGTGACGAGCCGCACCGGCGCGATGGTCAACGACACCGGCGGCCGTGGCGACCGCCGCTGCCACCGTCCTTATCCCGCCTTCCGCGGGTTCACTGCGCCGGCAACACCTGCGCAGGCCCGCCGGTGACCTTCCCGCGCGTCTTGGCGGTCTCGCCGAGATAGGCCAGAGCGAACTGGGTGAACTTGACGCTGTGCTGCGCCGATTCGCCCATCGTCGCCAGCGTGTCGTAGGGCGTGTGGATGTAGGGGAAGCTGCCACCCGGATCGCCGGCCTCGAACATCATCGCGGCGGGATAGCCTGCGTTGGTCCACGAGGCATGGTCGGAGCACGCGTAACCGCACGCGACGCTGCCGCGCGTCAGGCCCATCGGGGCCAGGTAGGTATCGAACAGCGTGATGAAAAAGTTCTTCAGATTCGTGTTGGAGTAATCGCTGATCAGCTTCATGTCCGTGACCGCGCCGGACTTGTAGTTGGTCATGTCCACCTGCAGCACACTGACCACGTTGACGCCGCTGGCGCGGAACGACTGCGCGATGGCGTTGGAGCCGCGCAGGCCCACTTCCTCTGCGGCATAGCCCATGAACTTCACCGTGCGCCTCGGCTGCCAGCCATCGGCCAGCGCGATGCGCAACGTCTCGGTGAGCGTGGCGATGCCCGACGCATCATCGTCGGCGCCGGGCGCGTGCTGGTTGGGATCGTAGGGGTTGCTGCCGTTGATTGAATCCAGGTGCGCACCCAGCACCACGACGTCGTTGGGCAGGTCCCAGCCCCGGATGGTGAGGATGACCGAAGGCTGCGTGCTGCAGTTCGTGCAGGCGGTGAACAACTCGGTGGTGACATCGCTGCGGCCCGCGGCCAGCGATTGCCAGTGGTCCCGGATCCATTCGGCCGATGTCCTGCCGTGGCTGCTGGCGAAGTAGCGGTTGCGATAGCTGGAGAGGTGGTTGATGGTGTCGTAGAGGCGCTGTTCCTGCACCTGCGGCAACCAGCGGCTCACGGTGGCCTGGTTGTCGAGCGTGTAGCCGGCGAGCAGGGATTTCGTCATCGCCTGCTTCGCGCGATCCGCACTGACGAAGGCCTCGGCCTGCGTGCGGCTGGGGAATGCGAAATAGCCGCCGCACCGGCGCTCGTTGACATGCACGTAGTGGCTGATCTCGCCGAGGCGGTCGGCCCGGGTTTCGGAAATCACCACCGGCATGCCGGTGCTGTCGCGCCGCGCCACCGCATCACGGGCCAACCCGCGGATCCCCTGCCAGGTGTCGCGGGAGGTCACGATGTACACCGGCGCGAACGGGTCGGTCTGCGACGGTGCCGTCGCGAGCGGAGCGGGCGTCCCGTCTGCCCGTATGGGACGCGGGGGCGACGCTTCCGCTGGCGCTGTGACACGCGGCGTGTTCACCCGGGTTGCGGCGGATGCGGCATGCGCGTGCACGCCCGATGTTTGCACCGCCCGCAAGGTGTCCGACCGCAGCAGGAAAAAGCTGATCAGCAGGGCGAGCAGCAGCGTCATCGGATTCAGCAGGAACAGTTTCATCGTGGCATCCCCGGATGGCGGCCTGCAGCGTTACGGGTGCAACGCTACCACTTCCACGGCCGGTCCACGCGGGCGAAGCCGGTCATCCGATACCCCGTTTCGTCGGACCTTCGGCGCCTTGGTCGCGCGCGTGTTGCACATGACCCGACGCGCGCATGACCCTGCCGTCACCAGGCCATTCCGGTTCCTCCGCATGAAGAAGCGACGTTCCTCCCTGCTCATCCTCGGCGCGACAGGGCTCGCTGCCGCCGTTCTCTACGATGCCTCCCTGCCTGCACGCGCGCTGGGACTCCCCCTGGAGGGAGGCGAAGCCGCGGTTGCCGCGAGCGGCCTGTCGTTGGCCGCCATCCTGTTCTGGTCCGGCATCCGCGGCATCCGCAGGCCGGTGTAGGGTGGCGTAGGGCGGGCTCAAGCCCGCCTGCAGGGAGGCGCCGACACCCGGGATGCTTCGAGCGAGGCGGCCCGACCGATGGATGACCTTGTGTGCATGGTCATGGCGTTGGCAGGTGTGGGCCGGAACACGCCGTTGCCCGGGTCGCGTCCCGCCATCGCAAGGAATCCCGAGGAGAACTCCATGATCGACAATCCGTTCGACGCGTTCGTGGGCTCCAGGAAGCCCGTGCCGATGTACGACGCGGCCGAGGAAGGGAAGGCATTCGCCTACCTGCTGTGGGGCGACGGGGTGAAATTCGAAGGCGCGGCGGGTACCGGCAGCCGGCGCAAGGTCACCGCGCGCGGCAGGACGGGATGGGTGCTGGCGTCCGCACTCGATGGGACATCGCTGCTGGAGTTCTACTTCATCGACGTGGGGCAGGGCGATGGCGTGCTGGTGAAGACCCCCTCATTCCAGCACATCCTCATCGACGGGGGATTTCCGCGCGACAAGCAGCCCAGCGGAAAATCGGCGGCGGATTTCATCGACTGGAAGTTCGTGAAGGACTACGGGCTGTCGAGCGTGGAGCTGGACGCCCTGATCTCTTCGCACAACGACGAGGACCACTACGGCGGACTTTCCGATCTGCTGGGCGTCGACGTGACCGAGGAACTGGATGCAGAGGCCATCCACGTCGATCGCTTCTATCACGCCGGTGTTTCGTGGTGGACGGTGGGCGGGAAGCGGTCGCTCGGCGAGGTGGTGGAGCACGACGGCGAGCGCTACCTGGTCGATCTGCTGGATGACCGCGATTCCGCGCTGCAGGGCCTGGATGCCGCAAGCCCCCGGCAGTTGCAGGGCGAGTGGGCGAAGTTCATCCGGCGCGTGGCCGATACCACCACCGCCGATGGCGACCATTGCGTGTTCGCCAGGCTCAGCGACGAGACACCCTGGCTCCCCGGCTTCGACCCCGACACCAGCGACGTGTCCATCCGCGTGCTGGCCCCCATCGAGGCCGAGGTGCAGGGACGCGCGGCGCTGCGCAACCTCGGCCGGAGCGAGCTGAACACCAACGGCCACAGCATCCTGCTGCGTGTCGACTACGGGCGCACGCGCACCCTGTTGACGGGCGATCTGAACAAGGGCGCGCAGCAGGACATCCTGCACGCGATGGCCGGCACCCTGCTGGACCTGCAGTGCGACGTGGCCAAGGCCTGCCACCATGGAAGTGCGGATGTGTCGCTGGCCTTCCTCCAGGCGATGGCGCCCTCGGCGACCATCATTTCATCGGGGGACGCGGAGGGACACGACCACCCGCGGCCGGCCATCGTGGCCGCCAGCGGCGCGACCGGTCACTTGACGGTGGTCAAGGACGAGATCGTGACGCCGCTGGTGTACTCCACCGAACTCGCCCGCTCCTATGCGGTCGGCAAGCTGGACAGGATCGAGGTGCCCGGCGGTGCGCCCGTCGACGGCGACGATCTTGCCCGCACCACGCTGCACTACCGCACAACCAAGGCGGGCGATCTGCGTCCGAAGAAAGGATCCCGCAAGGCGCGGGGAGCCTACGTGGTGTCGGGCCTGGTCTACGGTCTGGTCAACGTGCGCACGGATGGTGAGACCCTGCTGGCAGCGACGCTGGACGAGAAGAACGCGGAGTGGAGCGTCAGGACATTTCCGGCGCGCTTCTGACGGTTTCCATGCGATGCACGCGCGTGTCCTCCGCCACGAGGGCGCCTTCGCCCCGGGTGTCCCGCCAGTGGCACCGGTCAACCGACGCCCATCAGCGCATGCGTCACCGCGGCCGCATGGAGGCCGCGGAACCGGCCAGGGCGTGTACCCGACCACAGCGGCGAGAAGTCATCCAGCCCGCGTGCTTCCGCCGCCGCGCGCAGGGGGACGAGGGCCTGTGATGCCCAGGGGAAGGCGGGTGGCAGCGTGGAGATCGCGCCGAGGTCGCGCATCAGGCGATTGACCAGGCCGCGCGCGGGACGGCCACTGAACAGGTTGGTGATCGCGCTGTCGCGATCCTCCTGCTGGAGCGCGGCGCGGTGCACGGCCGACGTGGTGGCTTCCGGGCACAACAGATAGGCGGTGCCGGCCTGCACCGCGCTGGCGCCTGCCGCCAGCAAGCGCTGCACATCGGTACGGTCACCGATGCCGCCGGCCGCGATCACCGGCACCGTCAGCGCCTTCGACAGCGCGGTGACGAGGTCGAGGGTGGTCGGTTGCGCGGTGAGGTCGCCGGCGAGGAAATGCCCGCGATGGCCGCCCGCTTCGATCCCCTGCGCGATCACCAGGTCGACACCGCGCTGCTGCAGCCAGTGGCCTTCCTCCACCGTGGTGGCGGACGCCATCACCCGCGCGCCCCACGCCTTCATGCGCGCCAGCAGGGTGGCGTCGGGCAGGCCGAAGTGGAAGCTGAGGACCTTCGGCTGGAACGGTTCCAGCAGATCCACGGTATCCGCATCGATGGGCCGGCGTGCACCGGCCGTGGAAGGCGGGGGAGGTTCAATGCCGAACGCGTGGAAGTACGGCGAGAGCGCATTCCGCCATTGCTGCTCATCCGCCGGATCGGGATCCGCCATCGCGTGGCAGAAGAAGTTGAGATTGATGGGGCGTTCGCGCGTGGCGAACGTCCGCAATGCCGCTTCCAGCTGCGCTGCGCCGAGCAGCGCGCATGGCAGCGAACCGAGGCCGCCCGCGTCGGCCACGGCCAGTGCGAGCGCTTCATCCTGCACGCCCGCCATGGGCGCCTGGATGAGCGGAAGGTCGATGCCCGGCAGGGACGGGATGAGAGCCATGGCGGAATTCCGGCGACGTGCGGTGGGTAGCTTACGCTTGCGCCGGCATGTGGATGAACGGTCCCTCCACTTGACGCATGCATCCTCATGCGGCGTTGGCAGCAGACAATGGAAGTCTGCTGCGAGCGCATCGCGCAACCTCCGCCATCACTGCTATCGTGGCACCCGCCCGTGCAGGCAGGGGAATGCCATGGCAGGGGCGTCATGCTCATCCACTCGACCCGTATCCGCTGTCGGGCCGGCGCAGCAAGGGTGTTGAAGCGCTGTTCCTGATGGTGGTGGGCTGGTTCCTGTGGTTCGTCGCGGCCAATCTCATGCGCACGCTGTAGCGCGGACGACACCACAGGCATATGCAAGGCCTGCTTTACGCGGCAGCCATGCCCGATTCCAGCAGCAGCGCGACCGCCGAATGCAGGTTGTCCGCGCCTTCCGATCCGGTGTCCGGATGGCCCTGCAGTGCGGCTTGCAGATGCAGAAGATCATGGTGGTCCATCTCGCCGTGCAGCACGGTGGCAAGAAGGGTGGGGCTGCGCAGACGGTCCACCCGAGTGGCGACGGATGCCATGCCCTGGCGTGCGACCAGCGCACGCACGGCACGGCGCTGCAGCCACAGGTCGATGGCGCTGAAGGGCGATCCGGTGCCGGGTGACGAGAGTGCGAGCCGGTGGATGCGGTCATCGTCGGGCGCATCACGCCGGAGGATGTCCAGTGCCACCGAGAGCTGCGGCAGTCGTTCGTGCAGCAGGGCTTCGTCCCATGCCGGAGACGTGCCTTCCTGCGCAAGCAGCCAGCCGGCCAGATATGCATCCAGCGTATCGCGTGCGTCGTCGAGGGGCAGGGGATGGGGCGGGGCGCCCTCCGTGTGCCGGAGCCACGCCCAGGCATCGGGCAGGTCGCACGCGGCGAGCCATTGCTGCAGGCGCTCGTGCAGCGCAGGTCCCAGGACATCGCGCAGCGGCGTCCCGGTCTTCCCGTCCAGCCGGTCGGTCCACGCGCGACACAGCATCACGATGGCGGCGACGGGATCGTCCGGCGCCGCCGCGCGCAACCAGGTCTGCTGCCAGTCGTTGGCTTCCTGCAGGTGGACGGGCAGGAGGAGGGGATCGGGCGCAAGCGGTACGCGCGCTTCCAGCGCGATCAGGTGCGCGGCGAACGCGCTGTGTTCCGTGCAGTAGCCGCACATGGGACAGAACTCCGGATCAATCGGGACATGATCAGGATTCGTGTCTCAGGGCGTGAGCCGGACGGCAGAGGCGAGGGAACCGGCCTCTGCGGACGCGCGCGGGGCAGGCCATGACGTGGTGATGACGCGCGCCGTCCTACGCTGTGACCCATCCCCAAGGAGCATGGCCATGGCCCAGACCACCCGCGAAGACGTCATCCTGCAATTGGACCGCGTGGACACCGCACTGGAAGCCCCCGAAGCCGACAAGGCGGCGATCCTGCGCGACGCGCTGGAGTGGCTGGCGGACAACCCGCCGAAGATCGCCGCCGATGCGCTGTACTACCGCGAACGGCTGCAGGTGATCCGCGAGCGCCACGACGCGGCGTGAGTACCGCCGTCAGGCCTGGTACTGCTTCTCTTCGATGAAGCGCGAGCCGGCCTGGCGGTTGATGGCGTTCTTCACTTCGATGCGCTTGCCGTTGTGCTGCGCCACCGCGCGTGCGAGCGTGATGAAGCCGGCGTCGAAGGCCTGCGCTGCTTCTTTGGCGCGCAACGCATCCTGCACGTCCCACATCAGTTCGTTGATGGTGCGCAGGTCCGCCTTCAGGGCGGCCAGTTCCGGCTGCGCGGCCGCGAGGTCGTTCCACAGGGCATTCAGGCCCTCCAGCTCCACGTGCACGTGCGCGCGCTTGCCTGCGTCGTCGATACGCTCGGCCTTGATCTCGAGGATGGAAATCTTGTCGGCCAGTTCGCCGATGGAGACGGGGATCAGGATGGTGTTCATGCCTGCATTCTAGCGCCCGTCGGTGCCACGACGGGCTGCGTGGCATGATGCCCCGTCGTCCATGGCCGGAGAACCCCCGCATGCTGCAGCGCCTGTTCGTGTTGATCCTCGCCTTGGCCGCGCCCGCGTGTGCAGTCGCGGCGCCGTCGCAGGTCCGCATCGTGCAGCAGGAGGGGGCGTACGTGTTGCTGGTGGATGGAAAGCCCTTCCACGTGAAAGGTGCGGGCATGGCCGGTGGCGGCCAGGAAGCGCTGGCCGCGCGCGGAGGCAACAGCTTCCGCACCTGGAGCACGGGAACCGATCACGTCCCGGTGCGCGCGATGCTGGATCGCGCGCAGCGCAACGGGCTGAAGGTGGCGATGGGCATCGAGGTGGGTAACGAGCGCCACGGCTTCGACTACGACAACGACGCCGCGGTGGCGGAACAGCTCGAACGCATCCGTCGGGAAGTGGGCCTCTACAGCGACCATCCCGCCGTGCTGATGTGGGTGGTGGGCAACGAACTGAACCTGCACTACAGCAACCCGAAGGTGTGGAATGCGGTCGGGCAGATCGCGGACATGATCCATCGCGAAGATCCGCACCATCCGGTGATGACCACGCTGGCCGGCTTCGACCGGAAGTTGATCGACCTGTTGAAGTCGCGCGCGCCATCGCTGGACCTGATCGGCATCCAGCTTTACGGCGACCTCGGCGCATTGCCGGAGAAGCTGGCGACCAGCGGCTGGACCGGCCCGTACGTGGTGACCGAATGGGGCCCGACCGGGCACTGGGAAAGTCCGCTGACGGCATGGAAGGCGCCGATCGAGGACGACGCCTCACGCAAGGCGATGCTGCTGCAGCAACGCTACGAGCAGGTGATCGCCGCAGACACGAAACAGGGGTTGGGCTCGTACGTGTTCCTGTGGGGCAACAAGCAGGAGCGCACGCCCACGTGGTACGGCCTGTTCCTGCCGAGTGGGGAGAGCACGCCGGCCGTGGATGCGATGCAGTACGTGTGGACCGGGGCGTGGCCATCCAATCGTGCGCCATCGATCCAGCCGTTGACGCTGGACAGTCGGGTCGCCATCGACAGCATCACGCTGGAACCGGGCAGGGAATACACGGCGCGCGCCGATGCAAGCGACGCCGACGGCGACACGCTGCGCTATCGCTGGACGGTGCTGCACGAAACCACGGCCACCAGCATCGGCGGTGACCGCGAGGACGTGCCGCCGGCGGTGGCAGTGGCGATGGAGGACGACGGCAGGGGGGTGCGTTTCGCTGCCCCTGACAAGCCCGGTGCGTACCGGCTGTTCGTGGACGTGCTCGATGGGCAGGGCCATGCGGCATACGCCAACCTGCCGTTCCGCGTGTCGGACCGCTGAGCCGAACCGCAGGATTGCGCGCCTGACCGGACTGCGATGGAATAGCGCATGCGCGCCGGGGGGGCGCCTCCAAGGGGACTACATGCGGAACTTGATGATGGGCCTGCTGCTGCAGGCAGGCGTGGCGGTGTCCGTGTCGGCGCAGGAGCAGGCACCGCAGGCGGTGATGGTGGAGACCGGCACCCTGGTGGTGGACGTCAAGCCGTTCACCAGCGAGAAGGAACTGCCGAAGAAGGTGGACGAGCAGCTGAAGAGCGGCGCGCTGGAATGGGGCGTGCGCGACGGCCAGGTGGTGTTCTCGCTGGTCAACAAGCAGTTCATCGATTTCCCACTGAGCCACATGACCCGCTACGGCCAGCAGGAGACCCTGTCGTTGCCGGCGGGCGACTACCGCGTCACCGGCATCGGCCTGGAAATGACCACGGCCTTCAGCGTGAAGAAGGTGCTGGAACGGGGTGCGTTCGTGAACGAGGACGTGGTGGCGTTCCGGATCGAGCCGGGCAAGACCACCACGCTGTCGGTGAATCCGGTGATCCGTCGCGACGCGACCTTCGCGGTCAACTTCTGGATGCCCACGCTGATGACGCGCGTCACGACCGAGGCCGGCGAAACGCCGGAAACCGCGCTCAACACGCGTGGCCCCGCCTCGATCGCCTGGCCGCAGTACACGGGACCGCTGAAGTTCGTCGCCAAGTGAGGCGGCGCCGGGCCTGAGGGCGGATGGCGGACAGCGTTCCAGTCATGGGGTCGACTGTGACTGCTGCGCCGCAGCATAATGCGTCATGGACGTTACGCCACCGGTTTCCTTTCCTTCCGTTGCCGACCAGCTCACTGCGCGCCAGGTCGGCCTGATCCTGTTCGCGCTGACGCTGGGGGGCTTCGCCATCGGCACCAGCGAGTTCGCCAGCATGGGACTGATGCCGAACATGGTGGCCTCGCTCGGGGTGACCGAACCGCAGGTGGGGCATCTGATCAGCGCCTATGCGCTGGGCGTGGTGGTCGGTGCACCGCTGCTGGCGATCCTGGGCGCGGGCTGGAAGCGCAAGACGCTGCTGCTCGCCCTGATGGGCTTCTATGCGCTGGGCAATCTGGCCAGTGCGCTGGGGCCGACCTACGAAAGCCTGCTGGTGTTCCGCTTCATCGCCGGCCTGCCGCATGGCGCGTACTTCGGCGTGGCCGCACTGACGGCGGTGGCGATCAGTCCGCCCAACAAGCGCGGCCGTGCGATCAGCCTGGTGATGCTGGGCCTGACACTGGCCATCCTGATCGGCAATCCGCTGGCCACGTGGCTGGGACAGATGATCGACTGGCGCTGGGTGTTCGCCTTCGTCGCGATCATCGCGCTGGCGACGGGTCTGTTGCTGGCGGTCTGGCTGCCAGTCGGCATCGACGGGCCGAAGGCAAGGCCGCTGGATGAACTGCGTGCCTTCAACCGCGTGCCGGTCTGGCAGGCGCTGGGCATCGGCGCGATCGGTTTCGCGGGCATGTTCTGCGTCTTCAGCTACCTCGCGCCGACGATGCTGGACGTGACGCGCGTATCGCCGGCATGGATTCCGCTGGGCCTGGCCGGCTTCGGCGTGGGTGGCGTGATCGGCAACTTCGTCGGTGGCTGGCTGTTCGACCGTTTCCAGCTGCGCGGCGCATGGATGGTGCTGGCGTGGGCGATCGTGGCGCTGCTGCTGTTTCCGCTGCTGGCGAACTCCTTGCCGACGATCCTGCTCGCTACCGTGGCGATCGGCCTGATGGGCGCGCTGGGGCCGATCCTGCAGTCGCACCTGATGGACGTGGCGGGCGATGCGCAGACGCTCGCGGCCGCGTCGCACCATGCCGCCTTCAATACCGCGAACGCACTTGGCCCCTGGCTGGGCGGCATGGCGATCACCGCCGGCTTCGGCTGGACCTCGACCGGCTACGTCGGTGCGGCGACCGCCGTGGTGGGCCTGCTGGTCTATGCGTGGGCGCGGCATACCGCCCGCGCCGGGGCGACGGCGCTCGCCTGCGAGCCGTCGCGCTGAAGCTCGCACGCTGCCACGCGGCAACATGGATGTCATCAAACTGAAATAAAGAGATAGCGGTCGTGGATTGCGGAATGCAGGGCCGCGACGCGTCAATTCGCCACGCTGCGCGCCGCTAAGGAGGGGGAATTCCTTCCCAACGCCGTATCGCCATGTCGTCCAATACCGCTTCCCGTCCCCTCAGCCTGCAGACCAAGCTGTTGGGTGCCCTGACCCTGGGGCTTGCCGTCATCCTGTTGTGCGCACTGGCCGGCTTGGGCTCGGCGTGGCTCAGTCTTTCCACCGAAGTGCCCGTGCAGGTGGCCCAGGCCGCAGAGGGCGAGCGCCTGAGCCGCGACTTCCGCGTGCAGGTGCAGGAGTGGAAGAACATCCTCATCCGCGGACACGACGAGGAGCAGCGGGCGAAGTACGTCGGCGCCTTCGATCAGAAGGGGCGCGAGGTGGCCGCCCTGGCGAAGACCCTGTCGAGCGGGATCGCCGATCCGGAGGCGCGCAGGCTGGCGGCCGATTTCGCCACCCAGCATCACGAGTTGGAAGGCAACTACCGCGCCGCACTGGTGCAGTTCGCGGCAGGGGGCTACGACACGCAGGAAGGCGATCGCCTGGTGAAGGGCATGGACCGCCAGTTGGGCGAGACGCTCGAAGCCCTGGTGGCGCGCACCAAGACGATCGCCGATGCGGCGGTGGTGGCGCGCTCGCAGGACGCGCGCCGCATGCTGGTGGCGTGCGCGGCCTTGTCGGTCGCCGCCGCCGTCGTGCTGGTGCTGGTGCTGGCGTGGTGGATACGCCGGTCGGTGATCCGTCCCGTGGTCGAGGCCGCCGCTGCCGCGCGGGCGGTCGCGGCCGGGCGTCTGGACAAGCGGGTCGACGTGCGCAGTGGCGACGAGATCGGCCAGCTGGGCACGGCGATGGCCGACATGACCGCGACCCTGCAGGGCGTGATCGCCGAGCAGGGCGAAATGGCGTTGCGCCACGACGAAGGCAGGATCAGCTTCCGCATGGACGATTCGCGCTTCCCCGGCGAATACGGGCGCATGGTGCGTGACACCAACGCGCTGGTGGCGTCGCACATCGCGGTGATGCAGCGGCTGGTGGAGATCATGCAGTGCTATGCGGTCGGCGACCTCTCCATCGACATGGAGGCGTTGCCCGGCGAGAAGGCCGCCCTGACGGACGCCATGCGCACCACCAAGGCGAACCTCTCCGCGATCAATGCCGAGATCAGGCAGTTGGCACAGGCGGCGGCGTCGGGCGATTTCAGTCGTCGCGGCGATACGCAACGGTACCGGCACGATTTCCGCGACATGGTGGACGGCCTGAACCGCCTGATGGAAACCACCGACGGCAACCTGGCGGATGTCTCGTCGCTGCTGCAGGCCATCGCGCGCGGCGACCTGACGGCACGCATGGAAGGCGACTTCCATGGCGTCTTCGCCATCATGCGGGACGATGCCAATGCCACGGTGGCGCAGCTGCGCACCATCGTGCGCCAGATCCAGGGCGCGTCGTCGTCGATCAACACGGCCGCAGGCGAGATCGCGGCGGGCAACAGCGACCTGTCGCGCCGTACCGAACAGCAAGCTGCCAACCTGGAAGAAACCGCCGCTTCGATGGAAGAACTCACCTCCACCGTGCGCCAGAACGCCGACTCCGCACGCCAGGCGAACCAGCTGGCGATCGGTGCGGCCAGCGTGGCGTCGGAAGGCGGCACGACGGTCGCACGCGTGGTCACGACGATGACCGAGATCGAGCAGTCCTCCCGGAAGATTGCCGAGATCATCTCGGTCATCGACGGTATCGCCTTCCAGACCAACATCCTGGCCCTCAATGCCGCGGTAGAAGCGGCGCGGGCCGGCGAGCAGGGTCGTGGCTTCGCCGTGGTCGCATCGGAAGTCCGGACGCTGGCCCAACGCAGCGCCAACGCAGCCAAGGAGATCAAGGGCCTGATCGAGACCTCGGTGGACAAGGTGGCCGATGGCTCGGCGCTGGTGAACCAGGCCGGCGCGACGATGGGTGAAATCGTCACCGCCGTGCAGCGGGTGACCGACATCATGGCGGAGATCTCGGCTGCTTCGCAGGAGCAGAGTGCCGGTATCGAGCAGGTCAACCAGGCCATCGCGCAGATGGACGAAACCACCCAGCAGAATGCGGCGCTGGTGGAAGAGGCATCGGCCGCTGCCCGCTCGATGGAAGACCAGGCGCGCGAGCTCAATGGAGCCGTCAATGTGTTCGTGCTGGATGCGCGTGCGCCGCAGGATCGCGCCCATGGCCGTGCTCGCGCACTGGCCGCGGCCTAGGGCACCAGCGCTGGCGGACTATTCGGGCGAGGTGGTCGCGGGCGGCGCACCCGACCGCCAGCGTCGCGTGGTGCGCTGGAAGAAGTGGCTGTTGGGGATCTGCAGCACGGTGTCGCCGCGCAGCGCGTCTTCTTCCAGCAGGGTGGTGTAGAGCAGGTTGATGTCGATCACGCGCCCGCGCAGGCCGGGCTTGTCGCCGTTCTCCAGCACTTCGATGTGGTCGTGCACGCGGAATGGACGCGTGGTCAGGATCAGCACGCTGCAGAAGATGTTGGACAGCACGCTCCAGGCGGCGAAGAACGCGACCGCCGCCACGGCGGTGAAACCCGTCAGCGCGGTCCACAGCACGCTGCCGGACACGCCCAGCCGGCCCAGCGCGACCATGAAGGCCGAGACGTAGACCAGCACGCCGAGCAACCGGCGTGCACTGACGGCGACCTGCGCGGGCAGCCGGTAGTGCTCGCAGAGCCGCCGCACCACGATGCGCAGCAGGCGCAACAGCAGCCAGGCGGCAAGCAGGATGCCAAGTGCCTGCGCGACGGGAATGGCGAGGCTCGCCCACTCCTGCAACCAGTCCGGAAGTCGCGGCGATGCCATCAGCCTTCCTGCCGCGATGCACGACGCGCCGTCGACGCCCTTGTCGTTGAGGGTTGGGTGCTCATGCGGAAAGGGTGGCCCGCGCTTCGCGGATGGTCAACGGTGAGCATCATGGATCGAAGGGATGGGCTTTGCCGCATGCGTAGACATGGTTGTAGTCGCTGGACATGCACTGGTAGAAGTCGCGCCGCGTACCGGTGGCGGCCACGCAGTCTTCCGTGGTCAGTGCAGCCAGCAGGCGTTTCAGCGCCGGGGTGGCCGCATCGTAGGCGGACTGGCTCATGTAGCCGGCGCGAAGGTTCTTCTCGCCGACCTCCAGCATGGTTTCCACGCCCCAGCGGGCGTTCTCCACGGCCTTGTCGCATGACAGAGCCGGCGAGGTGTCGCTCACCTGCGCCAGGTACCCGGCGATCGCGGCGACATCGGCCTGGACGTCCGGAGGGAGTTCACGCGGGGCGGCCGGCTCGCCGCCGCAGGCCATGCCCGCCACCAGCGACAACGCTGCCAGCGCCGGAATGCGGAGAACCCCATGGCGGTGGGAACGGTAGGGTCCTGCGGTCATGGATTTGATGCACGTTTGAAGTTTGATTGCGCATTCTATGGCAGGTGGATCGTGGGTCCGGTACGGCAGGTGCAGCGTGCGAAGGCACGGGCTGCTTGTGATGCACGGTCCCCCTTGCAAGAATGCCGTGGGGCCGGGTCTGGCGCGGGCAGGAAGCGCCGCCCGTCGTATCCGGACCCCAGACACTTCCACTATGTGAGGACCACATGACCTACAAGCTACTTGCCGCCATCGCGCTCGCCCTGTCGAGCGTGGCGCCCGCGGCCATCGCGGGTGAATGCGAGGACAACTTCAGCAAGTCCGGCAGCATTTTCTCCGGCACCGATTTCAGCAGCCGCGTCACCGTGCCGGACTCGACCGTCAAGGATGCGATGGGCCAGCTGCGCGGCATCATGATCGCCGAGAAGATGGACGTGATCACCGAGGATGCGGAGACCGGTTCCATGCTGGTCGAACAGCGTTCCACCGGCACCACGCGCGCCATTCCCACCCTGATCAACGTGAGCGCCGAGGGCAAGGACGCGATCGTGCAGATGACGGTCAAGACCGAGAAGGGCCAGATGGCCAAGGCGGATGCCATGCGTCCCTACATGTGCACGCTGTTCGCCAAGTTGAAGGGGGGCAAGGAAGGCCGTGCCGCCGCGGCCCAGGGCGCGAAGACGCAGAACAACGCCGATGTCACGGTGAAGGATGTCTTCATGTTCTCGCGCGAGATCGCGCGTGAAGCCAAGGGCAATGCCGTGGCCGTCACTGCGCGCCACAAGGGCCGCAACTACGCGTTGCGTGGCCGGGTGGACTACGTGCAGGAAGATGGCGAGGACTACAACGTGTCCTTCGAGATCCCCGACCAGAGCAAGATGCTGATCCAGGTGCCGGGCGACAATGAACCGCGTGTCGGCGTGGCCTGCCTGTTCCGTCCGAACCAGCTGGCCAACGTGCTGACGTTCCGCAAGGGCGACAAGGTGACGTTCAAGGGCCAGTTCCTGCGCTATGACGATTTCAAGCGCGTACTGTGGCTGCAGAACTGCGTGCAGACGCGATGACCTGCATCCGGTCCCGGATGTGAATGTCCGGGACCGGCGTGCATAAAGAAGGGCGCCCTATGGGCGCCCTTCTTGTGTCGGTTGCGGAGGAGTGTGTGGCAGGCGTTGCGTTCCGCCGTGGCGTCAGCTGCCCTGGCGACGGTAGACGCCGACATTGGTGTAGCAGCGGCCATCACTGAGATGGCCGCGCATGCGGATCACGAGGGTGTCCGCGTCGACCAGCTCGCGCTCGGACCATTGCACTTCGCGACCGCCGTGCCACGTGGTGGAGTGGAGCTGCGTGGGGGATACGGATTCGAAACTCAGCGCATCGGCATGCGGCGTGCTGTGGTACGGATACGGTGTGCCGTCGACGCGCCCGTCGAAGGCGGCGCGATGCCGCTTGCCGTTCTTGCCCCACCATTCCGAGGCGATCGACAGCGCGCCGTCGGCGGCACAGTCGAATTGATAAAGCCCGCTTCGCGGAGGGCGCCCGAGTTGGTAGTCGCACTGCTCCGGGAGCAAGTGCCAGGTGCCGGCGAATCCGGCGGCCGCATGTGTGGTCATGTGCGCTCCTTGCGCGAGAACCGGGCCATGGGCGGCCCGACGACGCCATGCTAGCGACAACCCCCGGGGGACCGGCTGCTAACACCGTCGCACTTCCACATTTCGTCGTGATGATGAACGCGGCTGCGCGGCCGGCGTTCGGCGTGACTGTGAGTCGGATTGCGACGCATGCCTCAGCATGCGGACGGAAGACGCGCGCAGCGGCCGCGACAGGCGGGCTGTCACGCCGTGGCGCGGTACGGCGTCCTGGGTGGCATGGCGGTTCGAAGCGCTGCCATTCCATCCAGTCCAAGGGAGTCGATCCATGAAAATCGTCGTTGTGGGGGGTACCGGTCTGATCGGGAAGCGCCTGGTCGCGCTGCTCACGGCCGAGGGGCATGAAGTGGTGACCGCAGCGCCGTCCACCGGTGTGAATGCAGTGACCGGAGAAGGCGTGGCGGCCGCACTCGAGGGAGCCCATGTGGTCGTCGATGTCGCCAATGCGCCTTCGTTCGAGGACGCGGCGGTGAAGGCGTTCTTCGAAGCATCCACTGGACACCTGCTGGCAGCTGCAGCGCACGCGGGCGTGCGTCACTACGTGGCGCTGTCGGTGGTGGGTACCGAACGCCTGCAGGGAAGTGGCTATTTCCGCGCCAAATGGGCGCAGGAGCAGCGCATCCGGGCCGGCGGGGTGCCGTACACCCTGGTGCGTGCGACGCAGTTCTTCGAGTTCCTGGATGGCATCGCGCAGTCCGGCATCCAGGGCGATGACATCCTGCTGCCGGGCGCGCGTATGCAACCGATCGCGGCCGATGATGTGGCCGCCATGCTGGCGGTGGTGGTTGATTCCACACCGGCGGAGGGCGTCGTGGAGATCGCCGGGCCGAAGGCGCGCCCGATGGCCACATTCGTTGCCGATCACTTGCGGGCCTGCGGCGATCCGCGCCGGGTCAGGGCCGCGGCCGACGCCCTGTATTTCGGCGTGCCGCTGGATGACGAAACGCTGCTGCCCACGGGTGTCGCGCGCATCACGGCGACGGATTACGCGGCGTGGTCGTTGCGGAGGTAGAGCGGACGCCGGTCAACCGCGTGCGCGGGCGGTCAGGGCATCGACCAGGCCCTCTGTGGTCAGGATCGCGTGCGCGTAAGTGGGCGCGTTGATTTCATGCGCGGCATGCATCGCCGCCGCGCTGGCGGCTGCGGTGGCATCGCGCACAAGGGTCACGTGGTAGCCCAATTCCGAGGCGAACCGGCCCGTGGTTTCGATGCAGGTGTTGGCGATCAGGCCCACCAGGATCACGTGCGTAATGCGGTGCTGTTTCAGCAGGTAATCGAGATCGGTATTGGAGAATCCACTGCCGCCCCAGTGTTCCTTGGCGATGATGTCGCCAGGCTGTGGCGCGAAGTCCGCATGCCACTCTCCGCCCCAGCTGTCCTTCGCGAAGGGCTGTACGCGTGCCGTACCCAGCTGGTAGGGCGTCGGGTGGTCCCAACCCTTGAAATCATCGGGTTCCGAGCGATGGTGCGGCACGATGAACACGGGCAATCCCGCCTGCCTGACGCAGGAAACCACGGTGCGCAGATGGGCATGCAGATCAACGCCGCGTGCGACATCGGCAACCAATGGCCAGAGTTTTCCCTCTTCCGCGAGGAAGTCGTTGTAAGGGTCCACGAAGAGCAGTGCGGTGCGGCCGGCCGGATAGCCCTGCATGGGAGACATGGCGGCGTGCCCTCATGACGCGGACGGTGGTCCGAGGCTGCAGCATCGCGCCACAGGCTTTCCCCGCATTGCATCGGCGTGCGCGACAAGCCGCGGGTTGGCACCGCCATCAGGCGTGTCGCGCGCGCACGCCTGCCGGTTCCTTCGTGTCGCCATCGGGCACGCCGTCTCCCGGCATGGCGTGGCCCGGGGCGTGGATGCTCCAGGGCGGCACATCCATCTCGTGGTCCAGTGCATCGGTGACCAGCAAGTGGACCAGCGCATCATGCAGGGCCGGGTCGGTCCGTCTCAGGGCGGCCAGCGCCGCCGACTGCTCTTCATCCGCCATGTCGGAATAGGCGTCGAACAGGTGCAGCGCGTGGGTCAGGCAGGTCTTCATCGCATCGCCACCCGGGCAGATGACGGGAACGACACCGGTTTCCGGGGCCGTGGACCTTTGAGGGAGAGGAAGGTTTTTGCTCACATCTGGATCATTCGCCTTCCGGCTGCGATCCAGGACGTCCAGTGTAATGAAAGATACGGGAGCTGCCCGGTCAGATCGGTTCAGGCAGGTCGCCGTCACCCAGGTGGCTGAACAGGAAGGCACGCGCCTTGCGCCAATCCCGGCGCACGGTGCGCTCGGTCACCTTGAGCACGCCGGCGATCTCGAACTCGCTGAGGCCACCGAAATAGCGCATCTCCACCACCTGCGCCAGCCGGGCATCCAGCTTGGCAAGGTCGTTCAACGCTTGATCGAGAATCAGCAACTGTTCCAGCCTGGAGCTCTGGGCCGGCTCCGTGTTCTCGTCCAGCGGCAACAGGTCCATGCCTTCGCCGCGTTTCTCCGCCAAAGCACGCCGTACTTCGTCCAGCAGCACGAAACGCATCGCGCGCGCGACCAACGCAACGAGATGGGCCCGATTCTCGACGCTGAAATCGGCACTGGCGAGCTTGAGCCAGGTCTCGCTGATCAGCGAGGTAGGTGATCTCACGTGACTGCGGCGCTGTTGGCGGATCTGTGACCGGGCAATCTGGTGCAGGTCGCGGTACAGCAACGCGTAGATCTGGTTCCAGGCCCCGGCTTGCCCCCTCTCCACATCGGACAGCAGCTGGGTGACCGACGCCTGGTCCGGAGGTGGCAGATCGTCGGTGTTCTGGGAGCGCAGCGCGCTGCCCACGTCAGGCCCAGTGCCATCCGGGTCCCGCTTCTCTCTCATGTCCGGACTGTGCCTTTCATCACGACTTCGTCCCATATATCACCCGGCTGCGCCTCGACATGCAAGCCGTAACGGCGCATTCGCGGTGATGCCTTCGCAGAGAGGCCTTCCCCGGAAGGTGAAGGGCGGAGGCATGGGTGTTCCAGAGCGAACGATCGACCAGCAAGAGAGAGGTGTCATGCGTAACCTGAAGCGAGTCTGTGAAGTCGGCGGCTGTACCGTCATGACCACAGTGCGGGGATCCGCCCTGGTGGTGGATGGAGGCTCCCCGGATGCGGCATGACGCATTGATCGGCACGCTGCGTGAGGAAGGCGACGAGCGCGTGACAGGACAGCCCGGCATCGCCGCGGGAGTGCAAACCTGGCCGCTGCCCCAGGGCCTGGGTCCGCGTGCCATCAGCCAGTGGCCGATCACGCAGCGGCTCAGTACCGAAGAATGGAATTTCCTGATGCAGGCGCTGCCGGGTCGGGTAGGCGCGCGTGCGCGCCAAGGCGGCAACGCGCGCCGGTTCATCGAGGCCGTCCTCTGGGTAGCGCAGACGGGCGCGTACTGGTCGGATCTGCCGCGCGAGTTCGGCTCCTGGCACGGCATCTACGTCCGCTTCATCCGTTGGGCGCAGGACGGCAACTGGAACGAGGTACTTGCGCGGTTCGACCAGCAGGACCAGCGTGCCCGCGACCTGCAGGCCCTGGTCGAGCGCTACCTGCATCGCAACAACACCAAGCATCTCAGCCGGGTAATGCGCGCATCGTGACAGTGTGACGCGGGATACGGAAAAAAAGCGGAATGCGGGACGCGCTGTTGAAGTCAGTCCCGAGTGAGGTAACCCGTGCGGCACCGCGTGACGGTTCATCGTCGTTGCGCGATATGCGCGGGGATTCATCAAAGGGAGGGAGGCATGCTTCTGCAGGCGCAGGTGCCGGATGGGCATCCTTTTCTCCCGACAGCTATCTGTCGGCACTCCCCGTCCGGCAGCTAGGTGGACCGGCCCAATCCCCAAGGAACCGGTCCATAACCCGTCATGCCCGACACATGACGGGTATCGCGCTTCGGCGCCTGAGGGGGAGGTGCAACGCCTCCCCCTCGCTTTTTTTGAATCCTCACGCAATGCTACGCAGGACTTAACGCGGCGGGGCATAGGCTGGCATTCCCGACAATGGGAGCAGGCCAGATGAGTGCGCATGTCTTCACCGCACAGGACGCCTCTGGACGACGCTGCCGAATCCAGGTCCTCCGCAACGACGAGGGCGCGCAGGCATCGCGTACGGCGACGGATGCGCATCCGCTCTATGTGCTCGAAGACGGCAGTCGCGTGCGCCGCATCGACAACGACACCTTCCAGGTGGTTGGAACAGGCGCCTACGTCACGCGCGTAGCCGACTGAAAGCGTACCCAGACATCCTTCGCATCGGCACGAGCCGTCGCTGCATCCTCGTGCGCCCGCGCAGTGCGGTGCCGCCGCCACGGGAGACGCAGCACGACGAGGCATCGGATCCAATGTGCCACGGCGCCCGGCAAAGCCTACAGCGCAACGTCGGGAACGTACGTACGCGCGAACCTGTGTGCGCGCTCGATGCGCTGCAGACCTGATCGCCTCCTTTCCACGGCCGGCCCGACATTGCAGCGGTCCGCTCCGGACCTTCCGCGCAAAAGGCCTGTTGCATTGCAGCGCGTGACGCGACGCCTTTTCCGATGACTGGTCGGCGAGCCGATGCGAACTCGTCGTGTGATATCCGCTATCGCATTGTTTTTCATGACCAAGCCGCAGGTCATCGCGTTTCTGTTACTCGATAATTGCCGTTTTCCTTGCGATTGTATCGATCCAAATTTGACGCGATCAGTAGCGCACGTCGAAGCTCCGGCCCGTCATGCTCCAGCGCTCCCGTGCGCGAGGGGTCGACGACACGCATAGCCAATCCATCTCGACACAAGGAGTTCACGATGTTCGATCGATTCCGCCGGATCCGGCGCACGAAGCGGTCTCTGCTGCTCGCTGCGCTTCTCTGTCTTGTTTCGTTCCACGCTTCTGCCGATTCGGCCATCTACGGCGGCGGGCCGTTCTATCACGGCGGCCAGACAGTCATGGACGACCTGCGCGCATCGGGCTTCACTACGGTAATCCTGTTCGGCGTGCATGTGCAGACCAACGGCGATCTGCACTTCAACAACGATCCGATCATTTCCAACGGCACCTACATCGGCGACCCCGGCTGGCCTGCGCGCCTGGCGACGCTGAAGACGGCGCCGACCTCGGTTACCCGCATCGAGGGCTCGGTCGGAGGCTGGGGCACGGGCGATTTCCAGAACATCAAGAACCTGATCGCTGCGCAGGGCACCGGTCCGACCAGTGTTCTCTACAAGAACTTCCAGACACTGAAGCAGATCACCGGCGCCGATGCGATCGACTTCGATGACGAGAGCACCTACGACCTCGCCTCATCAACCGCATTCGGCAACATGCTGTGGGGTCTGGGGTATTCGATCACGCTTGCGCCCTACACCAACATGACCTACTGGAAGAGCCTGGCGGACAACCTCGCCGGCAAGGTCGACGGCATCCACCTGCAGGTCTACGACGGCGGCGTCAGCAACAATCCGGCCACGTGGTCCACCGCGCTGGGCATGGCGGTCGATCCGGGCGTCTGGTCGAAGCACGGCAGCGGATGTACGGCGGGAGACAGTCCTGCCACGGTCCAGAGCAAGATGACGAACTGGAAGAATTCCGCCGGCATCGTCGGTGGCTTCATCTGGCTGTACGACGATATCCTGGCATGCTGGTCGCAAGGCACTACGGCCCAGTACGCTGGCGCCATCAATGCGGTTGTCGGCGGCAATGCACCGCCCGTCGCCAACTTCAGCTCCAGCGTCGCAGGGTCCACCGTGGCCTTCTCGGACGCGTCCACCGACAGCGACGGGACCATCGTTGCGCGGCAGTGGACCTTCGGCGATGGTGCCACATCCACGGCGACCAACCCCAGCCACAGCTATGCGGCCAATGGCACCTACACCGTCACGCTGACAGTGACCGACGACGACGGCGCCACCGCGAGCCGCAGCAATGTGGTCACGGTCGGTGCCAACCTGGCGCTCAATAGACCTGCAACGGGATCGATCGTGTGCAACGCCAATGAAAGCGCGGCGAAGGCGGTCAACGGCAGCGTTTCGGGCGGCAACACCGACAAGTTCTGCTCACTCGCATCCTCGAAATGGCTGCGCGTCGACCTGGGGTCGTCCCGTACGGTCCGTAGTTTCGTGATCAAGCATGCCGGGGCGGGCGGAGAAGCCACCGCGTGGAATACCAAGGCCTTCACGCTGCAGACCTCCACCGACGGCGCCACATGGACCACGGTGGCGACGGTGAGCACCAGTAGCGCCAGCGTGACCACGCACGCAATCACTCCGCGCACGGCGCGCTACGTACGGCTCAACATCAGCACGCCGACCCAGAACGGCGATCCGGCCGCACGCATCTACGAACTCGAGGTGTATTGATTCGCAATGGACGCGCCGTGCGTTCGCTCGATGCGCACGCACGGCGCCAGTGTCTCGTTGGAATCCGCTCTGGAGCGGCTTCAGTAGACGGCAGAGGCGTGCAGGGGAGCGGGGTGCGTCCAGCCGGTGCGTGCCTCCAGGAAACCAAGTTCGACCAGCACGGCGGTGCCCACGACCTGCGCGCCCTGCCGCTCGACCAGCACAAGAGCGGCTTTCAGCGTGCCACCCGTCGCCAGCACGTCGTCGACGACGATGACGCGCGACCCGGCGGGAAGCGCATCGGCATGGATCTCCAGGCGGTCGCGTCCGTATTCCAGTCCGTAGTCCTGCGACAGCGTGTGCCCGGGCAGTTTGCCCGGCTTGCGGACCGGCACGAAACCGACATCGAGTTCGCGCGCCAGCGCCGCCCCCAGGATGAAGCCGCGGGCCTCCACACCGACGACGGCATCGAGCACCACGCCGCGCCACGGCTCGGCCATCGCGGCGATCGCTTCGGCGAATGCGTCGCCATCGGCCAGTACCGGCGTGATGTCCTTGAACAGGATGCCGGGCTTGGGGAAGTCGGGGATATCGCGGAGCAGGTCGGTCCAGGCCATGGGCGGTGGAGTTCCAGGTGGGGCGCTGATGCTATCGCAGCCTGCAGGGTCTGGGATGCAGTCTCCCGCGCCGGCTGGCTAATCAGCGTGCCGGCACGGGGCTATTCTCACGCTCCACCTCTCCCGGACATGCCCCATGAGCAACGCCCTTTCGATGTACCAGGCTTCGGTCCCCGTCCATCTCCGCGCACTCAACAACCTGCGCCGCGTGCTGGTGAAAGGCGAGGCGCACGCGCGTGACAAGGGCTATGAGCCCGCGATCCTGCTGCAGTCGCGGCTGGCGCCGGACATGTTCCCGCTGGTGCGCCAGGTGCAGTTCGCGACGGATACGGCGAAGTTCGCCGTCGCCCGCCTCGCTGGCGTGGAGTCGCCACGCTTCGACGATGTCGAAACCACGTTCGAGGAACTTTACGCGCGCCTGGATGCGGTCTGTGCCTATCTGCGCACCTTCGACGAGGCTGCGCTGGAGGGCAGCCAGGACCGCAGCATCACGCTGACCACGCGCACGCGCGGCGAGCTGAAGTTCGACGGACGCGGCTACCTGCTGGGATTCGTTTTGCCCAACCTGTTCTTCCACGTCACCACCGCCTACGCGATCCTGCGCCACAACGGCGTGCCGCTGGGCAAGCTGGATTTCCTGGGTGCCGATGCCTGACGTGCCGGCCGGGGCGGCGTGTCCGCTCCGGTTGCCGCCCGGCGTTGGACAGGAAGAACCGCGCGATCCCTGCCGCGCGGCGGCCTCCCCGGGAAGCCGGTTGCCCTGCGGCGACGGAGTGCTGCGTGTGTCACGGCATGCGACGCGGCTCTCCGATACTGTCGTCCGGGCCTCCACGCCCTGCGGCGGCCGTCGCCTGCGCGGATGCCGGGACCACTCCAGCGAGGGAAGCAGCGATGGCGACCGCACTACGGATCCTCTGCGTGCACGGCGTGGGCCAACACCCGGCGGGCGGGGCATGGCAGCAGCAGTGGGAGGCGGCGATCCATGACGCCTGCCGCCAGGTCGATGCCGAGCGCGCGCTCGACATCCAGTACTGCCACTACGACGACATCTTCGCCCAGCACAAGGTCAGCCTGGGCGACACGCTCGAAGCGCTGGCGCGGCTGCTGGCGAACGGCATCACCGCCCCGTTCAGGCGTGCGCGCGGCGACGATTCGAAGCTGCGCCATACCGCCGGCATGGTGGTGAAGTGGGTCGAGAGCGCGACGTTCCGCAAGCAGACCCGGACGCGGCTGGTACAGCGCATCGAGGCGATGAAGCCGCACGTGGTGCTTGGCCACAGCCTCGGATCGCTGGTCTGCTACGACACCTTCACCCATGAAGAAACACGCGCCACGGCGAATGGCCGCTACTTCGCGTCACTCGGCTCGCAGATCGGCAATCCCTTCGTGCGTGGCGAGTACCAGGCCGGCCGCCTCAGCGCCATCGAGAAGGCGCGCTTCTGGTATCACCTCTACAACCGCTTCGACTCGGTGTTCACGGCGCGCGTTTCCATCGCTGCCGACAATTTCCGCCAGGTAGACACGCATTTCGACATTCCCGGCAACGCCGACCACGCGGCCGAGGAGTACCTGCGCCATCCGCAGGCCATCAGCACGTTCTGGTTCGATGTGCTCAACGATGAAACCACGCGCATCACCCGCGCCCTGCGCGAACAGACGCCGGTCGCCTGTCGCGTGGCGACGCCGCGCAAGCGTGCGCTGCTGATCGGCATCAACGACTATCCCGACCCGGACCAGCGCCTGGCCGGTTGCGTCAACGACGTCTTCCTGATGAGCGCGATGTTGCAGGAACAGGGCTTCGATGCCGGCGACATCCGCGTGGTGCTGAACGAGCGCGCCACCGCCGACGGCATCCGCGAGCGCGTGGACTGGCTGCTCGAAGGCGTGCGCAGTGGCGACCAACGCATCCTGTACTACAGCGGGCACGGCGCCCAGCTGCCCAGCTACGGCCTGGGGGACCGTGTCGACCGCATGGACGAAACATTGGTGCCCTACGACTTCGACTGGACGGAGGACACCGCCCTCACCGACGACTGGCTGTTCGAGCGCTACGTGCAGCTGCCGTACGACGTGGACTTCAGCATCCTGTTGGACTGCTGCCATTCCGGTGGCATGGCCAAGGGTGGTCCGGCGCGCATGCGCGGACTCAACCCGCCGGACGACATCCGCCATCGTGCGATGAAGTGGAACGCCGCCAGGGAGATGTGGGTGCCGCGCGAACTGGAACTCAACGAGCGCAAGCAGCTGGCCGTCGATCAGGACACCATGCCGCTGGGCGACATGAGCGGCCGCCTGGGCTACGCGTTGCCGGTACGCACGTTGCCACTGGGCCAGGCGCGCCAGATGCGCAAGAAGCTCGGCCACAAGGGCCCATACATGCCACTGCTGGTGTACGCGTGCCAGGAAGGCGAGTTCGCCTATGAATACGAGCACGGCGCTGTCCAGCATGGCGCGTTCACCTACGCGCTGGTGAAGAACTGGCGCCGCATGCTGGCCGGGGGCCACGGAGACCGGCGACGGCTGAAGGTCAGCGACCTGGTGAAACACACCTCGCAGGAACTGCGCGAACTGGACTACGACCAGACCGCCGCGCTGGCTGGGCCCGAGATCCGTCTGTCGCGCTGGATGTAGCGGGGCTTGCTATCCGGCAGCGCACTCGCGCGCGCGCGCCAGCAGCAAGGCCTGCTCGCGCGCGTTGCGGGTCATCGCTGCTGCGCGCTCGAATTCCGCACGTGCTTCGTCGCGGCGGTCCAGCTTGAACAGCAGATCGCCGCGCACGCTGGGCAGCAGGTGGTACTGCTTCATCGCCGGTTCGTCACGCAGCCGGTCCACCAGCGGCAACGCACTGGCCGGGCCGGCGGCCATCGACACGGCGACCGCACGGTTCAGTTCGACCACCGGTGACGGATTCACTTGCGCCAGTGCCGCGTACAGCGTCGCGATCCGCGCCCAGTCCGTCGCGTCCGCCGTGCCGGCGCGGGCATGGCAGGCGGCGATGGCGGCCTGAAGGGCATACGGGCCGAATGCACCGCCCAGCTGCTCGGCACGCTCCAGCGCGGCCAGGCCACGCCGGATGAGCAGGTGGTCCCAACGGCCGCGATCCTGGTCCAGCAGCAACACCGGCTCACCGTCCTTACCGGTGCGCGCATGCAGGCGCGAGGCTTGGATCTCCATCAGCGCGACCAACCCGTGCACTTCCGGTTCGCGCGGCGCCAGTGCGGCCAGCATGCGGCCCAGCCGCAGCGCTTCCTCGCACAGCGCGGGCCGCATCCAGCCGTCACCGCTGGTGGCCGAATACCCTTCGTTGAAGACCAGGTACACCACGCCGAGCACCGACGAAAGGCGCTCCTGCAGTTCTTCCCCGCGTGGCACCTCGAACGCCACGTCGGCGTCGGCCAGCGTGCGCTTGGCACGCACGATGCGCTGGGCGACGGTGGGTTCCGAGGTCAGGAACGCGCGCGCGATCTCGTCCGTCGTCAGCCCGCACAGCAGGCGCAGCGTCAGCGCCACGCGGGCCTCCATCGACAGCACCGGATGACACGACACGAAGACCAGCCGCAGCAGATCGTCGTCGATGTCGTGGTCCAGCGCGTCCTCGTCACGCGCGCGCCGTTCTTCCTGCACGTCCTCCAGCTCGCGCGCCAGTTCCTCGTGCTTGCGGTCCAGCAACTGGAGCCGCCGCAACCGGTCGATCGCACGGCGCTTGGCGGTAGTCATCAGCCAGGCCCCCGGGTTGTCCGGCACGCCGTCACGAGGCCAGGTTTCCAGGGCGGACACCAGCGCGTCCTGCGCCAGCTCTTCGGCCAGGTCCAGGTCGCGCAGCATGCGGGCGAGACCGGCGATCACGCGCGCGGATTCGATGCGCCAGACGGCATCTATCGCGCGATGGGTAGGGGAGGTCGACATGCCGCGCATCACACCACGGCGCCACGACCGGTGAAAGTCGCAGCGCAGCGAACAGGGGCATCAGCGTGTGCATGACGTCCCCGCACGGGCATCAGGCATCCTTCTCGCAATTGATCATCCACGGTACGCCGAACTTGTCGACCAGCATGCCGAAGCGTACCGCCCAGAAGGTCTGCGCCAGCGGCATGGTCACCTGGCCGGCATCGGAGAGCGCGGCGAAGATGCGTTCCGCATCGGCGATGCTGTCCACCGACAGCGACACCGAACAGCCCTTCACGCCTTCGTACGGATAGGCCGGATGGTTGTCCGACCCCATCAGCACGGTCTGGCCGAACATCACATGCGTATGCATGATCTTCTGCTTGTACTCGGCCGGCATGTCCTCGCAGCCTTCGGTGCCCTCGAAGCGCATCATCGGCCCCAGCGTGCCGCCCGTAGCCTGGGCGTAGAAAGTGAAGGCGGCTTCGCAGTCGCCATTGAGGATCAGGTAGGGATTGACGTTCATGGTGCGCTCCTTGGGGTGATGGGTACGGGCTTGGCCAGCCCTGCTTCTTTTCTCCGACGAACCGGCGTGCCTGGAATCGACACGCCGGGCCGGACTTCTTCATTCGGGGTGCGCGCCACTCAGCGGACCTTTCCGTCCGGCGCCGATGCCTCTTCCTGGATCTCGACACGCTGCCGCCGGCTCAACCTGTCCCAGGCGTACCGGTATGACCACGCCACCAAGTCCTTCAGGTAATCGGCCGGCACGGTGGAAACGTCCACCACCGTGACCCAGCGGTGGTGCCCCAGCCAGCGCGCAGGCTTGATGCCGGGCTGGTCGGTCAGTTCAAGGAATCGCTCCGGTGGCACCTTGAAACTGAAACGCCACCGCTCCGGTTCGCTGGTCTTGAAGTAGGCGAAGCGCTTGCCGCCCACCGCATACACCAGGATGTTGGCCGGTGCGTCGTACCGCTGTTCGACGGCGCCGGGCAGGGACCTGCAATGGCGTTTGAGGGCGGCGACATCCATGCGGGCATGCTAACGCCGCCAATGCGGGCGAAGCGTCGGCGCCGACACGGTCGAGGGCAGCAGCTGTCCGCGAGGCGACGATGTTCACACCCGCCTTCGTGCAACGGACTACCTTGCGTGCCTTGCCATGCACAGGATCGCCCGCCATGTCGTCCCCCTCCCTGTTCACCCATGTGGCCAAGGCGGCCTCCACGTTCACCGGGAGGCCCACGTGTTTCGCGCTGGCGCTGGCGGTACTGCTGGCATGGGCGATCAGCGGGCCGATGTTCGGTTTCAGCGACACCTGGCAACTCGTCATCAATACCGGCACCACCATCATCACTTTCCTGATGGTATTCCTGATCCAGAACACCCAGAACCGCGACACTGAAGCCATGCAGATCAAGCTGGACGAGCTGATCCGTGTCTCGCGCAACGCCAACAACGCGTTGCTCGACCTTGAGGAAATGGAAGAGAAGGAACTCGATGCCCTGCGCGAGCGCTACGAGCTGATGGCGCGTGAAGCGCGCGAGGCGCAGCAGGCGAAGGCCAAGCAAAAGTAGCTTGCGGAATCCCCGGCGTCGCGCCCATCACGCCGGCAACCGCTTCTCCATCCGGTAGTTGTGGATGGCCACGCCGCCGAGCGACAGATCGTTGCGGCCCAGCATCAGGAAGCCGCGGCGCTCGAACAGCGGCCGCGACAGCTCGCTGGCTTCCACGAAGATGCGCGGCACGTGCAAGTGCAGCGCATGCGCCTCCAGTGCGGCGTACAGCAGCGAACCCACGCGCATGCCTTCGGCTTCCGGTGCGATGTAGAGGAAGTCGAGGTGCCCGTCGTCTTCCATGTCGCCGAAGCCCAGCACCGATCCGTCGGCATCCTGCGCGACCAGCACGTGGCGCCCGTCGGTGCAACGGGCTGCCGTCCCCTCGACAGTCGCTGTCGCCGCCCATGCGGACACTTGCGCCACGGTGTAGGCGCGCGGGCCGTAGTGCATGACGGATCTGGCGTACAGATCGACCAGCGCGGAAGCGTCGTCGGGACGGTAGAGACGGAGCGTCGGCATGGACGAGAACGAGGACACCTGAGCGACGTCATCAGTATGCCGTGCGTTACCTCACGCCGAGATATGCCCGCCACCGTTGACGTGGATCAGCTGCCCGGTGATGTAGCGCGCATCCTCGCTGGCCAGGAATACATACGCCGGCGCGACTTCCGACGGCTGGCCGGGACGCTTCATCAGCGTGTCCGAGCCGAATTCCGCCACCTGCTTGCGGGTGAACGAGGCCGGGATCAGCGGCGTCCAGATCGGCCCCGGTGCGACCGCGTTGACACGGATACCCCGGTCCGCCAGCGACTTGGCCAGCGAGAACGTCATCGCATGGATCGCGCCCTTGGTCGCGGCATAGTCCAGCAGCGTGTCGTGGCCGCGCACGCCGGTCACCGAGCCGGTGTTGATGATGCAGCCGGTCTTCTCCGGCAGGTGTTCCAGCGCGGCGTCGACCAGGTGGAAGAACGAGAACACGTTGGTCTCGAAGGTATGCCGCAGGCGCGCGGGCGTCAGTTCTTCCGGCGCATCCACGGGGTACTGCTGCGCGTGGTTGTTGACCAGCACGTCGAGCGCACCGAACTGCTTCACCGTACGCGCGACCACCCGACGGCAGCGCGCCGGCGTGGACAGGTCCGCGCGCAACAACAGGGCGCGCTGCCCCGTGGCTTCGATCAACCGCCGTGTCTCCTGTGCATCGCGGTCCTCGTCCAGATAGGCAATCGCCACATCGGCACCCTCGTGCGCGAAATGGACCGCCACCGCGCGCCCGATGCCGCTGTCGCCACCGGTCACCAACGCCACCTTGCCGTCCAGCCGGCCGCTGCCGCGGTAGCCGGGGCGGATGGTTTCGGGTTCGGGCTGCATCCGCGGTTGGCGGCCGGGCTGGCGACGCTGGGTCTGCGGACGGTTGACGCGCTTCTTGGTGGGCATGACGCACTCCTGGAAGGAACGTCCCGACCCTAAGTGCGCGGACGTTACGCCTCCGTCGGCAGGCGATGAAGATCGTCGTGATCGCCGTCGTCAGGGCTGCACGTGACGTCCACATCGCGTTCGCCGTGCGCGGCCGGAAACCGAAGCGTCCGGAAACCGAACTCGCCTCGCCGATGACCTGGCGTGTCAGTGGAGAAGACTGGCGCTTCTCTCATTCGGGCTGGCGCACGAGGCGATAAGCCTCGTTCCACTCACCCATGGGCGGGTGCGTCAGGCAAAACGTCTCGCGGGCAGCCGCAGTCACCTCGCCGGGCTCCGCAGCAGGTCCTCAAGCGCCGTCTCCAGCGTGGGGAAGCGGAACGTGAACCCCTCTGCCAGTGCATGCGCGGGCAGCACGCGCTGGCCGGTGAGCAGAAGCTGGGCCATTTCACCGAAGCCGAGGGTCAGCGCGAAGGCTGGCGTGGGCAGTAAGGCGGGGCGATGCAGGGCCTTGCCCAGCGCGCGCGCGAAGTCGCGGTTGGTCACCGGCGTGGGTGCGGTGCCGTTGTAGGCGCCGCCGGCCTGGTCGCGTTCCAGCAGCCACTGGAACAGGCTGACCAGATCGTCGCGATGGATCCAGCTCATCCATTGCCGGCCATCGCCCATCGGTCCGCCTACTCCCATGCGGAACGGGGGCAGCATCTTCGCCAGTGCGCCGCCCTCGTTGCCGAGCACGATGCCGGTCCGCACGCGGCAGGTGCGGACATCCAGGCTTTCGGCCTGCATCGCTTCGGTTTCCCAGTCCAGGCACAGGCGTGCGGCGAAGTCGTCGCCGGGGGCGGCGGATTCGTCCAGCGCCACGTCGTCGCGCGGGCCGTAGTAGCCGATCGCCGAGCCGGATACCAGCACGCGCGGGCGCGCGGCCTGGCGTGCCATCCACGCGATCAGCGCCTGCGTGGTGCCGATGCGCGAAGCCCGGAACGCCGCCTTGCGCTCCGCGTTCCATCGCCCGGCCATGAGCGGCTCCCCGGCCAGGTTCACGACCGCTTCCACCCCGCTAGCCTCCTCCAGCGTGGTGAGCGCGTGTACGCCCGGCAGCTGTGCGCGGGCGCGGGCAGGGTCGCGTGTCAGCACGCTGACGGTGTGGCCGCCCTGCAGCAGGCGGGCGCAGAGGGCTTGGCCGATGAAGCCGGTGCCGCCGGTGATCAGGACGCGCATGGAGCGGGACTCGTGAGGGTTGCCTCCAGCTTACGCAGGTGTGCGTGTTGCGGATGTGGAACGGACCGTCGACGGTGATCGGCGATGGTCCGGCATGCGGGTGATTACACTGTCGGCATGGCTTCGCTACCCCTGCTCCTGCTCCCCGGTCTGTTGTGCGATGAACGCTTGTGGCATGCGCCCGCTGAAGCCCTGGCCGACGTGGCGGCGGTGCATCACGCCGACCTGACCCGGGACGACAGCGTCGCCGGCATGGCCGCGCGCGTGCTGGCTACGGCGCCGCCGGTGTTCGCATTGACGGGATTGTCGATGGGCGGCTATGTCGCGTTCGAGATCCTGCGCCAGGCGCCGCAACGCGTCGCGCGGCTGGCGTTGCTGGACACCAGTGCGCGCCTGGATCCGCCGAAGCGGCTCGCCGTGCGGCGGGCAGGGCTGGCGATGGCCGAGTCCGGGCGCTTCGCGGGAGTCACCCGCAAGCTGCTGCCGCAGTTGGTGCACGAGAGCCGGGTGGACGACACCGTGGGCGCGGAGGTGATGGCCATGGCGCAGCGTGTCGGCCGCGATGCGTTCCTGCGCCAGCAGCGCGCCATCATCGACCGTCCCGACTCGTTGCCGCTGCTGCCCACCCTCGCCGTGCCGACGCTGGTCGGCGTGGGCGAGGACGACCGCATGACCCTGCCGGAAGAAGCGCGGATCCTGCACGAGCGCATTCCGGGCGCGCGTCTGCATGTGTTCGCGCGCTGCGGGCACCTGCCTCCGATGGAAGTCCCGCAGGAAACCTCGGCGGTCCTGCGCGACTGGCTGCTGGCCGCATGAGTCGCCGCACGCGCATGCACGCCATGGCCGTGCGCAGGGCGGACAATGCGCGGGAACCTCTTCTTCTTGACTGACCACACGGGAGTACACATGGAACTGGCGATGATCGGGCTGGGGCGCATGGGCGCCAACATGGCCGAGCGGCTGGTACGCGGCGGCCACGCGGTGCGTGGCTACGATCCGGGCGAAGCTGCGCGCCAGCAGGCGGAGGCGCGCGGCATCGTCGCGCATGCCAGCCTGCAGAACGCGGTGTCGGCGCTGCCCACGCCGCGCGTGGTGTGGCTGATGGTGCCGGCCGGGCACGTGGTCGACGACACGCTGGACCAGTTGCGGCCGCTGCTGTCGGCGGGCGACACGGTGATCGATGGCGGCAATTCCAACTACAAGGACACCCAGCGCCGTGCCGCA
>CBIHLJ010000031.1:0-49011 GCA_966210745.1 uncultured Pseudoxanthomonas sp.
GTGGGGGGAAGTAGGGTCGTCGTCCATAGGTTGCACCCGGAGGCGCGGGGCGAGTTTAGCAAACGGCCGGCGGGCCGAGGCGTGAACCTGAACGAGGCATTCGGCCAATCCAGGCCCCGTGTCCCGGCCTTTGCGCCGCCGGGCTGTCGCGGGAAGTCATGAAACGGTCATAATTCCGCCCCTGAAGCCGTCCATCCCGTGACGGTGGGACCGCCCGATGTTCTCCCTCCAGACGATCTTCGGCTCCGGCCAGCAGTTCTACACGCTGTTGGACGAGGCCGCCCAAGCCGCCCACGACAGCACCAAGGCCCTGCATACCATGATGAAGGCCACCGACCGCCAGCCGGCGCTCGATGCCTTCAAGCTGGCGCGCCTGCGCGAGCGCGCGGCCTCGGACAAGATCGGCAAGGCGCTGGTGGACAGCTTCATCACGCCGATCGAGCGCGAGGACATCGAAGCCCTGGGGTCGGCGTTGTACAAGATCCCCAAGCAGGTCGAGAAGTTCGCCGACCGCTATTCGCTGGCCCTCCAGCACCTGGACGGCATCGACTTCGCGCCGCGCGCGGCGATGCTGGAGCAGGCGGCCAGCGTGGTGGTCGAGATGGTCCACGAAATCAAGAAGATGAACATCGATCGCATGACCTCGCTCAACGAGAAATTGCGCGCGATCGAGAACGAGGCCGACCGGCTGATGCTGGAGCTGTACCGCGACATCTACTCCGGCCGGCTGGACCACCTGCAGATGTTCCTGTTGAAGGAGTTCTTCGAGATCCTGGAGAAGGCCATCGACCGCTGCCGCGAGGCCGGCGTGGTGGCGTACCAGATCGTCCTCAAGAACAGCTGACGGGTCTCCATCATGCTTACCCTTGTGCTGGTGGTGATCTTCGCCGCGCTCGTCTTCGAGTTCATCAACGGTTTCCACGACACCGCCAATTCCATCGCCACCGTGGTCGCCACCAAGGTGCTGTCGCCGGGCCAGGCGGTGATGCTGGCGGCGGGCATGAACCTGGTCGGGGCGTTGATGGGCACGGCCGTGGCCAAGACGATTGCGTCCGGCCTGGTGAACACCGACGTGGTGCAGGTGACCTCGCAGGTGATCCTGTGTGCATTGCTCGGCGGCATCGTGTGGAACCTGATCACGTGGTGGAAGGGCCTTCCGTCGTCGTCGTCGCATGCCCTGATCGGTGGCCTGTGCGGTGCTGCGCTTGCTGCCGCCCACAACGACTGGGCGGCGCTGATCTGGTCCGAGACGGTGGGCGACTGGACCAAGAACAAGGGCATCCTGTGGAAGGTGGTGCTGCCGATGGTCACTTCGCCGGTGGCAGGCTTCCTGCTCGGCATCCTGGTGATGGTGGCGCTCTGGGGACTGATCGCGATGCTGTCGCGGGCGGGTGGCTGGCTGGGTCGCTTGGCGCGTCCGCACTTCGTCAACAGGTTCTTCGGCAAGGCGCAGATCCTGTCGGCCGCCTACATGGGCTACGCGCATGGTCACAACGATGCGCAGAAGACGATGGGCATCATCGCGCTGACGCTGTTCGGTGCCGAAGCCAGCGGTGCGCTGGACGACCTGCCGGGCTGGCTGGCGTTCCTGCATCCGGGTGCGGCGGGCGAGCAGGACATCGCGATGTGGATCGTCATCACCTGTGCCATCGTGATGGCATTGGGTACCGCGTCGGGCGGCTGGAAGATCATCAAGACGCTGGGCCACAAGATGGTGAAGCTGCATCCCATCAATGGCTTCACTGCGGAAACCAGCTCCGCCACGATCCTCACCGTGGCGGCGCACTTCGGCATGCCGGTGTCCACTACGCACAGCATCTCCACCGCCATCATGGGCGTGGGCTTCGCCAAGAATCCGCGCGCGCTGAAGTTCAGCGTGATCGAGCGCATCCTGTGGGCGTGGGTGCTGACCATCCCGGCGGCCGGCGGTATCGCCTACGGCCTGCTGCGCCTGCTGGAAGCGATCGGCTGGGCGTGAGGCACGCGTCGTAGGGTGGGCCTCGGCCCACCACTTGCGAGCGCGGGGGAAACGAAAAAGCGCCGGTTCTTCCGGCGCTTTTTTGCTCCGCGATGGCGGGCCTGGGCCCGCCCTACAACAGATCGCCTTCCGCAGAGAGCGCGCGCTCCATGCTGTCGCCGAGGCCGCCTATCTCCAGCACCAGGCGATCCACTTCCGCGGGGCTGAGGCTTTCGTAGGGGCGGTTCTCGCACAGCTGCAGGTAGGGCACGCCGTCGAGTTCGCCGATGGCGAGGTAGCCAACGCTGCTCTGCCAGTTGAACTTCAGCGCGCGCTTGGCGTCGATGCCGGTCATCGGCGCGATCACCGTGCTCACGCGCAGGTAGCCGCGCTCGTCGTCGTTGCCAAGTTCCGAAAGGAAGATGGACTGGTGGCGCTTGCCGTTGTCCAGCGACAGTTCCACGCAGGCCACGTAGGCGTCGTGCATCGCCACCTTGTAGCCGGAGGAATGCAGGTGGCCGCGCACCTGTTCGAAGTTCTGCATGGTGTACTCCCGTGTTGCCGATGCCGCTATGCTAATCCGCCATGAGCGCCAAGTCTCCCGAAGATCGCATCCTGGCCGCGATCCGCGCCATTCCGCGCGGGCAGGTGGCGGGTTATGGCGAAGTGGCACACCGCGCCGGATTGCCCGGCCGTGCGCGGCTGACCGCGCGCATCCTCAGCCAGAACGACGACGCCACGCTGCCGTGGCACCGCGTGCTGCGGTCGGATGGCCGCATCGCGTTCCCGGACGGCTCGAAGGCGTTCCGCGAACAGAGCCAGCGCCTGCGTGCGGAAGGCGTGAAGGTGGAGAACGGACGAGTGAAACGCCCGCGCAGGGAAGACGACCTCGATGCCGCCCTGTGGGGGCCTGGCGCGCGGTGACACGCTGACCCTTATGATGTGAGCTGACCGTCATGAGGTTTCCCATGTTTCCCCGTTTGCTTCCTGTCACCCGGAACCTGCTGATCGCCAATGTCGGCGTCTACCTCCTGCAGCTCATGCTGGGCAATGCGCTCCAGACATGGTTCGCATTGTGGCCGGTGGGCCATGGCTTCATGCCATGGCAATTGCTGACGTACGGCTTCCTTCACGACACCAGCGGCCTCACGCATCTGCTGTTCAACATGCTGGCGCTGTACATGTTCGGATCGTCCCTGGAACAGACATGGGGCCCCAAGCGCTTCCTGACCTACTTCCTGGTGTGCATCGTGGGTGCAGGCCTGCTGCAGCTGATCGTGGGATGGTGGATGGTGTCGTCCGGCGCGCTGCCGTACGCCACGGTCGGCGCATCCGGTGGCGTGTTCGGCCTGCTGTTGGGTTACGGCATGTTGTTCCCCAATCAGCGGATGATCGTGTTTCCGTTGCCGATGGAGATCAAGGCACGCACGCTGGTGATCTTCTACGCGGTCCTTGCCCTGGTGCTCGGCTTCACCGGCCTGCAGCCCGGCGTGGCGCATTTTGCGCATCTCGGCGGGATGTTGTTCGGGTGGCTGATGATTCGCTACTGGCGCGGCCAGCCGCCGTTCCGCAAGGGACCGCGCAAGCCCAAGCCGCCGCATCTACGCGCCGTCAAATAGGCCGTACCGGAGGGGACGAAGAAAAACGGCGCGGAATTCCGCGCCGTTTTCCTGTCATGCCTGCGTGAGGTTCAGCGCCAGATCCGGACCTGGTCCGCTTCCTTCGCCTGCATCGGCTGGCCCGCCTTGCAGGTGAAGGCCTGGGCGAAGGCCGGTTGCTGGGTCAGCGGACCGTTGGCGCGCCACTGGCCCGGTGCATGCACGTCCACGGCCGCGCGCTGGGCGGCCTCGGTTTCCGACAGGTTCTGCGCCCACAGCGTGGCCCATGCCTTGTAGAACGACTGCCTGGCGGCGGCATTGGCTTGCGGCTCGGCGGTGGTGAAGGCATCCCACGCCAGTTCCACGCCGGCAAGATCGGCCAGGTTCTCGTCCTGGGTCAGCGTGCCGTTGACCTTGACGTTCTTCAGCCCCGGGTACGTGTACGCGCCGTACTGCGTTGCCACCTTGCTGCCCAATGCACTCCACGCGGCCACATCGGCTGCGCTCCACCAGTCGCGCAACTGGCCCTTGGCATCGACCATCCGGCCCTTGCCATCGAAACCACGACTCAACTCGTGGCCGACCAGTGCGCCGAACGCGCCGTACTGCACGGCAGCCGGTTGCTTTGCGTCGAAAATCTCTTCCTGCAGCACCGCGGCGGTCACGATCAAGCGGTTCTGCGCCAGGTCGTAGGCCAGCGCGGGCTGCTGCGGCAGCACGTCCCAGCGGCGGTCGGCGTTGCCCTTGCCGATGCGCTTCATCTCCTCGCGATGGCGCCAGGTGGAGGCGATCAACATGTTGCCGCCAAAACTGCCGCGGCCCATCGGCTGCACGCTGTAGTCCAGATCGCGCCTGGGCGTGCCGACCTCGATCTTCAGCTTGTCCAGCTTCGCCTTGGCTTCGCTCCTGGCGGCGTCGCTCAGCCAGGTGTTGCGTTCGATGCCGCGACCCAGTGCATCGCGCACCTGTCCGGCGATCTGCTCGGCCCGGCGCTTGTGCTCGCTGGGCACGTAACGCTCGGCGTACTCCTTGCCCAGCATCGGGCCGGCAGCGAGGTTGATGGCATCCAGCACCTGGCGCCAGCGTGGTGCCGGGGCGGCTTCGCCACGCAGCACGCGGCCGCGGAATTCGAATTCGGCATCGCGGAAGGGCTTTGCCAGGTACGGTGCCATCGCATCACCCACGCGCCAGCGCAGGTAGGCCTTCCACTGGTCCGGCTTCAGGCTGCCGACGAGGCCATCGAGGCGCTTGAACAGCGCGGGGTCGGCCATCGACACGGTGTCGTCGGTGACACCTTGCACTTTGAGGAAGGCATCCAGTTGCAGATTGCGGTACTGCTTGCCCAGATCTTTCGTGGGCACGGGAGCGTAGTTGGCGAACGGGCTGCGCAGGTCCACCAATGGCTTGGACACCTGCGCCAGTTTGGTCTCCAGGTCGATGACCAGCGCGGATTCGGCATCCAGTTTGTTGGCCGGCGTACCGGTCAGGGCCAGCACCTGCTTCACGTAGGTGCGGTAGCGGCCCAGCAGTTCGCGGGTGTCGGCATCGGTGCGGGTGTAGTAGGCCGGGTCGGGCAGGCCCAGGCCGCCCTGCATGAAGTAGCCGATGTGGCGGTCCAGCGCCTGCAGGTCCACGTCCGGACTGAAGTTGAAGGTCACCGGCACGCCGACCTGGTGCAGCGCGGCGATGGCCGGCGCTACGTCCTTGGGCTTCTTGATGGCGTTGATGCGGTCAAGCAGCGGCGCGATGGGCCTGGAACCATCCGCTTCCACGGCGGCTTCGTCCAGGCCGCTGGCCCAGAAGTCCCCGAGCAGCTTCTGCACGTTGCCCTGCGGAGCCTTCATGGCGCCATCCAGCAGGGCGCGCTGCTGCTCCAGGGTGCGTTCGCGGAAGGCACCCAGCACACTGACGCTGCCGACACCGGCAGGCAGACTGTTGTTCTTCAGCCAGTCCGCATTGGTGGCGGTATAGAAGTCGGTGCACTGCGCGCTCACGGCAGGTGCGGTCGCGCGCTTCTTGCGCTGCGCTTCGGCTTGGGGAGCGCCCAGTGCGATGACGAGGGCGAAGGCGATCAGGGTGGGGCGGCCGAGAGCGGAGCGCGGGCTGGGCATCAGGAGAATCCGGGGTTCAGGGGTCGGGCGATTCTAGCAAGCGTGCCCCATCTGCCCGGTCACATTCCCCCACATCTGCCAGCGGCCTTGGCGACGGATTCATGCGCTGTGTCACAGAGCTCGCATGCAACGGGGGGCGGCCGTCCGTGCGGCCGCCCGCCTGCGACCTCACAAGGTCAACTGGCCCTTGTCCACGATGACCTTGCCATCCAGCGTCACCGTACTGCCGGGCAGGAAGAAGTTCATGCCGTAGGTGATGGCGTTGTCGCCGCCAGCCCACAGATTGTTGCCCAGGCCCAGGGTCACCGTGCCGGCCGGCACCCAGTTGCCCACCTGGCTGCCGGAAGGCAGTTTGACGTTCGGATTGATGCCCATGTCGAAGAACGAGACTTCGTTCTTGCGGGCATCGCCCACCGCATCGAATTCGGCTTTCAGTGCTGCGAAGCCAGGCCCTGTCCCGGTGAGTGCGGTGATCTTGCCGCCGGCGACGGTCACGGCGAGGTCATCGATGGCCTGCCCGCGGAAGTAGTCGCGGGTGGCGACGATGCGGCCTTCGCCGGTGCCCGCGACGGGCGTGGTGTAGACCTCGCCGGCAGGCAGGAAGACCTGCAGTGCAGGTCCGCCGCTGCGGATGTCCTCAGGTGAAATGACACCGTCGCTGACGAGCACCGGGCGTCCCTGGATCCGCATCCGGTAATCGGTGCCGTTGGGGTGGCTGATGTGCAGCTCGTTGCCGGCGGCCAGCGCGCCTTTCACCGCCTGTCCCCGGGTCTGCAGCGCGGCATGATCCACGTTGACACCCTCCCAGAACGTCCTGGCCAGTTCGGTTTCGGACATGCCCAGTCGTTGCGCGCGCCATGGCGTGGGATACAGGCCGTTGCCGATCTCCACCTGGCGCACGTTCTCCTTCATGAACGCCTGGCCGATGGCCTCCCCGGCCTTGCCGCGCGCCGCCACGCGCTGCGGGTCAGCGCCCTCGAACAGGTTTTCCGAGGTGCCGTTGCTCAACGAGATGACCACGTCGAAGACCTTGGACAGCGCCAGGTCCAGCGCCGGCGCCTGGCTGTCGAACTGCGCCGGCACATCGAAGAACATCCGCTTGGCGAGCCGGTCGCTGGTGTACTCGATCATCGGGAAAGCGCCCGCGCGGCGCACCTGCAGCGCGATGTCTTCCAGCAGTTCGGCATCATGGGTCCTGCCGACGATGATGACGGCATCGCCTTCCTTCACCGCTGCGCTGGCGACCAGGCGCTGGGCAAGTTGTTCCAGGTCGACCGGCGGCGCGGCGGGTTCGGCGGGGCTGTCGGCGGCGGATTCTGCCGTGGCCTGCGTGTCCGCAGGGGGTGGTGTTTCCTGTTTCTGGCACGCGGTCAGCACGACGCAGGCGATCGCGGCGCCCAGTATCGACACGGTGAGACGGGTCATGGCAGTCCTCCTTCGATGGATGGAAGCACAGCCGTACAACGCCCCCTCGATGCGTGGCCAGCACAGGGGTGACGCCCGGAACACGCTCGAACGGCCGACCGTCGGGCGGACCGTAACCGCGGATGCGCAGAAGGAAAGGCCCGGACATCGCCGGGCCTTTCCTGGATCGCACGATTACGCGGGGCTTACCAGATCACGACATGCTGGTTGCCGCTGCGCACCATGGCGTCACCCGCCTTGCAGGAGAATGCCGCCGCGAATGCGGGCAGGTTCGACGGCGCACCGATTGCGCGGAACTGCGCCGGGGCGTGTTCGTCGGTGGCGATACGGTTCTTGAGTTCCTCCGGCGTGAAGTTGCGGCGCCACACGGTGGCCCAGTTGAGGAAGAAGCGCTGGTCGCGCGTCAGGCCGTCGGTCTTCGGGTCCGGCGTGTCGCCGGCCGCCGCCTTCATCGCGTCGTAGGCCGTGGCGAGGCCACCGAGATCGGCGATGTTCTCGCCCAACGTGTGCTTGCCGTTGATCTTCTGGCCGTCGCTGGTGCGGTAGTCATTGAACTGCGCGATCAGCTTGTCGGTACGGGAGGAGAAGCCCTTGGCGTCGGCCGGGGTCCACCAGTTCTCGAACTTGCCGCTCGGTCCGAAGCGGCTGCCCTGGTCGTCGTAACCATGGGTCATCTCGTGGCCGATCACCGCGCCGATGCCGCCGTAGTTCATTTCATCCGATGCGTTGGGGTCGAAGAACGGCGGCTGCAGGATGGCGGCCGGGAACACGATCTCGTTCTGCAACGGGTTGTAGTACGCGTTGACCATCTGCGGCGGCATGCCCCATTCGGTACGGTCCACCGGCTTGCCGATCTTGCCCAGGTTCCACTTGTAGTTGAACGCCATGGCCGAGATCACGTTGCCGATGTAGCTGTCGCGGCCGGTCGACAGGCCGGTCCAGTCGCGCCACTTGTCGGGGTAACCGATCTTCGTGGTGAACGCGGCCTGCTTTTCCATCGCCTTGGCCTTGGTCTCGTCGCTCATCCATTCCAGGTTCTGGATGCGGGCTTTCAGCGCGGTGCCCAAGTTGGCCACCAGCGTTTCCATCTTCGCCTTCGACTCCGGCGAGAAGGCGACTTTCACGTACATCTGGCCCAGCGCCTCGCCGCTCTGGTTCTCGATGGTGCCCAGCACGCGCTTCCAGCGCGGCTCGATCTCCTTCTGGCCGCGCAGCGTCTTGGCGTAGAAATTGAAGTTCTCGTTGGCGAAGGCGTCGCTCAGGTAGGGAGATGCACCGTCGATGGTGTGGAAGCGCAGGTAGGCGCGCCACGCGGCGGGGTCGGTTTCGCCCAGCATCGTGCTGACTTCCTGGTGGAAGGCGGGCACGGCCAGCGAGAACTTCTCCTGCGGCGCCACGCCCTGCGAAGCGAAGAACTTCGTCCACGAGAAGTTCGGCGTCAGCTTGTCCGCATCGGCCAACGTCACCGGGTTGTAGTACAGCGACACGTCGCGCGACATTTCCTCGTTCGATTTGGACACCTTCGCCAGGCGCGTCTCGAAGGCCATGATGTCGGTGGCCTGCTTCTGCGCATCGGTCGCGGCCACCCCGGACAGCTCCAGGACTTTGGCGATGTGCTTCACGTATTCGTCGCGGATGGTCTTCTTGTCGGCGTCGAAGTAGAAATTCTTGTCCGGCAGGCCCAGGCCGCCCTGGAACGCGTAGGCGATGTTGGTGTCGGGCTTGTTGAAGTCGGCTTCGGCACCGAAACCGAACAGGAAGGCCTGGCCCTTGGCGGCAGACTCGTTGAGGTACGCCACGATGGCGTCCTTGTCCTGCAGGCCGTCGATGGCCGTCAGCATGGGTTTGATCGGCTCGATGCCTTGGGCGTTGACCTTGGCCTCATCCATGCCGGTCGCCCACAGGTCGCCGACGATCTTCTCCACGCCGGTCGCGCCCGGGTGCGCGGCGGCCTGCTCGGCCAGTTGCTTCTGGATGGCGGTGGAGCGCTCGGCCAGCATCTCGAACGCGCCCCAGCTGGTGCGGTCGCTGGGAATCGCATTGGCGGCCAGCCAGGTGCCGTTCGCGTAGCCGGCGAAGTCGGTGCAGGCGTTCTTGGTGGTATCCAGGTCGCCGATCTGGAAACGGTTCACGCCCGGCAGGGTGCTCTCCTCCAGCTTCAGCTCCAGCGCGGCCGGCGCCTTGGCGGCGGTATCGGCGGCGGGCGCGGCGTCTTCCTTCTTGGCGCAGGCGGCCAGCACGGTGGCCACGGCGAGCGACAGCATCAGGATCTGGGGTTTGCGGGCAATCACGTTCTACTCCGGCCCCGGGCAGGGCAATGGAAAAAAGGAACCCCCTGGGTGGGGGCGTGCCGCGACTCTACGCCTGTCCCGGGGAGGGCAGGTGTGTCGAAGGTCATGCCTCCCCGCCCCGCAGGGCACATACTGGGTGCACGTTCGAGGAGGGCATTTGCATGCAGGTCCATTTCCACGGCGCCGCCGGCGAAGTCACCGGCTCCATGCACCTGGTCGAGGCGGCCGGCAAGCGCATCCTGCTGGACTGCGGCCTGATCCAGGGGAGTCGCGAGGCCGAGGCGCGCAATGCCGAGCCATTCCCGTTCGACCCGGCCACGCTGGACGCTGTGGTGTTGAGCCACGCCCATATCGACCACGTCGGCCGGTTGCCGCTGCTGGTCAAGCGCGGGTTCCGGGGCCCCATCCATACCCAGGGCGCCAGCGCGGAACTGCTGCCGATCATGCTGCTGGACACGGCATCGCTGTCCGAATCCGAGGCTGAGCGCGCCAACCGCGACCGTCGCCGTGGCGAGCCGGAAGCACAGCCCCTGTTTTCCGCGCAGGACGTGCACGCGACCCTGCGCCAGGTTCAGCCGCTGCCCTACGACGAACGCACGACCATCCTGCCGGGCGTGGACATCACCCTGCGCGATGCGGGCCATATCCTCGGTTCGGCGATCGTCGAGCTGTGGGCCGAAGGGCGCAAGCTGGTGTTCTCCGGCGACCTGGGACCGAAGGGTACGCCGATCCTGCGCGACCCCGCCGTGGTCACGCAGGCCGACCTGCTGTTGATGGAATCGACTTACGGCGACCGCAATCACCGCGACCGCCCGGAGACGATCCGCGAACTCGGCGAGATCTTCGACCATGCGTGGCGCGACCGCGGCAACGTGCTGATACCCGCTTTCGCGGTCGGGCGCACGCAGGAACTGCTGTACTGGTTCGCCCGGCACTGGGAGGCGTGGAAGCTGTCGCGCTGGCGCATCTTCCTGGACAGCCCGATGGCGGCCAAGGTGGTGAATGTCTACGCGCGCCACCACGGACTGTTCGATGAGGATGCGCGGCGGGTGTGGTCGCAGGCGCCCAATCCGTTCCGCCTGCCCAACCTGCACGTGTCGGAGACCACGCAGCAGTCGATGGCCATCAACCAGATCGAGAACGGCGCCATCATCATCGCCGGTTCCGGCATGGCCAATGGTGGACGCATCCAGCATCACCTGCGCTACAACCTGGGGCGCCGCAACGCCCACATCGTGTTCGTCGGCTACCAGGCACAAGGCACGCTGGGCCGGCGGCTGGTGGATGGCGCTTCGTGGGTCCGCATCCACGGCCGCGACTATCGCGTGAACGCCCAGCGCCACACGGTCGGCGGCCTGTCCGCACATACCGATCAGCGCGGCCTGCTGGCGTGGTACGACAACTTCCAGCCATCGCCACCGCTGGTGCTGGTGCATGGCGAAGACAAGGCACGCGAAGCGCTTGCGGGCGAGATCGGGGAGCGCCACGGCGCGCCGGTGGAACTGGCGAGGCCGGGAATGGTGCTGGATGTCTGAGGAAAGCGGGCGGTTCGTGCGGGTGCGGATACCCGGCATCACACTCGCGTGGCGGACGTTCCGATAGCTTCGGGCTCGCCGGTATGGCTGACACTGCGGTTGCGGCCGGCCTGCTTGGCCCGGTAGAGCGCGGCGTCGGCACGGTCGAACACATCTTCCGGCCCGGCATCGTCACCACTCATGTGGGTGTGGATGCCGATGCTGGCGGTGAATGGGGGTGATGTGCCCGCGCTGGTGCCGTGGGGCTTCCGGCCCTGGTTGGCCAGATCCACGTGGATAGTGGTGGCAATGGTGGCCGCTGCCTGCGCCGAGGTTTCCGGCAGCAGCAGTGCGAACTCATCGCCACCCAGGCGCGCCACCAGATCGCGCGGTCGCCGCGCGCGGCTGCGCAGGATGCGGCCCAGCGCCTTCAATGCGGCATCCCCTGCCGCGTGTCCCTGGGTGTCGTTCAATTGCTTGAAGTGGTCGATGTCCATCACCAGCAGCGACAGCGGCTGGCCACTGCGACGTGCGACGCGCAACTCCTGGTCCAGCGCGTGATCGAAACGGGTGCGGTTGGCAAGCCCCGTCAACGCATCAGACTGCGCCTGCTTGTGGGTCCTGCGCAGCAGCCGGTAGATCCACAGCGATGCGCCCAGGGCGAGCACCAGTAACGCCGGCACGGGAGAGAACCAGACGTGTCCGTAGCGCAGCAGCAGTACCGAAACCACCACGGTGCCTGCCATGGTCAGTACCGTGGGCAGCCAGACACGACGCAGCCCCGGCAGCAGGGACAACAACAACGGCAGCGCGGCCAGCGCCGCGGACATGCCTGCCTGCCAGCCTTCCCCCAGCGGGGTGATGGCGGCGTCCTTGATCAGCATGTTCAACAGGTTGGCCTGGTAGTCCGCGCCACTCATGCTGGCGGTTGCCGGCTGGCCGGGCGCACGGGCGATCGGCCCCATGCCGGTTGCGCTGACACCCACGATGACCCAGTTGCCGCGCAGGAGCGAGGCGGGGATACGCTGGTTGAGGACGTCCGTATACGACACATGGCGGAAAGCGTTGGGTGGTGAAGCGAACGGCACGCGCACTTCGTGGTCGCGCACCCACTCGTAAGGCGATGCCGGCGCCAGGTCGGTGGTCACCAGCCTGCGTCCCGGCAGCTCCGCATTGGCGCCGGTTGACTGTTCCAACTGGAGCAAAGCCAGCGCAAGTGCGGGCCAGTGGGGTGAGCCCAGGCCGGCACGCAGGTAGACGCTGCGTGCCACGCCATCTTCATCCAGCACCATCTCGGCGTGGCCCAGAGAAGCGGCCGAGGCGGCGAATTCGGGGATCGGCATCAGCTCGACGGTCGCGCCGTTGAGCTGGACGGGCTCGGCGAACACGGGCAGTACCACGCGGCCGCTGCGACTGATCGCACGCGCAAGCAGCGCATCGCCTTCGGGGTCGAAGAGGGCCGGCTCGGACAACAGGATGTTGAACGCGATGCCCTTCGCGTCGGCCAGCGTCAGCCGGTCGACCAGTTGGGCATGCGTGCGGCGCGACCAGGGCCAGCGGCCCAGTTCGGCCAGGCTCTTCTGGTCGATGTCGACCACTACGATGCGAGGGTCGGCGTCCGGAGCCGCGCCGAGCGCCAGCGTGTCGTAGACCGCGGCGTCCGGCGCCAGGGTCAGGCCGGACAGGGTGACCAGGATCGCCAGCGCAGCCGCGCCCACCGCCGTCAGCAGGCGGGGTTTCCATTTGGGCGCGGGCGTGGCGGTGCTCACAGGGCGAGCAGTATGAGCAATGCCCCTGCTCCAACGCCAATGCGGCACAGTCGGCAGGGTACGTCGATCACCTGCGGCGGCGGGAACGGGCCCTCGAACCCGTCGACATCGATCGTCTGGGCGCGCAGGTACCACGTGCCGCTGCGCAGGCGCGGCAGGGTGATTTCAGGCTGGTCGACCAGCGTGTCCACCTTTGCCTCGCTGAAGTCCGGGGTGCGTGACATCTGGAAGCGGTAGCGCTGGCCGGGCTGGCCGGCGGGCCAGCGGAAGGTCACTTCGCGCGTGTTGCCGGCTTCGGCTTCGGCGCCATCGATGGCGGTCACTTCGACCAGGGGGCGCACCGTAAAGGCGAGGCTGTCACCGAAGGGGCCGGTTTTCCCCTGGCTGTCCACGCTGCGGATGCGCCAGGCATATTCGCCCGGCAGGAGGGCGTCGGGCAGGCGGGTGGAGGTGGTGTCGTTCACCCGGGCCCGTGCGACCGGCTGCGCGTATCCGGCGGTGCCGGCCACTTCGTACTCATAGGCGACTGCGCCGGGTGCGCCGGTCCAGGCCAGGGCGACCTCCGGTGTGCGCACGACGCTTGCGGCAGCCGGGGCGACGGAATACGGCGGCACGGGCTGGTCGTCGATCCGGAGCTGGACGACAGCATCGCGGCCTTCCAGGCCGACGGCATCGATCGACCGTACGCGGACGAAATAGCGACCGGCACCGAGCGCGGGCAAAGTGAAGGCCGGCGCATCGCTTTCCGCATCCACCCGCAGGCTGTCGAAAGCAGCGCGCTCGCTGACCTGCACGCGGTAGCGTTGCGCGCCCGGCACCGCGGGCCAACTCAGTTCGGGGCGTGCGCTTTGCGACAGCGATGGAGTCCGCGACAGGTCGGGTGCCGGCAGCAGTTTCACGGGCGTCACGGTGGACTGGCCCATGGCCACAACGGTGCCGAAACCCGGACGGAGCAGTGCCCCGCGCTGGCTGCGTGCGCTCACCGCGACACGGCCTTCGAGGACTTCGGTATGCGTGCGGTTGTCACCCGCTTCGACACGGAACTGGGTGCCTCTCACCGCGGAGGATGCACTGGGCGTGTCGACGATGAAGTTCGCTGCGGGTCCGCGCAGGCGGCGGACCTCGTTGCCGATGCGTCCGCGCTGCAGGCGCAGGCGCGTGTCGGCCATGCCGGAGCGGCCGAAACGCGTGAGGCGGTCCAGCAGCAGTTCACTGCCGCCCAGCAACAACAGGCGCGAACCATCGGCGAACTGCAGGCTGAGCGATGCGTCCGGCGAGGTCTTCAGCATGGCGCCGCTGCCCAGCGACATGCCGGCGGTGACGGGGGCATCGGCTCCGGCCGCGGTGGTCCGGGTGACCGCGCTGCCCTGCACGGCCACGACCTTGGCGCGGGCGGGTTGGCTGTCCAGCCATTGCAGCGGAATGCGAAGGGTGGAGCCCGGTGTGAGCGAATAGGGATTGGCGATGCCGTTGTGGTCCTGCAGCCGCTGCCAGGGAATAGTGGGTTTGAGGTACGCACCCGTCACATCCCAGAGCGTGTCACCGGGACGCACGCGGTAGGCCCATTCCTGTGCCTGGGCCGACCACGAAACCAGTAACAGGATCGCCAGTCCGCAACCCAGCCATCCTTTCCCTTGGATCGCCCACTTGTGCATCGTCACTCCCGCGTAAGCGTCTGCGAAATGTTGAATCGGTCACAATTATAGGCGCTTCCAGTTGAACGGCTGGCCGGCTCTCGCCGGTTTTCACGTCACATTAGCTTCGTTTGCCCAACCTATTTCACTTGCCTGTGGATCAGGGCGAGGCGCCCCACAGGCCCGCAATGCGGCGTGCCAGGCGATACGGTTCCGGTGTGTCGCGATTGGTCAGCACGACCACGGTCAAGCGCTGCCTGGGGAAGCGGACCAGCACATTGCGGAAGCCGATGCTCTCGCCGGAGTGCCACTGCATCCCCCCCTGCAGGCGCCAGCCGAATCCGTAGTGCGCCACATCGGGCTCGGGGGTGGCGTTGGCGGGCTGGAACGCCAGCGTGCGCGATGCGGCACCCAGCAGGCGGTCGTCATACAAGGCGGCGTCCCAGCGTGCGAGGTCGGTGATGGACGAATAGATGCCGCCATCGCCCAGCACCGCACTGGTCGTGCTCTGGTCGGTACGCTGCCATGTGCCATTCACGAGGCTGTAGCCGTATGCGCGATGCGCCACGCCCGGGCCGTCGTCTTCGCGGGCAACCGTTGCGTCCATGCCCAGTGGCACGAAGATGCGCGTACGCAGGAAGGTGGCGAACGGCTGTCGCGAGGCGCGTTCCACCACCAGCGCGAGCAGGGCGTAGCCGCTGTTGCTGTAGCGATAATCGCTGCCGGGCGTGAAGTAGAGGCGCTCCTCCCGTTCGAGCAGCCGCAGCACATCCGCGTCATGCACCTGGGCGGCCTGGCCCTCGGGCAGCAGGTCTTCGTAGTCGATCACGCCGGAGGCATGGCTGAGCAGGTGGCGGAGCGTCACCGCATCGGTCGCTGCGGGCAACGCTGGCAGCCAGCGGCGCACGGGGTCATCCAGGGTCAGCGCGCCTTCTTCCGCCAACAACAGGATGCAAGCGGCCGTGAACTGCTTGCTGATCGACGCCAGCCGGAAATTGGTCTGTGGCGTCGCGGCGACACCGGCCTCGAGATCGGCCAGCCCATAGCTGCGCTGGAACACCGCTTCGCCTTCGTGGAGCACGAGGACGGATGCGCCGGGCACCGTGCCCGTGTAGTCCCGCATCCACGCGTCGATCGTGGCATCGCGCGTCGAGGTGCCGGTATCGCCTGCGGTCATCAGCAGCACTCCGAGTATCCAGATGGCCTTCATCGCCGTCTCCCCCTCGATGAAACGGTGCAAGCCTAGCGCATGTGGCCGGCGTCAGTCCGTGGCGGCTTCCACGCGCAGCTGTCGTTCGCGTTCGTGACCCAGGTAACGACGGATGCCGTAGCGCATGACGTACAGCAGCGGGATCAGCGCGATCGCCGCCATCATCTTGTAGGCGTAGTTCACCGTGCTGACGGCGAGGAACAGCGATGTCGGCCACTTCTGCGGCCCTAATACGAACGCGATGTAGATCACCACGAAGCTGTCCACCAGTTGCGAGATCGCGGTCGAACCGGTCGCGCGCAGCCATACCCAGCGCTCGCCGGTGGCGTTGCGGATGCGGTGGAACACAGACACATCGATCAGCTGGCCCACCAGGAAGGCGACCACCGAGCCGGCGATGGTCCACATGCCCTGGCCGAAGATGGCCGCGAAGGCCTTCTGGTAGTCGGGCACACCCTGCGCCTGCGCCGCTTCCACCCACCAGCCCGCCGGTGCCAGTGCGATGGCGGCGAAGGCGAACAGGAAGCCGTACACGATCAATGCGACGGCCAGCCACGAGATGAAGCGCACGCCGCGTTTGCCGAAGAACTCGTTGATGGTGTCGGTAAGAATGAACACGAACGGCCACAACAGCGTACCGGCCGTGAAGCTGAGCGAGCCGGTCTGGCCGAACAGGTTCCACTCCAGCGGCGCGATCCCCAGCGTGTCTTCCAGCGCGAAGATCTTGACGCCGATGAATTCGGCCAACACCGCGTTGGCGCAGAACACCGCCGCCAGCACGATGAAGAGGCGGACCGCACGATCATCCAGGGTGCGCGGCACATCCATCGGTCAGCGATCCCCGGCGCGGGTGAACGGCATGGTCTCCGGCGCGACGGCGCCGCCGGAAATGATGAAGCTCATCGCCTGGTCCACGGTCCAGTCAGTGGGTGTCAGCAGTTCGACCGGCACGATCTCCAGATAGCCGGAGGTCGGATTCGGCGTGGTCGGCACGTAGACGGCGGCCAGCTCGCGCCCACTGCCTTCCTCGCGGATCACGCGCGTCACCAGGCCAACGGACTTCATGTCCCGGTGCGGGAAATCGATCAGCACCACGCGCTGCGTGCTGCCCGGCTTGGTCTCCAGCATGTCCAGCAGCTTGCGCGCGCTGGTGTAGATGACGTTCGCCAGCGGCACGCGCGCGATCAGGGCCTCGAACCAGCGCAGCAGGCGCTGCCCGACAACGCGGCGCGTCAACGCGCCCACGGCGAGGATCACGAACAGCGTGGCGATCATCGCTATCGTGTTCTGCACCCACAGGCCGTTGAACCAGCCCAGCGACTGCGGGAAGGTCGCCGCGATCTGGTGCGACATCGGCTCGACCCACGGCTTGCTGATGTCGGACAGCAGCACGAACACGAACTTGACCACCACCCACGTCAGCCAGATAGGCAACAGGGTGAGCAGGCCGGTGATGAAGAGCTTCTGCACCGAAACGCGGTGCGGGGGATGGTCGGGGGGCATGGCGATATTGTAGGCCGGCGCGCAGGCCTTGCCGTAGCGCCATCGCCGGGACGCTGGGCAGCGGCGGGTGGGTCAGCCGCCGGTCTGCCGCGCCTCGGGCTTCAGCCGCACATAGATCTGCTTGCGCACGCGGGCGACGACTTCGTTCTGGGCGTTGAAGACGTCCGCGGGCATCCAGCGCAGGTGCTTCTGACCGTTGGCGGCCTCGGCGTGGATCTCGTCCAGTACGTGTTGGTCCAGGCGGAATTCCGCATGCAGCGTGCCCTTGCCGGGCTTCACGAATTCGATCTCAGCCGCCTTGTCCCAGACGTAATAGTCCTGGCCCAGACACTCCTTGGCCAAGATCATCCAGAACGGATCGGTCATGGCGAACAGGCTGCCGCCGAAGTGCGTGCCCACATAGTTGCGGTTCCACGGACGCATGCGCAGTTCGACGCGTGCAAAACTCCAGTCGTGCGCCATCTCGGTGACGTGGATGCCGCTGAGCAGGAAGGGCGGCCACACATTGAAGATGTGCCGCAGGGTGCCGGGTTTCATGCAGGACTGTCTTCTACTGAAGTGACGAGGAAGTATTCGCGGCTCAGAACAGCAGCGAGGACATCTTCCTGCGGTATTGACCGACGAGCGCCTCGTCCTCGATCACGCGGAAGGCGTCGATCAGGCTCTTGCGGGGCAGGCCATCTTCAAAGGTACGGTCACGCTTGAGCATCTCGAGGAACTGCTCCAGCGCGGCTTCGGAGTCGCCGCCGACAAGTGCGTGCACGCCAAGCAGGTGGCGCGCGCGCAGGTCGTCCGCATTCGCGGCGATGGCGGCAAGCAGTGCTTCCGGCGGTGGCGCATCCTTGAGCGCGGCGGCAAAACCAAGCCGTGCACGCGCCTTGACCGCACGATCGTCGGTGGCGAGGTTGGCGGGCAGCGCGTCGAGCAGGCGCTCGGCCTCGGGGGCTTCGCCGGTCTTCAGCAGGGCGAGCACGAGATCGAGCTTCAGCTCATCTTTGTCCGGTTCTGCGGCAACGGCCTCGCGCAGGGCGGCGACCTGCGCCTGCGGATCGAGCGGGGCGGCTTCGGTGACCTCATCGGCGGATTCCGCCGGCTGGATGCCATGCGAGGCCAGGAACTCGCGCAACTGGCCTTCCGGCAGCGCGCCGGGGAAGCCGTCCACCAGCTGTCCATCCTTGACCAGGAACACGGTAGGCACCGAGCGGATCTGGAAGGCCGCCGCAATCTGCTGCTCCTTGTCCACGTCCACCTTGGCCAACAGGAAGGCGCCGTGGTACTCGCCGGCCAGCTTTTCGAGGATCGGTCCCAGCGTCTTGCAGGGTCCGCACCAGGTCGCCCAGAAGTCGACCAGCACTGGCACTTCCAGCGACTTGCGCAGGACGTCGGCCTCGAAGGTTTCAGTGGTGGCGTCGAATACGTGGGGCAGGTCGGTCATCGGGTCGCTCATGGCGGATGGGGCGTGGCGGTCAGATGGTGCCGCGGGCCGCAGGATACAAGGCGATGTAAAAAAGATTTGACATTGGCGTATCGAGATGTAATGTTTGAATTACATATTGTCTATCGGAGCAGACATCATGGCATGGCAACGGGCGGGTTGGCTGGGGTTGCTGGTGGTGGGCCTGTTGGCGTTCTGGGCGCTGCTGGCGGGTCCGGATGTACTGGTGGGGGTGGATCTGGGCAAATGGGGCACGGCCCTGCTGATCGCGGTGGCATGGGTGTCGATGTATGCCGTCTCGCGCACGCCGCTGGGTGAAGTCGAGCGCGGCGTGTCGCCCGGCGAGTGGAAGGCGTGGGTGGGTGTGGCCTTCATGCTGGCGGCGGTCGGCTACTTCCTGGCCAAGGCTCACGTGTTCGCGCAGGGCGTCGTCTGGGACAATCACGGTGCCCGGGCCGTGGGCCGCAATCTGGTATTGCTGCTGGTCGCCTGGAGCGTACTGAACGGGGTGCTCGGAACGCGCTGGAAGGGGCAGGTGCAGGAAGACGAGCGCGACCGCCGGATCGCGCAGCACGCGGCCAGTTGGGGGCGTGGCGCGGTGACATGCGGCGTGGTCGGCCTGGCGGTGATGCTGACGTTCTCGCCGGCCGAGCGGCTGGCGTGGGCGACGCACTTCATGATCGCCAACCTGCTGGTGTTCGCGCTGATGTGGGGCTGGCTGTGCGAATACGCCGCGACGGCGGTGATGTACTGGCGCGACCGTCGATGACCGGCACGCAGATCGCCAACGATATCCGTCGCCTGCGCTTCGGGCGCGGCGAAATGACCCAGCAGGCGCTGGCCGATGCCTGTGGTGTCACGCGACAGACCATCATCGCGCTGGAAGCGGGGCGCTATGCGCCGTCGCTGGAACTCGCGTTCCGCATCGCGCGGGCGTTCGGCGTGGGGATCGAGGAGGTGTTCAGGTGGGAGGATGCATGAGCGGGGCATGGCGGTGGAGTGGGCCTGCGGCGGCGATGGCGTTCGCCGTGGCGCTGGCCGGGTTCGGCCTGGCGTTGCCCGGATACTCTCAGGTCTGGCATCCGGTGGCCGTGCTGGGCGCGATGGGCGTGCCGCATGCATTGGGCTTCAACGTGCTGGGATTCATTCTGACGGGCGTGCTGGCGGCGGCGGCGGCGCTCGATCTTCGTCGCCGCCTGCCGGAAGACGCGGGCTGGCCGCTGCGCGTAGGCGCGCAACTGATCCTGCTGTCGGCACTGGGTTTCGCCGCGATGGGGCTGTTGCCGCTCGATCCCCAGGACCTCGACAACCCGGCCAGCAGCCTGCACGCCACCGCCTGGATGCTGTGGTGGGTGGCGTTCGTGCCGGGTGCGCTGCTGATGGCACTTGGCCTGCGCGGGCGCCCCTCCTGGCGCCTGCTGGTGCGGGCCAGTGTCGTGGCCGCGTTGCTGGTGCTGTTTGTCGCGTTGCTGGCGGTGGAGGTGATGCCGGCCGGCGTCGCGCAGCGGTTGGGCTACGCGGCGTGGCTCGGTTGGCTGTGCGTCGCCTCTCGCAATCTCCGCGCGTAGAGCGGAGATTGCTCCGCTGCTCCAAGGTGCGTAGGCGGCAACGTGGCGCAAGGAGCAGCCGAGCAAGCTCGGCTCCACTCCGTCAAACAGGCATAGTCCTGGGAACGGAGTCCGGCTCACCGCCGGTAGGGGGCCGTGAGCCGGAGTTACCTCAGGGCCGGCGATACACCTTGCCGTCCTTCATCACGAAATCGACCTTCAACACCGCGTTGATGTCGGCCACCGGATCGCCCGGTACGGCCACGATGTCGGCGCGCTTGCCCGGTTCGATCACGCCCTGGTCTTCCACGCCCAGCACTTCCGCCGCACGGATCGTGGCGGCCTGCAGGGCGACGTTGGCGGGAATGCCGGCTTCCACCATATAGAGGAACTCGCGTGCATTGTCGCCATGCGGGCCCACGCCCATGTCGGTGCCGAAGGCGATCTTCACCCCGTTGCGGTACGCATGGCTGGCGGTCTGCTGGATCAGCGCACCGATGCGCTGCGCTTTCGGCCGGACCACGGGCGGGAAGTAGCCATCGATCTTCGCCTTGTCGGCCACGAAGCGGCCCGCGTAGATCGTCGGCACGTACCAGGTGCCATGCTGCTTCATCAGCCGCATGATCTCGTCGTCCATGTAGGTGCCGTGCTCGATGCTGGTGACGCCGCCGAGGATGGCGCGCTTCATGCCTTCCTTGCCGTGCGCGTGCGCGGCCACGCGGAAGCCGTAATCCCGCGCGGTATCCACGATGGCCTTGATCTCGTCCACCACGAACTGCGGCGCATCGCCCGACTTGGCGTAACTCAGCACCCCGCCGGTCGCGGTGATCTTGATGACATCGCTGCCGTCCTTGTAGCGCTGGCGCACGGCCTGGCGCGCCTCGTCGGGCGAATTGATCACGCCTTCGGTCGGGCCGGGCGGGCCGAGCAGGTGCGAAAGGCGGTCGTTATAGCCGTTGGTGGGGTCGGCATGGCCGCCGGTGGTGGCGATGGACTTGCCGGCGGCGAAGATGCGCGGACCCTTCACCAGGCCCTGGCTGACGGCGTCGCGCAGGTGCGGCGCCACGTCGCCGCCCAAGTCGCGCACGCTGGTGAAGCCGGCCATCAGGGTCTTTTCGGCGAAGCCCACGGAGCGGAAGGCGTAGTCCACCGGGTCCAGCCGGAAACCTTCGGAGTAGCTCTGCGGGCTGGATTCGCTGCCGAGATGGACATGCAGGTCGGTCCAGCCGGGTGTGCAAGTGTGGTCGTTCAGGACGATTGATTCGGCATCGGCCAACTTGGCGCGGCCGGGGATGACCTCGGCGATCCTGCCGTCTCGGACCAGCACCGTATGTTCGCCCAGCACCTTGCCGCTGCGGGCATCGAACAACTGGCCGCAATGCAGGGCCAGGGTGGCGGGCGGGGCGGGCTCGGCGGCCGCAACGGGCAGGCTGGCGGCTGCCAGGGCGAGGGCGAGCAAGGTCTTGGTCATCTGATGTCCCCGGTTTCGACCCGTCCATGCTACCCGTTGGCGTGGCGGGCCATGGTGCGCTGCGGTACCCTTGGCCGCTTTGCCGTCGCCGTAGCCGCACACCGCCATGTCCACTGTTGCCGAACCCGCTTCCTACGATCCGAAAACCGTCGAGTCCCAGGCTCAGGCCTTCTGGGAGGCCCGGCGCGCCTTCGAGGTCGACGAGCAGTCGGACAAGCCGAAGTACTACTGCCTGTCGATGCTGCCGTACCCGTCCGGTGCGCTGCACATGGGCCACGTGCGCAACTACACCATCGGCGACGTGATCAGCCGCTACAAGCGGATGACCGGCCACAACGTGCTGCAACCGATGGGCTGGGATGCGTTCGGCCTGCCGGCCGAGAATGCGGCGATCAAGAACAAGACCGCGCCGGCCAAGTGGACCTACGCGAACATCGAGCACATGCGCACCCAGCTGAAGTCGCTGGGTTACGCCATCGACTGGTCGCGCGAGTTCGCCACCTGTCGTCCCGACTATTACGTGCACGAGCAGCGCATGTTCACGCGGCTGCTGCGCAAGGGCCTGGCCTACCGCAAGAACTCGGTGGTGAATTGGGACCCGGTCGACCAGACCGTGCTCGCCAACGAGCAGGTCATCGACGGCCGCGGCTGGCGCAGCGGCGCCGTGGTGGAGAAGCGCGAGATCCCGCAGTGGTTCCTGCGCATCACCGACTACGCCCAGGAACTGCTGGACGGCCTGGATGAGTTGCCCGGCTGGCCGGATGCGGTCAAGACCATGCAGCGCAACTGGATCGGCCGTTCCGAGGGCCTGGAAATCCAGTTCGTCGTCGAAGGCCAGGAGCCATTGACGGTATTCACCACCCGTCCGGACACGCTGATGGGCGTGACTTTCGTGTCGATCGCCGGTGAGCATCCCCTGGCGTTGAAGGCCGCGGCGTCGAATCCGGCGCTGGCGGCATTCCTGGAAGAACTGAAGCACGGCGGCGTGTCCGAAGCCGAGCTGGAAACGCAGGAAAAGCGCGGCATGGACACCGGATTGAGGGCCATCCATCCGGTCACCGGGGACAAGGTCCCGGTGTGGGTCGCCAACTTCGTGCTGATGGGCTACGGCACCGGCGCGGTGATGGCAGTGCCGGGCCACGACCCGCGCGACTTCGAGTTCGCCACCAAGTACGCGCTGCCGATCCAGCAGGTCATCGCGCTGAAGGCACCGAAGACCGACGACGAAAAGACCTACGACCCGACCACTTGGCGCGACTGGTACGGCGACAAGACCCGCGACGACCTGGAACTGGTCAACTCCGGTGAATTCGACGGACTGGACTACCGCGGCGCCTTCGAGGCGCTGGCCGAACGCTTCGAGCGCAAGGGCCAGGGCCAGCGCCGGGTGAACTACCGCCTGCGTGACTGGGGTGTCAGCCGCCAGCGCTACTGGGGCTGCCCCATCCCGGTCATCTACTGCGAATCGTGCGGTGCGGTGCCGGTGCCGGATTCCGACCTGCCGGTCGTGCTGCCGGAGAACGTCACCCTGGACGGCGTGAAGTCGCCGATCAAGGCCGATCCGGAGTGGCGCAAGACCAAGTGCCCGCAATGTGGCGCCGCCGCCGAGCGCGAAACCGACACCTTCGACACTTTCATGGAGTCGAGCTGGTACTACGCGCGCTACACCTCGCCGGGCTCCAAGGATATGGTGGACAAGCGCGGCAACTACTGGCTGCCGGTGGACCAGTACATCGGCGGCATCGAGCACGCGATCCTGCACCTGATGTATTTCCGCTTCTACCACAAGCTGCTGCGTGACGCGCGGCTGGTGGACAGCGACGAACCAGCGACCAACCTGCTGACGCAGGGCATGGTGATCGCGGAGACGTTCTACCGCGACAATACCGACGGTTCGAAGGACTGGATCAATCCGGTCGATGTCGAGATCCAGCGCGATGACAAGGCCCGCGTCGTCGGCGCCACGCTGAAGGCGGATGGCCAGCCGGTGAAGATCGGCCCGGTCGAGAAGATGTCGAAGTCGAAGAACAACGGCGTCGACCCGCAGTCGATGGTCGACAAGTTCGGCGCGGACACCGTGCGCCTGTTCTCGATGTTCGCCGCGCCGCCGGAGCAGTCGCTGGAATGGAACGAGGCCGGCGTGGAAGGCATGGCGCGCTTCCTGCGTCGCCTGTGGACGCAGGTGCAGAAGCATGTCGCGGACGGCACCGGCATCGAAGCGCTGGACGTCGCTGCGCTGACGGCCGATCAGAAGGCATTGCGCCGCAAGACCCACGAAACCATCGACAAGGTCGGCAACGACTACGGCAAGCGCCACAGCTTCAACACCGCCATCGCCGCAGTGATGGAACTGTCCAATACGCTGGGCAAGTTCGACGACCCCAGTCCGCAGGGCCGTGCGGTGCGCCAGGAAGCACTGGAAGCTGCGGTGCTGCTGCTCAACCCGATCACGCCGCATGCCAGCCACGCGTTGTGGCAGGCACTGGGCCACGACGAGACGCTGATCGAAGACGTGGCGTTCCCGCAGGTGGACCAGGACGCGTTGGTGCGCGATTCGGTCACCCTGGCGGTCCAGGTCAACGGCAAGCTGCGCGGCACGATCGAGGTGGGCGCCGATGCGCCACGCGACCTGGTCGAATCGCTGGCCAGGGCGGAGCCGAATACCGCGAAGTTCCTTGAAGGCCTGGCGATCCGCAAGGTGATCGTGGTGCCGGGCAAGATCGTCAACATCGTGGCGGGCTGAGCGGCGAAGCCGTGCTGCGGATGGAAACCGGCGGAGGATGCCTTGCCCCGGTGTTCACCTGCGGTCCGGCTACGCTATTGCCGCCCATGACGGCCTCGTCCAGACTTCGCCCATGACCCGATTCCGCCTGCCTCTGCTCGTCGTCGCCCTGGTCTTCCTGGCCGGTTGTGGTTTCCACCTGCGCAACAAGATTGCGTTGCCGTCCGACCTGGGGCCTGTCAGGGTCATGGGACCGTCCACGTCCTACAGCGCGCTGGTCACCAGCCTGTCGCGCGGCCTGCAGGGCGCGGGTGCCACGCTGGCCGCGCCCGCAGGCGAAGACACAACAACCGCGCGCGAAGACCAGGTTGCAACGTTGCGCATTCTGTCCGAACGCTGGGGCGATCTCCCCATCGCGGTCGACCAGTTCGGTCGATCCCAGGAGTTCAGTCTTCGCTACGCGGTGGTCTTCGCATTCAGGCGGGCCGACGGGACCGATCTGGTTCCACAGCAGGTGGTGGAGCTGTCGCGCGACTATGTTTCACAGCCCGACAACGCCACAGGTACCACCACCGAGCGCGAAGTCCTCGCTGAGGAACTGCGCCGCGACATGGCGGCCTCCATCCTGCGCCGCATCGACGGCGTGGTGCGCTCCGGCCCGGCGAACGTAACGCCCTGATGGAACTCAAGCCGGAACAGCTCGCCGCGCGTGGCGCGTCCGAGACGCTGCATCCGGTCTATCTGATCGCGGGACCCGAAACGCTGCGCGTGCTGGAGGCGGCGGATGCGGTGCGTGCGCAAGCGCGCGCGCAGGGCATCGGCGAACGTGAAGTCTTCGATGCTGACGGGCGTGATTTCGGCTGGGACCGGCTCGAAGCGAGCTTCAATGCGCCCAGCCTGTTCAGTGCGCGCCGCCTGGTGGAAGTCCGCCTGTCGGGCGGCAAACCGGGCAAGGAGGGCGCCGAGATCATCAGCGCGTTCTGCGCCAACCCGCCGCCGGACGTGGTGCTGCTGATCACCGCCGGCGAATGGGGCAAGGCCTACCAGGGCAAGTGGAGCGATGCCATCGCACGCGTCGGCGTGGTCGCGGTGGCATGGGCAATCAAACCGCACGAGCTTCCTGGCTGGATCGAAAGCCGCCTGCGCAGCAAGGGCGTGCGTGCAGACCGCGATGCCGTGCAACTGCTGGCCGATCGCGTCGAAGGCAACCTGCTGGCGGCCGCGCAGGAGATCGACAAGCTCGCCCTGCTCAGCGAAGGCGAGGTGCTGGATGTCGGGCGGATGGAATCGCTGGTCGCGAACGCTGCCCGCTACGACGTTTTCCGCCTGACCGACGCGGTGCTGGCCGGACAGGGCGCGCAGGTGTCGCGCATCCTCGCCGGCCTGCGCGCAGAAGGCGACATGGTCGCCGGCCTGATGCCGATGGTCGTCAAGGAGCTGTTGCGTACCGCGGCGCTGGCGCGTGTGCAGGCCAACGGCGGCAACCTCGCTGCCGAAATGAAATCGCAAGGCATCTGGGAAGCCAAGCAGGCGCCGTTCAAGCGCGCGCTGCAACGGCATGCGACGCCTGCGCGGTGGGACCGTTTCGTCGCCGAAGCGTCGAAGATCGACCGCACTGCGAAAGGACGGGGCGATGGCGATGCCTGGGTGGGCCTGGAGCGCCTGCTGCTGGCGATCGCCGAGGCGAAGGCCGTGCGCTTGCTGATGGCCTGACGGGGCGATGCTGCGAGTCTTCTACGGCGGCACGTTCGACCCCGTCCACAACGGACATCTGGCCATTGCGCGTGCCGCGCGCGACGAGTTCGGCGTGCCGATCGATCTGATGCCGGCCGCGGACCCGCCGCATCGCGCGCCCCCTGGCGCCACTGCGGCGCAGCGCGCGCACCTGCTCGATCTCGCGGTCCGGGACGTGCCCGGTCTCCGCGTGGATCGACGCGAGCTGCAGCGTGCACAACGCGATCCGGCCGGACGTTCATACACGATCGATACGCTGCATGAGCTGCGTGGAGAGCTCGGTCAGGCGGTCTCCATCGCCCTGCTGATCGGCGCCGACAGCCTGCTGGGCCTGCCTACCTGGCGGGCATGGCCCGTGCTCTTCGACCTAGCGCACTTCGTCATCGCCGACCGCCCTGGCAGCGGGCTCGATGCCGGCCTCGCTCCGGTGCTGGCTGCCCGGCTGGAAGGGCGCTGGGCCGACCGGCCCGAAGACCTGCTGCGTGCCCCCGCCGGTCGCGTATTCCGGCTGAACCAGCCGCTCCAGCAGGAATCGGCCACCGAGATCCGCCGTCGCATCGCCGCGGGCGAGGCCTGGCGGCACCTCGTGCCGGCGGCGGTCGCGGACGCCATTGCCGACGAAAGGCTTTACGCATCACGGGCGGCCGGCACGGGTTCGCTATAATCGCCGCCGTATTCCCAGAGCCACCAAGCCTTTGTCCAGCCAAGCCCACGTCATCAAGACCCGTCTCCCCAGTCCGCCGCCGGCCCTGCCGGACCTGCTCGCCACGGTGCATGCCGCCGTGCAGGAACTGAAAGCCAAGGATGTCGTCGAGATCGACGTGCGCGGCAAGTCCAGCGTTGCCGACTATCTCGTGATCGCGTCCGGCACGTCGACGCGCCACGTGAAGTCGATCGCCGACGAAGTGGTGAAGTTCGCCAAGAAGCTCGACGTGATGCCGCTCGGCGTGGAAGGCGAGCGCGAGGCGGAGTGGGTGCTCGTGGACCTGGGCGATGTCATCGTCCACGTCATGCTCCCGCGCGTGCGGGAGTTCTATGCGCTCGAACGTCTGTGGACCGTCGGCGACCAGCCGCCGGAAGATGTCGAGACGGCGGACGAATCGCGACTGTAGGAGGTCGCCGATGGCCAGGGAAGGTCGGTGGAACTTCTATGCGCTCCGGGTGGATGACCAGCCCGCGTCGATCTACCTGGACCTGAGCCTGGTAGACGAAGTCCATACGGGCGACTATCCGGTCATGGCATGGTTGCGCGTGGAAATGCGCGAACCCCGCGATGACGGGCTGTCCAGCCAACAGGAATTCGACGCGCTGGTGGCTCTGGAAGACCAGGTGGTTTCGCTGCTCGCGCCTGACGATAAAGCTGTCTACGCCGGTCGCAACACCTCGTCGGGTTGCCGCGATTTCTATTTCTACCTGGCGCAAGGTGATTCATGGGAGGCCCGGGTCGATCAGGCGATGCGGACGGTGCCCGAGTATCGCTACCAGTCAGGACAGCGCCCCGATCCCGCCTGGAGCACGTATCACGACTTCCTCTATCCCGGACCGCGCACACGGGAGTCAATGGAGAACCGGGACGTATGCGCAGCCCTCGAGGGTCGCGGCGATTCGCTACAGCAGCCGCGCGAGATCGATCACTGGGCCTGCTTCCCCAGCGCCAGCGCACGCGACGAATTCTTGGGCAGGGCGGCCGCCATGGGTTTTGAGAGCCGCATGCCGAATCGCGAGGATGACGGGGAGCAGGAGTGGGGCGCACACGTGTTCCGCAGCGATGTGCCCGCGTATGGCGCCATCGACGACATCTGTCTGCCCCTGTACGACCTTGCGCAGGAATGCGGCGGTAGTTACGACGGCTGGGAGTGCGAAGTGGTCACTCGGCCTTCGTAGGCAGCTTCAAGAGTTTCCCGTGCAGCGTGGCGTGCTGCACCGCTAACATGCACGCATGAAATGCCGTCTCATCGCCACCGGCGAGCGTGCGCCGACCTGGGTCGCGCAGGGCTTCGCCGAGTACCAGAAACGGTTGTCGCATTGGCTGCCGTTCGAACTGGTCGAAATCGAGCCGGGCCTGCGTGGCAAGGGCCGCGACCCGCAGCGTGCGATCGAGGACGAAGGCAAGCGCGTGTTGGCGGCCTTGCCGAAGAGTGCGCACGTCGTTGCGCTGGAAGTCACCGGCAAGCCCTATTCGTCCGAACAGCTCGCCCAGCGGCTGGAACACTGGCGTACGCTGGGTCGCGATATCGCGCTGTTGATCGGGGGGCCTGAAGGCCATGCACCGGATGTCGTGGCCGCCGCACACGAGAAGTGGTCACTCGGCCCGCTGACGTTGCCGCACATGCTGGTGCGGCTAGTGGTGGCCGAGCAGGTCTACCGCGCGGCGGCGATGCTGGCGAACCATCCCTACCACCGCGCCTGAGCGATTGGCGCTTTCTGTATGAGCGACGTGAGTCGCGACCGCAGACCGTCCGATCTCGATCTGTCACTACCTCGGCTCGCTTTCCGTGGAGGATGTCGATTCCCGTGCATGCACGACGCGCGGTCGCGACTCACGTCGCTCCTACGGAAAACAGAAGCCCGCCTTTTCGGCGGGCTTCTTCGTTCATGTCCTCCGCATCACTGCAGGCTGAAAGCGATCGGCACCAGGCCGTAAGCCTGCACCGGCTGCCCGTTCCGCATGGCGGGCTTGAAGCGCCAGGTCTTCAGCACGTGCTGGAGGGCTGACCTGTCCAGATTGCGGTTGCCGCTGCTGCTCTCGATGGTCACGTCAAGAGGCGTGCCATCCACATCCACCAGCACGCGCAGGACCACCGTGCCCTGCACGCCGCTGCGCAGCTCGCTGATGGGATAGCGCGGAGAGGACGCACGGACGTACTCCAGTGTGGCCGAGGCGAGAGGACCCTGGCCGACCGTCGGGCCGGCGATCTCGGTGTTGTCGGCCACGGAGGTTTCGATCACGGCTTCACTGCCGCCATCGACGATGACAGGTGTCTCGACTGACGGAGTGACGGTGGCAGGCCTCGGGGTTGTGACCGGGCGCGGCTCAACCGGCTTCGTGACCCGCTTCTCCTCAACGATCGGGACGACCACGGGCGTGGTCTCTTCCTTTTCGATCCAGCGGACAATGGGCTTTGGCTTGATGACCACCGCGATGGGCGGCGCCGCCATCGGCATCAGCAGCATGAGCAGGGCGGCGGCGTGGACCGCGATGGCGGCCGCGATGGCGGCGATGCGGCCGATGTCGATGCGGGTATCGGAACCGTGGGGTAATGCGCGAACCATGATCCACCTCCTGAGGGCTGTGAACGGAACAACGCTCGGTCGCGGGGAGTGGGGTTGCAACGTCCCGGCGCCGCACGTCCAGACTGTACTCCGGCGGATGGCGTGCGCAAGGGGGTGGGGGTTCGACCTTCGGCGTAGTCCGGCCATCCGCACATCCAACGAAAACGGCGCCCCGCAGGGCGCCGTCGTCGGAAGCGTGAAGGCAGGGCTTACTTGCCCAGCTCGAATACTACGTCCAGGTTGATCGACACGGTGGTTTCGCCCGGCGAGACCGGGGGCGCTGCGCCGGCGCGATCGAAGGACTCTGCCTTGGCCATCGCCATCATCGGCATCGGGCGGAAGCCGCCGTTGCCCTCCGAGATGCTGACGATGCGGCGCACCTTCAGGCCCAGCGACTTCGCGTAGGTCTCGGCACGGGCCTGGGCCTTCTTCAGCGCGGCCAGGCGCGCCTCGTCGTAGACCGGCTCCGGATTGTCGATCTCGAAGCTGGGACCGTTGATCTGGTTCGCGCCCACGCCGGCCAGGGCGTCCAGCACCTTGCCCAGCTTGGCGATGTCGCGGACCTTGATGCTGACGGTGTTGTTGGCCTGGTAGCCGGTGATCTTCGGTGCTTCGTTCTCGGCGTAGCGGTACTGCGGATTGAGGCTGATGCCACTGGTCTGCACATCCTTGTCGGCGATCCCGGCGGCCTTGATCGCGGCCACGACCTTGGCCATCTGCTCGCTGTTCTGGCGCATGGCGGTGTTGCCGTCGACGGCTTGGGTGACCACGCCGGCGGAAAGGGTGGCGATATCGGGAACGCGGGAGGCTTCGGCCTGCGCGGAAACATTGAGCAACGTGCCGTCGGCCGGGATGGCATAGGCCGGCGCAGTCTGGGCGGAAGTGGTCATGGCGGCAGTGGTTCCCAGAGACAGGGTGATGGCGAGCAGCAGCGGGCGAAGCAGGGGCAGACGCATGGGATCTCCTTTTCGTGGTTCGGGCTTGCGGGCACCCGGTCGTCGTCGACGCGCAAGGGTGTTCACGATGACATGAACGGGCCGTGATGCGGCGCAGGGTTGCGCCGTCCCGGCCATCATCAGCGGTCATTCAGTCAGGCGCCGCGGGTTATTCTTCCGGGATGCTCTACCTGGCTTCCCAATCCCCCCGTCGCGCCGAACTGCTGACCCGCCTGGGTCTCTCGTTCGGCCGCATCGACCTCGACATCCCCGAACACCGCCAGCCCGGCGAACCCGCCACGGAGTACGTGCGCAGGGTCGCCCGCGAGAAGGCAGGCGCCGGCCTGTTGAAGGTGATGGGCTCGCCTGGTGCCGTGGTGCTGGGCGCCGACACCGAGGTGATCCTGGACGACGAGGTCTTCGGCAAGCCCGTGGATGCCGCCGATGCCGCCGCCATGCTGCGACGGCTGTCGGGCCGCACGCACCAGGCCGTGTCCGCGGTCTCGGTGGTCAGTGCCGCGCGCGAAGCACAGGCGTTCGTCGTCACCGACGTGAGTTTCGCCGAACTGGACGAAGACGACATCGCGGCCTACGTGGCCAGCGGCGAAGCCATGGGCAAGGCGGGTGCCTACGGGATCCAGGGACTCGCCGAGCAGTTCGTCACCCGCCTGGCCGGCAGCTACTCGGCGGTGATGGGCCTGCCTCTCCACGAAACCGCGAGACTGTTGCGCGAGTTCGACATCCATCCATCGGCGCCTGTCGCCACCGCGTCAGCCTGAGGGAAGGAAAGCATGTCGGAAGAAATCCTGGTCAACGTCACCCCGCGCGAAACGCGCGTCGCGGTGATCGAAAACGGCATGCTGCAGGAGCTGCACATCGAGCGCGGCTGGCGCCGTGGCGTGGTCGGCAATATCTACAAAGGCAAAGTGCAGCGGGTGATGCCCGGCATGCAGGCGGCCTTCGTCGAGGTCGGACTGGACCGTGCGGCGTTCCTGCATGCCAACGACATCGTGCGCTCCTCGCCTGGCGCAGTGGTGGATGGCGAGGACGCCCCGATGCCCGCGCCGCCGCCGGCGCCGATCATGGATCTGCTGCGCGACGGGCAGGACATCATCGTGCAGGTGGTGAAGGATCCCATCGGCAGTAAGGGCGCGCGGCTCACCACGCAGATCAGCATTCCGTCACGCTACTTGGTGCTGCTGCCCCAGTCCAAGGTGATCGGCGTATCCGCGCGCATCGAGGACGATGCCGAGCGCCATCGCCTGAAGCAGGTGGTGACCGATCTCGCCGCCCAGCATGGCGGACACGGCTACATCATCCGCACCAATGCCGAAGGCCAGCCAGCGGAAGCCCTGGCCGAGGACTTGGCCTACCTGTCGCGCGTCTGGAACATCGTCGAGAAGCGCGGCCGCGAACTGCCGCCGTGCAGCATCCTGTACGAAGATCTGAGCCTCCCGCTGCGTGCCGTGCGCGACCTGATCCGCAAGGACGTGGAGAAAGTGAAGGTGGATTCGCGCGAGACCTACGAGCGCCTGCAGGCCTTCGTCGCCAAGTACATGCCGGTGCTCGCGGAGCGCATCGAGCTGTACACCGGCGAGCGCCCGATCTTCGACCTGTACGGCGTCGAAGACGAAATCGGTCGCGCGCTGGACAAGCAGGTGCCACTGAAGTCCGGCGGCTACCTGGTGATCGACCAGACCGAGGCGATGACCACGGTCGACGTCAACACCGGCTCGTTCCTTGGCCAGCGCAACCTGGAAGAGACCGTCTACCGTACCAACCTCGAAGCCGCGCAGGCCGTCGCGCGCCAGCTGCGGCTGCGCAACCTGGGCGGCATCATCATCATCGACTTCATCGACATGGACGATCCCGAGCATCGCCGCCAGGTGCTGCGCACGCTCGAGAAGTCGCTGGCCAAGGACCACGCCAGGACCACCGTGTACGAGTTCTCGCCGCTGGGCCTGGTGGAGATGACGCGCAAGCGCACCGTTGAAAGCCTGGCGCGCCAGTTGTCCGAGCCTTGCCCGGAATGCAGCGGGCGTGGCGCCATCAAGACGGCCGAAACCGTTACCTACGAGATCTTCCGCGAGATCACCCGCGCGGTGCGCCAGTTCGAGGCCGCACGCCTGCTGGTGATCGCCTCGCCGAAGGTCGTCGCCCGCATCACCGACGAGGAATCGTCCGCGGTGGCGGAACTGGAGGAATTCCTCGGCAAGTCGATCCGTTTCCAGGCGGACGAGCAGTATCTGCAGGAGCAGTTCGATGTCGTGTTGCTGTAAAGCCGTGATTTGTGATTCGCAATGGGTGATTCGCGAAGGCACGAGTCGCGCTTCGCTTGTGCGAATCACCCATCGCGAATCACAAATCACCGCGAGCGCAGCGAGCTGATGCCCACCCCGCTGCGCCGCCGCCTGCGCCTGGCTCGCCGCAGTGCCGTCTATGGCATCGCGGTGGTGCTGGTGTGCATGGCTGTGGTGCTCGGCATCGCCAGCCAGGTGCTGCCGCTGGCGGAGCGGCATCCCGATCGGGTCGCGGCATGGCTGAGCGAGCGCGCTGGCCGGCCCGTCGCCTTCGATGCGGTGAAGACCCAATGGACACGCCGCGGACCGCTGTTGCAGCTCGATGGGCTGCGCCTGGGTGAAGGCGATGCCGGCGTGCGTATCGGCCAGGCGGAGGTGCTGGTGTCGATGTATGGCGGACTGCTGCCAGGGCGCTCCTTCACCGAGTTGCGCCTGCGCGGCCTGGCGCTGACGCTGCAGCGGGAGGATGACGGACGCTGGTCGGTACGGGGCCTGCCCGGACAGCAGCAATCCACCGAAGACCCACTGAAGAGCCTTGAAGGTCTGGGTGAGCTGCAGGTCATCGACGGACGGCTTGCGATCATTGCACCGTCGCTGGGATGGGATATTCGCCTGCCCGAAATCGACCTGCGCCTGCGCGTCCAGGGCGATCGCGTGCGCGCCGGCACGCGGGCATGGATACGCAAGGACGCGGCGCCACTGAACGTGGCGGTCGACTTCGATCGCAAAGCCGGCGATGGCCGCGCCTATCTCGATGTGGCTGCGGAAGATATCGGTGCCTGGTCGCCGTTGCTGCGCTACGCCGGCGTGGTGGCCGAGCGCGGCAACGGTCGCGTGCGGGCCTGGACGGAACTGCGCCGGCATCGCGTGGTGATGGTGACGGCGGACGCCAACCTGCGCCAGGTGGGCCTGCGTGGCGCGCCGCTGCCGACATCGGCAGCACCCACGCGCATCGATTTCGAGCAGATGGAAGGACGCATGCGTTGGCGCCTGGTGGCCGGTGGCTGGCGACTCGATGCTCCGCGCCTGCGGGTGGGCACGGCGCCCGCCGTGCAGACGCTGGACGGCCTGGTGCTGGCCGGCGGCGAGCGTTATGCATTGCTGGCGGACCAGGTGGATGCGGCGCCCTTGTTCGCGGTGCTCGGGCTGAGCGACAAGGTCGATCCCGGCATGCGCCGTTGGCTATTCCAGGCCCGGCCCGGTGCGCGCCTCGCGCGGCTGACGCTGGCTGGGCGCATGAACGGCCCGATGCGCGTGGAAGGGCAGTTGCGCGACATCGCGTTCCGCCCGGTGGGCGATTCCCCCGGCATCCGCGGATTGGCGGGGGATTTCGATGGCGACGCTGCGGGGTTCCGTCTGCAGTTGGATCCGGAAGCGGCCATGCGCTTCGACTGGCCGAGCGGGTTCGAAGTGGTGCACGACGTACGCCTGGAAGGCGACGTGGTGGGTTGGCGTGAAGGCACGGGCTGGCGCGTGGGGACATCGGCGTTGCACGTGCAGGGAACCGACTACGCTGCCGACGTGCGTGGCGGCATGTGGTTCCAGGGCGATGGCACACGACCGTGGATCGACATCGCGGCGGACCTGGCCGATGCGCCGGTGCCGGTGGCGAAGGGATTCTGGATCCACCACAAGATGCCCAAGACCGCAGTGGACTGGCTCAATGCCGCGCTGGTGGGAGGCACCGTGCGGGAAGGTCGTGCGCTCGTCAGCGGCGACCTCGACGACTGGCCGTTCCTCCACCAGAATGGAAGGTTCGAAGCGGTCGCCCGCATCGCCGATGGCCAGTTCAAGTTCCAGCCCGAGTGGCCACAGCTGGACCAGGTCGATGCCGGGATCGCCTTCATCGGCAACGGATTCCAGCTGCAGGGACGAGGGGCGCTGGCGGGCGTGACGATTCCGGCGTTCCAGGCCGGCATCGCCGATTTCCGCGATGCGGACCTGAAGATCATCGCGCGCACCGAGACTGATGCGGGCAAGCTGCTCGCGCTGCTGCGGCAGAGTCCGCTGCACAAGACCTACGGCGACACGCTCGACCATCTGCAGGCCAAGGGCCCGGTGGCGGCGACGTTCGATCTGCTGCAACCGCTGCACGCGGGTGAGCAGGCGCGCAAAAAGCTGACCGGCACGGTGGACCTGAAAGGTGCGCAGCTGGCCGAGAAGCGCTGGGACCTCGTGTTCGACGACGTGCGTGGCAAGGCGCGCTACGACGATGGCGGGTTCGCCTCGGGTCCGCTGCAGGTCGTTCACGACGGGCAGGCGGGGATACTGGGCCTGCGTGCAGGCAGTGGCACGCGCGATCGCACGCAGGCGTTCGAAGCCGACCTGTCCGCGATGGTCGAAGCCGACCGCCTGCTTGACCGTGCCGCCGAGATGGCGTGGCTGAAGCCCTACATGGACGGACGTTCGCAATGGACGGTGGGCGTGAACATCCCGCGCGTGGCGGCAGGCAAGACCGCAGCGCCGACGCAGCTCAACCTGACATCGGACCTGGTGGGTACCGCGATGAGCCTGCCGGCGCCGCTGCGCAAGTCTGCCGCCACGCCCTTGGCGACAACCGTGCGTGCGCCGTTGCCGATGGGCAGCGGACAGATCGACGTGGCCTTCGGCAAGGTGCTCGCGCTGCGCGCGCGCGCAAGCAATGGCCAGACCGGTGTGCGCGTGGTGTTGGGCAGCAACGAGGTGAAGGATGCGCCACCGCCGTCTGGGCTGGTGGCCACCGGACATACCGGTACGCTGGACGCGATGGAGTGGGTGACGGTGGCGCGTGGCGGCAGTGGTGGAAGCGACAGCCTGCCACTGCGCCATATCGACGTGACCGCGGACCAGTTGCTCATGATTGGCGCTGCCTTCCCCGATACGCGGCTGCAGCTCGCCCCGGCGCAACAGGCACTCGCGGTTTCGCTGGATGGCGAGGCTTTGTCCGGCGCGCTGCTGGTGCCGGATGCCAAGGGCGCGCCGATTGCCGGCAAGCTCGCGCGCGTCCATTGGCGCAAGGCGGGTGCGGGCAGCGCAGCGCGCGCCGATCCGAACGTGCGCGCAGCCACGGACGACATCGATCCTGCCGCCATTCCTCCACTGTCGCTCGATATCGACGATCTGCGCTTTGGCGATGCGCAACTGGGGGCCGCCAAGCTGCGGACGCAGCAACGGGCGGACGGCATGCATGTCGACCCGTTGCAGTTGCGCTCACCAGGGCAGCAGATCGATGTGCGTGGCCAGTGGACCGGCTCCGGTGTCGCGGCGCGGACGCACTTTGCCGTGGACGTGAAGAGCGAGAACTTCGGCGAACTGCTCGACGACCTGGGCCTGGGCGACCGTGTGCGGGGTGGTCACGGGCAGATCACCGCGGAGGCCGGCTGGTCGGGCAGTCCGGCGGGCTTCCAGTTGGCCGCGCTGGAAGGCAGCGTGAAGCTTGCCGCGCGCGACGGGCACTTGCTTGAAGTCGAGCCGGGCGCGGGCCGTGTGCTGGGCCTGTTGAGCGTGGCGGAAGTACGTCGCCGCCTGATGCTCGATTTCAGCGACTTCTTCTCCAAGGGCTTTGCGTTCAACCGCGTCGACGGTGACATCCGCCTCACCGGCGGCATGGCACGCAGCGACAACCTGCTGATCGACGGCCCCGCCGCCGAGATCCTGATCCGCGGCGACACCGATCTGCGGGCCGAACGATTCGACCAGACCGTGGACGTGAAGCCGAAATCCGCCAACGTCCTTACCGCCGTGGGCGCGGTGGCGGGCGGGCCCATCGGCGCCGCCGTGGGTGCGGTGGCCAACGCCGTGCTGAAGAAGCCGCTGGCGGAAATGGGCGCCAAGACCTACCGCGTCACCGGCCCGTGGAAATCGCCCAAGGTCGAAGTGGTGGGGCGCGAGCAGTCGCGCGTCCGAAGCGATGATCGTACCGACAGCGCCGGCGCTCCCTGAACCCGCCGATCGGCGAGGGCGTCCTTGCCGGCAGCGCTTTTCGTCCCCATTGTGAAGACCATGACCCTGCCGATCACGCTCGCCGAAACCCGTCTCCTTCTGCCCGCAGGCCTGGACCCGTCCGGCCTGGATCGCGCCTTCGGCACCCTGCTGGGGCCGGGCATCGATTTCGGCGACCTGTATTTCCAGCATGCCCGCCGCGAGAGCTGGACTGTCGAGGACGGCATCGTCAAGGACGGCGCGCATTCCATCGAACAGGGCGTCGGGGTGCGCGCGATCTCGGGCGAAAAGACCGGTTTTGCCTACTCCGATGACATCAATGCACAGGCATTGCTCGATGCGTCGAAATCTGCGCGCGCCATCGCCCGCGACGGCGCCGCGCATTCACCACGCACGCTGGTGCGCAGTGGCGGCCGCGCGCTGTATGCCGGCGATGATCCCATCGATGCGATGGGCAATGATGCGAAGGTCGAGGCATTGCGTGCGGTGGACCGTTTCCTGCGCGCCGCCGACCCGCGCGTGCAGCAGGTCACCGTCAGCCTGTCCGGCGGCATCGACACCGTGCTGGTCGCGCGCAGCGACGGCGTGCTGGCGTCCGACGTGCGTCCGCTGGTGCGCTTGAACGTGCAGGTGATCGTCGAGCAGAACGGACGCCGCGAATCCGGCTATGCCGGCATGGGCGGGCGTTACGGTTATGCAGACCTGTTTGCCGACTGCAAGCCGGAAGACCTCGCGCGCGAGGCATTGCGACAGGCACTGGTGAACCTGGATGCCATCGACGCGCCCGCCGGCGTGATGCCGGTGGTGCTGGGCAGCGGCTGGCCGGGCGTGCTGCTGCACGAAGCGGTCGGGCATGGACTGGAAGGCGACTTCAACCGCAAGGGCACCAGCGTCTACGCGGGCCGGATCGGCCAGCAGGTCGCATCGAAGGGCGTCACCATCGTCGACGACGGCACGCTGCCGGGCCGTCGCGGCTCGCTGAACATCGATGACGAAGGCACGCCGACGAACTGCACCACACTGATCGAGGACGGTGTGCTGGTGGGTTACATGCAGGACACCCACAACGCACGCCTGATGGGCGTGGCGCCCACCGGCAACGGCCGGCGCGAATCGTTCGCGCACCTGCCGATGCCGCGCATGACCAACACCTACATGCTTGCCGGGCAGGACGACCCGGAGGACATGATCCGATCGGTGAAGAAGGGCCTGTACGCGGTCAACTTCGGCGGCGGCCAGGTCGACATCACCAGCGGCAAGTACGTGTTCTCCGCCACCGAGGCCTACCTGATCGAGGACGGCCGCATCACGGCCCCGGTAAAGGGGGCCACCCTGATCGGCAACGGCCCGGAAACCATGCAGAAGGTGAAGATGGTCGGCCACGACCTGGCGCTGGACCAGGGTGTCGGCATCTGCGGCAAGGACGGCCAGAGCGTGCCGGTGGGCGTGGGCCAGCCATCGTTGTTGATCGAAGGATTGACGGTGGGTGGGACGAAGGCGTGATGCATCCGTGCCTGTCCCTTCTCCCTCCGGGAGAAGGTGCCCGCAGGGCGGATGAGGGTTCGGCGAAGTCCATGACGTGTACGCAACATGGACTTCGCCGTACCTTCACCCCAACCCCTCTCCCGAGGGGAGAGGGGCTAGAGCGCGTCGTCTTCGTCGCCGTCTTGCGCAGCGCTCGCGTCGGCCAGCAACTCCCGCACTTCGCGGAACAATTCGCGGAACGCGCGCGGCGGCTTGTTCTTCGCGCGTTCTTCGCTGGCATTGCGCGCCAGTTGGCGCAGCTTCTGGCGGTCGGCCTGCGGGAATGCCTCCAGCAGGTCGGCCAGCGCCGCGTCGCCATCGGCCAGCAGGCGGTCGCGCCACTGTTCGGCCTGGTGCAGCAGGGCGGTCTCGCGGCGCGCGGCTTCGCCACCTTCGTCCATCGCGTCGCGGATCGCTTCCAGCACTTCGTCCTCTTCGCGTCGCATCTGCTTGGCCAGGAACTGCAACTGGCGCTTGTGGGCGATATGCGAAGTGATGCGCTGCGTCTCGACGATGTGCGGCATGAGATCTTCGGGAATAGGCAGGCGCGCCAGTTGCGCGGTCGGCAGCGCCACCAGTTTCTCGGCAAGGCTGCGGATCTCCAGCGCCTCGCCCCGTTGCTGGGTACGGCTGGGGCCAAGGAATTCGCCGGTTTCGGGGTCGCGTCCGCGCATCGTGGAGCCTCTCTTTCGCTTCCGCCGCATCGCGTGGAAGCCTGATCCAATACCGATCCGGCGCCTGAGCGCGGATCACAGGACACAAGGATAAAGCATTGAACGCCACCGCCCTGACTTCCGCCGACGACAGCCTGGCCCGCTTGGAACGCCTGGAGGCGCTGTCGCAGCGTCTTCTCGAACGCGCCAGGGCGCTGGGCGCCACCCAGGCCGAGGTGAGCTGCAGCGAAGAAACCGGACTCAATGTCAGCGTACGCCTTGGCGACGTGGAAACCGTGGAATCCACCCGCGACCGCGGCATCGGCGTGACTGTCTACTTCGGGCAGCGCAAGGGCAGCGCGAGTACGGCCGACCTTCGCGAGGAGAGTCTGGAAGCCACGGTCGCGCAGGCCTGCGCCATCGCCCGCTACACCGAGGACGACGAAGCGGCCGGCCTTGCGGATGCCGCGCTGATGGCGCGCCCGCAGGCGGACGGCACATTCCCCGATCTCGACGTCTGGCATCCCTGGGCGCTCGACATGGACCGTGCCGTGGATCTGGCGTTGGCCTGCGAGGCGGCCGGGCGCGAGGCGGACGCGCGCATCGAGAACTCCGACGGCGCATCCATCGGAAGCGGCGAAAGCCTGTCCGTCTACGCGAATTCGCACGGGTTCATCGGCCGCGAGCGCGATACCCAGCACACCATCGGTTGTGCGCTGATCGCGGGGCAGGGCGATGGCATGCAGCGGGATGGTTGGTACAGCACGGCGCTGTCGCACCTGGAACTCGAGGATCCTTCGGCCATCGGCCGCAAGGCCGCCGCGCGGACCGTGGCGCGCTTGCAGCCGCGCTCGCTGGCGACCGGCGAGCACCCCGTGCTCTTCTCGGCCGAGGTCGCGCGTTCGCTGATCGGTCATCTGCTGGGTGCCGTTTCCGGTGGTGCGCTGTACCGGCGCGCGAGTTTCCTGCTAGACCATGTGGGCCGGCGGATCTTTCCCGATTGGTTCGCCATCGAGGAGCTTCCCCTGCTGCCGCATGGCCTGCGCTCTTCGGCCTTCGATGCGGAGGGTGTGGCGACGAAGCGTTCGCACCTGATCCGCGATGGCGTGCTGGAGCGCTACGTGCTGGGCAGTTATTCGGCGCGCAAGCTCGGCCTGCAGACCACCGGCAATGCCGGCGGCGTGCACAACCTGCAGGTGAAGGCGAACGCGGGAGGTTTCGATGACCTGCTCGCCGGCATGCGCACTGGCCTGCTGGTCACCGAGCTGATGGGGCAGGGGGTGAACGCGGTGACGGGCGACTATTCGCGCGGCGCGGCAGGCTTCTGGGTGGAAAACGGCGCGCTCGCGTACCCGGTCGACGGCATCACCATCGCCGGCAACCTCAAGGCCATCTTCGCCGGCATCGAGGCCGTGGGACGCGATGTGGACCGCCGGTCCCATGTCGGCGTCGGGTCGATCCTGGTCGGCCGGATGACCGTGGCGGGCGAATGACGCCCATCGGCCACGACGTGGCCGACGGTGACGCCGTTACCCGTTATGCTTGGCACGCGGAGTGCTGCGGGGGTTCGCAGCGCTCGACCGCCCACCTCACCATTTCGGGGATCCACCAGATGAGCGAATTCGACAACGTCACCGCACCGCCTCCGCCGCCGACCGCGGGCGACGCACCGCAGGACCAGCGCACCATGGCGCTGCTGTCCCACCTGCTGGGCATCGTCACCGGGCCGATCGGCGCGCTGATCATCTGGCTGATCAGCAAGGATGACGCCTCCAAGGGCTTCGTCACCGACCAGTCCAAGGAAGCGTTGAACTTCCAGATCACGGTGTTCATCGCGTTCGTGATCTCGTGGATCCTGGCGTTCGTCCTGATCGGCCTGCTGCTGATGCCGCTGATCGGCATCGCCGCGCTGGTGCTGTCGATCATCGGTGGCGTGAAGGCCAACAACGGCGAAGCGTATCGCTACCCGTTCGCGCTGCGCCTGATCAAGTAAAACGCGCTTGAAGTCGCATGAAAAAGCCCGGCAACGCCGGGCTTTTTCTTTTCGCGCCGGCAGGCCCGGCAGGTCAATGCGCGCGATGGATCGCCAGTTCGCCGAGTGCGCGCAGCGCATCGGCACGCGCGTCATGGCCCACCAGCGCATCGCGCATCGCGGCAGCCAGTTCCTCGAGCTTGGCTTTCGCACCGTCCATGCCCAGCAGTGCGGGATAGGTCGACTTGGCCTGGGCCACATCCTTGCCTGCGGTCTTTCCCAGCTGTTCGGAACTGGCTTCGATGTCGAGGATGTCGTCGCGCACCTGGAATGCGAGGCCCAGCGCGGTGGCGAAATCATCCAGTCGCGCGAGCGTGTCCGTGTCGGCGGCGCCGGCCTGCGCGCCCACCCGCACCGCGGCGCGGATCAGTGCGCCGGTCTTCAGTGCGTGCATGCGCTGGAGTGCGTCCAGCGTCTGCTGCGTACCGGTGGCGTCGATATCCAGCGCCTGCCCGCCGCACATGCCCGCGGCGCCGGACGCACGCGACAGCGTGGCCAGCCAGTCCACGCGCAGCAGGGCGGGTGCATCGGCGCACGCCAGGTGCTCGAACGCCAGCGTCTGCAGTGCATCGCCGGCGAGGATGGCGGTGGCTTCGTCGAACGCGATGTGCACGGTGGGTTTGCCACGCCGCAGGTCGTCGTCGTCCATCGCCGGCAGGTCGTCATGCACCAGTGAATAGGCGTGGATCAGTTCGACCGCGGCGGCAGGGGCATGCAGCGTGGCTTCATCCGCCTGCAGCAGCGTGCCGCTGGCATAGACGAGCAAGGCCCGCATGCGCTTGCCGCCCCCGAGCACCGCATGGCGCATGGCGGCGTGCAGGCGCTGCGGCGCCGCATCGGCCGCCGGCAGCACGCGGTCGAGATGGGTTTCCAAGCCCGCCGCCCAGGCGGCGAAGCGGGGATCAGCGGCCATCGGGCGCGGGAGCGAATGCTTCGCCGTCCCCGGGCTGTTCCGGATCACTCAATAACCGTACGCGCAGTTCGGCCTGCTCGAGCGCCGCCTGGCATTGCCGGTACAGGCCCACGCCGCGTTCGTAGGCCGCAAGCGATGCTTCCAGGCTCAGGTCGCCGTGCTCCATCTTCTCGACCAGTTGTTCGAGTTCGTCCAGCGACTGCTCGAAGTGGGCGACAGGCGAGGCGTCAGGGGAGGTTTTCTTTGCCATGCCGCAAGTGTGGGGATCGGTGGCGGTCAGGTCAACGCGACGCGGATTCAGCCGCGTTGCCAGACGAGGCGGGCGCTGTGCACACGCAGCCAGGCATCGCATTCGGCTGACAGCGCTACGTCGCCAGCCGCCCACAGGCGGTCGCCCTGCCAGGCGAGCGGAAGCTGCCGGCGTTCCCAAGGGGGAATGCCGAGCGACTGCAGCACGTCCTTCAGCGCATGCCGGTGCGAGCGGCCTGGCAGCGCGATGCGTTCGCCGCCCCGGCGCGCCGTCAGCCGCAGCGGCGTCCCGAAGCCGTGGCGCCCGCCCTCCAGCGACAGCGTGCCGCCATCAGGCAACAGGATGGGCGCCACGCCATCCCACGGGGTCTGCCAGTGCACCGGCAAGGCGGGGCGCTGCCGTTCGGCGTGAAGCAGGCCACGCCAGCGCCGCACGATCGCGTCCTGCCAGGCGAACTCCGCCTGCGCATCGGCCCGTGTCTCCAGCAGGTGTGCCTCGATCTGCGCCACGCCTTCGGCCGGGAGTGGCGGGAGGCGGAGTGCGTCGATCCAGCGCCGGAGTGCGCGTGCACGTTGCGCGGGGCCGGCTGCGCGCAGCGGCGTGACGTTCAAGGCGGCGGGATCCGCAGTGGCGGCGGCCGCCAGGAGCTGCCCGTCCAGTGGCTCCAGCAGTTCGAGGGTTTCCGCGCTGAGCACCGCGCTGCGTGCGAAGGCCGCGTCCGCGTGCGGCCAGCGATGCCGCAACAAGGGAAGGATTTCGTGGCGCAGGAAGTTGCGGTCGAAGTCGGTGTGCGCGTTGCTGGGATCCTCGATCCATTCCAGCGCGAACCTGTCGGCGTATGCCAGCAATGCCTCGCGTGGTGTTTCCAGCAGCGGACGCCATTGCCAGCCCGGACCAAACGCACGCCACGGCCGCATGGACGCCAGGCCATCGGGACCGGAGGCACGCAGCGCGCGCAACAGGAAGGTTTCCGCCTGGTCCTGGCGGTGATGCGCCGTGGCGAGGATATCGCCGGCACCCATGACAGAGGCGAACACCTGCTGACGCGCGCGGCGTGCGGCGGCTTCGGTTCCCTCGCCGCGCGTGGTGTCCACCTGTACATGCCGTACCTGCAGCGGTACGTCCAGCGCGGCGCACAGCGCCGAACAATGCGCCGCCCACGCATCGGCGTCGGGCTGCAGGCCATGGTGCACGTGGATCGCCGCAAGCCCGTGGCGACGATGCGATGTGTCGTGGGCCAGCCGGTGCAGCAATGCCGTCGAATCCAGTCCGCCACTCAACGCGACCCATACGCGGCTCTCGGCGCGTGCGGGCAACAGGGGCAGGGGCGATGGTGCGGCATCCATGCACGCATGCTAGCGACGATGCGCGCGGCTTGCAGCACAATGTGATGGGTGTTGCGGTTTTCGCGGCCGTTGACGGGATCTGAACCGGCGCGCTTCGACCATGTGCACGCATGCACACGAGGAGCCGCCGTGAATCCTTCTTCCACAGACACCCGCGACAACGAACGTCGGCGCCAACATGCGCTGGATCGCTACCATGCCGTCGATACTCTCCCCGGCACGGCCTATGACGATCTGGTGGGGCTGGCTGCCGCGATCTGCGGCACGCCCATCGCCGTCGTGTCGCTGATCGACCGCGACCGCCAGTGGTTCAAGGCGCGCATCGGCCTGGATGACCATGAAACCACCCGCGACACTGCGGTGTGCGACCACGCCATCCGGCAACCGGATGAACTGCTCGAGATATCCGACTTGAGCGAAGACCAGCGCTTCGCCGATTTCCCCATCGTCACGGGCGATGTCAGGGCGAGGTTCTATGCCGGCATGCCGCTGGTGGCCGGCACGGGCGAGGCATTGGGCACGGTATGCGTGGTGGACACCCACCCGCGCCGCCTGAGCAACCAGCAGAAGGCTTCGTTGCGGGCGCTCGCACGGATCACCGTCGCGCTGCTGGATGTCCATCGCGTGCACCACGAAACCCAGGCGGTGGTGGCCTTAAAGGGCCATGGCGAGGCGTCGGTGGCGTCGGGTGAGCCGTGGTGCGTGCTGATCGTGGAGGCACAGGGCATGGCGGAGGAGGCTCGCCGGCTGGGCGAGCGCATGCTGGAGCGGACTCTGCAGGAACTCGCGTCCATCTTCGACGCTTGCGTGCGCCACGATCTCGGCGATCACGTCAGTCGCGTCACCGACAGCGCCGAGTTCGTCGTGCTGCTGAAGGGAGCCGGCATGGAGGCACGGATCGATGCGCTGCGTGCGGCCGCACATGCTGCGCGGCAGCGACACGGGATGGAGTTGCTGGTGGGCACGGCCACCGCTTCTGCGGTCGACGAGGCGTTGTTGCACGTCTACCTGCGCGCGGAGGAAGACCTCAGCCTGCGCAAGGATGCGCTTGCGGATCGTCGCAAGGCGGCATGAGCGGATGCCGGATGCTCATCGGAGTTGCTGCAGGATGACGATGAGCGCGGCGATCCAGCAGGCACCCACGAACAGACCCAGCACGAGATGCTGGCTGACGCCGGTGTGGTGGAAGCGCCAGCGGTTCACTGCCAGCGCCACCAGCACGGGCAGCACGAAGAGTACGGTGGGCAGCAGCCACCAGGGCAACGAAAGCAGGTCCATGGCCATCCTCCTGCGCGTGGATCGGCGATGCGCCGATCACTGCCTGCATCATCGCGTGTCCATCGTCACCCCTGCATTGATCGCGATCAACCGTCCGTCGCATCGTGCGGGCCCGGCTAGTCCTGGAGCGTCGCGAGTTCGCGCTTCGCCACGGCGATCCAGTCTTGCTGCTCGCGACGGTAGTAGCGTGGCGCCGCGTCGGACCGATCAAGGATCTCCTGGAACACCGCGCGTGCGCGCGCCTGATCTCCATGCCGCTTCAGCAGCAGGCCGAAGCGGGCGCGGGCTTCCTCACCGGGATAGCCCTGTACCACGGCTTCGTACTCGTGGATGGCGGCGGTAGCATCGGCGGTGTCCTCCACGGCACGCGCGTACAGCAGGTGGCCGTCGGCGGACCGGAAACCCGGATTGGCGGTGATCAGTGCATCCAGCGTATCGCGCGCCTTCTGCGCGTCGCCCATGCCGAACTGCGCCTTCGCCAGTCCCAGCATCAGGTCCGGATCGGTGGCATACAGGCCTTTGAGCGCCTGCTCGTACAGTTCGGCGGCGTGCGTGTAATCGCCGCTGCGCAGGCTTTCTTCCGCCAGTCGGCGACGGTTCTCCGGGGTATCCGCGGCCTTCAGCAGCCTGGCTGCGTCGCGGCGGTCGCGCTCGGGATCGATCCGGTTGCGCACGTTGCGCACCGTTCGGCGCGCCGAGGGGTTGTGCCGCAGGTCCGGCAGGATCTCGGCGATGAAGTACACGATCACCGCGATGAACGAGAACACCAGCAGGATGAAGACCCAATAGAGCGGTCTCCCGGTGCGCACCACGTGCACGCAGCAGGCGATCTGGAGGGCGAAGGAGAGCAGGAGGAGTGGACTCATGCGGGTAGCGCGGCGCCGTCGGCGGAACGCCAAGCATCCGTCATCCACGTGGCCTGCGCCAGCCGGTGGCAGGGAAACGTTGAAACGACCGCGGCCACCCGCGTGCGGGCCGGCGGGTTGTGCGGCATCGGTCACAGCGGCATGGCTGTGCCTCTGCGACCATGCCGCGTCCTGCCATTGGATGGCGTGCCACCGCGTCTCGGGGAGAGACGCCGTGGCGCCGCCGACGTACCCCACGCGTCCCCAAGGAATCGGTATCCCGATGCATCGCCCCTGTCCTGCAGTCTTCCTGCATCGCCGCGTGCTGGCGTCGCTCATCGTGTTGGCCTCGATGTCGCTGGCGGCTTGTTCCGCGCAGCCCGGTGAAGCGCGTGATGCCCCTTTCTGGAGCACCGCACGACCCACTTCGGGATCCCCGCCCAGTCAGGCGATGAACCAGCAAGGTGTGGTCGTTGCTGCCGAGGCGCAGGTCGCGCCACCCCAGAACATCAATGTCGATCCTGTGCCGCCGGGCCGCTACCGCATCGCCAGCGTGCTGAGCGGGTTGTGCATCGAGGTCCGCGACGGCAGCACAGCCAACGGCACGCCGCTGGTGCAGGCTGCCTGCGAGGGCACGCTGCACCGGCAGTTCTTCGACATCGCCGAGACGGCGGCCGGCCAGTACCGCCTGCGCAACCTGCACACGCAGAAGTCGGCCGACATTCCCGCGGGCTCGGGCGCCGACCACGTCATCGTGCAGCAATGGGACGACAACGGCAGCGGCGCGCAACGCTTCCGCCTGCAGCGCGTCGACACCAGCGACCGCTACCGGATCGTCAACGTCAACAGCGGCAAGTGCCTGGGCATCGTGGGTGCGTCGACGACGGCCGGTGCGTCTGTCGAGCAGGTAGCCTGCGCCGCCGTGCCCGCGCAGCAATTCCACCTCGGTGCCGGTGAGCCTCAACCGGTGCGGCAGAACGGATCGCAGCCTTTGATTCCGCCGCCTCCACAGGTGCCGCCTTCTGCCAGCTACCAGCCATTGCTGTGGCCCGACGATGCGGCCCCCATCCAGTACATCCAGGACGACGGCACGCTGATCACCCATGTGGGCGGCCGCGTGCGCGACCGCCACGCGCGCGAGCCCATCGTCGATGACAGCTACCAAGTCTTCCCGCCCCAGTACTTCGAACGGCGTACGCACGAGATCGTGATCCACGACGATGCGGTGCCCGGCACGTCCGGTGAGCAGCGCATCCTGACCATCGTCGTCAGGCCACAGCACTACTGGTACGGCACCAATTTCCGCCACGGCTACATCGGGCGCCGCAGCGAGGATCCGCTGGAACCTACTTCGGTCGCGCTCTATGCCGACAACGGCGGCATGAAGCTGTTGCCCGGTGGAATCGCGGCGCAGACGCCGATCGCGAACTACGCGCAACTCGGGCAGGATCCCAACGCCAACTACACCCCGCCGGCCGGCACGCCGGGCAATGCCTTCGTGTTGGTGAAGGAGATCCGCACGGCCGCCAACGACGCCCATCGGCCTTTGCGCAAGGGCGACCTGGTGGAGTTCGAGCTGGGCATCTTCCTGGCGGGCAACCCGGATCTCATCGGTCGCTTCAACTACTACGCCGAGGCACTCGTCTACCGTGCGGGATCGCACGGCATCGTGTCCTGGTTCCGTGGGCCCGGCTACGGCGTGCAACGGCCGCTGGACTCGCTGGCCATGCCGGCGGAAGCGCTCAGCGCCGGGCCGTGGATGACGCTGCACGAGGACACCTCCAGCGAGCCGTTCCGGATGCTGCAGCAGGCCTCGCACAACATTGCCGGCTACAACATGCAGCCATGGGCGGAAGGGCGCCGGCTGATCCATACCTCGTTCGCGAGCGGCCGCCATTCGGAAGAAAGCAACACGGTGTTCGCCGCGCATGCGGGCAAGACCGCCCCCCATTTCTCGCAGACGCGCTGCGTGGACTGTCATGCGGGCAATGGACGCAGTTCACCCGTCGTCGGTGTACCCCTGGACCGGCTGGGCGTGTTCGTCGGCGTGGCCGGGGCAGGCACGCAGGCGCCGGATGCGCGCTTCGGTCTGCGCCTGCAGCAGGGCACCTATCGCGAGGCCGGGGCCAACGTGGACGGGCGTGAAGCCGAGCTGGTGCTCACCGGCTACACGGAGCTGCCGGGTCGCTACACCGATGGCATAGGCTACGTGCTGCGCCGGCCGAACTACGCCCTGCGCGACCGTGCCGGCCAGCCGCTGGCGTTGCCCAGCGCCTTGTCGGTACGCGTGGCGCCCTCGCTGACAGGGTTGGGCCTGCTGGAAGCAGTGCCCGAACAACAGCTCGAACGCCTGGCGCTGGCGCAACAGGGCGATCCCGACGGCGTGGCCGGCCGGCTGCAGATCGTGGCCGATCCACGCGACGCCGGTGTCAGTCGCGTGGGTCGCTTCGGCTGGAAGGCCGCTGCCGCCACGCTGGAACAGCAGACCTCGTTGGCGTTCAACACCGACATGGGCGTCACTTCGCCGCTGATGTCGTCGCTGGAGTGCGCGCGTGGCAGCGAGGGCGCGGCTTGCGCGGAGGTCAACAGCGGCAGTGCGAAGCTGACCGCAGCCGACATCCACCAGACCACGCTCTACCTGAGCCTGCTGGGCGTGCCTCCGAAACGGGACTTCGACAACCCGCTGGAGCAGGATGCGCAGGCGCGCGCCCGGCAATTGCGCGTCAAGCGCGGCGCACAACTGTTCGAAGCCGCCCGTTGCAGTACCTGCCACGCGCCGGAATTGCGCACGGGCCATCACCGGTTCGTCGAGCTGCGCTACCAGACCATCCGGCCGTACAGCGATCTGCTGTTGCACGACATGGGCCCCGGGCTCGCCGACACCTATGTCGAAGGCCGCGCCACCGCACGCGAATGGCGCACGGCACCGCTATGGGGCCTCGGCCTGGCAGCTACGATCGATCCGAATGTCCGCTACCTGCACGACGGCCGCGCGGCGACGCTGGAAGAAGCCGTGCTTTGGCACGGCGGGCAGGGCACGGCGGCGAAGCAGCGCTTCGAGGCGATGAGTGCCGAGGACCGTCGCGCGCTGGTGGATTTCCTCAGGTCACTCTGAACGCGAGCGACCGCAATGAAAAAGCGCCGGGTCTACCGGCGCTTCAGTGGAGCTAAGGGCAGCGCTCAGGCGGCTTCGTACGCGCCGTAGCCACGCAGGCGCTCGTAACGCTTCTGCAGCAGTTGTTCGACCGGCAACTGCTCCAGCGCATCCAGTTCGTTGAGCAGCACGGCTTTCAGGCGCACGGCCATCTGGCGGGGATTGCGGTGCGCGCCGCCGATGGGCTCGCGCACGACCTTGTCGACCAAGCCGAGGCCATGCAGGCGCTTGGCGGTAAGGCCCAGCTGTTCGGCGGCGTCCTTGGCCTTGGCGGCGTCTTTCCACAGGATCGACGCGCAGCCTTCCGGCGAGATCACCGAATAGGTGCCGTACTCCAGCATCAGCGTGCGGTCGCCAACGCCGATGGCGAGGGCGCCGCCGCTGCCGCCTTCGCCGATCACCGTGCAGATGATCGGGATCTTCAGTTCGGCCATTTCCATCAGGTTGCGGGCGATGGCCTCGGACTGGCCGCGCTCTTCCGCGCCCACGCCCGGGTACGCGCCAGGCGTGTCGATGAAGGTCAGCAGCGGCAGCTTGAAGCGTTCGGCCATCTTCATCAGCCGCAGCGCCTTGCGATACCCCTCGGGGCGCGGCATGCCGAAGTTGCGGGCGATCTTGCTCTTGGTGTCGCGGCCCTTCTGGTGGCCGATGATCATCACGCTGCGG
>CBIHLJ010000032.1:0-47879 GCA_966210745.1 uncultured Pseudoxanthomonas sp.
GCGAAGTGGCCACGCGCTACAGCTTCCGCGACCGCAAGATCGACGTGCTGGTGCGTGCCCGCGAAACCGATCGCGCGTCGCTGGAAAGCATCCGTCAGCTGATCGTCAATCCGGGCAGCGCCCGGCCGGTGACGCTGTCGGCCGTGGCCGATGTCGTCGCCACGACCGGCCCCAGCGAAATCCACCGCGCCGACCAGGTGCGCGTGGCGATCGTCTCGGCCAACCTGCGCGACATCGACCTGGGCGGCGCGGTGCAGGAAGTGCAGAAGATGGCATCCGAGAACCCGCTGGGCGCCGGCGTTGGCATGCACATCGGTGGCCAGGGCGAAGAACTGGCCGAATCGGTCAACTCGCTGATGTTCGCCTTCGGCCTGGCGATCTTCCTGGTCTACCTGGTGATGGCGTCGCAGTTCGAATCGCTGCTGCATCCCTTCGTCATCCTGTTCACCATTCCGCTGGCGCTGGTCGGTGCCGTGGGCGCGCTGTTCCTGACAGGTTCGGCGGTCTCGGTGGTGGTGTTCATCGGCCTGATCCTGCTGGTGGGCCTGGTGACCAAGAACGCCATCATCCTGATCGACAAGGTCAACCAGTTGCGCGAGGCCGGCGTGGCCAAGCGCGAGGCGCTGGTCGAGGGTGCCCGCTCGCGACTGCGGCCGATCATCATGACGACGCTGTGCACGCTGTTCGGCTTCCTGCCGCTGGCGATCGCGATGGGCGAGGGTGCCGAAGTGCGCTCGCCGATGGCGATCACCGTGATCGGCGGCCTGCTGATCTCGACGCTGCTGACCCTGCTGGTGATCCCGGTCGTCTACGACCTGCTGGACCGCCGCGCCGATGAGTACTACCTCGAGCGCGGACGCCGCGCCCGCAAGGGTACGGCAGTGCCACCCGTCGGGGAGGGCGAACCCGCATGAGCGTCGCGGAGTTCAGCATCAAGCGGCCCGTGACGGCGGTGATGTTCTTCATCTCGCTGTTCGTGATCGGCCTGATCGCGGCCATCCGGTTGCCGCTGGAAGCCTTCCCCGAGGTCTCGCCCCCCTTCATCTTCGTATCGTTGCCGTATACCGGCTCGACCCCGGAAGAAGTGGAGCGCACGGTGCTGCGGCCGGCCGAGGAAGCGCTGTCGACGATGGCCGGCATCAAGCGGATGGAGTCGAACGCGAAGGCCGACGGCGCGCAGATCTTCATCCAGTTCTCGGACTGGGACCGCGACGTCGCCATCGCCGCGTCCGAGGCGCGCGAACGCCTGGACGCGATCCGCGATGAGTTGCCGGACGATCTGCAGCGCTATTTCGTCTTCAAGTTCTCGACCACCGATCAGCCGGTGCTGCGAGTACGCCTGGCGAGCAAGACCGACCTGACCGGCGCGTACGACATGATCGAGCGCGAGTTCAAGCGCCGCATCGAACGCATCCCGGGCGTGGCCCGCGTGGATGTGTCGGGCGCGCCGCCGAACGAAGTGGAGATCGCGATCAACCAGGATCGCCTGACCGCGCACAACCTGAGCCTCAACGACCTGACGACACGGCTGCAGGCGGTCAATTTCTCCATCTCCGCCGGTGTCATCAGCGACGGCCCGCAGCGCCTGCGCGTGCAGCCCGTCGGCGAGCTGACCGACCTGCAGCAGCTGCGCGACCTGATCGTGGGTGCGGGCAACGTGCGTCTGGGCGACATCGCCGATGTGCGCCTGAAGCCGGCCCGGATGGACTACGGTCGCCGGCTGGACGGCCAGCCCGCCGTCGGCCTGGACATCTTCAAGGAACGCAACGCCAACCTGGTCGAGGTGTCCAGCAAGGCGCTGGCCGAGGTCGAATCGATCCGCGCGCAGCCGGAGATGAACGACATCCAGGTCAAGATCATCGAGAACCAGGGCGACAACGTCACCTCGTCGTTGCTTGAGCTGGCGGAAGCTGGTGCGATCGGCCTGGTCCTGTCGATCGTGGTGCTGTGGTTCTTCCTGCGCCACTGGCCTTCGGTCTCGATGGTGACCCTGGCGATTCCGATCTGCTTCGTGATGACGCTGGGCTTCATGTACTTCGCCGGCGTGACGCTGAACATCCTGTCGATGATGGGCCTGCTGCTGGCCATCGGCATGCTGGTCGACAACGCCGTCGTCGTGGTCGAGAGCATCTACCAGGAGCGCGAGAAATATCCGGACAACCCCACGTGGGCGTCGATTATCGGCACCCGCCACGTGGCGATCGCGCTGTCGGCGGGCACGTTGTGCCACTGCATCGTGTTCGTGCCCAACCTGTTCGGCGAGCGCAACTTCCTGAGCATCTACCTGGGCCAGATCGCGATCACCATTTCGGTGTCGCTGCTGGCCTCGTGGCTGGTCGCGGTCAGCCTGATCCCGATGATTTCGGCTCGCCTGAAGACGCCGCCCCAGGTGCGCAGCGAGACCGGCATCATCCCGCGCATGCAGAAGCGCTACGCAGGGTTCCTGCGCTGGACGCTGGAACATCGGGGCTGGAGCGTGCTGGGCATCCTGCTCATCATCGTGGTCAGCTTCGTGCCCATGAAGATGACCAAGTTCGACATGTTCGGCAACGATGGCGGTGGCGAGGCGGAGCTGTACTACCAGTGGAAGGGCGCCTACACCAAGGAGCAGATGTCGGCCGAGATCCTCAAGGTCGAACAGTTCCTGGACGCCAACCGCAAGAAGTACCGCATCAGCCAGGTCTACTCGTACTTCAGCGAGCAGGGCTGGGGCGGCACGCAGGTCAAGTTCGATACCGAGAAGGCCAGCGAGACCAAGCCAATCGTCGAACAGCTGCGCAAGGACCTGCCGAAGTCGGCCCGCGCCAACATCGGCATCGGCGGCGATGGTGGCAACCAGGGCGGCGGCGGCCAGCCCGGCCAGAGCGTGTCGTTCCAGCTTGTCGGCGATTCGACCCAGACACTGGCGGAGATCGCGGGCGATCTGATTCCGATCCTGGCCAAGCGCAAGGAACTGCGTGACGTGCGCGTGGATGTCGGCGACCAGAACAGCGAGTTGAACGTGCGCGTCGACCGCGAGCGCGCCGCGGCCTTCGGCTTCACCTCCCAACAGGTGGCCAGCTTCGTAGGGCTCGCCCTGCGTGGCGCGCCGCTGCGCGAGTTCCGCCGTGGCGAAACCGAGGTGCCGGTGTGGGTGCGTTTCGCGGGCGCCGAAGACTACGGTACCGAAGACCTGGCCGGTTTCATGGTGCGTTCGCCGGATGGCCGCACGGTGCCGCTGCTGAGCCTGGTCGACGTGGGCATCACGCCGTCGGCCACGCAGATCCAGCGGACCAACCGCCAGACCACGTTGACCGTGCAGGCCAACCTGGCCGAGAAGGTCACCGTGCCGGATGCGCGCAAAGCGATGGAAGAGGCGCTGGAGGGCATGTCGTTCCCCGCGGGCTACAGCTATTCGTTCGATGGCAGTGCCTTCCAGGAAGACGACGAGGCGATGGGGCAGATGATGTTCAACCTGCTGATCGCGCTGGTGATGATCTACATCGTCATGGCGGCGGTGTTCGAATCGCTGCTGTTCCCGGCGGCCATCATGAGCGGCGTGCTGTTCTCGGTGTTCGGCGTGTTCTGGCTGTTCGCGCTGACGGGTACCACATTCGGCATCATGTCCTTCATCGGCATCCTGGTGCTGATGGGCGTGGTCGTGAACAACGGCATCGTGATGGTCGAACACATCAACAACCTGCGGCGACGCGGCATGTCGCGCACGGATGCGCTGGTGGAAGGCAGTCGCGAGCGCCTGCGCCCCATCCTGATGACGATGGGTACGGCGATCCTGGCGATGGTGCCCATCGCGATGGCGAACACCCAGATGGCCGGCGACGGCCCGGCCTACGCCCCGATGGCGCGTGCCATCGCCGGTGGCCTGGCGTTCTCGACGGTGGTCAGCCTGCTGTTCCTCCCCACGATCTACGCGATCCTGGACGACATGCGCAGTGGCACATCGCGTGCGATCGGCCGGGCCAAGCAGCGTCGTGGCGATGCACCTGCGGCGGCAACCGTGGCAGCCCTGCACGTGGAGTGAAGAAGGCGGAAAGCGAAGAGCCGGGCATTGCCCGGCTCTTTTTTGTCTCAAGTCCAGCTCAGCCGACCAGTTTGCCGAGCATCCTCAGTCCCCCGGTCCACACGCCGATGGCAGTGCCCAGGCTGGTGAGGAAGAAGTTCAACAGGACGCGCGCCACGCGGTTCTTCCACCAGCCGCGCATCGTCTGGACATCGTCGCGCAATGCCATGAAGTCGGCATAGGTGGGCTTGCGCAACGTCGCTTCCGCGAAGGCGCTGACGGTACCCGACGCAAGTGCGGGATGCAGCGGCGTGAGTGGCGATGAAATGAAGGCCGCGAGAATGCTGAGCGGATGCCCGCCCGCGATCGCGCAGCCGATGGCGCCGAGCACGCCGGTGGCCAGCACCCACTGCAGCAGCAGGTCCGAACCGACGTCCACGCCACCCTGCCAGAACCCCCAGGCGAATCCGCCCACCAGGAACACGCCGATCACCAGTTCTATCCACGGCACGCGCGACTTGGGCTTGACGAGTTCGAGCGCGCGTCTAAGCTCGGCCGGATCGGCGGTATCGTCCTTCAGGTGGCGGGTCAGGCCGGGCAGATGCCCCGCACCGACCACGGCGAGCACGCGGTACGGCGATGTGGCGCCGGTCGGCTTGCCGGCGGCAACCTGGCGCAGTGCCGATGCCATGTACTGGTCGCGCTCGGCGATGATCGCCTGGTACAGCTGTGGGCTTTCGGCCGCGAACTCGCCGAAGCTCGATTCCATCATGTCGCCCTGCTTGAGCTTCTCGATTTCGTCGTCCCCGACTTCCTCGTCGCCGAACATGCTCGCCAGGATGCCGGCGCCGACCTTGGTCCGCTGCCACCACCCCAGTGACTGCAGGGCCCGCTTGAAGGTCAGGCCGACTTCGCGGTCGATCAGGTGCACGGGCAGCCCGTGCGCCTGCGCATCCAATGCGCCTGCCTTCAGTTCTTCGCCTGGCTCGACGCCGAGTTGTTCGGCCAGCCGCCGCTGGTAGGCAGCCAGCGCGAGGTTGGCGGCGAACAGGTGCGTCTTGCCTTCGCGGATCACCTTCACCAGGTCGAGTCGCGCGAGCGTGTCGGGATCGGTCAGCGACTGCAGGCGGCCCGGGTCCAGTTCCACCGCCACGCTGTCATAGTCGCCACTGGCCACGGCCGCTCGCACGGCATCGACGCTGGCGCGCGAGACGTGGGCGGTGCCGAGCAGGGTGTAGCGCACGCCATCCCGCTCGACGATCTCGTGGGGTTGTCCGTGCAACGGATCGACGGGAGGGGTGTTGGATTCGGTCATCGTGTCATTCGTCTTGCGGGGGCGCGGTGGTGCCGGCGCCGAGGGTGCGCTGCATCTGTACGGTGTCCAGCCAGCGGTCGTGCTTCCAGGCGATGCCGCGGAAGACGCCGACCAGCGTGAAACCGAATTTCTCGTGCAGCCGGATGGAGGCGGTGTTGGTGGGTTCGCCGATCACGGCGATCATCTGCCGGTAGCCGCACGCCTCGCAGGCGTCGATCAGTGCCTGCATCAACGCAGCGCCGATACCCTGGCCTTGCCGGCCGGGCAGGACGTAGACGGAGTTCTCGACGGTCTTGCGATAGCCCGCGCGCGCGCGGTAGCTGCTGGCGTAGGCATAGCCGACGAATTCGCCGTCGAGTTCCGCCACCAGGTAGGGATAGCCGGCGTTGAGCACGCCCTGCATGCGGCGCGCCATCTCGGCGTCGTCGGGGACGTCGTATTCGTAGGTGTTGACGTGGTCGCGGACTTCCGCGGCGTACAGGGCGGTGATCGCCGGCACGTCGGCCGGCGTGGCGTCACGGACGGTCAGCGGCACGCGCGGGTCTCAGTCGATGTAGCGCTTGAGCAGGTCGCCGTACGCGTCGATGCGGCGGTCGCGCAGGAACGGCCAGATGCGACGGACATGCTCGCTGCGCTGCAGGTCGATGTCCGCCATCAGGATGGTTTCTTCGGTGCCGGCTTCGGCGATGAACTCACCCTGCGGACCCAGCACGTGGCTGTTGCCCCAGAACTGGATGCCCGAGGCGCCGATGGGCGAAGGTTCGTGGCCGACGCGGTTGCAGCTCAGCACCGGCAGGCCATTGGCAACAGCGTGGCCGCGGTGGCTCAATACCCAGGCATCGCGCTGCCGGTTCTTCTCGGCCTGTTCGTCGTCCGGATCCCAACCGATCGCGGTCGGGTAGAGCAGCAGGTCCGCGCCGGCGAGCGCCATCAGGCGCGCGGCCTCCGGATACCACTGGTCCCAGCACACCAGCACGCCGAGGCGGCCGACGGACGTATCGATGGGCGTGAAGCCCATGTCGCCCGGGGTGAAATAGAACTTCTCGTAGAACCCAGGATCGTCCGGGATGTGCATCTTGCGGTACTTGCCCGCGATGCTGCCGTCCTTCTCATAGACGACGGCGGTGTTGTGGTACAGCCCGGCGGCACGACGCTCGAACAGCGACGACACCAGGACCACGTCATGCTGCTTCGCCAACTTGCCCAAGCGTTCGGTGCTGGGACCGGGGATCGGTTCGGCCAGGTCGAATTCATGCACGGATTCGTGCTGGCAGAAATAGGCGCCGTTGTGCAGTTCCTGCAACAGCACCAGGCGGGCACCACGCTTCGCGGCCTCGGCCACGCGCGCTTCGATCACCGACAGGTTGGCATCGGCGTCGCCGTGGTTCTTTTCCTGGATCAGGGCAACGGGCAGGGTGGTGCGGCTCATCGTGCGGGCAGGGGCGGACAGGGGAGGGGCGCATGGTACCGCGTCCACCGTAGCGGCAGGCGTCCGGGGAGTGAACGCGCGGGCTCAGGAGGCGCCGTGCGTCGCCTCCATCCGCTTCTGTCGTCTGCCCAGCGTCACGCCGGTGATCGCCCACACCGCCGCCACGCCGGCGCCGATGAACATCGCTGCCGCCGGATGCTCCGCCAGTACGTCCAGCGCCCGCTTGACCCATCCGCTGAGTGCGTCGCCGCCGCGGTAGACCACGGTGTCGATGAAGTTCTTCGCCTTGTACTTCTGTTCTGCGGGCACCACGGTATAGAGCATCTCGCGACCCGGACGCACGAAGGCATACTCGCCCGCGCGCCGCACCACCATCACCACCACGAAGACTGCGAACACCGGGGCCAGCGCCAGCCACAGGAAACCGGCGGCGACGACCACGGGCACCGCGACCAGCAGCACGCCGACGCCCAGCTTCTGCGCGATGCGGCCGGTGATGAACAACTGGCTGAGGATGGCCAACGCCTGTACGGCAGTGTCGATGAGACCGAAGATCTGCGTCTGCTCCTCCTTGTCGACAAAGCGTTCGGCTATCAGCTTAGCCTGTTCGAAATACAGGAAGGTCGTCACCGTCGCCAGCAGGAGCACGAAGAAGGCGATGCCCAGCAGGTAGGGCGAACGGAGCACTGCGGTCGCGCCCGCGAAGGGATTGCCACCGAGCGGCCGTTGCCGCTGTTCGGCCGAACTCGTGCCCGCAGGCAGTGGATGGCGGTCGCGCCAGCGATGCAACCAGGACGCGGTGGCGGCGCTGGCGCCGATCAGCGCAGCCGAGAGCACCATCAGGCCGCCGTGCCCCAATGGCTTGACCAGCAGCGTGGTCAGCAGCGGACCCGCCAGGCCGCCCAGGCTGGCGCCTGCGGCGATCAGCGCGAACAGGCGCTTGGCCTCGTGGCTTTCCATCACGTCGGCCAGCACGCTCCAGGCCAGCGAGATCATCAGCAGGTTGATGACCGACACCCAGATGTAGAACGTGCGTGCCAGCCAGACATCATCCGGCCGTGCCAGCATCGCCGCACCGTAGCCGAGCAGGCTGGCCACCACCGCGCCGAACACCCATGGCACGATACGCCGGCGAGGGACCTTCGACGCGATCCAGCCGTACAGCGGCAGCACGATCAGGGTGGCAACGAAGGTTCCAGTGAACAGCCACTGCAGATTGTCGACGCCGCCGGTGACGCCCATCGTTTCGCGGATCGGGCGGAGCATGAAATAGCCCGCGAACAGCAGGAAGAACATCGCCAGCCCGGCACCGACCACCGGCGCTTCGTGGTGGCGGACATTGAACAGGTGGCCGAGCCAGCCGGCCATGCCGGGCGAAGGGGGCGATGGCATCGGCTCAAGCCACCGCGGCAATCAGGGCGTCGCGTTGTGCCGGCGTCAGGTCCTGACCCGAGCCGGCTTTCAGGTTGTCGCTCTGGCGATCGGGCTTGCCCGTGGCCGGGATGACGGCAGTGACCGCGGGATGGCTGAGGGCGAACTTCAGGAAGGCCTGCGCCCACGACGAAACACCGGCTTCCGACAGCGCGGGCGGCAATGGCGTGTCCTTGACCTGCGCGAACAGTTTGCCGTCCTCGAAGGCGCGATTGATCAGCACCGCCACGCCCAGATCCTGTGCCAGCGGCAATACACGCTTCTCCGCCCCGCGGCTGACGACCGAATAGTTGATCTGAAGGAAGTCGGGCTTCTCCGCCTGCACGACATCGGCGAGTTGTTCCTGCGCCCGTTCGACGTAATGCGTCACGCCGACGTACTTCACCTTGCCCTGCGCCTTCAATTCGCGCGCGACCGCCATCTGGGTCTTCAGGTCGCCCAGGTTGTGGACCTGAAGCAGCGCGACCTTGTCGGTCTTCAGCCGTCGAAGCGTGTCTTCGAACTGGGCCAGGCCGGCCTCGCGTCCGGTCACGCCGGACAGTTTGGTGGCCAGCCAGGCCTTGCTGGTGAGTCCCTGTTCGGCCAGCAGCGCGCCCATGACGTCTTCGGCGACGCTGTAGGTGGGTGCCGTATCGATGAGCGTGGCGCCCGCGGCAAAGAACCGCTTCAGCACTTCACGCAAGGGGTCGAGTTCGGCCGCGCTCTGGCCGACTTCGAAACTGCCGGACGTGCCCATGCCGATGACGGGGACCCGCTCGCCGGTCGACGGGATGATGCGGGTGTTCAATGCGCCCGGAGCGGCGACGGGGGATGGAGCAGCCGGTGATGCGCCAACCCCGCCCGCCTGCGCTGCGTCACGGCAGGCGGCCAGGCCGAGACCGGCCGTGGCCAGCGCAGTGGTCGTCAGGAACTTGCGTCGTGAATACACGGCCGTCTCCTCGATCAATGGGAAACGGTGGTTATCCGGGATCGTGTGAGGCGAGATGTAAACGAAGCGTTCAATCTGCGCCCAACTGATGTCACGGTGCCACGAGCCGTGGCGCCGATGACGGATTCAGCCAAGCAGCCCCGCCGGCAATTGCATGGTGATGCAGTGCAGGCTGCCGTTCTGCCAGATCAGCGCGCGGCAGGGTACCTGCACGATCTCGCGATCCGGGTAGGCCTGTGCCAGCATCGCGGCCGCCTGGCCGTCGGCGGGATCGCCGTAGGCCGGCATCAGTACGGCGCCATTGATGATCAGATAGTTCGCGTACGACGCCGCCAATCGGCGGCCGTTATCGATCACCGGCTGCGCCCATGGCAGCGGGAACGCGCGATACGGGCGCCCGTCGGCCGTCCGCAGCGCCGCGATGTCGGCGGCCATGGCCTGCAATTCGGCGTAGTGGACGTCCGAGGTGTCGTCGCATGCCTGGTAGACGATGGCGTCGCCGGGCGCAAAGCGGGCGAGGGTATCGATATGGGCGTCGGTGTCGTCGCCTTCCAGGTAGCCGTGGTCCAGCCACAGCACGCGCCCCTGCTTCAACCAGCGCGCCAGCTTGTCGGTCAGGTCTTCGCGCGAGGCGTCGGGGTGTCGTTCGTGCAGGCACTGCCACGTCGTCAGCAGGGTGCCCGTTCCATCGGTCTCAATGGCGCCACCTTCCAAAGCAAAATCAATGCTTTGGACGAAGTAGTTGTGAAACAACTGCATGCCGGAGAGCTCGCCGACCAGCCGGTCGTCGCGCGTGGCTTCGTACTTGCCACCCCAGCCTGTGAAGCGGAAGTCCAGCAACTTGAACCGGTCGCCATCACGCAAGGTGATCGGTCCGGAGTCGCGCAGCCAGGTGTCGTCGTACTCGGCGGGAACGAAGCGCACGCGCTCCATGTCCACCCGCGCCGAGCGCAGTCGCGCTTCGGCATAGGTCTGCAGGTCGTCGTCGGCGACGCAGATCACCACCGGCTGGAAGCGGGTGATGGCGGCCACCAGGGCGACATATGTCTCCTCGACATCGGCGAGGCGGTCGGCCCAATCGGTCTCGGCGTGCGGCCAAGCGATCAGGACCGCGGACTGGGGTTCCCACTCCGCGGGGAAGCGATAGGCATCGGTCATCGGATTACAGGAGCGCGCGGGGCGCCAGTCAGCGGATGGGGGGCTTGGGGCCGATCTCTTCGGCGGTAGCCTTGTTCAGCACCACGTCGATGACGCGGCTCTTTTCGAAGTAGACCGTGAAACCGGGATAGACCCAACGATGGATCACCGGCCATTGCCGCTTCTGACCGCCACGCGGCTCGAGCTTCTGTTGCGGAGCGCCGAAGCGGGCTTCGACATCGGCTGCCGTTTGTCCACGCACCGGGGCCGCCGCCGCGGGCGTTTCCTGGGCGCGCTCTATCAGCAGGGTATCTGCGAAGGCCGGGCCGGCAAGGCCGAGCAGGGCGATCAACGGGAGTGTGAGGGCGCGACGGCTCATGGTGGGATTCCCCTGGGTGATCTGCCTTTTATAACAAAAGCAGGACAACAAAAAACCGCCCGGAGGCGGCTTTTGATGCATAGCCGGCCGTGGCCGGCAGTGCCGTTCCTCAGCGCTGGCGCGCCTTGAAACGCGGGTTGGACTTGCAGATCACGAAGACCTTGCCGCGGCGGCGGACCACCTTGCAGTCGCGGTGACGGGCCTTCGCCGACTTCAGGGAGGACAGGACCTTCATGAGATGAACCTCGGCGTAAAAGAGTATGGGGTGGAACGAAGCCGGCTATTCTAACGGCAATTCCGTTGGCATATCAAGCGGTTGCACTACGCCTCGTGTGAGCGCGCCGTCGAAGGTGTCCCGGGCGGGGACGGCCGACATCATAATGCCGCCCAAAATCCCTCAGGAGACCCCATGTCCGATACCTCCCCCGTCCTGACCATCGATGGCCCTTCCGGGGCAGGCAAGGGCACGGTGAGCCGGTTGGTGGCCGGTCGATTGGGCTGGCATTACCTCGATTCCGGGGCTCTCTACCGCGCGGTTGGTGTGGCGGCAAGCTGGGCCGATCTGGACATATCCGATCCTGCAGCCCTGGTCCGGTGTGCGTTCGATACCCGTGTCAGCTTCCGCGAAACGGAGCACGGGCTGCGGGTCATCGTGGACGACCTGGACGCGACGCACGAACTGCGTCTGGAGACCACCGGCGCCCTCGCGTCCGCCATTGCCGCCATCCCCGAGGTGCGCTCCGCATTGAAGGAGCGTCAGCGGGCTTTCCGCCGGCCGCCGGGACTGGTGGCGGACGGGCGTGACATGGGGACCGTCATCTTTCCGGACGCCCCTTACAAGGTATTCCTGACCGCCAGTGCCGACGAACGGGCGGAAAGGCGCTATAAGCAGTTGAAAGACAAAGGGGTTTCCGTCACAATCGATGGTCTGCTGCGCGAGATCCTCGCCCGTGACGCCCGTGACGCCCAGCGTACGGTGGCGCCCTTGCGGCCGGCCGAAGACGCCGTCCTCATCGACACCACCGGCCTTGGCATCGATGCCGTCGTCGAACGTGTGCTGGCTTTGGTGCCGGCGCGCGCGGACTAGGTTCCCGCCCAGCAGAAGGTCCGCCCGGAATCCTCCGTGCGGTTCAACAACCACAACACTCACGGCCACACGCAATCCCGCGCCGGCCGACAACGGGTGGATCGTGTGCATCTTCAGGTGCGCCCGGTCTGTGTCATCAACCGAGTATTTTTCAATGACCGAATCATTTGCCGAACTGTTTGAACAGAGCCAGACCCATCTGGCCAAGCTGAAGCCGGGCGCGATCGTCACCGGCGTCGTCGTGGAAGTCCGCAACGACGTGGTGGTGATCAACGCCGGCCTCAAGTCCGAAGGCATCGTGCCGATCGAACAGTTCCGGAACGACGCCGGCGAAATCGACGTGGGCGTGGGCGACGAAGTCAAGGTCGCGCTCGACTCCCTCGAGAACGGCTTCGGCGAAACCGTCCTCTCGCGCGAGAAAGCCAAGCGCGCCATGGTGTGGGACGAGCTGGAAGAAGCGCTCGAGAAGAACGAAACCATCACCGGCCGCATCAGCGGCAAGGTCAAGGGTGGTTTCACCGTCGATATCAAGGACGTCCGCGCATTCCTGCCGGGCTCGCTGGTCGATGTTCGCCCCGTGCGCGATCCGGGCTACCTGGAAGGCAAGGAGCTGGAGTTCAAGCTCATCAAGCTGGACCGCAAGCGCAACAATGTCGTCGTCTCCCGCCGTGCGGTGGTCGAGAGCGAGCATTCGGAAGAGCGCGAGCAGCTGATGGACAAGCTGCAGGAAGGCGTGGTGCTGAAGGGCGTGGTCAAGAACCTCACCGACTACGGCGCGTTCGTCGACCTGGGCGGCATCGACGGCCTGCTGCACATCACCGACATGGCCTGGAAGCGCGTGCGCCATCCGTCCGAAGTCGTGGAAGTGGGCCAGGAGCTCGACGTCCGCGTGCTCAAGTACGACCGCGAGCGCAACCGCGTCAGCCTCGGCCTGAAGCAGCTGGGCGAGGATCCGTGGGACAACATCGCGCGCCGCTACCCGGCCAACACCCGCGTGTTCGGCAAGGTCTCCAACGTCACCGATTACGGCGCGTTCGTCGAGATCGAGCCGGGCGTCGAGGGCCTGGTGCACGTGTCCGAGATGGACTGGACCAACAAGAACGTCAACCCGTCGAAGGTCGTCCAGCTGGGCGACGAGCTCGAGGTGATGGTGCTGGACGTGGACGGCGAGCGTCGCCGCATCTCGCTCGGCATCAAGCAGTGCGCCCCGAACCCGTGGGAAGCGTTCTCGGCGATGCACAAGAAGGGCGACAAGGTGTCCGGCCAGATCAAGTCGATCACCGACTTCGGCATCTTCATCGGCCTGGACGGCGGCATCGACGGCCTGATCCACCTGTCCGACATCAGCTGGAACACCACCGGCGAAGACATCGTGCGCAACTTCAAGAAGGGCGACACGCTGGAAGCCGTGGTGCTGGCGGTCGATCCGGAGCGCGAGCGCATCAGCTTGGGCGTGAAGCAGCTGGAGCAGGATCCGTTCGGCCAGTACATGGCGACCCACCCGAAGGGCTCGAAGGTCGAAGGCACAGTGAAGGAAGTGGACGCCAAGGGCGCCACGGTCGAACTGGCCGATGGCATCGAAGGCTACGTGATGGCACGCGACATCAGCTACGACCGCGTGGACGACGCCAGCCAGCACCTGAAGGTGGGCGACAAGGTCGAAGCCAAGTTCATCGGCATGGACCGCAAGGGCCGCACGCTGCAGCTGTCGATCAAGGCCAAGGACGAGGCCGAAACCGCCGAAGCGTTGGCCGAGTACAACAAGTCCGCTGCCGAAGCTTCCACCGGCACCACCAGCCTGGGCGCGCTGCTGCGTGCGCAGCTGGATGGCGGCAAGTCCGAGTAAGCGGCTCGCGCCGTTGCAGTATTGCTAGCAGTACCGTTCCCCGCCGGCCCGGAGTACCCGGGCCGGCGCGGGTTCATCCGTCCGAATTCCGCATGCGATGACCAAATCCGAACTCATCGAGATCCTCAGCCGCCGCCAGCCGCACCTCAAGGCCGAGGACGTGGACCTGGCCGTCAAGGCATTGCTGGAGATGATGGGCGGCGCCCTCGCACAGGGTGACCGTATCGAGATCCGCGGATTCGGCAGTTTTTCGCTGCATTACCGTCCACCCAGGATGGGCCGCAATCCGAAGACCGGCGAGTCGGTCGCGTTGCCGGCCAAGCACGTTCCCCACTTCAAGCCGGGCAAGGAGCTGCGCGAACGCGTCAGCGACGTGACGCCCATCGAAGAGGCCGGGGAGTAGCGTCTCGTCGGGCGCGTGTCGTTCCGCGCCGACTCCGTTAAGCTAGGCGCCGTCCCGCAAGGAGTCGCCTGATGAACATGTTCCGCCTGGTCGTTGCACTGTTGTTCCTGGCCTACGGACTCATCATCGGCGTGTTGAATACGCAGCCGATAACGTTGAAGCTGCTCTTCACTGAGTTCCAGACGTCATCCGGCGTCGGCATCATGCTGTCCCTGTTGCTGGGTGTCGTGATCGGCGGCTTGATCGTGGTGGCCACACTGGTGTGGCCGCTCTACGCGAAACTCCGCAAAGCGAACCGCGCCCAGGCCCCGGCATCAAACGGAGGCACTTCGACCTTCGATGGTGGCGCCTGACCCATGGCCTTCCTCACCGAGTGGTTCTGGTTTTTCCTGTTCCTGCCGCTGGCTGCATTGAGCGGCTGGATCATCGGTCGCCGTGGCGGCCAACGTCACGGTGACACGCAGGTCAGCCGGCTCTCGAGCACCTATTTCCGTGGCCTGAACTATCTGCTCAATGAGCAGCCGGACAAAGCGATCGAGCTGTTCCTCCATATCGCGGAACTCGACAAGGAAACCTTCGAAACGCAGGTCGCCTTGGGTCACCTGTTCCGCCGTCGTGGCGAGGTGGATCGCGCCATCCGTCTGCACCAGGGGCTTGTGCAGCGGGCCGACCTGAGTGATGCGCAGCGCGTACAAGCCTTGCTGGCGCTTGGCGAGGACTACATGCGTTCCGGACTGCTGGATCGCGCGGAGACCGTGTTCACCGATCTGGCGCGCATCGATCAACGTGCTCCGCAGGCGCTCAAGCATCTCATCGGCATCTACCAGGCCGAGCGCGACTGGGAAAAGGCGATCGACAATGCGCGACGCTATGAAGAGGTCACGACTGAACCGATGGGCAAACTGATCGCCCAGTTTGAATGCGAACTGGCTGAGCGGAATCGTACAGCGAACAGCGTCGATGCCGCGCGCGCAGCGGTAGCGCGCGCTTATCAGGCCGACGCGGGCAGCGTACGTGCAGGCATCATCGAAGGTCGTATCGAGTCTGATGCCGGCAATTCCGAAGCCGCAATTCGTGCGTTCGAGCGCGCGGCACGGCATGACCCCGACTACCTTCCCGAGGTCTTGCCCAGTCTCCTGGCGGGCTACGACCAAGTGGGGGATCTGTCCGGTGCACGGGCTTTCCTGTCGGAGATGTGCGAGCACTACCGCGGGATCGCACCGGTGCTGGCATTGACGCGGCTGGTTGAACGTCAGGACGGTGTCGCCGCCGCGCGGGCCTATCTGGCGCGTCAGCTCAAGGACCGGCCATCGGTGCGCGGGGAGGCGGCACTGATCGACCTGACGCTGGCCGAAGGTGCAGACCCATCGGCCACGCTGCATGATCTCAAGCACATCACCGATCAGCTGCTGGTGCGGAATCCCAGCTACCGGTGCACGCGTTGCGGCTTCGGCGCCCGGACGCACCATTGGCAATGCCCGAGTTGCAAGGAATGGGGCACGATCAAGCCATTGCTGAACTACGCGGTCGTCTGATGCCGAGTGTGCCCGTCTGGCTGTTGCTGCTGACGGCAGGTACCGCCGTGGGGACTTGGCTGGCGCGTCGATACGCGTTGCGTGGCAACCTTCTGGATCAGCCCGGTGAACGGCGGAGCCATGACGTCGCCACACCACGGGGCGGCGGCATCGCGATCGTGGCAGTACTTGTCGCGGCCGGCCTTTATCTGGCATTGGGTCCGAGGGCGATGGACCTGTTGTGGTGGGGGTTCCTGCCGGGGCTGTTGATCGTGGCCGGGGTAGGGTGGTGGGACGACCATAGGCCGTTGTCGCCTTGGTTGCGGCTCGCGGTCCAAGCCGTGGCGGCGCTCACCTTGGCCGCCGGAGCTGGGGGGCAAAGCGGCCAACTGCTACCGGCTATCTTGGCCTTCGGTACGGCCATGGTGTTGGTCAACGTCTGGAACTTCATGGATGGCATCAATGGCCTGGCGACCAGTCAGGCTGCATTGGCCGCACTGGCCTATGCCGGTCTATTGGTGGGTGGGTGGCATTGGCTTGCCTTCGCATTGCTCGCGGCATGTATCGGCTTCCTGCCCTTCAACTTCCCCAGGGCCCGGATCTTCCTGGGAGATGTGGGCAGTGGTGCATTGGGCTATGCGTTGGCAGGGCTTGCCACCGCCGCCTACCTGATACTGCCACCGGTGAGCGCCCCACTGTTGCTGTTGCCTCTATCCGCATTCCTCGTCGACGCAGGCTTCACGTTATCGGGGCGCATGCTCCGTGGCGAACAATGGTGGACGCCTCATGTGGGGCATCTTTATCAGATCGGCGCGCGTCGATTCGGGCACGCTGCAATAACCGTGATTTACGCAATGTTTGGCGGCGTTACATTATTGTTAACCTATGGCCTGCCGGAGGCCGGGTTGGCGGCGACGTTGGGCGCAGCAATTGCGATCTACGGATCGGGTTGGGCGCTGTGGTTTGTATTGCGCCGTGGATGGCGTGGCGGGTAGCACCGGGAGACGGATCTGATGGAATCGTGGCGGGATCGATTTAGCGGGTTTATGCCACGTCTTCTCGTGGCAGCCCATGACCTGACGATGGTGTGGCTTTGTTGGCAGGTACTGCACCGTCTTCGCTATGCGATGTTGGCCCACGCACCGGCGTTTCCCTTTTGGTCGAACGAAATCGCCATCGTGCTTATGGCACAGGGCGCAGTGTTCTGGTGGATGGGGCTGTACCGCGGCCTCTGGCGCTTCGCCAGTCTTCCAGATCTCTGGAACATCGTGAAGGCGTGTGCCTTGGGTTTCCTTGGCGTCGTGCTTGGTCTGTTCTTCTACAACCGATTCGGTTCAACGCCGCGCGCTGTGTTGGGATTCTATCCGTTTGCCTTGGTGGGTCTGCTTGGGTTGCCTCGGCTTGTTTATCGGGCCTGGAAGGACAGTCAGGTCCATCGCAGCAACGAGAGCGCATCGCGGGTCCTGATCTTGGGCGCTGGGCGGGCAGGGGAAGCCCTGGTGAGGGAACTTCGGCGGACTGGCGTATACCAGCCCGTCGCGTTCCTGGACGACGCGTCGCGACTGCATGGATCAAAGCTGCAGGGCATTCCTGTTCTCGGGGGCTTGGAGAACGCTGCGGCAGTCGCGCGGGAGACGGCAGCCCGGATGCTGGTCATTGCCATGCCGTCCCTGGATGCGCCCGCCATGCAGCGCGTGGTAGCGATCTGCGAGAGCACCGGACTGCCATTCCGCATGGTCCCGCGGCTGGTCAATGTGCTCGAGGGGCAATCCATGCCGGGCGACCTGAAGGAAGTCGCGATCGAGGACTTGCTTGGCCGGAAATCGGTCACCCCGGACTGGAAGCTCATCCGGGGCTGGCTGGGTGGACGGACCGTGATGGTGACGGGTGCGGGTGGATCCATCGGTTCGGAGCTCTGCCGGCAATGTGCTCGCCATGGTGCCCAGCGGATCGCACTGGTTGAAATAGACGAACTGGCGCTCATCACGATCCAGGGCGACCTTCGTCGAGCTTTCCCCGATCTGGAGGTCCTTCCGATACTCGGCAACTGCGGAGATGCGGCCGTCATTGAACATGCGTTGAGGATCGCAGACCCGGACGCAGTGTTTCATGCCGCGGCTTACAAACAGGTGCCCCTGCTGGAAGGACACCTGCGTGAAGCCGTCGGCAACAACGTTCTGGCAACCGAGACGGTGGCGCGGGCCTGCCGTGAAGCCGGTGTTGCGACCTTCGTCCTGATTTCCACGGACAAGGCCGTGGATCCCGTCAACGTGCTTGGTGCGACCAAGCGTCTTGCGGAAATGGCGTGCCAGGCGCTTGACGATGCGCGATCCGGAACGCGATACGTCACGGTGCGCTTCGGCAACGTCCTGGATTCCGCAGGTAGCGTAGTCCCCTTGTTCCGGGAACAGATCCGCAAGGGCGGCCCGGTGACCGTCACCGATCCGGATGTGACGCGCTATTTCATGACCATTCCCGAGGCGTGCCAGCTGATCCTGCAGGCCGCTTCAGGCGCAGCGCATGCATCCATCTATACGTTGGACATGGGCGATCCGGTGCCGATCCGCCTGCTGGCTGAGCAGATGATCCGGTTGGCAGGCAGGCAACCCGGGCGCGATATCGCCATCGTCTACACCGGTCTTCGTCCCGGGGAGAAGCTGCACGAAACGCTTTTCCACGCGGATGAGCGCTACCAGCCCACCTCTCACTCGAAGATCATGAAGGCGCTTGCGCGCGAAGTGGCGCCCGAGTTCATCGAACTGGCCCTGCAGCGCATGCGGGCAGCGCATGCCCGGTACGATACGAACGAGTTGGGAGAGGTGTTGCGGATCGCGGTTCCCGAGTTCACACCGTTGTCAAACGAACAAGACGATTCTTCGGCTAACATCGTGGTATTCCCTGGCCGCGATGCCCGCAGGACCCGATGAGCCACGTCAGAATCCGCAAAGCCGTTTTTCCTGTCGCCGGTCTAGGCACCCGCTTTCTGCCCGCAACCAAGACCGTGCCGAAGGAGATGCTGCCGATCATTGACCGGCCGCTGATCCAGTACGCGGTGGATGAGGCAGTCGAGGCTGGGTGCGACACGCTGATCTTCGTCACCAACCGCTACAAGCATGCGGTTGCCGACTATTTCGACAAAGCCTATGAGCTCGAGCAGAAGTTGGAGCGCGCGGGCAAGCACGAGCAACTCGAACTTGTGCGGAATGTGCTGCCAAGCCACGTTCGCGCCGTCTTTGTGACCCAGGCCGAGGCACTGGGCCTGGGCCATGCCGTGCTGTGCGCGAAGCCGATCGTGGGCGATGAACCATTCGCGGTCCTGCTGCCCGACGACCTCATCTGGAACCGTGGGCCAGGCGCGCTGAAGCAGATGGCCGACGCCGCCGAAACAACGGGTGCCAGCATCATTGCGGTGCAGGATGTGCCGCAAGACCAGACAGGCAGCTATGGCATCGTTGCCACCGACCCCTTCACTGGCCGGGAAGGGCGCATCCGCGCCATCGTGGAGAAACCGAAACCAGACGTTGCACCGAGCAATCTGGCGGTCGTCGGCCGCTATGTGCTCGATTCGCGCATCTTCTCCCTGCTGGAGAATACGGTGCCGGGCGCCGGCGGCGAGATCCAGCTGACGGATGCCATCGCGGCGCTGCTGTCGGAAAAACCTGTGCATGCCTATCGCTTCAAGGGCACCCGTTTCGACTGCGGTACGCACATCGGCCTCATCGAAGCGACCATCCGCTACGCACTCGACCATGAGAAGCTCAGTGATGCCGCCCGCATCATGATGCAGGACGCGTTGAACGAGCTGGGTGTGCAGGAACTCGAGTAGGTTTACGCATCACCGAAGGCCTGATTCGACCCGTCGGTCCCGCACCACTCGATGGATGCCATGTCTGCACCTGACATATCTGGAGCCGGCTACTATCTCGATACCGCCGGCCCGGCCCCGGCGTCGCCTGTATTACAGGGGAGCATCGAAGTATCGGTCTGCATCATCGGCGGCGGGTTTGCGGGGCTCAATACCGCGCTGGGGTTGTCGGAGCGGGGTGTTCGGGATGTCGTGGTGCTCGAGGCGGAGGAGGCCGGGTATGGCGCCTCGGGACGCAATGGCGGCTTCGTGTTCGGTGGATTCTCCCGGGGTGAGGACGCGCTCCTGCGCGAGCTGGGTGCCCAGCGCGCCAAGGCGCTTTACCACGGCACGACGGATGCGGTCGATCTGATCCGGCAGCGCATCACACGCCATGCCATCGCCTGCGACGACACGCACGCCGGGATCATCTGGGCCAACTGGTTCAAGGATCCGGAGGTGCTGCGGAGCCGGCAGCGCCTGCTGGCGGATCATTACGGTCAGGACTGGCGATGGTTGCCGCAGGAAACGTTGCGAAGCCACATCCGGACACATCGGTACCACGACGGCCTGTTCGAGCCCGACGCTTTCCACTTCCATCCGCTGAAGTACGCGCGAGGCATTGCGCGCGTGGCCCAGGAACAGGGTGTCTCCCTGTTCGCGCGCTCGCCAGCGACCGCGCTGGTGCGGGACGGCGCGGGTTGGCGGGTGGTCACGCCACAGGGGCAGGTCAGGGCGCGCCATGTCGTGCTTGCCTGCGGGGGCTATCTTGCGGGCCTTCACCGCCGTGTTGATGCCGGCGTGTTGCCCATCGCCACTTACGTGATGGTGACGGAACCGCTGCATGCGCGGATGCAGGACGCGCTCACGACGCAGGCCGCGGTCTATGACACGCGGTTCGCGTTCGATTACTACCGTCCGCTACCCGACACGCGGTTGTTGTGGGGAGGACGCATCTCCGTGCTCGACCGGTCTGCCGGAGCGGTCCGGAGGCTGCTGTATCGCGACATGGTGAAGGTGTTTCCCCAGCTCGAAGGCGTCCGCATCGACTACGCGTGGTCGGGGCTGATGAGCTATGCCCGCCACCAGATGCCGCAGGTGGGACGTGTGGAGGACGGACTATGGCTTGCGCAGGCGTTCGGGGGGCATGGCGTGGCGCCCACCACGTTCGCCGGGGAGATCCTCGCCAGTGCCATCGCTCATGACGACCCGCGCTGGCGCGAATTTTTGGACTATGGCCTGGTGTCGGCCTTGAAGCCGGCGGGCTTCGTGGGCGCGCAGTTGGGCTACTGGTGGGCGGAGTTCAGGGATGCGTGGAAAGACAGGATGGAACACAGGTGACCGACATGACGGAATCGCAGAACCTTATCGAATGGGCTGACTTCGAACGGGTCGCGTTGTGCGCGGGTACCGTGATGAAGGTCGAGGCGTTCCCCCAGGCGCGCAAACCGGCGTGGAAGCTCTGGGTGGACTTCGGGCCGCACGGCATCAGGAAGACCAGCGCGCAGATCGTCGCGCTTTACGCCGCAGAGGATCTGGTCGGGCGGCAGATCGTCGGCGTCATCAATTTTCCTCCGAAGCAGATCGGAGGGTTTCTGTCGGAGTTCCTGCTGACCGGGTTCCACACCGACGCCGGCGTGGTGATCACCACGGTGGAGAGGCCAGTGCCGAATGGTACGCGGATGGCGTGAGCGAAGGCGCCGCACACAGGGAAAAGGCGCCTTCCAGCGCCTTTTTCGTTCAACACGGAAGTGCGACCTGCTTCAGAGCGACTCGAAGATGCCCGCGGCGCCCATGCCGGTGCCGATGCACATGGTGACCATGCCGTACTTCTGCTGGCGACGACGCATGCCGTGGACGATCGTGGCAGTGCGGATCGCACCAGTCGCACCCAGCGGATGGCCGAGGGCGATGGCGCCGCCCAGCGGGTTGATCTTGGAAGGGTCCAGTTCGCTGTCGCGGATCACCGCCAGGGCCTGCGCGGCGAACGCTTCGTTGAGCTCGATCCATTCCAGCTGGTCCTTGGTCAGACCTGCCTGTTTCAGGGCTTTCGGGATGGCGGCGATCGGGCCGATGCCCATCACTTCAGGACGCACGCCGGCGACCGAGAAACTGACGAAGCGGGCGAGCGGAGTCAGGCCGTAGTCCTTGATTGCCTGCTCCGATGCCAGCAGCACGCCCGCGGCGCCATCGCTCATCTGCGACGAGGTGCCGGCGGTGACGGTGCCCCCGAACTGCGGATTGCGGAACACGGTGCGCAGCTTGGCCAAGCCTTCCAGCGAGGTGTCCGCGCGCGGGCCTTCATCCTGTTCGACCAACAGCTTCTTCAGGCGCACGGTGTTGCCGGCCAGGTCGGGCTGGCGCGAGATCACTTCGTAGGGGCTGATCTCGTCCCTGAACTCGCCGGCGGCCTGCGCGGCCAGTGCCTTCTGGTGCGAAGCAACGGCGAACGCATCCTGGTCCTCGCGCGAGATCTTCCATTCCTCGGCGACCTTCTCCGCAGTGATGCCCATGCCGTAGGCGATAGCCACGTGGTCGTTGTCGAACACGCTGGGCGCCATGGCGATCTTGTTGCCCATCATCGGCACCATGCTCATGCTTTCGGTGCCGCCGGCCAGCATCAGGTCGGCATTGCCCAGACGGATCTGGTCGGCCGCCATTGCCACGGCCTGCAGGCCGGACGAACAGAAGCGGTTGATCGTCTGCGCGGCGATGGTATTCGGCAGGCCCGCCAGCAGCAGGCCGATGCGTGCCACGTTCATGCCTTGCTCGCCCTCGGGCATGGCGCAGCCGATGATGGCGTCATCGATGCGGCCGAGGTCGATGCCCGGCGCCTGCGCAACGACGGACTTCAGTACGTGCGCCAGCATGTCGTCCGGACGGGTATTGCGGAATACGCCCTTCGGCGCCTTGCCGACCGGGGTGCGGGTGGCTGCGACGATGTAGGCTTCTTGGATCTGCTTGCTCATTTCGATGTGTCCTTGTCCGTCGCTTAGTTACGCAGGGGCTTGCCGGTCTTCAGCATGTGCGCAATGCGCGCCTGGGTCTTTTCCTGCTGGGCCAGTTCAACGAAGTGCTTGCGCTCCAGCTTCAGCAGCCACTCTTCGTCGACCAGGGCGCCGCGATCGACCTCGCCACCGCACAGCACGGTGGCGATGCGTACGGCAATCTCATAGTCGTATTCGCTGATGAAGCGGCCTTCCAGCATGTTGACCAGCATCATCTTGAAGGTGGCAATGCCGACGTCGCCGGCCACCTGGATGCGGCGGGCGGGCAGGGGCGGGCGGTAGCCGCTTTCGGCCAGCGCCAGCACCTGCTGCTTGGCGATGTACAGCTGTTCGTAGGCATTGAACACGACCAGGTCATTCGCGCGTACCAGCCCCAGTTCCTGGGCCTCGACCGCGGAAGCCGACACCTTCGCCATCGCGACGGTTTCGAAGGTCTTCTTCAGTTCGGCGAACACGTCACCGCCCGGGCCCACCGCCTGCGAAGCGCGTACCGCGATTTCCTTCAGGCCGCCGCCAGCGGGCAACAGACCCACGCCTGCCTCGACCAGGCCGATGTAGCTTTCCAGCGATACCACGGCCCTGGCGCTGTGCATCTGGAATTCGCAGCCGCCACCCAGTGCCAGGCCGCGTACGGCCGCGACCACCGGCACCAGCGAATACTTGATGCGCTGGCTGGTGGCCTGGAAGTTGGCGACCATCGCTTCGAACTCGGCGATCTTGCCGGCCTGCAGTGCGCCCAGCGCACCCGCCAGGTCGGCGCCGGCCGAGAAGGGCTCCTTCGGCTGCCAGATCACCAAACCCTTGAACTTCTGCTCGGCGATGGTGATCGCCTGCTGCATGCCTTCCAGCACGGCGTCGGACACGGTGTGCATCTTGGTCTTGAAACTGACCACACCGATGCCGTCGCCATCGGTCCACAGGCGCACGCCGTCGTTCTCGTAGACGGTCTCGCCCTGGGCGAAGGTTTCACCGAGCAGGGGATCCGGGAAACGCTGGCGCTGGTAGACGGGCAGGGCCGACCGCGGCAGCTTCGTATTCCGGGCGGGGCTGTAGCTGCCCTCGGGCGCGTGGACGCCCTCCCGGCCATCGAACACCCAGTTCGGCAACGGCGCACTGCTCATGGTTTTGCCGGCGACGATGTCGTCAGCGATCCACTGCGCCACCTGCTTCCAGCCCGCCGCCTGCCAGGTTTCGAACGGACCCAGCGACCAGCCGTAGCCCCAGCGGATGGCCAGGTCCACGTCGCGCGCGGTATCGGCGATGTCGGACAGGTGGTAGGCGCTGTAGTGGAACAGGTCGCGGAACACCGCCCACAGGAACTGCGCCTGCGGATGCTGGCTTTCACGCAGCTTGGCGAACTTCTCGGCAGGATTCCTGATCTTCAGGATTTCGACCACTTCCGGCGCGGCGGCGCGGTCGGCCGGCCGGTAATCCTGCTTGGCCAGATCGAGCACCACAATGTCCTTGCCCACCTTGCGGAAGATGCCGGCGCCGGTCTTCTGGCCCAGCGCGCCCTTGGCGATCAGTGCCTCCAGCCACTTCGGCGATTTGAAGTAGGCATGCCACGGGTCGTCGGGCAGGGTATCGCCCATGGTCTTGATGACGTGGACCATGGTGTCCAGGCCAACCACGTCGGAGGTGCGGTAGGTAGCCGACTTCGGTCGGCCTATCAGCGGGCCGGTGATGGCGTCCACTTCGTCGAAGCCCAGCTTGAACTCGGCCGTGTGATGGGCGGTCGCCAGGATCGAGAACACGCCGATCCGGTTGCCGATGAAGTTGGGGGTGTCCTTCGCATACACCACGCCCTTGCCGAGCGTGGTGGTCAGGAAACCTTCTAGGCCCTCGAGCACCGACGCGTCGGTGGTTTTTGCCGGGATCAGTTCGGCCAGGTGCATGTAGCGCGGCGGATTGAAGAAGTGCACACCGCAGAAACGATGGCGAAGTTGTTCCGGAAGAACTTCCGCCAACTTGTTGATTCCCAAGCCTGAGGTGTTGCTCGCCAGTACGGCATGGTCGGCCACGAACGGCGCGATCTTCTTGTACAGGTCCTGCTTCCAGTCCATCCGTTCGGCGATGGCTTCGATGATCAGGTCGCAGCCCTTCAGGTGTTCCAGGCCCGTTTCATAGTTGGCCGGCGTGATCGCCTCAGCCAGTGACTTGCTGGCCAATGGGGCGGGGCTCAGCTTGGCCAGACCGGCGATGGCCTTCAGCACGATGCCGTCGGGGTGACCTTCCTTGGCAGGCAGGTCGAACAGCACGGTGTCGACCCCGGCGTTGGTCAGGTGCGCGGCGATCTGCGCGCCCATTACACCGGCGCCCAGGACGGCCGCCTTGCGTACAAGCAGTTGGTTGGACATGAGGAATCCTTGCGATTACAGGGGTTGTTTGACGTGGTCGGCGCGCAGGCCGGCCTCGGCGAAGCGGATGAGTTCGCGGGCGGCGCGCTCACGATGCGCCGTCTCCGTGACGCCCGTGGGGCGTTTGATCAGGCCGAAGTCGGCCATGGCGTAGGTCAGGGCGCCAGAGAAGAAGTCCAGCCGCCAGTAGAGCTCTTCCTTGCTGAGGCCCGGCACGCAGGCGGCGATCGCCTTGCCGAACTCTCGCAGCACGTGACCGTAATGGTCGGACAGGAACTTGCGCAGCCCGTCGTTCTTTTCGGCGTAAGCGCGGGCAATGACCCGGACGAAGGCGCCGCCGCCGTGACGGTCCTGGGCCAGCGCAAGGGCAGGCTCGACGAAGGCGGCCAGGATCGGCTCCAACTGGCCCGGGCGGTCGGCCAGCGCCTTCTCGAGCAGGGACAGGCGAGCGGCCGTCATGTCGTCCATGCGGCGCCGGAAGACTTCATTGACCAGGTTTTCCTTGCTGCCGAAGTGGTAGTTGACGGCCGCGATGTTCACGTCCGCCCGGCTGGTGACCTGGCGCAGCGAGGTGCCGGCGAACCCGTGCTGGGCGAACAGCTCTTCGGCTGCCCCCAGGATGCGCTCCTTGGTGGAGAAATGCGTGGTGTTGCCCATGGCCCCTCCGGGACTGAATCAAACGCTTGTTTGATTTATTCTCCGCCGACCTCCTGCCGCTGTCATGTTGCGGGGCAGCAATTTGCCGCATCCCTGCTGCATCGCGATGCCGTATACGTTAGAATCTCTCTACGCTTTCTGGTCTAAGCCCGCGTTTCAACGCGGGTTTTTCATGTTAACCTTGGGTCTTTAGTGGCCCGCCCAACGGAGAAAATCCCCATGGCGCTGGAGCGCACCCTGTCAATCGTCAAGCCCGATGCCGTCGCCAAGAACGTCGTCGGTGAGATCTATGCCCGCTTCGAAAAGAACGGCCTGAAGATCGTCGCCTCGAAGATGAAGCACCTGTCGCGCCGTGAGGCCGAAGGTTTTTACGCCGTGCATCGCGAACGCCCGTTCTTCAATGCGCTGGTTGAATTCATGATCTCCGGCCCGGTGGTGATCCAGGTGCTGGAAGGCGAGAACGCCGTGCTGAAGCATCGCGACATCCTCGGCGCCACCAACCCCAAGGACGCCGCACCGGGCACGATCCGTGCCGACTTCGCCGATTCGATCGACGCCAATGCCGCGCACGGTTCGGATTCGGTCGAGAACGCGAACATCGAGATCGCGTACTTCTTCGCGGCCACCGAAGTGTTCTCGCGCTGAGCGAACCGTGATGAGCAGCCACGAACTGCCACCGATCGAACTGAAAATGGCCACGGACGCACCGTCCGTGGCCATCGGTGCACCCGTGCCTGCGAAACAGAACCTGCTGGACCTGGATCGCGAGGGTCTGGAGCATTTCTTCATCGAGAAGCTGGGTGAGCAGAAGTTCCGTGCTCATCAGGTGATGAAGTGGATCCACCATCGCTACGTCACCGACTTCGAGTTGATGACGGACCTGGGCAAGAACCTGCGCGCCAAGCTGCAGGAGCATGCCGAAGTCGTTGTTCCGCAGGTGGTGTTCGACAAGCCCTCCACCGACGGCACCCACAAGTGGCTGCTCGGCATGGGCGTTGACGGCAAGAATGCTGTCGAAACCGTGTACATCCCCGACAAGAGCCGCGGGACGCTGTGTGTGTCGTCGCAGGTGGGCTGTGGCCTCAACTGCACGTTCTGCTCGACCGCCACGCAGGGCTTCAACCGCAACCTGACCACCGCCGAGATCATCGGTCAGGTGTGGGTGACGGCGCGCCACCTGGGCAACGTGCCTGCGCAGAACCGCCGCCTCACCAACGTGGTGATGATGGGCATGGGCGAGCCGCTATTGAATTTCGACAACGTCGTGCGTGCGATGAACATCATGCGCGACGATCTTGGCTACGGCCTGGCCAGCAAGCGCGTCACCTTGTCTACGTCCGGCCTGGTGCCGATGATCGACCGGCTGTCCACCGAAACCGATGTGTCGCTGGCCGTCTCGCTGCATGCGCCGAATGACGCGCTGCGCGAACAACTGGTGCCACTCAACAAGAAGTATCCGATCGCCGAACTGATGGCGTCGTGCGTGCGCTACCTGCGCGCGAACAAGAAGCGCGACTCGGTGACGTTCGAGTACACGCTGATGAAGGGCGTCAACGACCAGCCCGAACACGCACGCCAGCTGGCCCAGCTGATGCGCAAGTTCAGCAACGCCGCGCAGTTGAAGGATGCCGGCAAGGTCAACCTGATTCCGTTCAATCCATTCCCCGGCACGCGCTACGAGCGTTCGCCGGAAGAAGAAATCCGTGCGTTCCAGAAGTTGCTCCTCGACGCGCAGGTGCTGACCATGGTCCGCCGCACGCGCGGTGACGACATCGATGCGGCCTGCGGTCAATTGAAAGGGCAGGTCATGGACCGCACGCGCCGGCAGGCTGAGTTCCGCCGGCAATTGCAGCAACAGGGCATTGACGATGCGGCATAAGGCACTCTGCCTGCTGCTGATCCCCATTCTGCTGGGCACTGCCTGCAGCCGCCTGACCTTTGTACGCCCCAAGGGCAAGATGGAGCATCTCTCCGGGCAGCAGATAGCGCCCGAGTACTCGGTCAAGGACAGTCCTGAGGTCAAACGCCGCCAGTCGGTGCAGACGATGCTCGCTCGCGCCACGCAGCGTCTGCATGCAGGTGAGCTCGATGCAGCGGAGAAGGATGCGCGCGCTGCGCTGAAGCTGGATCCCGTCTCGGTGGACGCGACAACGCTCATGGCGGTGATCGAAGATCGGCGCGGGCGGGTGCAGGAGGCGGGCCAGCTGTATCGGCGTGCCGCAGAGCTGGCGCCCGGACAGGGTGGGGCCCAGAACAACTACGGCACGTGGTTGTGCAGCAACGGGGCGGCGGCCGAATCGCTGGTCTGGTTCGACCGTGCCGTGCGGGCGCCCGGCTACACGACGCCAGCGCTGGCCATGGCGAATGCCGGCAGTTGCGCCCTGGCCACCGGACAGACCGAGCGGGCCGAACGCGATCTGCGTCTGGCGCTGTCGCGCGACCCGTCCAATACAACCGCCCTTGGCGCGATGGCGGAGTTGGAATTCAACCGGCAGCACTACCTGTCGGCACGTGCCTTCATCGAGCGCAGGCTGGCTTCGGGGCCCGCCAGTGCCGTGGTGTTGAAACTCGCATCACAAATCGAGGATAGACTCGGCGACAAGGCCGCTGCCAGTCGATATGTTCAGCGGATTCGGGCGGAGTTCCCCGACGCGCAGGACGTCAACTCTGGGGGAAATGCAGGGCCATGATGGACACGGTAGGTGGGGGAGTGGCGCCGTCGCAGGGGTGCGGCGAGGCGCTGAAGCTGGCGCGTGAGCAGGCCGGCCTGTCTTTGCAGGAGGTCAGTCAGCGCCTCAAGATGCCCTTGAAGGTGTTGCACGCCCTCGAAGGCGGGCAGTGGGACCAGTCAGGCGGGGCAGTGTTCGTGCGCGGCCAGCTGCGCAGTTATGGTCGCCTGCTGAAAGTGGACGTTGAACCGTTCCTGCAGCAGGCGGAAGCGGTGGTGTCGAAGCCGGCCGAACTGGTCAGTCACAGCCATACGCCGCGTTTCCAGTACTTCTTCGAGAGCCTCAAGCGACGCGCGGTTTACGTGGTGCTGACGCTGGTCATCGCAACCCCGGTGTGGATGGCCTTGCGGCCAGCCTCGGGCCCTGCGCCGGATGCTGCGACGGCATCGTTGGACATCGTCCCGAGCGTGCAATATTCGCCAGACAAGGCGGAAGGCAGCCGCCCGGTCGGCAGGCCGCAGGCAACGCCCTATGTCGCTTCACTGGCGCCAATCCCGCGTGCGACGACATCCTGGCTGACGCTCACGTTCAAGGGAGACAGCTGGTTCGAAGTCAATGATCCCGATGGCCGCAAAGTAGAGCATGCGCTCGTCCGGGCGGGCGAAGAACGCAGGTATGCGAAGGGCGAGGTGGGTCGCGTCAAACTGGGAGATGCCACGGCGGTCGAGGTTCAGCATGCCGGTAGTACGGTGAGTCTGGCGCCGTACCAGCGAGCGAATGTTGCACGCTTTACGGTATCCTCTGAGGGTTCCCTAGCGCCGGTCGGAGACTGACCCGCGCGCGGGTTTGTCCAACAAAGACCAAGACCCCGCCTCGACGGGGCAAGAGAGCGCATGGCGATTGATGATCTGCTCGACGAGCACGAACAAAGCGAACGCGTCCGTAGCTGGCTCCGTAACAATGGTGCCGGCCTTCTGGGAGGCGTGATCCTGGGGCTGGGTGTCATCTTCGGCTGGCAGTGGTGGCAGAAGAGCCAGGCGGGCAAGAAGGAACAGGCGTACCAGGCGTATCAGGCGGCTGTCGAGGACCTGTCGAAGGGCGACCTGAAGCAGGCCAAGGGCGCCGTGGATTCGCTCATGAAGGAAGACGAGCTGTACGCCGATGTGGCTGGCCTCCAACTGGCCAAGGCGCAGATCCAGGCGGGTGAGCGTGATGCCGCCATCGCCACATTGCGCGGCCTGACCCCTGTCGATTCGCTGCGGCCGCTTGTGAACCTGCGCCTGGCGCGCCTGCTGATCGATACCGGCAAGCACGATGAAGCGTTGAAGTTGCTGGACAAGGCCGATGATGCATCGAGCCTGGAAGTCCGTGGCGACGCGCTGCTGGCTGCAGGCAAGTTGAAGGAAGCACAGGATGCCTACACGCGCGCGTTGACGACGCTCGATGTGGTATCCCCCCAGCGTCGGCTCGTGGAGCTGAAACTCATCCACGCCGGCGGCACGCCGCCCAAGAGCGGAGACGCCGCATGAAGCTCATCCATGGTTTTCCCGTTCGTGTCCTGACGACAGCATTCCTGATCGGCGCCCTGGGGGGCTGCAGTACGGTAAAGGGATGGTTCGACGGCGACGACAAGCCGGACGAGAAGCCCACCGATCCAGCCGAACTGGTCGACATCACGCAGGCGGTGTCGGTGTCCGAGCTCTGGAGCGCGAATGCCGGCAAAGGCGAGGATCGACTCGGCATCCAGCAGGCGCCTGTGGTGGACGGTGGCCGCGTGTATGCCGCTGCAGTCGAAGGCGGCGTGCGTGCCTTCGATCTCCAGACGGGCAAGCAGGTGTGGCAGTACAAGTCCGATTTGCGACTGTCGGGTGGGCCGGGCGCGGGCCAGGGGCTCGTGGTGGTGGGCACGCTGGACGGTCAGGTCATCGCCCTTGATGCCGCCACTGGTGCCGAGAAATGGCAGGTGAAGGTGCCGAACGAAGTCATCGCGGCGCCATCGATCGGAACGGATCTGGTTTTCGTGCGCAGCAATGACGGCCGTGTCACCGCATTGAGCGCCGCAAACGGCGAGCGTCGCTGGTTCTGGACCAACGAGCTTCCCAGCCTGACCGTTCGCGGCAACGCGCCGGTCGTGGTCGGTCCCGGCGTCGTGTTCGCAGGCAGCGACGACGGCACCGTCACCGCACTGTCGGCCAACGATGGTCGCCCGATGTGGACGCAGGCGGTAGGTACGCCTGAAGGCCGCAGCGAGCTCGAGCGCATGGCCGATGTGGATGGTGCCCCCGTGCTGGAAGGCACCACCCTGTATGCCACCAGCTACAAGATGGAAACCGTTGCGCTGGAAGGCCCTTCGGGCCGCCCCCTGTGGACGCGGGACAACGGTGGCGCGGGTGGCCTGGCGGTCACCAGCAGCGCGGTCATGGTGGCCGATCCGGCGGGTACCGTCTGGGCGTTGGACAAGTACAGCGGCAGTGCATTGTGGTCCAACACCACGCTGGCGCGGCGCTCGCTGACGGCACCCACCATCCATGGCGATTACGCCGTGGTCGGTGACTACGACGGCTACCTGCATTGGCTGAAGACAGACAATGGCGAGGTCGCGGCGCGCGCCCGCGTGGGGGGCAAGGCCCTGCGTGGCAAGCCTGTCGTCGCCGACGGCATCCTGCTGGTACAGGATGTGGAGGGCGGCCTGACCGCCTTCGGGTTCAAGTAACCCCATCCGGAGGAGTGGGTCGGCCCACTCCTGATCTTGCCGGAAAGGGCCGCATTGCGGCCCTTTTTCGCGGAAGGGGGCGTATTCCGATACCATGGCGGCCCGTTGCCAGACCGGAGCGGCCGTGCCCCGCGCGCGGCGACACGCCTCCGGCAACATTTTCCTTTCCGGTTGCCTCTGCATGTTGCCCCTCGTCGCCCTGGTGGGTCGTCCCAACGTCGGCAAATCCACCCTGTTCAATGCACTGACCCGCAGTCGTGACGCCCTGGTGCATGACCAGCCCGGCGTAACGCGTGATCGAAACTACGGTGTCTGCCGCCTCGATGAGGACGACCCTTTCCTTGTCGTCGATACCGGCGGCATCGCCGGTGAGGAAGAGGGCCTGGCGGGCGCCACGGCACGCCAGGCGCGTGCGGCGGCCGAAGAGGCTGACCTCGTGCTGTTCATCGTCGATGGCCGTGAAGGTGCTTCCGCGCTCGACGACGAGATCCTGGCCTGGCTGCGCAAGGCGGCGCGTCCCACGCTGCTGGTCATCAACAAGATCGACGGCATCAACGAGACCACCGCGCTGGCGGACTTCGCCCGCTACGGTTTTTCGGATGTCATCACCATCTCGGCTTCGCATCGCCAGGGCATCGACGACCTGCTGGAGGAGGTGCACCAGCGGCTTCCCGAAGAAGGCGCGACAGCCGGTCTGGACAACGATCCTAACCGCATGCGGGTGGCCTTCGTAGGCCGCCCCAACGTGGGCAAGTCCACGCTGGTCAACCGCCTGCTGGGCGAAGAACGCATGATCGCGTCCGAAGTGCCGGGCACCACGCGCGACTCGATTGCCGTGGACATGGAGCGCGACGGTCGCCAGTACCGCCTGATCGACACCGCCGGCCTGCGCCGCAAGGGCAAGGTGGAGGAGGCGGTCGAGAAGTTCAGCGTGGTCAAGACGCTGCAGGCGATCGAACAATGCCAGGTCGCCGTGCTGCTGCTGGATGCGACCGAAGGTGTCACCGATCAGGACGCCAGCGTGCTGGGCGCCGTGCTCGATGCGGGACGCGCCCTGGTGGTGGCGATCAACAAGTGGGACGGGTTGACCGCCTACCAGCGCGAACAGGCCGAGGCCTTGCTCGCCCGCAAGCTGGGATTCGTCGAGTGGGCCGAGGTGGTGCGCATTTCCGCGCTGCACGGCTCCGGCCTGCGCGAACTGTTCAAGGCCATCCACCGCGCGCATGCGTCGGCGACGAAGGAGTTCGGCACCAGCGAGGTCAACAAGGCGCTGGAAGTCGCGTACGAAACCAACCCGCCGCCGAGCATCCGCGGCCATGTCTCCAAGCTGCGTTATGTACACCCGGGCGGCGCCAACCCGCCGACCTTCATCGTCCATGGCACGCGCCTGAAGGTGCTGCCGGAATCGTACAAGCGGTACCTGGAGAACTTCTTCCGCAAGCGCTTCAAGCTGGTCGGCACGCCGGTGCGCTTCGTCTTCCGCGAAGGCAGCAACCCGTACGAAGGCAAGAAGAACGTGCTGACCGAGAAGCAGATCGCCAAGAAGCGCCGCTTGATCCGGCACGTCAAGCGCGGCAAGTGACGGCTTACCCGACCCGCATCGATTTCGCTTCTGCCCGCGACATCGTCCGCGAGGTCGCCGGCAACCGGATGCTTAAGGCAGAGCGGGTTCCGGTGACGCGTGCCAGCGGCCGCGTACTGGCCGAGGACATCACCTCGCCGATCGCGCTCCCGCCGTTCGACAACAGTCGCATGGACGGCTTCGCGTTTGCCCATGCCAGCTTGCCGAAGGAGGGTTCGACCACGCTGTGCCTGATGGGCCAGCAGTTCGCGGGGCGACAGCAGGATCTGGAGGTCGGTGCCGGCGAATGCGTCCGCATCACCACCGGGGCACCGTTGCCGCGCGGCACCGATACGGTCGCCATCAAGGAAGACTGCGCCGAAGACAAGGGGGCGGTCCACATACCTGCCGGCATCGCGCCGGGTGCGGATGTCCGCCGTGTCGGCGAGGACGTGCAGGCGGGCGTCCGTGTCCTTGAGGAAGGACAGTGGCTGACGCCGGCGCGCGTTTCGCTTGCCGCGGCGCTGGGTATCGCATCGCTGGCCGTCACGCAGCGCCCGACCGTGGCCGTGTTCACCACCGGTGACGAATTGGTGGAGCCCGGATTGCCGCTGGCACCGGGCCAGATCTACAACAGCAACCGCGACCTGCTCATGGGCCTGCTGCGTGCAGAGGGCCTCGAGCCGACGGCATGGCCGACCCTGCCCGACGATCCAGAGCGCATGAAGACCACGCTGGCCGATGCCGCGGCGGCGTTCGACGTGGTCATCACCTGTGGCGGCGTATCGGCGGGCGAGAAGGATCATGTGCCGGGTCTGCTGGCCGCGAACGGCCGTATCCATTTCTGGAAGGTGCGGATGAAACCAGGCATGCCGGTGCTGTTCGGTGAGTTGGACCGTGCGCTGTTCCTCTGCCTGCCGGGCAACCCGGTATCGGTGCTGGCCACGTTCCTGACGCTGGGTCGTGACCTGCTGGACGGCCTGCAGCGGCGGCGCGAGCCGCGCCCGCGCTGGAAGGCGGTACTGGGTGCGCCCTGGCGCAAGACGCATGAGCGCCTGGAGTTCCTGCGCGGCTGGCTCGACGGTACGCCAGACGGCCGTCTGCTGGTCATGCCGAATGCCGCCGATGCCTCGCATCAGCTGCGCGCGGCGGCCGACAGCAATGCGCTGATCGTGCTGTCCGAGGGTGCGCGCGACTATCGCGCCGGCGATGTCGTCGACGTGATCGGCTGCTGAGGCAGGCGGCGTTGCGACTTGCGCGATAATCGCCGCATGGCCATCCGCGAAATCGAACCCCGGGACGTTGCCGTGCTGCTGGCGCAGGGCAGTGTGTTCATTGATGTGCGCGAGGACCACGAACGGACCAGCGGGCAGGCGGAGGGCGCGCGCGGCATCAGCAAGGCCGTGCTGGAGCGCGATCCCGCAGCGCACCTGCCGGACCTTGATGCCAGCATTGTCCTGATCTGCCAGAAGGGCGGACGCTCGATGGAGACCGCACGCGTGCTGGAAGCCGCCGGCTACACCCGGCTGGCCTCCGTCGCAGGTGGTACCTCACGCTGGATCGAAGAGCATCGCGCCATCGTCATGCCGGCGTTATCGGCGGAGGCGCGCGACTTCAACGAACGCTATTCGCGCCACCTGTCGCTGCCCGAAGTCGGCGTCGCGGGCCAGCAGCGCCTGCAGCAGGCGCGGGTGCTGATGATCGGCGCGGGCGGGCTGGGATCGCCGGCGGCGTTCTACCTTGCCGCCGCCGGTGTTGGGCACATGCGCATCGCGGACGATGACGTGGTCGACCGCAGCAACCTGCAGCGCCAGATCCTGCACACCGAGGCCCGTATCGGAGAGCCGAAGGTCGCGTCCGCACAGGCGACGCTGGCCGCACTCAATCCGCGCACGCAGGTGGAAGCGGTAGAGGAGCGCGTCACGGCAGAGAACGTAGAGCGGCTGCTGGACGGTGTGGACGTGGTACTGGATGGTGCCGACAACTTCCCCGCCCGCTACCTGCTCAACGATGCCTGCGTGAAGCTGGGCAAGCCGCTGGTCTATGGCGCCGTGCAGCGATTCGAAGGGCAGGTGAGCGTGTTCGATGCGGGTCGCCATCGTGGCGAGCAGCCTTGTTACCGCTGCCTGTTCCCGGAACCGCCACCGCCGGAGTTCGCACCCAACTGCGCCGAGGCCGGCGTGCTGGGCGTGCTGCCCGGCGTGATCGGCCTGTTGCAGGCCACCGAAGTGCTCAAGCTGCTGCTGGGTACCGGCGAAACACTGGCGGGCCGGTTGCTGCACTTCGATGCGCTCGCCATGCGCTTCCGCGAAACCCGCCTGCGCCACGATCCGGACTGCCCGGTCTGCGCCGCTGGTCGGCCGTTCCCCGGTTACATCGACTACGCAGCGTTCTGCCGCGCGAGCTAGTCAATCCAGCGGACGCATCCGCAGGCCGTCGCGGAACTGGCGGGGCGTGATGCCGGTATCGCGCTTGAAGGCAGCACTCAGATGGCTGTGGCTGGCGAATCCGCAGGCGAGGGCGATGTCCGTGATGTCGTCGTTGCGGTTGAGCAAGTGCCAGCGCGCACGGCGCAGTCGCTGCGCCAGGATGTATTGCGCCGGCGTGGTGCCGAAGGTGCGGCGGAATGCGATCAGCAACTGATGCACGCTCATGCCGGCGAGCGCCGCGAGCGTGGACAGGGCGATGCGTTCGCCCAGGGTGCTTTCGATGTGGTCGCTGAGCTGTCGTGCGATATGGGGCGACAACACCATCGGCGCGGTGGCTGGCGTGGCGGGCAGCCGATAGACGTCATACAGGTGCTGGCGCAGCAGCAACTGCAGGCGCTCGGCCATCATCGCCGACAGGTCGTCGTCCCGCTGGCTGAGTCGCCCCAAGCGGGCAACGCTGTAATGCAGGAACTCGTCGCGATGGCCCAGCCTTGGCATCAGGGCATCGATCGCGGCACGCCGGTCGGCGCCCACGTCCACGTCCGCCGTGGGAGAAACGCGCAGTTCGGCATAGGTGATGACCTGGCCAGACGCCTGGCTGGCATAACGCTTCCCGGCGGGGACCAGCCAGATGTCGCCCGGTGAAGGGGGGGTGTGGGTGGCGCCGACTCCATCGATCTCGGTATCGAGTTCGCGCATGGTGCCGCCGAGATGGACGATGACGGTATGGCGCGGCTCGTCGATGGCCCAGAGCGTGCGTTGCCGGATGTCTTCCTTGCAGAGCAGCACCTCCACGCCCGGCCAGCGCGCCTGCGTCAACACGCGGTACTGCGGTGTCTGGCCGGGTTCCGGATCGGCAGCGGTCGCTAGGGCATCGTGCGGCTCAGTAATGTGAGTTGAGGTCGGAGAATTTGACAGCGGATGGGACATCGTGAAAGCCCGCCGGAGTGCGTTCACCTCATCTTAGACGTGCCTCGCGGCGCTTGCCCAGTCTGTTATCCGGCATCGCCGCGAGGTTCCGTCCCAAGCCAGGAGCATTCCCATGACTGATCATTCCATCCAGGGCAAAGTCGCCCTGATCGCCGGCGGCGCCAAGAACCTCGGCGGCCTGATTGCCCGCGACCTTGCGCAGCAAGGTGCTGCCGCGATCGCCATCCACTACAACAGCGACGCGAGCCACGCCGACGCCGAAAAGACCATGGCCGCGATCCGCGATGCAGGCGCCCGCGCCGTCGCGTTGCAGGGCGACCTGACCACCGCGGGTGGCGTCGAACGGCTCTTCGCCGATACCGTCGCGATGGTGGGTCGGCCGGACATCGCCATCAACACAGTGGGTAAGGTGCTGAAGAAACCGATCACCGACATCAGCGAAGCCGAGTACGACGAAATGAGCGCGGTGAACGCCAAGGCCGCGTTCTTCTTCCTGAAGGAGGCGGGGCGGCACGTCAACGACAACGGCAAGGTGGTCACGCTGGTGACCTCACTGCTCGGCGCTTTCACGCCGTTCTATGCATCGTACGCAGGCACCAAGGCGCCGGTGGAACATTTTACCCGTGCTGCTGCCAAGGAGTTCGGTACGCGCGGCATTTCGGTGACCGCGGTAGGTCCCGGTCCCATGGACACGCCGTTCTTCTATCCGGCCGAGGGCGAGGATGCGGTGGCGTACCACAAGACCGCTGCGGCGCTGTCGCCTTTCAGCAAGACAGGATTGACCGACATCCAGGACGTGGTGCCTTTCATCCGGCACCTCGTCAGCGACGGTTGGTGGATCACAGGGCAGACCATCCTCGTCAACGGTGGTTACACCACCAAGTGAGCGTGGCCGGGAGCGGGCTGCGTGACCCGTTCCCGGGTCGAAACTCTGGTAATGGATTGCGGTAATGTTGGCGCGCGGGCTGGCCCGCGCGAATCCCCTGCCGGGGAGGATCACACCGTGCGGACCTTGATCTTCATTGTCGTCGGCCTGCTGATCGCGGGCTTCGCCATGCGGCTGGCCAAGCCGGCCAAACGTCGTGCCGCGGCGGCGTTCTTCAGCCTGGGCTGGTTGCTCGCCGTGCTGTGGAACCTGCGTACGGGCATGTCGCACGGCTACTCGCTGCAGGAAGAGTTGCCCATCCAGTTGCTGATCTTCGCGATACCGGTGGCAGCAGGTGTATGGCTGGCGATGAAAACGCCGCGCCGTTAGAGCAGGCGCGTCCATCCGGTAGACTGCCGGCATGAGTGCAGAATCCGGTGCCAGCCAACTGGTCAGTGTCGTCGCCCTCCTGGGCGCCGCCGTCGTCACCGTCCCGATCTTCCGGCGCCTGGGCCTGGGATCGGTCCTGGGCTATCTCGCCGCCGGCCTGGCGATCGGGCCCTTCGGCCTGAAGTGGTTCTCCGATCCCCAGTCCATCCTGCACGTCGCCGAACTCGGCGTGGTGATGTTCCTGTTCGTCATCGGTCTGGAAATGCGACCCAGCCACCTGTGGAGCCTGCGCAAGCAGATCTTCGGCCTGGGAACGCTGCAGATCGCGGTGTGTACGGTGTTGCTGACCGGCGTGGGACTGGCCTTCGGCTATCCGTTGGCGATTTCGTTCATCGGTGGCATGGGCTTCGTGCTGACCTCGACGGCGGTGGTCATGCAGTTGCTGGCGGAGCGCGGCGACGTCGCGTTGCCGCATGGCCAGAAAGTGGTGTCGATCCTGCTGTTCGAGGACCTGCTGATCGTGCCACTGCTGGTGCTGGTGGCCTTCATGTCGCCCCAGGTGGTGCAGCCTGAGGAGGGTTCGCGCTGGATGGCGATCGGCATCGGTGTCGCATCGCTGGCCGGGCTGATCGCAGCCGGTATCTGGCTGCTGAACCCTTTCTTCCGCATCCTCGCTGCGGCCAGGGCGCGTGAGGTGATGACGGCGGCGGCCCTGCTGGTGGTGCTGGGCGCGGCGCTGCTGATGCAACTGGGCGGCCTGTCGATGGCGATGGGCGCTTTCCTGGCCGGCGTGCTGTTGTCCGAGTCGACCTTCCGTCACCAGATCGAGGCGGACATCGAACCCTTCCGCGGCATTCTGCTGGGACTGTTCTTCCTGGGCGTGGGCATGGCGCTGGACCTGGGCGTGGTGGCGGCCAACTGGCCGCTCATTGTCAGCGCAGTGCTTGCGATGATGGTGGTGAAGGCCGCCTGCATCTACATGGTCGCGCGCGTCACTCGCAGTTCGCATGCCGAAGCGCTCGACCGTGCGGTGCTGATGGCGCAGGGCGGCGAGTTCGCCTTCGTGCTGTTCGCCGCCGCCGCCGCGGCCGGCATCATCGATGCCACCGTCAATGCCAACCTCACCGCGATCGTGGTGCTGTCGATGGCGTTGACGCCGCTGTTCGTGCTGTTGTTGCGCCGGTTCACTCACCCGGAGCAACCCTCGATGGAAGGTATCGAGGAAGCGAAAGGCCTCAGCGGCAGCGTGCTGATCATCGGCTTCGGCCGCTTCGGCCAGGTGATGAGCCAGTCGCTGCTGGCGCGCGACGTGGACGTGACGATCATCGACACCGATATCGAGATGATCCGCAGCGCCGAGGAGTTCGGCTTCAAGATCTACTACGGCGACGGCACGCGGCTGGACGTGCTGCGTGCGTGCGGCGCGCAGACGGCCCAATCCATCGCCATCTGCATCGACGACAAGGAAGCGGCCAACCGCATCGTGGAACTGGTCAAGCACGAGTTCCCGCAGGCGCAGGTGCTGGTGCGCTCGTTCGACCGAGAGCACTCGCTGGCGCTGATCGCCGCAGGCGTGGATTTCCAGATCCGGGAGACGTTCGAATCCGCGGTGGAGTTCGGTCAGGCCGCGTTGATGAGCGTGGGCATGTCGCGCGAAGATGCCGAGACGATCGCTCAGGAAATCCGCCGGCGGGACGCCGAGCGTCTCGAACTGGAGATCGCGGGCGGCGACCTCAGATCAGGTATCCCGGCGCTTTACGGCAACGCCAGACCCACCAAGCCTACGCCGACGCCGTTCACCAAGCCCAAGCGCGAGGCGAAGGCGCTGAACGAGGAAGCCGCCGAGATCATCGGCGAGGAAGAAGAGGAATAGCGCTCCGGATCAGTCGGCGCGGCTGAGGAAGTCGCGGATCGCCGGCCAGTAGGCGGGATCCGCAGACAGATCGTCATGGCCTGCGAGCGGAAAATCCACCACCTGCGCCGGCCCTTTGAACGACGCCAGCAGGCGGTCTGTGTGCGGCGGTGGCACCACCACGTCCTGTCCGGCGCGCAGCACCAGCACCCTTCCTTTGTATCCGGGCAGCCGTGCGACGGAATCGTAGCTGTCCTTCAGCAGCAGGCGGACCGGGAACATCGGATAGTGCGACTGGGCGACCGCCGCCAGGCTGTCGAATGGCGTGACCAGGATCAGGTTGGCGACGTCGCGCTCGGCTGCCACGTGGACCGCCATGCCGCTCCCCAGACTGCGACCGGTGACGGCGATCATGCCGGTCGGATGGCGCCTGGCGACGTCGTCATGCAGCGCCAGGGCATCCGCGAGCAGTGCGGTCTCCGACGGGTCGCCGTCGCTTGCGCCGTAGCCCCGGTAGGCCACCAGGTACACGGTTTGCGTCGGCAGCCAGCGGGCGAAGGCGTCACGGTTGGCTTCCACCGATTCCGCATTGCCGCCGAAGTACAGCGCGGCATCCGTGCGGCCGGGATTGATCACCCAGCCCCGCAGCACCGCATCCGGTCGCGCTAGGACGAAGTCCGTCTGCTCCGGGGCGACCTGGGTGAACTGCGGGTAGTAGATCAGGCGGCGCTGCTGCAGATAGAGCAGGGCACAGAGGGCGAGATAGGCGGCGAGCGCGAGCGCAGCGATCCACAGGGCCATGCGACGGACGCGATGTTCAGCCATGGCGTTCTTGGGCCGCCTTGAACGCGGCCAGCTGTTCCGGTGTCGCCTCCGCCTGGTGCCGTGCCTTCCAGTCGGCGAACGGCATGCCGTAGACCCGCTCGCGCGCTTCGTCCTTGTCCATCGCGATGCCCGACTCCGCAGCCGCTTCGCGGTACCAGTCCGCCAGGCAGTTGCGGCAGAAGCCGGCCAGGATCATCAGATCGATGTTCTGCACATCGGTGCGGTCCCTGTTGAGGTGCCTGAGCAGGCGGCGGAACGCGGCGGCTTCCAGGGCGGTGGTGTCAGTCATGGTCTCGGTCCATAGGAGTGCCCCATGGGCGCGATGCCTTCGAGGCTAAGTGGAACAGCATCGCGCCGATGGGGCGCTCCTACAACATGGGGATGGAATCGGGGACAATGTGCACCGACTCTACACCGCACTTTCCCCATGACTGCCCGAATCCTGGACGGCCGCCGCATTGCCGAAAACCTGCTCGACCAACTGAAGGTCCGGGTGGACGTGCGGGTGGCCGCGGGCCAGGCGCGCCCCGGCCTGGCCGTGGTGCTGGTGGGCGGAGATCCCGCTTCCACCGTTTACGTGCGCAACAAGCGTCGAGCGGCGGAAAAGGTGGGCATCGCCGCCTACGACTACGACATGCCGGAAGGCACCTCCGAGGCACAGCTGCTGGGCCTCATCGACCAGCTGAATGCGGATCCGAAGATCCATGGCATCCTGGTGCAGCTTCCGTTGCCGGGCATTCCGGACGCCACGCGCCTGATCGAACGGATCGATCCGCGCAAGGACGTGGACGGTTTCCATCCAGCCAACGTCGGCCACCTGGCCCTGCGCCAGTTCGGCCTGCGTCCGTGCACGCCGCGCGGCATCACGACGCTGCTCGGGTATACCGACCAGCCGGTGCGTGGCCGCAACGCCACCATTGTCGGCGTCAGCAACCACGTCGGCCGGCCGATGGCACTGGAACTGCTGATCGCCGGCTGCACAGTGACCAGCTGCCACAAGTTCACCCCGCGCGACGTGCTGCAGGCCCGGGTCGGCGATGCCGATATCCTGGTGGTCGCGGCGGGCAAGCCTGGCCTTGTTCCGGGCGAATGGGTCAAGCCCGGGGCCGTGGTGATCGATGTCGGCATCAACCGGCTGGATGACGGCCGACTGGTCGGCGACGTGGGCTTCGATGCGGCCGTCGAGCGCGCCAGCTGGATTACGCCCGTGCCGGGCGGGGTAGGTCCGATGACCGTGGCCACGCTGATGCAGAACACGCTGGAAGCGGCTGAAGCACGCGCCTGAAAGGGCGGCCGAGGGGCTTTGTGGGAGCGACGTCAGTCGCGACAGGGCCACCGGTAAAGCCCCATCGCGACTGACGTCGCTCCCACATGCCAATGACGGGCACCGGGAAAGCATCGTTCCAGTTGCGGCGGCAGGCGGAAGCCCCGCCGATCAGGGTATAATGCCGCGCTTCCCCAACTCTCCCGGGCCCGCCGATGCTGCGCATCCAGGCTGAAGCACTGACGTACGACGACGTTTCCCTCGTCCCCGCCCATTCCACCGTCCTGCCCAAGGATGTCAGCCTGGAAACGCGCCTGACGCGCGACCTGCGGCTGAAGCTGCCGATCGTCTCGGCCGCCATGGATACCGTTACCGAAGCCCGCCTGGCCATCGCCATGGCCCAACTGGGCGGCATCGGCATCCTGCACAAGAACCTGACCGTAGAACAGCAGGCCGCCGAAGTGGCCAAGGTCAAGAAGTTCGAAGCCGGCGTGATCAAGGAACCTTTCACCGTCGGGCCCGAAACCACCATCGCCGAAGTGCTCAAACTCACTCGCGCGCGCAACATCTCCGGCGTGCCGGTGGTCGACGGCGGCCAGCTGGTCGGCATCGTCACCAGCCGCGACATGCGCTTCGAGAAGAAGCTCGACGATCCGGTGCGCCACATCATGACCAAGAAGGATCGCCTGGTCACGGTGAAGGAAGGCGCCAGCGACGACGAAGTGCTGCAGCTGCTGCACAGGCACCGCATCGAGAAGGTGCTGGTGGTGAACGACGCCTTCGACCTGCGCGGCCTGATCACCGTCAAGGATATCCAGAAGAAGACCGACAATCCCAACGCCGCCAAGGACAGCGCCAGCCGCCTGGTCGTGGGTGCCGCAGTGGGCGTGGGCGGCGACACCGACCAGCGGGTCGAGGCACTGGTGGCTGCGGGCGTGGACGTCATCATCGTCGACACCGCGCACGGCCACTCGCAGGGCGTGCTGGACCGCGTGGCGTGGGTCAAGAAGCGCTTCCCGCATCTGCAGATCATCGGCGGCAACATCGTCACCGGCGATGCCGCACTGGCGCTGATGGACGCCGGCGCCGACGCGGTGAAGGTCGGCGTGGGCCCGGGCTCGATCTGCACCACCCGCATGGTGGCCGGCGTGGGCGTGCCGCAGATCACCGCGATCGACATGGTGGCCGAAGCCCTGCAGGACCGTATCCCGCTGATCGCCGACGGCGGCATCCGCTACTCGGGCGATATCGGCAAGGCGATCGCCGCCGGTGCGTCCACGGTGATGATCGGCGGCCTGTTCGCCGGCACCGAGGAAGCGCCGGGCGAAGTCGAACTGTTCCAGGGCCGCAGCTACAAGAGCTATCGCGGCATGGGCAGCCTGGGTGCGATGGAAAAGGGGTCCAAGGACCGCTATTTCCAGGACGCCAGCGACGCCGACAAGCTGGTGCCGGAAGGCATCGAAGGCCGCGTGCCGTACCGCGGTTCGGTCGGCGGCATCATCCACCAGCTCGTCGGCGGCCTGCGTGCCACGATGGGCTATGTGGGCTGCGCCACCATCGAGGAGATGCGCGCCAAGCCGAAGTTCGTGGTGATCACGGGCGCCGGCCAGCGCGAGAGCCACGTGCACGATGTGCAGATCACCAAGGAACCACCGAATTATCGGATGGGCTGATCGTTGCCAGAGAAGGGAGACGCCAGCGTTTCCCTTCTTCGTTTATAGCCGCAGGACACCATGACGAATATCCACACCGACAAGATCCTCATCCTAGACTTCGGCGCGCAGTACACGCAGCTGATCGCCCGCCGCATCCGCGAGATCGGCGTCTACTGCGAGATCTGGGCGTGGGACCACGACCCGGACGAAATCGCGAAGTTCGGCGCCAAGGGCATCATCCTGTCGGGCGGCCCGGAATCGACCACCCAGCATGGCGCCCCCGCCGCGCCGCAGCAGGTCTTCGATAGCGGTCTGCCGATCCTGGGCATCTGCTATGGCATGCAGACGCTGGCCGCACAGCTGGGCGGCGCGACGGAGGCCGCGGACGCGCGCGAATTCGGCCACGCCGAAGTGCAGCTGGTTGCACACGACGCGCTGCTGGGCGGCCTGAGCGACCACCAGGGTGAGCCGCGCATCGATGTGTGGATGAGCCATGGCGATCACGTCGCGAAGGCGCCGCCGGGCTGGACGATCACCGCCACCACCGACCGTATCCCGGTCGCGGCGATGGCGCTGGAAGAAAAGCACTGGTACGGCGTGCAGTTCCATCCGGAAGTGACGCACACCAAGCAGGGCCAGACGCTGCTGCGCCGCTTTGTTGCCGACATCTGCGGTTGCAAGACATTGTGGACGGCAGCCAACATCATCGAGGACCAGATCGCCCGCGTGCGCGAGCAGGTGGGTTCCGATGAAGTGATCCTTGGCCTGTCCGGTGGTGTCGATTCCTCTGTGGTTGCGGCACTGCTGCACAAGGCCATCGGCGACCAGCTGACCTGCGTGTTCGTCGATACAGGCCTGCTGCGCTGGCAGGAAGGCGATCAGGTGATGGCGATGTTCGCCGAGCACATGGGCGTGAAGGTCGTGCGCGTCAACGCGGCGGACCGCTATTTCAAGGCGCTGGAAGGGGTTGCCGACCCGGAAGCCAAGCGCAAGATCATCGGCAACCTGTTCGTCGAGATTTTCGAAGAGGAATCGAACAAGCTGAAGAACGCCAAGTGGCTGGCGCAGGGCACGATCTATCCGGACGTGATCGAGTCGGCCGGCAGCAAGACCGGCAAGGCGCACGTCATCAAGAGCCACCACAACGTCGGCGGCCTGCCCGAGCACATGAAGCTGGGCCTGGTGGAGCCGCTGCGCGAGCTGTTCAAGGACGAAGTGCGCCGCCTCGGCGTCGAACTCGGCCTGCCTCGCACGATGGTCTACCGCCATCCGTTCCCGGGTCCGGGCCTGGGTGTGCGCATTCTCGGCGAGGTTAAACCCGAGTACGCGGAGCTGCTGGCCAAGGCGGATGCCATCTTCATCGACGAACTGCGCAAGGCTGACCTGTACGACAGGACCTCGCAGGCCTTCGCGGTGTTCCTGCCGGTGAAGTCGGTGGGCGTGGTCGGCGACGCGCGCGCGTACGAATGGGTCATCGCGCTGCGTGCGGTAGAGACGATCGATTTCATGACCGCGCACTGGGCGCACCTGCCGTACGACTTCCTGGGCACGGTGAGCAATCGCATCATCAACGAACTGCGTGGCGTGTCGCGCGTGGTCTACGACATCTCGGGCAAGCCACCCGCGACGATCGAGTGGGAATGATGGATGGCGGCGGCGCATGGCCGCCGCCGCGAGGAAATCCGCCGGAATCCCTTCCGGCGGTCTGACGCGTCACTGGATGGTGGTGTTGTCTGCGCGCACCAGGCAGGACTCGAAGCCCGACACGGCAATGCCTACCGAGGTGTTTCCCTTGCAAAGTGCGGGTTGGCCCGAGAGTCCCGACACCCCGGGCTCGCGCATCATCAATGCATTGTTGATCAACTGGCCGCCCGTGGTGGACGCGCCCTGCGCCCAGCCGGTGAACCAGATTCCGATGGCATTCGTGTCCGTGCGGCGACGCAGATCAAGGACATGATTGTTGACCAGGCGAGGGTTGGTCGAGCCGGAGATCATCATGCCCACCAGCATGTAATCGGCCGTCAGGCCCGCGACGGTGTTGTTGATGGCTTCCTGGCCGGTGGCTGAAACTTCGGGCGAAAAGGGAAACAGGCTGATCCCGACAACCTGGTAGGCGGTGTCGGGGAGGATGTTGGACACGCGGTTGTTTACCACGCGGGCGTCGTGACCCCAGACCGCAATGCCGTTGGACAGCACGTTCTCGACGCGATTGTTGAGGACTTGGGTATTGCGACCCTCGTAACCCGCGGTGATCCCCCGGTCGAAGTTCCTTACCACGCAATTCTGCACGGTCACGTTCTCCAGTCCGGGCATGCCAGCGATACCGTCCGAGCCGGCCGACAGCGTCTCTGCCTGGATGCTACGGCCCCGACAGTTGAGTACCACGTCACTGGAGGCGATGTGGACGCCGTAGTGGCTCTGGATGACAGCATCATTGCGCAGACAGTAGTTGCCGGGCGCGGTGATCGTGTATGGCAGGGATGTGATGATGGTGGAGCACGTGGTCGTACCCCCCTCCTGCGCGAGGGCGGGGGCGCCGAAGGTGGCCAGGGCGAGCACTGCAATGAACTTGTTGAACATTTGCGCATCCTTGTGATCGATTGATGGAATGGGGCACGCGCTAGCCCTCCACTTGAAAAGGCGAGTCGGTGGTATCGGCGGAGTCCCCACGACGATTCTATTCAATGTCGTCTCAATCGCTGTGACGAGCGCCATGTTCCCGTGCACCTCACCGTTGTGCGTCGAGGGAGCTGCAGGCGACAATCCCTGAGCTGGCATGGGACGGGCGATCAGGACGCGAAGACGTGGATGACGAATACTGGATGCGCCACGCCTTCGCGCTGGCCGACCGCGCCGAGCGCGAATTCGACGAGATCCCGGTCGGCGCCGTGCTCATCGGCGCCGATGGACAGGTACTGGGCGAAGGCTGGAACCGCAACATCGCCGACCATGATCCCAGCGCGCACGCCGAAATCGTGGCTATGCGGCAGGCAGGCGGGGCGCTGGGCAATCACCGGCTGGTCGGCTGCACGCTGTACGTCACGCACGAGCCCTGCGCCAGGTGCGCGATGGCCCTGGTGCATGCGCGGGTCGCGCGCCTGGTCTTTGGCGCTTCCGATCCCAAGACCGGCGCATGCGGCAGCGTGTTCGATCTGGTCGCGGATCCGCGCCACAACCATCGCGTCGAGGTTGTCGGTGGCGTGCTGGGCGACGAAGCCGGTCGCCGCCTGACCAACTACTTCCGCGCCAAGCGAGGACGTCCGCTGGTCTAGTTCGATGAGACCGGCATCTTCCGCTTCACCTTGCGGTGGTCCATCTCTTCGTTGATTGCGGTGACGGCCAGGGTCGATTCACGGGCCAGCAGCAGGCTTGCGGCCAGCATCGCCACCACGCCCAATGCTGCGAGCCAGGTAGGCAGCGAGCCCAGCCTGTGCCCGGTGAACGTATCCACCGCCACCGCCAGGCTGGTGCCGACGAAGCAACTGATCGCGCCATAAAGCAGCTGGCCCGCGCGCAGGATGATCAGGCTGCGCTGGCGCTGCAGCGCGATCCGCTTTTCCAGCAGTTCACGCCCCGCGTCTTCTTCCACCTCGGCCAGCTCACGCAGCAGCGTGCGCGCCCGGTCGATGATACGTGCGAGACGGTTGTTGGCTGACAGCAGCAGTGAGGCGGTCGCGGTCAGGAAGAACGCCGGCGCCAGCATCGCGGTGAGCACGGTGTGGTCGGTGGTCGGATTCATGGGCCGGTCGCGAGAAGGGTCTGCGTTATGATGACATGATGCGGCACGCCCGCATCCCCGGTGCGGATATCCGGGCCTTCTTTCCGTCACGGACTGCTGCATGGCATCGCAAAACACGCACAACGACCGCCTGATCTGGATCGACCTGGAGATGACCGGTCTGGACACCGATCGCGATTCGATCCTGGAGATCGCCACCGTGGTCACCGATTCCCGCCTGAACGCACTCGCCGAGGGGCCGGAGTTCGCGATCGCGCACCCGGTCGCGGTGCTGGAGGCGATGGACGACTGGAACCGCAACCAGCATGGCAGGTCGGGCTTGTGGAAGCGCGTGGTGGAAAGCCAGGTGACCCTGGGCCAGGCCGAGGCGCATACGGTTGCGTTCCTCAACGAGTGGGTGCCCGCTGGCGCCTCTCCGATGTGCGGCAACTCGATCTGCCAGGACCGTCGCTTCCTGCATCGCCTGATGCCGCGGCTGGAGAAGTACTTCCACTACCGCAACCTCGATGTCAGCACGCTCAAGGAACTCGCGCGCCGCTGGGCACCGCAGGTGCTGGAAGGCGTGCGCAAGCAGGCCAGCCACACCGCATTGAGCGACGTGCGCGACTCCATCGAAGAGCTGCGTCACTATCGCAGGCACATGGCGGCGCTCGCCGGCGAGTGAGGCGTCGGGCCGAGCTTGCTCGGCTTCACGACAGGTTCCAGCGGAGCAAGCTCCGCCCTACAACGCGGGCTTCGCCACGTCGCCGTCGTCCACCACGCCCTTGGTGATGATGTCCGTGAGCGGCGTACCGTCGGCGTTGTGGTGGTATACGTGCAGGTCGCGCTGCGGGTAGGGGATGTTCAAGCCGTTGCCGATGATCTCGGTGCGCACGGCTTCCGTCAGGTCGCTTCGTGCCTGGCCGAAATCCTTCGTCTTCGCCCAGGCGTAGAGCGTCAGGTCGACGCTGCTTTCGCCCAGTTTCGACACGAAGACGAAAGGCTCCGGGTCCTTCAGCACCATCGCGTTGGCGTGCGCGATATCCAGCAATACCTGCTTGGCCTGCTTGAGGTCGTCGTCGTAACCAACGCCTACCAGGATGTCGATGCGGCGCTGGGGCTTGGCGGTGAAATTGATGATCGGTGCGGTAGTGATGAGGCTGTTCGGCAGCACGATCAGGCGATTGTCGAGGGTACGCATGCGGGTCTGGAAGATTCGCACTTCTTCGATTACACCCTCGAGCCCGGCCGCCTGCACGAAATCGCCCTCGCGGAAAGGCCGTAGCACGATCAGCATGACGCCCGACGCGATGTTCGACAGCGAGTCCTTCAAGGCCAGGCCGACCGCGAGGCCCGCGGCACCCAGCACCGCGAGCATCGAGGTGGGATTCACGCCCAATGACGTAAGCACGGTAATGATGACCAGCACCATCATGGCCGCGTAGCTGACGCGGCGCAGGAATCCGCCCAGGGTCGTGTCGGCCTGGGTACGGACCAGGACGCGCTCGAGCCCAGTACTCAGTCGCTTGGCCAGCCACATCCCCACCAGGAAGATGACGGCCGCAGCGAGCAGCTTGAGGCCCCAGGTTTCCAGCAGTTGAAGCCAGTCGATGCCACGCAGCTCGTTGAGCAGCACCGTCGGTTCGGTGGGGATGTCGGGGAGGGCAGGGGGC
>CBIHLJ010000033.1:0-47748 GCA_966210745.1 uncultured Pseudoxanthomonas sp.
GACAGGAACTGTCCGCATCGGCGCACAGACTGGTGCCTGAGGGCGGCCACAGGTCCGGCCGGCAGCAGGGCGGAGCATTTTAGATCAATGACTTGGATGGATCGCCCCCGTGGCCCTGCTTGCGGACTGCGGTCGCGGGCACGGCGGCAGCCTGGCCACCCTAACGGCCGTCCCGGCTGACTGAGCGCCCACCCGAACCCGCTACTTCGCTGGCAATGGCGCCATTTGCCCCCACCTAGGCAGATCGCTACGCTTCCTTGTTCGCTTTCCGGATCCCCCCACCCGATGGCCATGGACTTCATCCGCATCCGCGGAGCCCGTACCCACAACCTCAAGAACATCGATCTCGACCTGCCGCGCGACAAGCTGATCGTGATCACCGGCCTGTCCGGTTCCGGCAAGTCGTCGCTGGCGTTCGACACCATCTACGCCGAGGGCCAGCGCCGCTACGTGGAATCGCTGTCGGCGTACGCGCGGCAATTCCTGTCGGTGATGGAGAAGCCCGACGTAGACCACATCGAGGGCCTGTCGCCGGCGATCTCGATCGAACAGAAGTCGACCAGCCACAACCCGCGCTCGACGGTCGGCACGATCACCGAGATCTACGACTACCTGCGCCTGCTGTACGCCCGCGTCGGACTGCCGCGCTGCCCGGACCATGGCTACCCGCTGGAAGCGCAGACCGTCAGCCAGATGGTCGACCAGGTGCTGGCCCTCGACGGCGAGCAGCGCTACATGCTGCTGGCACCGGTGATCCGAGAACGCAAGGGCGAACATGCGCAAGTGTTCGACCAGCTGCGCGCGCAGGGCTTCGTGCGCGTTCGCGTCGATGGTGAGTTGCACGAGATCGATGCCGTGCCGCCGTTGGCGCTGCGCCAGAAGCACACCATCGAAGCGGTGATCGATCGCTTCCGTCCGCGCGAGGACCTCAAGCAGCGCTTGGCGGAAAGTTTCGAGACCGCGCTGAAGCTGGGCGACGGCATGGCGCAGGTGATGTCGCTCGACCAGCCCGATGCGGCCCCGCTGCTGTTCTCGTCGAAATATTCCTGCCCGGTCTGCGATTACTCGTTGCCGGAACTGGAACCGCGCCTGTTCTCGTTCAACTCGCCGGTCGGCGCCTGCCCAACCTGCGACGGCCTGGGCGTGGCGCAGTTCTTCGACCCCTCGCGCGTGGTCGTGCATCCGGAGCTGTCGCTGGCCGCGGGCGCCGTGCGCGGTTGGGATCGCCGCAACGCCTACTATTTCCAGCTGATCGCCTCGCTGGCCAAGCATTACCAGTTCGACACGGACGCGCCGTGGCAGTCGCTGCCGGAGAAAGTGCAGCAAGCCGTGCTGTACGGCAGTGGCGAAGAGACCATCACCTTCACCTATCTCACCGAATCGGGCGGGCGCACGCAGCGCAAGCATCGCTTCGAGGGCATCGTGCCGAACCTGGAGCGCCGCTACCGCGAGACGGAATCGCCGGCGGTGCGCGAGGAACTGGCGAAGTACATCAGCGATCGTCCCTGCCCCGATTGCCAGGGCGCGCGCCTCAACAAGTCCGCACGCAACGTGTTCGTCGCCGACCGCCCACTACCATCGCTGGTGGTACTGCCGGTGGACGAAGCGCTGGCGTTCTTCCGCAGCCTCGACCTGCCCGGCTGGCGCGGTGAGATCGCCACCAAGATCGTCAAGGAAATTGCCGAACGCCTGGGCTTCCTGGTCGACGTGGGCCTGGATTACCTGACGCTGGAGCGCAAGGCCGACACGCTCTCCGGCGGCGAAGCGCAGCGCATTCGCCTGGCCTCGCAGATCGGCGCCGGCTTGGTTGGCGTGATGTACGTGCTGGACGAGCCCAGCATCGGCCTGCACCAGCGCGACAACGAGCGCCTGCTGGGCACGCTGACGCGCCTGCGCGACCTCGGCAACACCGTGATCGTGGTGGAGCACGACGAGGACGCCATCCGTATGGCCGACTACGTGCTCGACATCGGGCCCGGTGCCGGCGTGCACGGCGGCGAGATCGTCGGCCAGGGCACGCTGGAAGACTTGCTGAAGGCGCCCCGCTCGCTGACCGGGCAGTACCTGTCCGGCAAACGCCAGATCGAAGTGCCGAAGGCGCGCCACAAGGCGAACCCGAAGATGACGCTGCACCTGCGCGGCGCCACTGGCAACAACCTGAAGGACGTGGACCTGGACATCCCGTCGGGACTGTTCACCTGCATCACCGGCGTATCGGGTTCGGGCAAGTCCACGCTGATCAACGACACGCTGTACTCGCTGGCCGCCAACGAGATCAACGGCGCCTCGCACAAGCCCGCGCCGTACCGCGAAGTGACCGGCCTGGACCTGTTCGACAAGGTCGTCGACATCGACCAGTCCCCGATCGGCCGCACGCCACGCTCCAATCCGGCGACCTACACGGGTCTGTTCACGCCGCTGCGCGAACTGTATGCGCAGGTACCGGAGTCGCGCGCACGCGGCTACTCGCCGGGGCGTTTCAGCTTCAACGTGCGCGGCGGCCGCTGTGAGGCCTGCCAGGGCGACGGCATGATCAAGGTTGAGATGCACTTCCTGCCGGACGTGTACGTGCCCTGCGATGTCTGCCACGGCAAGCGCTACAACCGCGAGACGTTGGAGATCCTCTACAAGGGCTACAACATCAACGACGTGCTGGAAATGACCGTCGAGGATGCGTTGACCCTGTTCGAGCCGGTCCCGTCGATCGCGCGCAAGCTGGAAACACTGATGGACGTGGGCCTGAGCTACATCAAGCTGGGCCAGAGCGCGACCACGCTGTCCGGCGGCGAAGCGCAGCGCGTGAAGCTGTCGAAGGAACTCTCGCGCCGCGATACCGGCCGTACGTTGTACATCCTGGATGAGCCGACCACCGGCCTGCACTTCCACGACATCGAGCACCTGCTGGCTGTGCTGCACAAGCTGCGCGACGACGGCAATACCATTGTCGTCATCGAACACAACCTGGACGTCATCAAGACCGCCGACTGGGTGGTGGACCTGGGGCCGGAAGGCGGCCATCGTGGCGGACAGATCCTCGCGACTGGTACGCCGGAAGAGATCGCGGCGCATCCCGGCTCGCACACCGGTCGCTTCCTCGCCAAGCTGCTGCCCGAATCGAAGGCGCCCAAAGCCAGCAAGCCGGCCGCGGTCGCCAAGCCCGACGTGCTGCCCCCGCGCAAGTCCGCCACCAAGAAAACCACCAAGTCCACGACGAAGAAGGCCGCACGATGAGCGCAACCGATCCCAACGCCGCCGGCCGCAAGCTGCTGGCGAAGATTCCGATCAGCGTGCGCTGGCGCGACATGGACAGCATGGGCCACGTCAACAACGCCAAGTACATTTCGTATCTGGAAGAAGCCCGTGTGCGCTGGATGCTGACGGTGCCGGAAGTGTCGATGACCGACCGCATCGCCCCCGTCGTGGCCGCCAACAACATCAACTACAAGCGCCCGCTCACCTGGCCGAACGACGTAGTGGTGGAGCTCTATGTCGACCGCCTGGGCACCAGCAGCGTCACCATCGGCCACCGCATCGTGTCGGCGAAGGACGACAGCGTGCTGTATTCGGACGGCAACGTGGTGGTGGTGTGGATGGACACGCAGACCGGCCACAGCGCGCCGCTGCCGGCGGCGATCAGGGCGGTGTCGGAGTAACGGCGCCCTTGGCCCCCTGTAGGAGCGACGTGAGTCGCGACCGGAATCTTCCGGAGACAGTGGATGCAAAAGGCTATCCAATTGCTTCCGTCTACGCTGCTCCATGCTTCCGGTTCTGCCGTGTCGCTTCAGGTCCGCGGTCGCGACTCACGTCGCTCCTACAGGAATCGATGCGTTCAGGGCAGGCTCTTGCGCACCTCGAACTGCACCGGCAACCAGCGGCCGTCGGCGAGCCTCAGCGTGATCACCACTTTCTCACCCGCCGCTATCGGCGCGTAGGGGCCATGCAGCATCAGATGCAGCCCGCCGGGCTTCAGTTCGGCGGCCTTGCCGGGCGCGATGGGCAGCGCGGCCACTTCGCGCATGCGGCTGACGCCGTTCGCTTCGCGCGTTTCGTGCAGGGACACGTCCTCGAAGGCGAGGCTCTCCGCGCCGACGATGCTGACCGGGGTCTTGCACGGATTCTCGATGCGGGCGAAGCCAGCCATCATCGGCATCGCAACCGGTGGCATGCGCACCCACGCCGCCTTGGCGACGGGCAGGCATTCGGTCGCGTGGGCGGTGCCCAGGCCCGACATCAACAGGGCCGACAGGCCGATCATTCCGGTGCGATGGTTCATGCGCCTATGATACCGGCCTGACTTCAGGGAGCGGATGAATGACCGGACTCATCGACACCATCGACCATGGCGACATCCGCGAGATCCGGCTTGCGCGCCCGCCCGTCAACGCTCTGAACACCGAGCTGTGCCGCGCGCTCATCGACGCGCTCAACACCGCGCTGGACCAAGGGGTGCGCGGCATCGTGCTGGCCGGCAACCCGAAGATCTTCTCTGCCGGCATGGACGTTCCCTATCTGCTGTCACTGGGCGACGACCGCAAGGCACTCCTCGACGCCTGGCAGGCATTCTTCGGCGCGGCGCGCACGCTGGCCGAATCACGCGTACCGGTGGTGGCGGCCATCACCGGTCACGCCCCGGCCGGCGGCTGCGTCCTGGCGCTGTGCTGCGACTATCGCGTGATGGCGCGCAGCGCGGATCCCGCCCGTCCCTTCGCGCTCGGCCTCAACGAGACCCAGGTGGGACTGGTGGTACCGGAGGGCATCCAGCGCCTGATGCGTCGCGTGGTCGGGAACTACCGCGCGGAACGCTTGCTGGTCGCGGGCGAAATGGTGCCCGCCGAACGTGCGATCGACATCGGCCTGGTGGACGAACTGGTCGATCAGCAGGAGGTTGTCGCCCGTTCCGTGGCCTGGCTGCAGCAACTGCTGGGCCTGCCGCACCACCCGATGCTGCAGACGCGCGCCCTCGCCCGCCGCGACCTGGTCGAGGCCCTGGACCCTTCCCTGATCCAGCTGGAACGCTTCGTCGATGCATGGCATGCGCCCGATACGCAGCAGGCGTTGCGCGCTCTGGTGGACAAGCTGAAGAAGTGAGGCGTCGCGCCGTCAGTCGCCGCGGGCGACAGGACGCGATGGATCGCTGATCCAGCCGCTCCACGAACCGGGATACACCCGCGCACCGCGCAGGCCGGCGTGCTCGAAGGCGAGCAGCAGGTGGCAAGCCGTCACGCCGGATCCGCACATCAACACAGTGTCGCCAGGAGCGCGCGCACCCAGCAGCGAAGACAGCTCGAGGCGGAGCTCCTCCGCCGGCTTGAAACGGCCCTCGCGCAGGTTCTGTGCGAACGGACGGTTGAGCGCGCCCGGCACATGCCCGGCGACCGGATCGATGGGCTCGACGTCCCCACGGAAGCGCTCGGCCGCCCGCGCATCGACAAGCCAACCGCTGTCTTCGTCCAGCCGGTCCAGGACTTCGTCAGCACTTACGAGCTGACGGGCATCCATACGAGATGGATACGCCGCGACGGGTGGCGGTGCGGCAACCTCGGCGGTTTCCTCTCCACCCATGACACGCCATGCGGCCAATCCTCCATCCAGCACGGCCACCCGCGGATGTCCCATCAGCCTCAACAACCACCACAGGCGTGCGGCCGCCATGCTGCCGTCGCCGGCGTCGTAGACCACCACCTGGTGTACCGGCCCGATCCCCCATTCGCCCAACCTGCGGGCGAGCACGTCGCTGTCGGGCAATGGATGGCGACCCTCACCGACCTTCGACAGATCCGACAAGTCGAGATTCAGGTCGGCGTACACCGCGCCGGGCAGGTGCGACTCGGCATAGGCCTGGCGGCCCGCATCCGGCGCCGCGTTGAGCATCACGAAACGCGCATCCACCAGCCGCACTCCCGCATCACCGAGAACGGCGGACAACGCAGGCGCATCGATCAGGGTGGTCCAGTTCGTATTCATGCAAGCTGCTCCAGCCGTTGCCGCAGGTTGAACAGGATGGCGGCCGTCGCGCCCCAGATGCGCTGTCCAGGCCACGCGTACTCAAGCACGACGCGCCGGCGCCCGCGATAGTCGACTTCGACGCGGCGGAGGTTGTCCGGCGACAGCAGGTAGTCGAGCGGCACTTCGAACACGTCGGCCACTTCATTCGGCTCGGGCACTGGCACGAAGGCGGGATCGATCAACGCGACCACCGGCACCACGCGGAACCCACTGATCGTCGTGAATGGATCGAGGAAGCCCAGCGGCGTCACCTGCGACGCCGGCAATGCGATTTCCTCATGGCTTTCGCGCAAGGCCGCCGCGACGGCATCGGCATCGGTCGGCTCGATGCGGCCGCCCGGGAAGCTCACCTGCCCACCGTGGTGGCGCAGGCCATCGGTGCGGCGGGTCAGCAGCACCTGGGTGCCCTCCTCGCGGGGAACCAGTCCCGCCAGCACGGCCGCTTCGGCCAATGGTCCCGGCGGCAGCAGGTCGACCAGATCATCGTGGTTCCAGCCCGCCTCGGCCGGCATGGCACCCAGCGGATGCAGTGCACGACGCAGTGCGCCGCCTTCGCGCAAGCGCTGCTCCAGCGGCGAGCGCACGCGTTCGCGCGCAGGCAGCACGTACTCCATCAGACGCAGGCGTTCGTCATCGTTCATCTGCGACCAGTGCGCGATCTCGGACGTGGTACGGAGGCAGCCTTCACACAACCCGTTGTCGTCCAGCGTACAGACGCCGATGCATGGGCTGAGCACGGCGCGGAAAGCGGTATTCATTTCATCCGACACCTGCGGAGGGTAGCGCGGAACGCTGCCCGGCGCTGAAAAGCACTGCGCCGGCACAGGGCCGGCGCAGATGGACGTTGCTTTGACAGCCACTGGATCCCCGCTTGCGCGGGGATGACGCGGTGACCAAGGCGCCCGCGCGGTGCGCGGACGCGTCATTGCGTCACTTGACGCTGACCAGCTTGATCTCGAAGACCACCGCCACGTTGGGCGGGAAGCCGGTGCGCGGATCGGCGCCATAGGCCTTGTCCGGCGGCAGTGCGACTTCCCACTTGGCGCCTGCGGGCATCTGCAGCAGGGCTTCACGCATGGCCGGCATCTCGACCGCGCTGACCTTCAAGTCCTTCATCTGCTGCGCCGGGCGTGCCTCGGCCGGGCGCTGGCCGAACGGATACGGACCGGACACCAGCAGTTCAACCGTGCTGGCCTGGGTCGGCTTGGCACCGTTGCCGTTCTCCAGCACCTTGTAGGGGACACCGCTGGCCAGCGACTTCACGCCCGGCTGGCCCTTGAACGTACCGATGAACTGGTCGCTCTTGGTCTTGTTCTCGGCCGCCACCTTGTCGTACTCGGCCTTGGCCTGCTGCGCGCGGGTCTGCTCGCGCTTCTGGAAGGCTTCCAGGGCGGGCTTCAGCTGCTCGGACGTCAGCGCCGGCTTCTGCTTGGCGTAGGCGTCCTGCAGGCCCTTCACCACCGAATTGATGTCCAGCTGTTCGCCACGTGCGGTCAGCTCGGCCAGATTGTTGCCATAGTCGTAACCGAAGTAGTAGCTCAACTTGCCCTTCTCGGACGAGACGTCCTGGGCCAGGGCGCTACCGGCCATGGCGAATGCCGCAACTGCGACCACTAACGAACGCACCTTCATCAACACACTCTCCGGATTGGGCGGCGGCATACCGCCTGGAAATGGACGCGCTAGGATAGCCGCCGGGGCGCTTAACCGCCACTGACGACAGGCTGGTCTGACCGGGCCTTCATGGCAGAGTTCCCGCTTCACTCAAATTTTACAATTCACCGCAGAAAACCCATGCCCGACAGTCTCGTCCTCGTTACCGATGCGGAAGGTGTCCGCCGCATCACCGTGAACCGCCCCGACAAGCTGAATGCCCTCAATGCCGCCACGCTCGATGCGCTGCAGGCGGCGTTCGACGCAGCAGCTGCCGATGCGGCCGTCAGAGTCGTCGTGCTGACCGGCGCCGGCCCCAAGGCGTTCGTCGCCGGCGCCGACATCGCCGAAATGGCAGACCTGCGCGCCACGGAGGGTCGCGATTTCTCCCTGCGCGGCCAGAAACTGATGCGCAGCATCGAGACGCTGCCCAAGCCGGTCATCGCGATGGTGAACGGCTTCGCCCTGGGCGGCGGGCTGGAACTGGCCATGGCCTGCCATCTCCGCATTGCGGCGGATACGGCCAAGGTAGGCCAACCCGAGATCAACCTTGGGCTCATCCCGGGCTTCGGCGGAAGCCAGCGGTTGCTGCGCCTGGCCGGGCGTTCGGCCACGCTGGAGCTCTGCCTGCTCGGCGCCCCGGTTACGGCCGAGCGTGCACTGCAGCTGGGTATCGTCACCCGTGTGGTGCCAGTGGCGGAGCTGGAGGTCGAGACGGCGAAGGTCGCGGCGCAACTGGCCGCGTCCGCGCCGCTTGCACTGCGCGCAACGCTCGATGCCGTGAATGTCGGCGGCGAGTGCGGCATCGAAGAAGGGCTGCAGTACGAAACCGCGCAGTTCGGCCTGATGTTCGCCACCGATGACATGCGCGAAGGCACACGTGCCTTCATCGAACGCCGCAAGCCGGCCTTCACCGGCCGCTGAGTGGAAGGGCATGGCGATGACCCCATGTCGTTGCCCGACGTGCGACCTCGCGCGGTCTCTGCACGCCCTGCTCATGGCAGACGATGTGGATGGCGCCATCGAGGCGGGCCTGATGTCATTCGCTGCCTGCGATTGCACTACTGACGATGTCGTCACCATCACGTCAGTGATGCAGGCACAGGCGCGACTGCGTACCGCCTGGGAGGCCCGCCGCCGCTACCGGTTGCGCCAGGCGCGCCTGGCGCGACGCGCCCAGGAACGCGAAGCCCGACGCCTGGCGGCGGCGCCGGCCACCACGGACACCGCATCTTCCGCACCGGAACGTCCTGCACTGCCCGCCAGCGCCGCAGCGATCCTGGCGCGTGCCAAGGCCAAGGCAGCCGACAGGATGAAGCGATGACGCGTGCACCCCGGCGCAGCGCCACGTTGACGCGCGCGGAAGTCGTGGAACTCTTCTCGCGTTTGCGCGAGCTCAACCCGAAGCCAACCACCGAGCTGGAATACAGCACGCCATTCGAATTGCTGGTCGCGGTGACCTTGTCGGCGCAGGCGACCGACGTGGGCGTCAACAAGGCGACCCGGCGCCTGTTTCCCGTGGCCAATACGCCGGCGGCCATCCTGGCGCTGGGCGAGGACGGGCTGAAGAAGTACATCTCGACCATCGGCCTGTTCAACGCGAAAGCGAAGAACGTCATCGCCGCCTGCCGCATCCTGCTCGACGAGCACGGCGGCGAAGTGCCACGTTCGCGCGAAGCACTCGAAGCCTTGCCCGGCGTGGGCCGCAAGACCGCCAACGTGGTACTGAACACGGCGTTCGGCGAGCCCACCATGGCGGTGGACACGCACATCTTCCGTGTCGCCAACCGGACCGGGCTCGCACCCGGCAAGGATGTGCGGGCGGTGGAGGACAGACTGGTGAAGGTGGTGCCGGCGGAGTTCATGCATGACGCGCATCACTGGCTGATCCTGCATGGCCGTTACGTCTGCAAGGCGCGGAAGCCGGATTGTCCGCAATGCGTGATCCGGGACCTCTGCCGGTTCAAGGACAAGACGCCTTGAATGGGATTGGCTTACCAACGAACCCCAGCTCCCATGTAGGAGCGACGTAAGTCGCGACCGTGCATCCGGGCCGCTACAGAACCATGCGATGCGTGCAATGTGGCGGCCATCACCGGAACGCTGTCTGTTCCCCTCCGGTCACGGTCGGCGGTCGTGACTGACGTCACTCCTACAGAAAAGCCACACAAAAAAGCCCCGGGACATGCCCGGGGCTCTTTGTTACTGGTCCCGCGTGACGCTTACCAGCTGAACTGCGTGCGCAGTGCGTACTGGGCAGTCTCGTCGCCGGTGACTTCGTTGTCGCCCTGCGTGTAGTTGAACATGAAGCGCAGGTTCGGGTTGACGTAGTAGTTCATGCCGAGGATCCAACTGGTGACTTCGCGGTTCAGCGTTTCGTTCTCCGCGTAGTCGTAGCGACCGGTCAGCTCCCACAGGCCCTTGTCGGCCACCTTGGGCGAACCGAACACGCCGGTACCGCCCTTGTACGGCTTGTGACCGCCATTGAGCATGAAACTGCCCTGCACGTAGTACGTCTTCACGTCCTGGTCGGCGCCCAGCGGCTGACCGAAGGAAGCGTCGGCGTACTCGGCCTGGAAGAACGCCGGGCCGAATGAGCCGGCGGCTTCGACGGCATACACGGTGACTTCGTTCCGGCTGGCGCCCGTCGTGGTGGCGATGTTCTGCGACGGACCGCGACGGCCGGCATAGTTGAAGGAGGCCGACAGGTTGTCCGAACCCTGGTTGGCGTTCTCGTAGCTGTACCACGCGCCCAGGTGCAGGGTGTTGTTGTCGTTGTTGATCGGCGCGAAGGTCACGCGACCGGAAGCGCCCATGCCCTCGTTGCGCGAACTGGCAGCGCCGCGCAGGTTGAACACGGTGGCACCGGCGGTGTAGTTGTCGCCGGCACGCAGATAGCCCACGCCCTGCTGGAACTGGCGACCGCCGAACAGGCCCGTGGCGGAGGCGAACGGACGTTCCATCACCAGCAGTTCGTTGGAGCTGGTCAGTTCTTCCATCGCGCGGTAGGGCTTGAAGTGACCGATGGTGAACTTGCCGCCCAGCGCCGACTTGGCGATGTAGGCGTCACGCAGGCCGTCCAGGTTGGTGCCGGCGCCGAAGTCCTGCTCCAGCTTGTAATCCCAACCATAGGCCTTGCCACCCAGCGTCAAGCGGGCGCGGCGGAACTCGGTGGTGCCGGTGGTGCTGGCGAGATCGCGATCGAAGGCGTAGGTGTCGAAGTGGATACGGCCGCCAATCGAGGCCTCGAACTTCTTGTCCGGCGAGGTGATCTTGATGCCGCCCTTGGTCTCGACCTTCGGCATGCTCGTCGACATCTTGTCCAGATTCTCCTGGGTACCGATGTTGATGTCGGATTGCGCATCGCTGCGCTCTTCCAATTCGGCCACCTTGGCCGTCAGCGCCTCGAGCTGCGCCTTCAGTTCGGCGATCGTCTGATCGCGGTTTTCAGCAGCCGAGGCAGAGAAGCTGGTGCTGCCCATGGCGACGGCAAGCGCGGCAGCCAGGATGGAATAACGCATGGGTGACTCTCCGGATGGAAGTTGGAGTAAGGAACGTGGGCTTCGCGGGTGCCTCCCCGACGAATCGTTCGGAAAGGATTAAGCGCCCGTCAAAGATGCGCTAAAGCATGGGAGTGAAATCTTGCAGTCACATGTGAATTTCATGACCGTCATGTGACAGCGAGATTCCGACCGTTTCCGCCAAGGGCCTCCAGTGACTAGATACATATAAGGAACGGGGCGGGACCGACGGAGTCCTTCGAACGATCATGTCGCTCCGCTCGCCCTCTCCTCAGCCATCGGGAATGTGGGCCGTCCCATCTCGCATGGGCTGCCACCCCTCGTCATGCGACTGTCGCAATGAAGACACGGGGCTGTCACACAAACGTCGTGGAATGGCCACCCAACGGGCACGCCTGTGCCTTTCACCCTGTCTTATCCAGGAGATTTCCGTGCTCAATTCGCTCAAATCCCGCGTGGCGCTGTTGGCGCTCGCCTCGGCCTTCTCGGCGCAGGCATTCGCCGCCGACGTGACCGGTGCCGGTGCATCGTTCGTCTATCCCGTGATGTCCAAGTGGTCGGCCGACTACGCCAAAGCCACCAGCAATCGCGTCAACTACCAGTCCATCGGTTCCGGTGGCGGCATCGCGCAGATCAAGGCCGGCACGGTGGATTTCGGCTCGTCCGATGCGCCGCTGAAGCCCGAAGAACTTGCCAAGTACGGCCTGGCGCAGTTCCCGTCGGTGATCGGCGGCGTGGTGCCGGTGGTGAACGTGGCCGGCCTGAAGCCGGGCCAGCTGAAGCTGGACGGCCCGACCCTGGCGAACATCTTCCTGGGCACCATCAAGACCTGGAACGACCCGGCCATCGCTGCGCTGAACCCCGGTCTGACGCTGCCGTCGCAGCGCATCACCGTCGTCCGCCGCTCGGACGGTTCGGGCACCACCTTCAACTTCGTCAACTACCTGTCCAAGGTCAGCCCGGAATGGAAGAGCAAGGTGGGTGAAGGCACCACCGTGCAGTGGCCGACCGGCGTGGGCGGCAAGGGCAATGAAGGCGTGGCTGCTTACGTCAAGCAGATCAAGGGCGGCATCGGCTATGTCGAACTGTCCTATGCCCTGCAGAACAAGATGGCCCATACCAGCCTGAAGAATGCCTCCGGCAACTACGTGCAGCCCAGCGACGAGACGTTCGCCGCCGCCGCCGCCAGCGCCGAATGGGGCAAGTCCAAGGACTTCTACCTGGTCATGACCAACGCGCCGGGCACCAACTCCTGGCCGATCACCGCCACCAACTTCATCCTGATGTACAAGGCCCCGAAGAAGGGCAACAAGGACGCCCGCGACTTCTTCCGCTGGGTCTACGCCAACGGCGATGCCCAGGCCAAGTCGCTGGACTACGTGCCGCTGCCGCCGGCGCTGGTGCAGCAGATCGAGACCTACTGGAAGGCGAACCTGAAGTACTGATCGACCCCGCCGGCCCGGTCTCTCCCCGTGCCGGCCCGATGCGGCGTTCCTCCCGCGCCTGCATCACCGGGCGGGCCTTCGGGCCCGCCTTTTTTATGCTGAACGAACAGGCCAGATCTGTCGCAGAGCAGTGCGAGACCGCCATGTCATTACGCTGTAACAAAAACATCATTTCATAGCGTGGATCACAATCGACACGTCCGGAGATCCCATGCACATCCGTAACTCTCGCCTGGCCACACTGGCCCTGGCAACCACCCTGTTCGTCGCCGGTTGCGGCGGCAAGACTGATGCACCCGCCGCGACGGCAGGCAACGAAGCCACCCCGGCAGCGACCGAAGGTGCTCAGAAGATCTCCGCCGAGATCACCGGGGCCGGCGCCTCGTTCATCTATCCGCTGATGGCCCGCTGGTCGACCGACTACAACAAGGCCACGGGCGCCAAGATCAACTATCAGTCCATCGGTTCGGGTGGCGGCATCGCGCAGATCAAGGCCGCGACCGTCGATTTCGGTTCGTCTGACAAGCCGCTGTCGTCCGAAGAACTGGCGCAGGCCGGCCTGGGCCAGTTTCCGTCGGTCATCGGCGGCGTGGTGCCCGTCATCAACGTGGAAGGCCTGCAGCCCGGGCAGCTGAAGCTCAGCGGCACCGTGCTGGCCGACATTTTCCTCCACAAGATCACCACCTGGAATGACCCGGCCATCGCCGCCCTGAACCCGGGCGCCACGCTGCCGGCCGGCAAGATCAATACCGTGCACCGCTCGGATGGGTCGGGCACCACCTTCAACTTCGTCAACTACCTGTCCAAGGTCAGCGGCGAGTGGAAGACCAAGGTCGGCGAAGGGACCAGCGTCAACTGGCCCGGCGGCGTCGGCGGCAAGGGCAATGAAGGCGTGGCGGCGTACGTGCGCCAGCTGAAGGGCTCGATCGGTTACGTCGAACTGGCCTACGCCGAGCAGAACAACATGTCGTACGCGTCGCTGCAGAATGCTGCGGGCCAGTTCGTCCAGCCAACGGCGGAGAGCTTCGCCGCCGCTGCGGCCAGCGCCGACTGGGCGAATGCCAAGGACTTCAACCTGGTCATCACGAATGCGCCAGGCGAACAGGCGTGGCCGATTACCGCGACCAACTTCATCCTCGTCTACAAGCAACCCAAGGACGCCGCGAAGGCCAAGCACACCCTGGACTTCTTCAAGTGGGCCTACGAACAGGGCCAGGCGCAGGCGAATGAACTCGACTACGTGCCGCTGCCGCCAGAACTGGTGGGACAGATCGAGCAGTACTGGGCGGCCGAAATCAAGCTCTGACAGGAACGCACCGGGCCGCCTCATGAGCGGCCCGGTGTCATCACGCGGTAACCGCGACAACGTGCACTTGAACACATCGCACCAGCCCCTCCCCCCTATCTCCCGGGTTGCATGAACGCCACCGCTCTCCCCGCTTCGCTGTCGGATGTTCGGACCACGCGCGACGCGCGTGCCGACAAGCTGTTCCGCTGGACCATGACCGGCGCCGGCATGTTCGTGCTGGCATCCTTGGTAGCCGCTGCACTGTCGATGCTGTGGGGCGGTCGCGAAGCCCTGCAGACCTTCGGCCTGGGCTTCTTCACCAGCACCGAATGGAACGTCGGCACGCGCGAGTTCGGCGCCCTGGTGCCGGTGTTCGGCACGCTGGTCAGTGCCGGTGTCGCCATGCTGATCGCGGTGCCGGTGAGTTTCGGCATCGCGGTGTTCCTGACCGAAGTGGCGCCGGCCTGGATGCGCGGGCCGGTCGGCATGGCCATCGAGCTGCTGGCCGGCATTCCTTCGATCATCTACGGCATGTGGGGCCTGTTCGTGCTGGCGCCGCAGCTGAGCGAGCACGTCTACCCGTGGATCAACGACAACCTGGGGCAGTTGCCGCTGATCGGCGCCGTGCTGTCCGGTCCGCCGCTCGGCATCGGCATGCTGACCGCCGGGCTGGTGCTGGCCATCATGGTGATCCCGTTCGTGTCGTCGGTGATGCGCGAAGTGTTCCTGACCGTGCCGGGCCGATTGAAGGAGTCGGCCTACGCGCTGGGCTCCACCAAGTGGGAAGTGGTGTGGGACGTGGTGCTGCCGTACACGCGTTCGGCGGTCATCGGCGGCGTGTTCCTCGGCCTGGGTCGGGCACTCGGCGAAACCATGGCGGTGACGTTCGTGATCGGCAACGCCTACACGATCAGCGCCGCGCTGCTGGAACCGGGCACGTCCATTGCCTCCACCATCGCCAACGAATTCGCCGAAGCCACCGACCCGCTGCACAAGGGCTCGCTGCTGCTGCTCGGCTTCACCCTGTTCCTGCTGACCTTCATCGTGCTGGCCATCGCCCGCCTGATGCTGCGCCAGCTGGCCAAGCGGGAGGGCAACTGATGTCCACGTCCCTGTACACCTTCCGCAAGGTCAAGAACGGCGTCGCGCTGACGCTGTCCATCGCGGCCGCGATCTTCGGCCTGATGTGGCTGGTCTGGATCCTCTGGACCACGATCACCAAGGGCATGAGCAGCCTCAACCTGGACCTGTTCACCCAGATGACCCCGCCGCCGAACGAACCCGGCGGCCTGGCGAACGCGTTGTTCGGCAGCGTGGTGATGAGCCTCTTGGCCATCCTGCTGGGCACGCCCATCGGTGTGGCCGCCGGCACCTACCTGGCCGAGTACGCCAACAAGCACTGGCTGGGCGAAACGGTCCGCTTCGTCAACGACATCCTGCTGTCGGCACCGTCCATCGTGCTGGGCCTCTTCATCTACACCGTGATGGTGGCGCAGATGGGCCACTACTCGGCCTGGGCCGGTGCGGTCGCTCTGGCATTCATCGCCCTGCCCGTCATCGTGCGCACCACCGACGAGATGCTGCGGCTGGTGCCGCAGCAGATGCGTGAAGCGGCGCTGTCGCTGGGCGTGCCGCAGTGGAAGGTGACCACGCAGGTGCTGATGCGTTCTGCATTGCCGGGCATCGTCACCGGCGTGCTGCTCGCACTGGCGCGCATCAGCGGCGAAACCGCACCGCTGCTGTTCACCGCCTTCAACAACCAGTTCTGGAGCACCGACCTCAACCAGTCGATGGCCAACCTGCCCATGGTGATCTTCCAGTACGCCATGAGCCCCTACGATTCGTGGAACTCGCTGGCGTGGGCCGGCGCGTTCCTGGTGACCGCTCTGGTCCTCCTGCTCAGCCTGGCTGCGCGAACCATCCTTCTTCGAAACAAGGTGACCCATGAATGACGCGGCCCGCATTTCGGTCGTTGCCACCCAGCGCCACGACGAGCACAGCGCGCAGGCCAAGGTGAAGCTGGCCGCCAAGGACCTGGACTTCTACTACGGCGACTACCACGCCCTGAAGAACATCAACCTGGAGATCCCCGAGAAGCGCGTGACGGCACTGATCGGCCCGTCCGGTTGCGGCAAGTCCACGCTGCTGCGCGTGTTCAACCGCATCTATTCGCTCTATCCCAAGCTGCGCGCGACCGGTGTCGTGTCGCTGGACGGGGAAAACATCCTGGACGCCAAGTACCCGATGAACCGCCTGCGCAGCAAGGTGGGCATGGTGTTCCAGAAGCCGGTGCCGTTCCCGATGACCATCTACGAGAACGTTGCGTACGGCATCCGCCACCACGAGCGCCTGGGCAAGGCCGACATGGACAACCGCGTCGAACAGGCCCTGCGCCAGGCCGCCCTGTGGGATGAAGCCAAGGACAAGCTGAAGCAGAGCGCGCTGGGCCTGTCCGGCGGACAGCAGCAACGCCTGTGCATCGCGCGTGCGGTGGCGCTGCGTCCGGACGTGATCCTGCTGGACGAACCGACCTCCGCACTGGACCCCATCTCGACCAGCAAGATCGAACAGCTGATCGAGGAACTGAAGCACCAGTACACCATCGCCATCGTCACCCACAACATGCAGCAGGCGGCGCGCGTATCGGACTACACCGCCTTCATGTACCTGGGCGAGCTGGTGGAGCACGACGTCACCTCGACGATCTTCTCCAACCCCGGCAAGCAGCAGACGGAAGACTACATCACCGGCCGTTTCGGCTGAGGACGCCCATGAACACCCAACCGAACGACCATATCGTGAAGAGCTACGACGAAGAACAGCGCCGCATCGTGGCCGAGATCGTGCGCATGGGCGAAACCGCCGTCGCCCAGCTGGAAGCCGCGCTGGACGTGGTCGAGCGCCGCGACGACAAGGCCGCCCAGCGCATCATCGCCAACGACGAAGCCATCGACGCCATCGAGCACCAGGTCAGCCATGACGTGATGCACCTCGCCCTGCGCGGACCGATGGCGCGCGACCTGCGCGAGATCCTTGCCGGCCTGCGCATCCCGGCCGATATCGAGCGCATCGGCGACTATGCGGCCAACGTCGCCAAGCGCTCGATCGCCCTCAACGTGTCGCCACCGATGCCGCAGATCACCGGCCTGCGCGCGCTCGGCAAGCTGGCGGCCCGCCAGGTACGCGACGTGATGGTGGCCTACCAGAACAGCGACGCCGAACAGGCTGTCCAGGTGCGCGCACGCGATGCCGAACTGGATGCGCACTACACCGCGCTGTTCCGCGAGCTGTTGACCTACATGATGGAAGACCCGCGCAACATCACGCCGTGCACGCATCTTCTGTTCATGGCCAAGAACCTGGAGCGGATCGGCGACCACGCCACCAACATCGCCGAGAACGTCTGGTTCCTGGTGCACGGCGAGCAGCCCCTGCCCCCGCGCGACAAGCGCGACGAGACCAGCACCACCGGCGTCATCTGAGCCTTTCGCCGCAGCGCAACACCCGGAACGCCCCGCCATCGCGGGGCGTTTCCGTTCCAGCCCCTGCCCACACGGACCGCTAACGTCCCGCGGCTACAATCCCGCCACGTTGGTGCGGATACCCCGCCCATTCCCGGGAGAGACCACGATGTCCAAGAACACCACCAAGCCCGCCGCCATCGCCGTTGCCCTGGCGGGCGGCATCCTGCTGACCGGTTCCAGCTTCGCGATGGAACCGCTGGCCCAGGGCTACTTGCTGGCCGCGCCCGAAGCCGCCAAGGCCGGCGAAGGCAAGTGTGGGGAAGGCAAATGCGGCGAAGGCAAGTGCGGCATGGCCAAGGCCGATACCGACAAGGACGGCAAGGTCTCGCAGGCCGAGTTCGCCGCTGCCCATCCGGACAAGACGGCCACGTTCGCCAGCATCGACACCAACAAGGACGGCTTCATCGACGCGGCCGAGCACAAGGCCCACGCGGGCACCAAGAGCGCCGAGGGCAAATGCGGTGAAGGCAAGTGTGGCGAAGGCAAGTGCGGGGCCGACAAGAAGAAGGAAGGCTGATCCGGCCCCATTGAACGACCACCCCGCCTTCCATCGAAGGCGGGACGTCACCGCACCCCGATGACTGCTCCCCTGCTTGCCGCCTCTGCCGGCCTCGGCTTGCGCCGCGAGCTGCTGGATGAACTGCTGGCAGCGCCGGCCGGCGCATTCGACTTCCTCGAATGCGCGCCCGACAACTGGATCGGGGTGGGCGGCCGCTACGGAGAAGCGCTGCAGACGCTTTCCTCGCGCCATGCACTGACCTGCCACGGCCTGTCGCTGTCGCTCGGCGGCGTCGCGCCGCTGGACGACACGTTCCTCGCCCGCACGCGCCGCTTCCTCGACCAGCACGGCGTGACGCTGTACAGCGAACACCTGAGTTACTGCACCGACGACGGCCACCTGTACGACCTGATGCCGATTCCCTTCACCGAGGAAGCGGTGCGGCATGTCGCGGCGCACATCCGCCAGGCGCAGGACACCCTCGGCCGGCGCATCGCGGTGGAGAACGTCTCCTACTACGCCGCGCCTTACCAGGCGATGGACGAAGCCGACTTCATCATCGCGGTGCTGTCCGAAGCGGATTGCGACCTGCTGCTGGACGTCAACAACATCTACGTCAACGCGATCAACCATGGCTACGAAGCCCGCGATTTCCTGACACGCATGCCGTCGGCACGGATCGCCTCGTACCATATTGCCGGCCACTACGACGAAGCCGATGACCTCAAGGTGGACACGCATGGCGCGCCGGTAAAGGGCGATGTGTGGTCGCTGCTGTCGCTCGCCTATGCAACGCACGGCGTGCGCCCCACCCTGCTGGAGCGCGATTTCAACTTCCCGCCGCTCGCCGAACTCGCGGCGGAAGTCCAGCGCATCCGCGAGCTTCAATCGGCGCACGCGACCTCCGACGGACACGTGCTGCATGGCTGACGCGCTGCACGACCAGCAGTTCGCCCTGTCGCGCCACCTGCGCGACCCATCGTCGCATCCGGCGCCGCCCGGCATCGAGGACCGACGGCTGGCGATTTACCGTGACCTGTTCTTCAACAACATCGAAAACCTGCTGGCCGGCAACTTCCCCGTGATCCGCAAGACCCTGGGTGATGACGCCTGGCGCACGCTGGTACGGCAGTTCTATGCCGGACATCGCAGCAGGACGCCGCTGTTCCCGGAAGTCGCGCGCGAGTTCATCCGCTACCTGGAATCACGTGCCGGGCGCGACGGCTCACTGCCCGCCTGGCTGCGCGAGCTAGCGCATTACGAATGGGTCGAACTGGCGCTGCAGATCGCGGACGATACCGAGCCCCCCCACGTGTCGGACGGCGACCTTGTCGCGGGTGAGCCGGTTGTATCGCCTTTCGCATGGGCGCTCGCCTATCAATGGCCGGTGCACCGCATCGGACCGGACTACCTGCCCGACGCAGCGCCCTCCGAACCGACCTTCCTGCTCGTCCGACGTGATGCCGGCCAACAGGTGAGATTCGCCGCCATCTCGCCGTTGGTGTACCGGCTGATGGAGCTGCTGGGCGAAGGCGGTCGCAGCGGTGGCGATGCGCTGCGACATCTGGCGACGGAAGCTGGCGTGGAGGATGTGCCCACCTTCGTCCACGAGGGGGGCGCCATGCTTTCCCGCATGCGTGAAGAAGGCACACTGCTGGGTACGCGCCCCTGACTCCTGTAGGAGTGAGGTGAGTCGCGACCGCAGACCCGGGGCGCACGCGTGCCCGTCCGACAGGCGGGTGTCGCATGACCGCTACGCGAATATCCGGGAGAACCGGAACGCCGATCGCGTGCGGTCGCGACTCACGTCGCTCCTACAACTGCGAGCTCGCGGTTGGGTTTCCAGCAGAAGAAGCGCCACGCCGTCTGCTACCCTTCCCCACATGGAGAACGCCACCGAACCCACCCGCATCACCCCGATGGCCCAGCGCTTCCGTGGTTACCTGCCGGTGGTGGTTGACGTGGAAACCGGCGGTTTCGACTGGAACCGCCACGCGCTGCTGGAAATGGCTGCGGTGCCGCTGGACTTGGACGAAAACGGATTGCTGGTCTGCGGCGAGACCGCCAGCGTGCACCTGCATCCGGCGCCCGGCACCGAAATCGATCCGAAGTCGCTGGAAGTCACCGGCATCGACCTCGACCACCCGTTCCGTTTTGCCAGGCACGAGAAGGACGCGTTGGACCATGTCTTCGCGCCCGTGCGTGCCGCGGTGAAGAAGCACGGGTGCCAGCGCGCGATCCTGGTGGGCCACAACGCCCACTTCGACCTGAACTTCCTCAATGCGGCGGTCACGCGCGTGGCGCACAAGCGCAACCCGTTCCATCCCTTCAGCGTGTTCGATACGGTGACGCTCGCCGGGGTGGCCTATGGCCAGACCGTGCTGGCGCGCGCGGTGCAGGCGGCGGGCTTCGACTGGAATGCGGAAGACGCGCACTCCGCCGTCTACGATGCCGAGCAGACGGCGCGGCTGTTCTGCAAGATCGTGAACATGTGGCAGAAGCCACTCGCATCAGCGCCGGTCGTCGAGCCCGAGCAGGACACCGTGACCATGTACCGTCCAACCGGTCCTGAAGAACTCGCATTGCTCGCACAGCGCGAGTTCCGTCGCTGGCCGCCACGTCTGCCCGAGCAGCCGATCTTCTACCCCGTAACCAACGAGCAATACGCCGCCGAGATCGCGGAGCGCTGGAACATCAAGGACAGCGGTGTCGGTTACGTGACCCGTTTCAGAGTGCGCAAGGACTTCATGTCCCGTTACCCCCTCCAGAAGGTCGGAGGCACGCACCACACTGAGTGGTGGGTTCCCGCAGAAGAGCTTGAGCTGTTCAACGACAATATAGTCGGAACCATCGAAGTCATCGGCGAATACCGCTGACGTTAGCCTCGGCAGCTCACTAGTCGCGAGTCCGTCACGCTAACTTTCACCGATACCAGCCGTCTGCACCGGCGGACGCGAGCTCATCGCCGCCCCGGCGGATGCCACGATGATCGCGGCGATGGCCAGCCACTGCAGCAGCGACAGGCGTTCGTGCAGGAACAGCAGGCCGCACAACGCGGCGATGGCCGGCTCCAGGCTCATCAGCATGCCGAAGGTGCGCGTCGGCATCTTCGTCAACGCGACCATCTCCAGGCTGTAGGGAATCGCGGTGGACAGCAGCGCCACCGCCAACGCGACGGGCAGCAACGCGGGCGCCAGCAGCGCTGCCCCGGCGTGCGCGACACCGAACGGCACCGCCACCGCCGCGGCGATGCAACTGCCTATCGCGACCGTCTGCGGGCCGTGCGCATTGCCGGCCTTCTGGCCGAACACGATGTACATCGCCCAGCACGCCCCGGCGCCGAGCGCGTACGCCACGCCCACGAGGTCCACTGCCTGGGCGCCCTGTTCCGGCACCAGCAGCACCAGCCCGGCGACGGCCAACGCCACCCAGACGACGTCGCGCAGATGGCGGGAACCGAACAGCGCCACAGCGAGTGGACCGGTGAATTCGAGCGCGACGGCGATACCCAGCGGCACCGTTTCCAGCGATTTGTAGAACAGCAGGTTCATCAGCCCCAGCGAGGTGCCGTAGAACAGCAGCAGCGGCCATTGCGTCCGCGTGATGCGTGCGCGCCATGGGCGGAACACGGCCACCAGGATCAACATCGCCAACGACAGCCGCAACGCGGTGGCGCCGGTGGCGCCCACCGCCGGGAACAAACCCTTCGCCATCGACGCGCCAGCCTGGATGGACAGCATGGCGACGAGCAGCAGCGCGATCGGCTGCCAGTGGACGGGCGCGGGGGAATTCTGGGGGGACATGAAGACACTACCTGCGGACGCCGGAAGCGCCGCGCTTGAAGGATGAACAGGATGCGCACTATATTGCGCAATCGAAGCTTACCGTGTGCGCAATATACTGCGCAACCCCCTGCCCATGAGCGTACTTGAACACGTCGCCGAGAACGTCCGCCGCCTGCGGACCGAAGCGGGCCTCAGCCAGCAGGTGCTGGCGGATGCCTCGGACGTCAGCCGCCGCATGCTGGTCGGTATCGAATCCGGCGATGCCAATGTCAGCCTGAATACCCTCGACCGGATCGCCGCAGCGCTGGAAGTGACGTTCGCCGATCTGGTGAAGGCGCCGAGCAATCCGAACCGGGACCGCATCGACGCCCTGGTCTGGAGCGGACGCACGCCGGGTTCCAAAGGCGTGCTGCTGGCCAGTGCGCCGGCCACTCGCGAGGTGGAATTGTGGTCGTGGACCTTGATGCCCGGCGACCGCTATACGTCGGCAGCCGACCCGACCGGATGGCACGAAATGTTCTTCGTCATCGAAGGCAGGCTGGTGGTGGAACTGCCCGACGGAGAACATGCCATCGATGCAGGCGACTTTTTCGTTTTCCCCAGCGACCGCGACTACGCCTACCGCAACGACGGCGACATGCCGCTGCGCTTCATCCGCAACGTGGCGCATTGATCGCGCGATGGATTACCGGACCGGTGGCGCAATGCCGTGGCGCCGCAGCACCTCGCGCACCCTGTCCAACGGAATCGCCTCGACCGTCTCGCCATTGCCGCTGACGGTGGTGGCCATGAACAGCGAGTTGTAGATCGCCTCTTCCACCGCTTCCACGCTGGCCTGGAATACCGCGCTCATCTGCTCGTTGGCGAGTTCGGCGGTTTCCAGCCGTGGCGCATCGAAGGCGCGCCGCACCGATTCCGCGGTAGAAAACGCCAGAACGTAGTCGCCACTGCCGTTGGACGCCGAACTGCCGGTGCGGCCCAGGCCCATCATCGCGCGCGAGGCGACGCGGCGCAGGTTGCGGTCATCCAGCGGTGCATCGGTGGCGATGATGATGATGATCGATCCATCGCCACGGTCGTCCGCAAGGCCGTGGCGCCCATCGGCCTGCACGGCGATGGCGTTCTGGAAGGCGTAACGATCCAGTTCACGCCCCACCGGCGCACCCGAGACCTGCAGCACGCCGCCGAAATTGCTCTGCACCAGCACGCCCACCGTCCAGCCTCCCAGTGACGCGGGGAGCTTGCGCGACGACGTGCCGATGCCTCCCTTCCAGCCGAACGCCACCGTCCCGGTGCCGGCGCCGATGCTGCCTTCCTGCACCGGACCATCGGTCGCCGTTCCAAGCGCGCGCCGGACCGCGTCCGCCGTGATCGGCCGCGCCCGGATGTCGTTGAGTCCACCATCATTGGTCTCGCCAACGACCACGTTGAGCGAACGCACCTGCTGCATGTCGGGGCGCTCCAGCATCCACGCCGCCATCGCATCGGCGGCCTTCCACACGCACAGCGTGCAGGTCAGCAGGATCGGCGTTTCCAGCTCGCCCAGTTCGTTGACCTGCGTGCTGCCGATGAACTTGCCGAATCCGTTGCCGACATGCACCGCGGCCGGCACGCGCGAGCGATAGACGTTGCCCGCGTGCGGCAGGATCGCAGTGACGCCGGTGCGCACGGTGTCGCCGTCCTTCAACGTCACCTGCCCGACGCGCACGCCGGCGACATCGGTGATCGCGTTGTGCGTGCCGGGGGCGAAGATGCCGGGGGCGACACCGAGGTCGCGGGCCCGTGCGCGCGGCGCTTCCTGCGCGATGGCGGAGAGCGAGGACAGCCCCAGCAGCAGCGCCGCCAGTCGAAGGAATGAAGGATGCGGCGTGCGGGACATGCGGGCTCCTCTACTGGCGCTGGCGGACGGCCTCGAACAGGGTGACGCCGGCCGCGACCGACACGTTGAGGCTTTCGATGTCGCCGGGCATAGGAATCTTCACCAGCCCGTCGCAATGCTCGCGGGTCAGACGACGCAGGCCGTCGGCTTCGCCACCCAGCGCCAGTGCCACGTTGCCGCGCAGGTCAATGGAATACAGCGAAGCATCGGCTTCCCCGGCCAACCCATAGATCCACACCCCGAGTTGCTGCAGATCGCGCAGGCAACGCGACAGATTGGTGACCTGCACGACCGGGATACGGTCGGCCGCACCGGCCGACGTCTTGCGCACGGTCGCGTTGACGCCGACCGACTTGTCCTTGGGAATGATCACGGCGGTGACGCCGGCCGCCGCGGCGCTGCGCAGGCAGGCGCCAAGATTGTGCGGATCCTGCACACCATCCAGCACCAGCAGCAGCGCCTTGCCTTCGGCGGCTTCCACCAGTCCCTGCAGTTCGTTCTCGTCCCAGGTCCGGGCAGCGGCATAGCGTGCCACCACGCCCTGGTGGCGCAACGCACCCGCCACGCCGTCCAGCGCCTGGCCGGTCACGCGGCGCACGTCGATGCCTTTGCGGCGTGCGTTCTCCTCGATCTCGGTCAGGCGCGCGTTCTTGCTTCCGCCCTCAAGCAGGATTTCGCGCACGTTGTCGGCATCGTTCTCGACGGCCGAAGCGACCGCATTGACACCGACAATCCATTGATTCTGCTTGCTCATGCGCTGTACGGCCGCGTTGGAAAGGCCGGCATTATCGCACCGACCGGTCGCTCAGCGCGGCGGCCACGCGGCCGTGTCGTGGTCCGGATGCTGGAACGACACCACCCCGGCCAGAAAGGCCGCAGCCGCCTCGTCCTCCTCGGTGCGCCTCTGTGGCAATGCCGGCAGGGTGTCCACATACGGGAGCTTGGCTTCCACCCCGTACTGGACCCAGGGCGACAATCGCGAGGGCTCATCGAATGCCCCCGCCGCCAGCGCCACGCCATCCGGTGCCTCGTAAGTCAGTGGCGTGCCACAGTCGCCGCAGAAACCGCGCTGGACGACGTTGGACGAGTGGAAGCGCTTCGGTTCACCACGCGTCCACTCCAGCGCCGCGCCACGCGTGGACACCAGGGGCGCGTAGTACGCGCCGAACGCTTTCTGGCACATGCGGCAATGGCAGATGGAAGCGTCCTTCAGCTCGCCGCTGACGCGGAAGCGGATGGCACCGCATTGGCAGCCGCCGGTGTGGATCGGGATGGACATGGGCTGACGCTCCTGGCGTGGGATGCGCATGTCGTTGCAGGACCACGCCCATCCCGCAACGCCCGACGACAAGGGCCGCGTCATCCCCACAAACGCCGGTCAACGGTGCCACCTTTGATCGTCATCCCGGCGAAAGCCGGGATCCATCTTGATTCTGCTTCTACACGCACGTCCGTGCCGAGAGAGCGAAGATCAAGATGGGTCCCAGCGTACGCTGGGACGACGATTCGCCTTTGATCGTCATCCTGGCGAAAGCCGGGATCCATCCTGATGCTGCTTCTACACGCACGTCCGTGCCGAGAGAGCGAAGATCAACATGGGTCCCAGCCTGCGCTGGGACGACGGTGCAGCATTTGCTCGCCATCCCGGCCTGCGCTGGGACGACGGGCCTCAATCAGTACTTCTGCTTCCTGCGCTTGGCCGGCTGCCCACGCGGCTGGGGCGAGGGCGTGCCACCGTCTTTCGCCTTGTCGTCGACCAGGCGGAAGTCGATCTTGCGTTCCTCCAGGCTGGCTTTCAGCACGATGATGCGCACCCGGTCGCCCAAGCGGAACGACATGCCGCGGCGCTCGCCCGACAAGGTCTTGCGCAGCGGATCGAAGTGGTAGTAGTCCTGCGGCAACTGGGTCACGTGGACCAGGCCGTTGACCTTGGACTGGTCCAGCTCCACGAACAGGCCGAAGCTGGTGACGCCGCTGATCACGCCGTCGAACTGACCGCCGACGTGTTGCTCCATCCACGCCGCGCGGTAGCGTTCGTCGACCTCGCGCTCGGCTTCATCGGCGCGGCGCGCACGTTCCGAACACTGCAGCGACAGGGCCGCCATCTCGTGCGTGGAATACAGGAATTTCTCCGGCTTGCCCTTGGTCAGCGCGTACTTGATGGCGCGATGCACGAGCAGGTCGGGGTACCGGCGGATCGGCGAAGTGAAATGCGCGTAGGCCTCCAGCGCCAGGCCGAAATGGCCTGCGTTGTCCGGCGAGTAGACCGCCAGGCTCTGGCTGCGCAGCACCACCGATTCCAGCAGGGCCACGTCGGGACGCTCACGGATCTTCTTCAGCAACTGGGTGAAATCCCGAGGCTGCACCTTGCTCCAGGCCGGCAGGCTCAACTTGAATTCCTTCAGGAACTCGAGCAGGTCGGCGTACTTGGATTCCGGTGGCCGGTCGTGCACGCGGTACGGCGCGGGAATGCGCGCGCCCAGCAGGAACCGGGCGGCCTCCACGTTGGCCGCGATCATGCATTCCTCGATCAGCTTGTGCGCATCGTTCCGCTGCAACATGCCGGCTTGGGTGACTTCCCCGCGGTTGTCCAGTTCGAAGCGGACTTCGGACGTCTCGAACTCGATCGCACCGCGCTTTTCGCGCGCCTTGGCCAGCAGGCCATACAGTTCATGCAGGCGCTCGACCTGCGGCAGCAGCGTACCGATGGACTGGCGCGCCTCGGCGTCACCCTCGCCCACCGCCTTCCACACCTGGTCGTAGGTCAGGCGTGCATGCGAGCGCATCACCGCCTCGTAGAACTTCGACTGGGTGACTTCGCCCTCGCTGTTGACCTGCATGTCGCAGACGAAACACATGCGGTCCACTTTCGGATTCAGCGAGCAGATGCCGTTGGACAACGTCTCCGGCAGCATGGGCACCACGAAACCGGGGAAGTACACCGACGTCGCGCGCTTCTGCGCCTCATCATCCAGCGGCGTGCCTGGGCGCACGTAGTGCGAGACATCGGCGATGGCCACGACCAGGCGGTAGCCGCTGCGGTTCTTCATGCGCAGGCCCTGGCGATTGCTTTCGCAATACACCGCATCGTCGAAGTCCTTCGCATCGGCGCCGTCGATGGTCACCAGCGGCATGTCGCGCAGGTCCACGCGGCCACCGATCATCGAGGGCTCGATCACCAGCGGTACGGCAGTGGCTTCGTCCAGCACCTCCTGCGGGAACTCGTGCGGCAGGTTGTGGCCGTGGATCGCAGCCTCGACCACCAGCGATGGCGTCAGGCTGTCGCCGAGCACGGCGATGACCTTACCGATGGGCGGGCGCCGCGTGTCCGGTGCCTGGGTCAGTTCGACCACGACGAGCTGGCCGTCGCGCGCACCGCCAGTCGCATCCTGCGGGATCTGGACATTGCGCTGGATACGCTTGTCGTCCGGCGCCACGTAGGCGATGCCCACTTCGAAACCGAACCGTCCGATCAGACGGGTGACGCCACGCTCCAGCACGCGTGCGATGCTGCCTTCGCGACGACCGCGACGATCGATGCCGGTGACATTGGCCAGCGCGCGGTCGCCATGCATGACCTTGCGCATTTCATAGGGCGGCAGGAACAGGTCGTCGCCGCCCGCATCCGGACGCAGGAAACCGAAGCCATCCGGATTGGCGATCACCGTGCCGGAGATGAGGTCGGTCTGCTGCACCGGCGCAAAGCCTCCGCGCCGGTTCTGCACGAGCTGGCCATCGCGGACCATCGCGCCCAGGCGCTTGGACAGCGCATCGAAACGCTCGGGTGCGTCGAGGCCCAGCGGACCCGCGATTTCCTCCGCCGTCTGCGGACCCTCTGCGGCTTCGAGGAAGCCGAGGATGGCCTCGCGACTGGCGATAGGCTGTTCATAGCGTTGCGCTTCGCGTTGCGCATGCGGGTCGACGAAACGACCGCCCGTGCGTGACCCGGAGCCCGGGTTCCGGCGGGCGGCGGGTGCACCGCCGGCATGCGTGCGGGAAGGCGCCCGTGCGGGCACATCAGGCATCCAGGGCGGGAGATTCTTCTTGGCCGGCTTGCCGGACTTGCCCGGGGGGGCCGCCTTGCCGGCGTTGCGGGAACCCGGCGTGCCGCCCGGCTTGCTTCCTCTTCCGGCGGGCGTCTTGCCGCCGCTGCGTGGTGTCTTCTTGGTCATGGGGGGGATGGTACACCCCGCCTGAACAACGCCACGCGAAGGGAACCGTTGACAATCCCCTGCACTCCCCACAAAATGCGCGCCTCGCTTACCTGCCCAGGTGGCGGAATTGGTAGACGCACTAGTTTCAGGTACTAGCGGGTAAAACCGTGGAGGTTCGAGTCCTCTCCTGGGCACCATGCATCACGAAACCCTCGCGCAAGCGGGGGTTTCTTGTTTCCGGGGTTCCAGCCTGCGTGCTTCGTCACGACGTACCCGCCGATCCCCGCGACGACGCCGGGCGCACGCATCGCCACACGCGTTAGGCTGGGCACCTGAGACCCGACCCGACATCGAACAGGGGGCGCGAATGGAGTTCCAGCAGATCCTCTTCCTTGCCATCCTGGCAATCACGTTGGGTCTGTTCGTCAGCGAGAAACTCCGCGTCGACCTGGTCGCTCTGCTTGCGCTGCTCGCGCTGACGCTGTCAGGCATCCTCGGCCCGAAGGAAGCGCTGTCGGGCTTCGCGAGCGAGCCGGCGATCATCGTGGCCGCCGTGTTCGTACTGTCGGCCGGCTTGTCCGCCACCGGCATCACCGATCGCATCGGGGCCGGCATCGGCAGGGCGGCCGGCGGCAGCGAATGGCGAACCATCGCCGTGGTGATGCCCGCCACGGCCGCGCTGGCGGCGTTCTCGCACCACGTGATGGTCACCGCGATGATGCTGCCCATCCTGATGCGGATCGCGCGCGAGCAGAAACTGGCGGCATCGCGCCTGCTGATGCCGATGTCGCTGGCGGCCTCGCTCGGCACTACGCTGACCTTGTTCAGCGCGCCGGCCTTCCTGCTCTCCAACGACCTGATCAAGCGCGCGGGATTGCCGGGGCTGGACATCTTCGCCATCACGCCCATCGGTGCCGCCCTGGTGGTGCTGGGGACCGCCTACATGCTGCTGGGGCGCTGGCTGGTGCCCAAGCGCGAGGGCGAAACGCCGCAAGGCGACTATCTGAAGCTGGACCGCTACTACACCGAACTGCTGGTGGAAGAAGCCTCGCCGTGGGTGGGCAAGACGCGCGGCGAATTCGCCGAAGCGTTCGACAAGCGGCTCCAGGTGGTGGACTGGCTGCGCCAGGGCATGCGTCGCCGCAACCAGCGGATGGACGGCAAGCTCGATGCCGGGGACGTGCTGCTGGTGCGGGCCTCGCCGGACGAGATCGCCTCCATCCGCAATGAACCCGGCTTGGCCCTGCATGCAGTGGCCAAGTACGGCGAAAAACCAAACGAACAGCCGAAGACCGAAGCCCTGGGCGAAGAGCAGCTGGTGCAGGCCGTGGTCGCGCCGCATTCCGAGTTCGTCGGCCGCAGTGTCGCCGACATCGATTTCCTGCGGAACCTCGGCGTGGTGGTGGTCGGCCTGTGGCGCCGCGAAGGCTGGCTGCATGGCGAGCTCTCGGAAATGGTGCTGCAGGAGGGCGACCTGCTCGTGCTGTGGGGCCAGCAGCAGAACCTCGAACCATTGGCGGCCCATCACGGCTTCCTGATGCTGATGCCGTTCGGTGGCAGGGAGAAACCGCGTCGTCGCGCGCCCATCGCCCTGCTGATCATGGCGGCGGCGGTGGCGGCGGCGGCCACCGAGGTGCTCGCGCCGCACATCGCCTTCCTCGCCGGCGCGGTCGCCATGGTGCTGACGCGCTGCGTGGACATCGAGCGCGCCTACCAGGAAATCGATGTGCGCATCTTCGTGATGATCGGTGGCGTCATCCCGCTGGGCATCGCCATGGAGAAGACCGGCACCGCGGCGCTGGTGGCTGACCTGCTGCTCAACCACACCGCGCACTGGTCGCCGCTGGTGCTGCTGCTGGTGATGTTCGGTACCGCCGCGTTACTTACGCAGATCCTGTCCGACGCCGCGACGACGGTACTGCTCGCCCCCATTGCGCTGGCGTTGGCGGCAGGACTGGACCTGAACCCGGTGCCCTTCGTCGTGTGCACGGCGATGGGAGCGGTGGCGTCGTTCCTCACCCCCATCGGCCACCACGGCAACCTGCTGATCCTCAACCCTGGCCGTTACACCTTCGGCGATTTCCTGCGGGTCGGCATTCCCCTCACGCTGGGCATCGCCTTCACCACGGCCTGGCTGGCGCGCTGGCTGTGGTTGGACGGTCCACTGCTGCCGGGTAGCATCGGGTGAGACGAGGCGGCGGGTAGAATGGCGGGGTCGACCACGACCCGCAGACTGCAAGCCCGCAATGACCGAAACGATCCGCCCCACCTTCCACGGCTTCGAGCAGATCCCGCTGCGCGAGTACGCCGAGCGCGCCTACCTCGATTACTCCATGTACGTGGTGCTGGACCGCGCCCTGCCCTTCATCGGCGACGGCCTGAAGCCCGTGCAGCGCCGCATCGTCTATGCGATGAGCGAACTGGGGCTCAATGCCGGCGCCAAGCCGAAGAAGTCCGCGCGCACTGTCGGCGACGTCATCGGCAAATACCACCCGCACGGCGACAGCGCGTGCTACGAGGCGCTGGTGCTGATGGCACAGCCGTTCTCCTATCGCTATCCGCTGATCGAAGGCCAGGGCAACTTCGGCTCGCCGGACGATCCCAAGTCGTTCGCAGCCATGCGCTACACCGAATCCAAGCTCACCCCCATCGCCGAGGTGCTGCTGGGCGAACTCGGCCAGGGCACAGTGGACTGGACGCCCAACTTCGACGGCACGCTCGAAGAGCCTACGTGGCTGCCGGCCCGCCTGCCGCATCTGCTGCTCAACGGTACCACCGGCATCGCGGTCGGCATGGCCACCGACGTGCCGCCGCACAACCTCAACGAGATCGTCAGCGCCTGCATCCGCCTGATCGATGATCCGGACGCGACCATCGCCGACCTGTGCGAACACGTGCGCGGCCCGGACTACCCCACGAAGGCGGAGATCATCACCGCCGCCTCCGACCTGCGCGCGATGTACGAGAACGGCACCGGCAGCGTCCGCGCGCGCGCCACCTGGCGCAAGGACAACGCCAACATCGTCATCGATGCGCTGCCCTACCAGGTGTCGCCGTCGAAGGTGATCGAGCAGATCGCGGCGCAGATGCGCGCCAAGAAGCTGCCGTGGCTGGAAGACATCCGCGACGAATCCGACCACGCCAACCCCGTGCGCGTGGTGCTGATCCCGCGATCCAACCGCGTGGATGCCGAACAGCTGATGGGCCACCTGTTCGCTACCACCGACATGGAGAAGAGCTACCGGGTCAATCTCAACATCATCGGGCTGGATGGCCGGCCGCAGGTCAAGAACCTGAAGATGTTCCTGACCGAGTGGCTGGCATTCCGCAGCGACACCGTCACCCGCCGTCTGAAGCACCGGCTGGAAAAGGTGGAGCGTCGCCTGCACCTGCTGGAAGGCCTGCTGGTGGCCTTCCTCAACCTGGATGAAGTCATCCGCATCATCCGCACCGAGGACGAGCCCAAGGCCGCGCTGATCGCGCGCTTCGCACTCAGCGAGGAACAGGCGGACTACATCCTCGACACCAGGCTGAAGCAACTCGCCCGCCTTGAGGAAATGAAGATCCGCGGCGAACAGGACGAACTCGCCCGCGAGCGCGAGAAGCTGATCGCCACGCTGGACTCCAAGGCCAAGCTGAAAAAGCTGATCAAGGATGAACTCACCGCCGATGCGAAGAAATTCGGCGACGCGCGCATGTCGCCACTGGTGCAGCGCCACGCCGCACAGGCGCTGGATGAAACCGAACTGGTCGCCAGCGAGCCGATGACGGTCGTGATGTCGGCGAAGGGCTGGATCCGCGCAGCCAAGGGACACGACATGGACGCGGCCACGCTTTCCTACCGCGACGGCGACAGCCTGCTGGCAGCGGTGCGTTCGCGCAGTACGCAACAGGTGGCGTTCCTCGATTCGGAGGGCCGCAGCTATTCCACCGCCGTGCACACGCTGCCCTCGGCGCGCGGCAACGGCGAACCCCTCACGGGCCGGTTCTCCCCTGCCGCCGGCGCATCGTTCCAGGCATTGGCCAGCGGCGACAACGACATGCGCTTCATCGTGGCCTCTTCGCATGGCTACGGCTTCGTGACCCGCTTCGAGAACCTCACCGGTCGCCAGAAGGCGGGCAAGGCCATGCTCAACCTGACCACCGGCGCCCACGTGCTGCAACCTGCGGCGGTGCCGAATACGGAAGCCGACCGCATCGTCGCGGTCACCAGCGCCGGCCACCTGCTCGCGTTCCCCGTCAGCGAGCTGCCGGAACTCGACAAAGGCAAGGGCAACAAGATCATCGAGATCCCCAAGGCCAAGCTGGGTACCGAACATGTCGTCGCCATCGCCGCGGTGTCGCCCGGCGGCACGCTGCAGGTGAAAAGCGGCCAGCGCACGATGAGCCTGTCGTTCAAGGACCTGGATGCCTACGTCGGTGCGCGCGCGACGCGGGGTGGGTTGTTGCCGCGGGGTTGGCAGAAGGTCGATGGACTGGATGTCCAGTAGTTCGCCACACCGGCGCGCTGCGGCGCGTTCGTGATCGCGACGACCTGCATGCAACGGGACACCATTGCTGTAGGAGGGGCTTCAGCCCCGATGCTTTTCCCATGTAAAGCGATCGGGGCTGAAGCCCCTCCTACAACAGCCGGACGGGTTCGACTCCACGGATTTCCAATGAGGGCCGCACGAATGGACGCCGACTTCTGGTTGCAACGCTGGCAGGAAGGCCAGATCGGTTTCCACCGCAGCGACGTGATGCCGCTGCTGGAAAAACACTGGCCATCGCTGCAGGTGCGTGCTGATGCCCGTGTCCTGGTGCCACTGTGCGGCAAATCGCTGGACATGCACTGGCTGGCCGCGCAGGGATACCGCGTGCTGGGCGTGGAGCTGTCGCCCCTGGCCGTGGCGCAGTTCTTCCAGGAGGCGGGCGTGGAGCCGGTCAGGACGATCAGCCGGTATGGCGAGCACTTCACTGCCGGCCCCATCGAGATCATCCTGGGTGACGCCTTCGGCCTGGATCCTGCCCTGCTCGCGGACGTGTCCTGCGTCTATGATCGCGCCGCGCTGATCGCATTGCCCCCGGACCTGCGCCTGCACTACCGCGATACGGTCTATGCGTCCTTGCCCGCCGGGTGCCGGGGACTGCTGATCACGCTGGAATATCCGCAGACCGAGAAAGCCGGCCCGCCGTTCTCGGTGGAAGCAGCGGAAGTCGAGACGCTGTTCGCCGCACCGTGGCGGCACGCGCTGCTGGAACGTCGCGACATCCTGGACCAGGAGCCGCGCTTCCGCGAAGAAGGCCTCAGTGCACTGGAGACAGCGGTCTACCGTCTTCAGCGGTCTTAGAGCGGACTTGCTCCGCTGCTTTTCCGGCGCAGCGTCCGCGTCTCCCCCAGCCCGGCAAGCTCGGCTCCATGCCGGTCGGTTACGCGGCGCTTGCCTCGCCATCCAGCTTCGAGGTGAGGTACAGCTGGATGCCCAGGCGCTTGATCAGGCCCAACTGCTGCTCCAGCCAGTGCGCGTGGTCTTCCTCGGTGTCCTTCAGCTGGGCCAGCAGGATCTCGCGGCTGACATAGTCGCCATGCTGTTCGCACAGTGCCACGCCCTTGGCAAGATGCGCACGCACGGCGTACTCGACGTCCAGGTCGCGCTGGAGCATCTCTTCGACCGTGGTGCCGGCCACGAAGGGCTCCGGGCGCATGTCCGGGTCGCCTTCCAGGAACAGGATGCGGCGCAGCAGGGCGTCGGCATGCTGGGTTTCTTCCTGCATCTCATGATCGAGCCGGTGGAACAGGGCCTTCAATCCCTGGTCTTCGTAGCGACGGGAATGGATGAAGTACTGGTCGCGCGCGGCAAGTTCGCCACGCAACAGGAACTTGAGGTAATCGACGACATCGGGATGGCCTTTCATGGCGCTTGGCTCCGGTAGCGAGGCGCACAGAATGCCGTATCCGGTACCAGCATGACCGAATCGGAATCACTCTCGTTCGTCGTTGCGCTGCGGCAGTGGCGGTCACGGCTTCCATGGAATAATCGGCCACGACCCTCACGCCCCTACCGCAAGGATTCCGCAATGCTGAAGTGGACCCGGCGCATCGCGCTGTTGCTGTTGGCCCTCGTTGTCGTGGCATTGCTTGTGGTGTGGTGGTTGATGCGGGGCAGCCTGGCCCGGCTGGAGGGCGAGTCCGGCCTGGCCGGACTGTCGGCACCGGTCTCGATCCAGCGCGATGCGCTGGGCGTCGTGACCATCGACGCCGCCAGCGAGGCCGACGCCACCCGCGCACTGGGATACGTGCATGCCCAGGAGCGCTACTTCGAGATGGACCTGATGCGGCGCAGTTCCGCCGGCGAATTGTCGGAACTGTTCGGCCCCATTGCGGTGGAAATGGACAAGGAGCGTCGCACCCACCGCATCCGCGCACGGGTATCCGCGCACCTGGGCGAATTCGCGGGCGACCGCATGCCGCAGCTCGAAGCCTATGCCGCGGGTGTCAACGCCGGCCTTGGCGACCTGCGCGCGCGTCCCTGGCCCTACCTGTTGCTGCGACAATCGCCACGCGCCTGGGAAGTGACCGACTCGGCGCTGGCCGGATACGCGATGTACTTCGACCTGCAGGATTCCGGAAACCTGCGCGAACTCGGCCTGTGGAAGATCCGCCAGCACGTGCCGCCGGCCTTGTTCGACCTGCTGACCCACGATGGCACCGAATGGGACGCACCGCTCTACGGGCAGGCACGAGGCAACGCCGCGCTTCCGACGGCGACGGGGGTCGACCTGCGCACGCTGCCGATGCCGAACACCGACTCGCACCAGCGCTTGGCCGACAAGGGCACGCCCGGCAGCAACAACTGGGCGGTGGCCGGCGCACTGACCGCCGACGGCCGCGCCATCGTTGCCGACGACATGCATCTTGGCCTGCGCGCGCCCAACATCTGGTTCCGCGTACGCCTGCGTTATCCAAACCCGCGCGCGCCCGGCGGGAGGGTCGATGTATCCGGCTTCAGCCTGCCCGGCCTGCCCGCCATCATCGTCGGCAGCAATGGGCATGTGGCATGGGGCTTCACCAACAGCTATGCGGACACCGCGGACTGGTATCCGGTGAAGCCATGCAACAAGGGCGATGATCCGGCCACCTGCGATGCGGCCGAACACCATGCCGAAACCATCCGCGTGGCCGGTGCCGATGCCGTCACGCTGGACGTTATCGACACGCGCTACGGCCCCATCGTGCATCCCGCCGCCCCGGACAAGCCGGCGCTGGCCCTGCGCTGGGTCGCACACCAGCCCGGTGCGCTGAACTTCGGCCTGGCGGATTTCGTCACGGCCGGTGATCTTCCCTCCGTACTGTCGGTCGCACAGCGCACCGCCACGCCGGCACAGAATCTCGTCATCGCCGACCACAAGGGACGCATCGCCTGGCGCATCCTGGGCCCGCTGGCATCGCGCGCGGGTGCATGCACGCACTCACTGGAGTTCACGCGCGGCAGTGCGGATGCATCCGCAGCCACCCCCGCACCACCAAGCCGATGCACGCCGTGGCTCATCTCCAGCCAGCTCACGCCGGTACTGACCTCGCCGCCCAACCACCGCTTGTGGACCGCAAACGCGCGCGTCCTGGAGGGAGACGCGCTGGCACGGGTAGGCGATGGCGGCTATGCGCTGGGCGCGCGTGCCAGGCAGATCCGCGACGGCCTGCTGGCGAAGGAACGCTTCACCGAAAAGGATCTGCTGGCCATCCAGCTCGACGATCGCGCCGTGTTCCTGCAGCGCTGGTGGCAACTGCTGCAGGATGAAGCGGGACGATCGCCCGCGGACTCCTCCGTGAAGGCACTCGCGGATGCGGGCAGGACCTGGGAAGGCGTCGCCAGCGTCGACTCCGTCAGCTATCGCCTCGTGCGCGCCTGGCGCCTCGCCGTGCATGCGCGCATCGCCGATGGCCTGACCGCACCGGCACAGGCAGCCCTGGGCAACGACTTCATCATGCCCGACCTGCCTCAGTTGGAAGGCGTCGTCTGGCCATTGCTCGAACAGCGCCCGCCGCATCTGTTGTCGCGCCGCTACAGGACGTGGGATGCGCTTCTGGAAGACGCGGCGAAGGAAGTCCGCGACGACCTGGCCGATCAAGGGCCGCTGGCGCAGCGCCGCTGGGGCGAGCGCAATACCGCGAAGATCTGCCATCCACTAGCGAACGCCCTGCCCGCCTTCCTCAAGCCCAAGCTCTGCATGCCGGGCGAACCGCTCGCCGGTGACGGTGCCATGCCGCGCGTGCAGGGTCCGTCCTTCGGCGCCTCGGAACGCATGGTGGTGTCGCCCGGCCACGAGGCCGACGGCATCATCCACATGCCGGGCGGCCAGAGTGGCCACCCGATGTCGCCGTTCTGGGGCGCAGGCCATGACGATTGGGTACACGGACGGCCGACGCCATTCCTGCCGGGCGATGCCGCCCACACGCTGACGCTGCGTCCCGCCAACGCTCAGCCCAGGTAGTGGTCCGGTACCGCCAGCCCCTGCTGGCGGAAGAAGCTGAGCTGGTCGAAGTAGCCGCGCTGGAACACGATGCGGTCTTCGCGCACGCGGAAGAACCCGCAGCCGCGCAGTCCGAGCGGATCGCGCCATTCCAGGACGGCCCACTGGCCGTCCTCGAGGATCTGTTCCACCTCGCACACCATCGTCGCGCGCGCGAATTCGGTGCGGAACAGGCTCGCGATCGCCTCGCGGCCGTGCAACGGATCGGCCACCACCTGGTGATTCACCGCGTCTTCCGCATACAGCGCGACCAGGCCGTCCACGTCCGCCGCGTTGAAGCGGTGGACCCATTCGCGCACCACGTCGGCGGGTGACATCGTCAGCCTGCCTGCAAGGCCGCCGCGTGCACGCCGGCCACGGCACGACCGGACGGATCCGCCATCTTCGCGAAGCTGGCATCCCACGCGATCGCCGCCGGCGACGAGCATGCGATCGACTTGCCGCCCGGCACCGTCTCTGCGCAGGCCTGCCCGGGGTAATGCTGCTCGAACAGCGTGCGATAGAAGTACGCCTCCTTGGTCTGCGGCGGGTTGACCGGGAAGCGCTTGTCGGCCGCCGCCAGTTCACGATCGCTGACCTGTGCTTCCGCATGCGCCTTCAGCCCGTCGATCCAGCCGTAGCCGACGCCATCGCTGAACTGCTCCTTCTGCCGCCACAGGATCGACTCCGGCAGATAGCCCTCGAACGCCTCGCGCAGTATGCCCTTCTCCATCCGCTGCGCGCCGGTGCTGCCCTTGTCGATCATCTTGTGCAAGGCATCCATCTTCATGGCCACGTCAAGAAACTCCACGTCGAGGAACGGCACGCGTGGTTCCACGCCCCAGGCCATCATCGACTTGTTCGCGCGCAGGCAGTCGTAGTTGTAGAGCGCGTCCAGCTTGCGCACCAGTTCTTCGTGGAATTCGCGCGCGTTCGGCGCCTTGTGGAAGTACAGGTAGCCGCCGAAGATCTCGTCGCTGCCTTCGCCCGACAGCACCATCTTCACCCCCATCGCCTTGATGCGACGCGCCAGCAAGTACATCGGCGTGGAGGCGCGAATGGTCGTGACGTCATAGGTTTCGATGTGGCGGATCACTTCCGGGATGGCGTCGAGCCCCTCCTGGAACGTGTACGTGAAGCCGTGATGCACGGTGCCCAATGCCTTCGCCGCGACTTCCGCCGCCGCCAGGTCGGGCGACCCGTCCAGGCCGATGGCGAACGAGTGCAGCCGCGGCCACCAGGCTTCGGTCGTGTCGTTGTCCTCGATGCGGTGCCGCGCATAACGCGCCGCGACCGCCGCGACCAGCGAGGAATCCAGGCCACCGGACAGCAACACGCCGTAGGGAACATCGGTCATCAGCTGGCGATGCACGGCGCGCTCGAAGGCTTCGCGCAGCTCCTGCCTGGCGACGTCCACATGCTCCACTGCGGCGTAATCACGCCACGGCTTTTCGTAATATTTGACCAGCGTCCGCGTCGCCGTCTCGTAGTAGTGACCCGGCGGGAACTGGGCTACATCCGCGCAGATCGGCGACAGCGCCTTCATCTCCGACGCCACGCACAGCCGGCCCTCGCGATCGTGGCCCCAGTACAGCGGACAGACGCCGATGGGATCGCGCGCGATCAATGCATGGCCCTTCGCCTTGTCCCACAATGCGAACGCGAAGATGCCGTTGAGGCGGTTGAGGAACGACGCCGGCTGGTCTTCGCGATAAAGCGCATTGATGACTTCGCAGTCCGACCCGGTCTGGAACGCGTAATCTTGCGCCAGTTCCGATTTCAGTTCGCGATGGTTGTAGATCTCCCCGTTGACCGCCAGCACCAGGTCGCCATCGGCCGAACGCAACGGCTGCGAACCACCGGCCGTGTCGACGATGGCCAACCGCTCGTGCACCAGGATCGCGCCGTCGTCATGATGGACACCGCTCCAGTCGGGACCGCGGTGGCGCTGCTTCTGCGAAAGCTCCAGCGACTGGCGTCGCAGGGCCTGGACGTCGTCGCCGGGCTGCAGCCCGAAGATGCCGAAGATGGAACACATGGGTGGAAGCTCCTGGTGGGGTTCGAAATCAAACGCCTGAAACGAAGAAACCCGCATCTCGCGATGCGGGTTTCTGGAATCCGGCAGGTCTTTCTTTGCCTAGTCGCAGAGCCGCACCGCCCGCGTCCCGTTGTTCGGGCGCAGGTTATTGCGGTTGTTGTTGATGGCGGTGCGGCAGGGCATGGCGCGACCGTAACCGGTCCCGCCGCCGCTTGGCAACTGTTTCATCCGAAAGCGAACGGCGGCGCGCATGCCTCAGGGCGCGCGCGCCGGCAGCATCAGCCGTTCAACCAGGGCCTGGTACAGCCCCGGCAATGCCTCCAGGTCCGCGATGCGCACATGCTCGTCGACCTTGTGGATGCTGGCGTTGACCGGCCCCACCTCGATGCACTCCGCGCCCAGCGGCGCGATGAAGCGCGCATCGGACGTGCCGCCCGCCGTGCTCTCCTCCGGCGGCGCACCTGCGAACTCGCCCAGCACCGCACGCGCCGTGGCGCGCAGGTGGCCTTCGGGCGTGTAGAACGGCTCGCCACCGCGGTGCCACTGCACGCGGTAGTCGAGGCCGTGCCGCTGGAAGATGGCTTCGATCTCCTGCTCCAGCTTCTCCGCCGTCCAGCTGGGATTGAAGCGCAGGTTGAACACCACCTGCAGTTCGCCCGGGATGACATTGCTGGCACCGGTACCGGAATGGATGTTGGAAATCTGCAGGCTGGTCGGCGGAAAGGTTTCGTAGCCTTCGTCCCACTGCCGCGCCGCCAGCTCATCCAGCGCCGGCAGCGCCTTGTGGATGGGGTTGAGCGCCTTGTGCGGATACGCCACGTGGCCCTGCACACCGCGCACGGTCAGCGTCGCGGTCAACGTACCGCGGCGCCCCACGCGCAGCAGGTCGCCCAACACATCCTTCGACGACGGTTCGCCCGTGATGCACCAGTCGATCTTCTGGTCACGTTCGCGGAACAGCGCGGCGACCTTCTTCACCCCATCATGCGCGTCGCCTTCCTCGTCAGAGGTGACCAGCAGCGCCACCGTGCCGGGATGGTCCGGATGCGCGTCGACGAACCGCTCCAGCGCGATCGTGCACGCGGCCACGCTGCATTTCATGTCGGCGGTACCGCGGCCATACAGCACGCCATCACGGATGGTGGGCACGAAGGGATCACTGGTCCACGCGTCCAGCGGCCCGGGAGGCACGACATCGGTGTGCCCGAGCAGCACCAGCACCGGCGAGCCGGCGCCATGCGTGGCCCAGAGATTGTCGGTGTCGCCGAAGCGCAGGTGTTCGCAGTGGAAACCGGCCTGGCCCAACCGCGTCGCCAGCACCTGCTGGCAACCCGCGTCATCCGGCGTCACCGAATGGCGACGGATCAGCTCGCTGGACAGTTCGACGACATCGCTCATGCGCCGGCTCCGAAGATCTTCTTGAAGCCATTGTCGCTGAAGCCCTGTGAAAACCCGCCTTCACTGGTGACCACCACCGGGCGGCGGATCAGCTGCGGGTATTCTTTCAGCAGCAGTTTCCACTCTGCATCCGATCCTGGCGACTTGCGGTTCTCCGGCAATTGCCGCCAGGTCGTCGACGACTTGTTGATGAGTGTGTCCCAGCCTCCTGCTTTCTCTGCCCAGTCCTTCAGGGTCTCGGGCGACTGCCGGTTGTCGCGGTAATCGACGAACGTGTACGCGACGCCGAAGCGGTCCAGCCACTTCGTCGCCTTCTTGCAGGTGTCGCAGTTCTTCAAACCATGGAGCGTCGTCATGCGTGATCGATTCCGCAATATCGTGGACCGTCGTCCCAGCGAACGCTGGGACCCATCTTGATTCCGCCCTCGCTCAACGCGTCTCGGAAGAACGCCGACTGGGTATCGACGCGAGACAGCGCGCAGCGATGAGACGCCGGCCAACCGGGCATGGTCGCGTCAGTCCGCCAACCCGCGCAGCAGTTCGTTGACGCTGGTCTTGCTGCGGGTCTTCTCGTCGACCTGCTTGACGATCACCGCGCAGTACAACGAATGCGAACCGTCGGCGGCCGGCAGCGAACCGGACACCACCACGCTGCCCGGCGGCACGTAGCCGTAGGTGATCTCCTTGGTGGCGCGGTTGTAGATGCGCGTGGACTGGCCGATGAACACCCCCATGCCGATCACGCTGTGGTGGCCGATCACCACGCCTTCGACGACTTCCGAGCGCGCGCCGATGAAGCAATGGTCCTCGATGATCGTCGGGCTGGCCTGCAGCGGTTCCAGCACGCCACCGATGCCGGCACCGCCGGACAGGTGGCAGTGCTTGCCGATCTGCGCGCAGGAGCCGACGGTCGCCCAGGTGTCGACCATCGTGCCTTCACCCACGTAAGCACCGATGTTGACGAAGCTCGGCATAAGCACCACGTCCTTGCCGAAGTAGGTGCCGCGGCGCGCAATGGCGCCCGGTACCACGCGCACGCCGAGTTTGCGGAAGTCGTTCTCGTCGAAGGCGCCGAAGCGGGCCTCGACCTTGTCCCAGAATGGCGCGGGGTAGGCTTCGACGAGCTCCATCTCGTTGACGCGAAAATACAGCAGCACGGCCTTCTTCAGCCATTCGTTGACCTTCCAGCCGCCCTTGCCGTCCGGCTCGGCCACGCGCAGTTTTCCGCTCTCGAGGCCCTCGATGGCCAATTCGACGGCCGTCCGGGTTGACCCCTCTATCTCGGCCGGCGTCAGCTCGGCACGGCGCTCGAAGGCACTCTCGATGGTGGACTTCAGTTCTTCGGTCTTGCTGGCTTTGCGGGTCATCTAAAGGTCTGCCGGATGTTCGTGTTTCAGGTGGGGGTGTCCATGCCGGCGCGCAGCGCGTCGCGCAGCGCATCCTGCAAGGAAATGTCGGCAAGCGGCTGGTCGTGCTCGTCAGTGATCTGGAAAACGTCTTCCGCCCGCTCGCCGAACGTGGCGATGCGTGCGTCGTGCACGCGCAGGCCCTGCTGGCGCAGCACCTGGGCCACGTCCGACAGCAGTCCCGGGCGGTCGGGCGCGACCAGGCCGAGGATGGTGCGACGCCCGTCGGGCGTGGTGCCGAACTCGATGCGCGGCGCGAAACGGAAGTGCCTGAGCTGGCGCGGTACCGCGCGCCGCGACGTGCGCACGCTGCCGAGCGGTCGCGCCAGCGCCTCACCGAGCGTGCGCTCGATGTCGCCGGGATCGCGTGGCGCATACGCATCGGCGGGCAGCACTTCGAAGGTGTCGTAGACCGCGCCCTGCGGCCCCACCAGCACGCGCGCCTGGTGGATGGCGAAGCCCATGCGGTCGAGCGTGGCGAGGATCGCGGCAAACAGGCCGTCGCGGTCGGGCGAATGCACGAACACTTCCATCGCATCCGCGTCATCGGCGATGCGGCGCGCACGCACCCGCGTCTCGCCGGCGATGGCGCCTCGGATGGCATGGGCCTGCCACGCCAGCTGCTCGGGGCGGAAGCGCAGGAAGCTCTCTTCCGGCATGGCGGCGAACAGCGCATCCGCCTGCGCGGCCGACATGCCCTGCACCTCCAGCAGTGCGCGTACGCTGCCACGGGCTTCGTCCAGCCGCTCGTCCAGCGCCACCGGATTCTCCAGGCCTTCGCGCAGCACGCGGCGCGCGGCGAAATACAGATCCGCCAGCAATCGGTCCTTCCATGCGTTCCACAGCTTGGGGCTGGTGCCGGCGATGTCCGCACAGGTCAGCAGGTACAGATAATCCAGGCGCTCGCGATCCTCGACCAGCGCGGCGAACGCATGGATGACCTCCGGATCGGAAATGTCCTGCTTCTGCGCCGTCACCGACATGCGCAGGTGTTGCTCGACCAGCCACGCCACGAGCGCGGTGTCGGCATCACTGAGCGCGTGCGCGGCGCAGAACTCGCGCGCATCCACCGCACCGAGCTCCGAGTGGTCGCCGCCGCGGCCCTTGGCGATGTCATGGAACAGGCCGGCCAACAGGAGCAGTTCGGGCTTGCGCAGGCGTGGCCAGACTTCGTGCGCGATGGAGAAGCGATCGTCGGCGCGGCCGGCGGCGAACGCCGCGATGTTCCGCAGCACCATCAGCGTGTGCTGGTCGACGGTGTAGACGTGGAACAGGTCGAACTGCATGCGCCCGGACACGCGCGCGAACGCGGGGATCCATTGCCCCAGCACGCCAAGGCGCGCCATGCGGGTCAGGGTTTCCACCGCGCGCGGCCCGCGCAGCAGCGCCATGAAGGCGTCGCGCTGCGCGCGCGTGGCCTCGGGATAGGCGGACAGCTTGGGCAGGGCTTCGGCCAGCGCGCGGGCGGTGCGCGAGTGCAGGCCGCGCACCTGCGTATGCGCTGCCCAGACCGCGAACAGCGCGAACACCCGGCCGACGTCGTTCGCCGGCCAATCGCCGTCGCGGGCAGCCAGGTAACCGCGACGCAGCGCAAAGTGGTCGTCCAACGGTTCGGGCAAGGCCTCGCCGTCGAACTGCTCTTCGAACCGCTGCAGCAGGCGATCGCTGATGCGCCGCACGATGGCCGCGCTGCGATAGAAGCCCTGCATCATCTTCTCGACGCCGAGGCTCCCGGCGTCGTCTGCAAAGCCCAGCCGCTGCGCCAGCGTTTTCTGGTAGTCGAAGCGCAGGCGTTCTTCCGGTCGGTTCGCCACGCGATGCAGGCCATAGCGCAGCCGGCCCAGTGCGCGCCGTTCGCGCGCCAGCGCGGCGGCTTCGTCGGGCCCCAGGTGGCCCAGCCCCACCAGTGCCTCCAGGTCGCGCACGCCGAAAGTACGCAGCGCCATCCAGCCCAGCGTGTGCAGGTCGCGCAGGCCGCCAGGGCCTTCCTTGATGTTGGGCTCCAGGTTGTCCGAGGTGTCGCCGAAGCGCGCGTGGCGGTTGCGCAGCTCCTCGCGCTTGGCGACGAAGAAGTCCCGCGCGGGCCACACCCGCGCCGGGCCGATGGCATCGATCAGCAGGCCTTCGTCGACCGGCTCGCCGACGATCAGCCGCTCTTCGATCAGGGCGGTCAGCACGCTCTGGTCGGCAGCGGCGGCCGCCGTGCACTGCCCCGCCGAACGCACGCTGTGGCTGATCGGCAGGCCAGCGTCCCAGAGCAAAGCGAACAGGCGCGCCACGGCGCCATGGTGGGCCTGCTGCACGTCGGAAGCGGCCAGCACCAGCACGTCGACGTCGGAGTGCGGGAACAGTTCGCCGCGGCCGTACCCACCGACCGCGAACAGCGCCATGGGCGCATCCGCAGGAATGCAGCGCGCCCAGGCGTCCTTCAGCAGGTGGTCGACCGCCCGCGCGCGCAGCGCGAGGATGCGGTCCATGCCGTCGTCCTGGTCGAAGCGCTTGTCCAGCCGTGCATCGGTGTGGCCCAGCGACGTCCGCGCCGCCGCCGACCAGGCCGCGTCATCAGCCGCGTCCGGGCCGATGTCCGGAAGCCGCGTCGCCTGTCCGTTCGCGGCTGTCGGGGTACTCACAGGTCGTTGTCGTCGCCCGGCACGCGGGTCAGGATCTCGACGCCGTCCTCGGTCACCGCGACGGTGTGTTCCCATTGCGCGGACAGCTTGCGGTCCTTGGTGACCACGGTCCAGCCGTCGGGCAGCACGCGGGTGTGGCGCGCACCCTCGTTGATCATCGGTTCGATGGTGAACGTCATGCCCGGCTTCAGCACCACGCCTTCGCCCGGACGGCCGTAGTGCAGCACCTGCGGCTCGTCGTGGTAGACCTTGCCGATGCCGTGCCCGCAGTACTCGCGCACCACGCTGAAGCGCTCCCCTTCGGCGTACTGCTGGATCGCGTGGCCCACGTCGCCCAGGGTGGCGCCCGGCTTCACCGCGCGGATGCCGCGGAACATGGCCTCGCGGGTGACGTCCACCAGCCGCTTCGCCATCACCGACGGGGTGCCGACGATGTACATGCGGCTGGTGTCGCCGTGCCAGCCGTCCTTGATGACGGTGACGTCGATGTTGACGATGTCGCCGTCCTTCAGGATCTTGGATGGGGACGGGATGCCGTGGCAGATGACGTTGTTGACCGAGGTGCAGACCGTGGCCGGGAAGCCCTTGTAGCCCACGTTGGCCGGGATCGCCTTCTGCACGTTGACGATGTGATCGTGGCAGATGCGGTCCAGTTCGGCGGTGGTGACGCCCGGCTTCACGTGCGGGGCGACCACCTGCAGCACTTCGGCGGCGAGGCGGCCGGCGATGCGCATCTGGGCGAGGTCTTCGGGAGTCTTGAGCTGGATGGCCATTGGCCGATTATCCCCCATTTGGCGCCCGGGCTGAACGGCCGGGGCCCACTGCCCAGGGCAACAAGACGGGGCCGGTTTGCGGCGAGAGGGGCAAGACCGCTATACTCCCGCGGCTTCGCGCCCGGGTTCGCCCGGCCGGACCGCCCACGTCGGGCGACACCGACGAATCCACACCTGCTGCCCCAACCCGTGCCGGGGTGCCCTTCGCTGAAGGGTTCGGACACGGAAGCCGCAGGGAGGCCCAACCCCGGAACCCCGCCCTCACCGGCGCCGTCCTCCATCGAACCGGACGGTGGGTTCCCCTTCGATGGAGTCATTGCAATGCCCCAAGTCACCATGCGCCAGATGCTGGAAGCCGGCGTCCATTTCGGCCACCAGACCCGCTACTGGAACCCCAAGATGGCGCCGTACATCTTCGGTGCCCGCGGCAAGATCCACATCATCAACCTCGAGAAGACCGTTCCGCTGTTCAACGACGCGATGAACTTCATCTCGGGCGTCGCGCAGAAGCGCGGCACCATCCTGTTCCTGGGCACCAAGCGCAGCGCGCGTGAGGCCGTGAAGGAAGAAGCCGAGCGTTGCGGCATGCCGTTCATGACCCAGCGCTGGCTGGGCGGCACGCTGACCAACTTCGCCACCGTGAAGAAGTCGGTCGCCCGCCTGAAGGAACTGGAAGCCGCCGAAACCGACGGCACGTTCGAGAAGCTGGTCAAGCACGAAGTGCTGGGCCTGCGCCGCGAGCGCGAGAAGCTGCTGGCCTCGCTGGGCGGCATCAAGGAAATGAACCGCCTGCCGGACGCGCTGTTCGTCATCGACATCGGCCATGAAGACATCGCCATCAAGGAAGCCAAGAAGCTCGGCATCCCGGTGATCGCGGTGGTCGACTCGAACTACGACCCGGCCCTGGTCGACTACGCCATCCCCGGCAACGACGACGCCATCCGCGCCGTGCAGCTGTACGCCCGCGCCGCCGCCGACGCCGTGCTGGAAGGCAAGGCCGCCCAGCCGAACGCCGCCAGCGTGCGCGAGGAAGAGTTCGCCGAAGGTGGCGACGACAAGGGTGCCCGTCGCGCCCCGGCCAAGAAGGCCGCCGGCAAGAAGTCCGACGAAGCCGCCGCCGAGTAATCCGGCTGCAATGCCGCCGCGCCATGCTGCGCGGCGGCTCATGTTCTTCCTTCTCCCCTTGGGAGAAGGTGCCCGAAGGGCGGTTGAGGGTACCGGCAACACGTTGACGCTCAGGGCGTCGCGATCCCACCGGCCCCCACCCCAACCCCTCTCCCGACGGGAGAGGGGCTTTGCCAATCCAAACAGAGGTAATCCCGTGGAAATCACCGCTTCCCTGGTCAAGGAACTGCGCGAGCGCACCGGCGCCGGCATGATGGAGTGCAAGAAGGCGCTCACCGAGAACAACGCCGACATCGACGCCGCGGCCGAATGGCTGCGCAAGTCGGGCCTGGCCAAGGCCGACAAGAAGGCCGACCGCGTCACCGCCGAAGGCCGCGTCGCCGTGGCCCAGGACGGCGGCAAGGCCGTGCTGGTCGAGATCAACTCCGAGACCGACTTCGTTGCCAAGGATGCCAACTTCATCGCCTTCACCGACGCCATCGCACAGGCCGCGCTGACCTCGGGTGCCGCCGACGTCGAAGCGCTGAAGAGCGCCAAGCTGGCCTCGGGCGAGACCGTCGAGGAAGCCCGCGCCGCCGCCATCGCCAAGCTGGGCGAGAACATGCAGATCCGTCGTCTGGTCGCCATCGACAGCGCCAACAACGTCGCGGCTTACGTGCACGGCGGCAAGATCGGCGTGCTGGTCGAGGTCAAGGGCGGCGACGCCGACCTGGCCCGCGGCCTGGCGATGCACATCGCCGCGATGAACCCCCCGCACAACAAGGCGGCCGACGTGCCGGCCGAGTTCGTGGCGAAGGAAAAGGAAATCGAGCTGGCCAAGATGTCGGACAAGGACAAGGCCAAGCCGGCCGACATCCTGGAGAAGATCATCTCCGGCAAGATCAACAAGATCGTCAACGAAGTGACCCTGTACGGTCAGCCGTACGTGCTGGACAGCGACAAGTCGGTCGAGCAGGTGGTCAAGGCCGCCGGCGCCGACGTGGTCGGCTTCCAGCGCCTGGTGGTCGGCGAAGGCATCGAGAAGGTGGTGGAAGACTACGCCGCCGAAGTCATGAAGCAGGCCGGCCTGGCGTAAGCCTTTCCCCTCCGCTTCGACAAAAAAAGCCGCGGGGAACCGCGGCTTTTTTGTTGCCCGCAAAGATGGCGGGGCGGATGCATCGCTGTGCACGCCGTGACCGTTCGTCGAACACGACTCAAGTTTGCACGTTTCGTGCCGAAACTGGTTTCAAACGTGACACTTTGTCGCGCATTGCCGGCATCCTGCCGGCAACTCCCACCTGCGTGGCCCGCACCCGGATGCGTTCCGAACTCGAAACCCAGTTACTGAACTGTCGCAACCTGCCCAGCCCGCCCGGCGTTGCAGTGCGGATCATCGAGCTTGCCCAGGATCCCGACGTGGTGATGGCGACGGCCGCCGATGCGATCGGCCTGGATGCGGCATTGAGCGCGCGCATGCTGCGCATCGCGAACTCTCCGCTCTACGCCAGCCGCCGCCGGGTGGAGAACCTTTCACAGGCGCTGACGGTGCTGGGCCTCAATGCCACGCTGACCTTGGCACTGGGGTTTTCGCTTGCCCACTGCCGTAGTGGCAACCACCCGGTCGCTCAGGAACGCGTCTGGCGTCGCAGCATCATCGCCGCACTGGCCAGCCGCGTATTGGGCCAGCATGCCGGCGTGCGCAAGGCAGAAGAGCTGATGCTGGCCGGGCTGCTGCAGGACATCGGGGTGCTGGCCCTGCTGGAAGTCCTCGGCGACGACTATGCACGGCTGATCGAACGCACCGCCGGCAATGCCGAACTGCTGACGGCCGAGCGCGCCTGGCTGGGGTGCGACCACGCCACGGTGGGCGGCTGGTTGGCACGGCAGTGGAACCTGCCTGCGCTGTTGAGGGAAGCGATCATCGAGAGCGAGATGCCCGCTTCGGACACCCCGTTCAATGCGTGCGTGGCCGTGTCCGGCCACATTGCCGACATCTGGCTGGCCGGAATGGATCAAGCGCGGACGGAGGAAGCGCATCGCCATGCGGCGATGCAGGCCGCCACACGGCTCGGGATCGATTACCCGGGGTTCCTCGCCCTGACCGAGGAGATGCTCGTGGCGTTGCCCGAGGTCTACGCATTGTTCGACGTACCCC
>CBIHLJ010000034.1:0-47531 GCA_966210745.1 uncultured Pseudoxanthomonas sp.
GTCGGGGGAGGGGAAGGAAGCGGCGCAGCCGTGGCGGGCAACGACATCCCCGCCCGCGACATCGCGCGATGCGGTCATTAAATGCGAATGGTTCTTATTTTGCAAGACCAAGGTGTACCGGTTACCGCGCAAGATGCACGCAGTACCGGTCCGCGAGCACCTTGACCTGGAACGCAGGCCTGCGGGACCTGCCGCGCTTGTGGCGAGCACGCGCACACCCGGCACACAAGGTGCCGGACAGACCAGAGGGCCTCGATCAGAGCTTGAACAGCGGCTGCAGGCGTTGCGCCAGCCAGCCCGGGAAACGCAGCGGCGCATCCAGCGCGGAAACGCAGATGCAGGCGACGCCGGGCACGGTCACCGGCTGGTGCTCGACGTCGCTGTCCAGGTCGGCCACGTCACCGGGGGCGAAGTGGCCCAGCGCATCGTGGTAGGCGCCGCGCAGGATCTGGGTCAGTTCGGTGCCGCCATGGCTATGCACGGGCATGCTGCGGCCGGGGCCGATCTTCAGCATCAGCAGCGTGCCTGTCGGCGTACCCGTCGCCCGGATGCAATGCACGCCGGGCGCCATCCAGCGCCACTTCAAGGCACGGTAGGACGTGCCGAAATAGGGATGCAGCGGCGCCGGCAGGCGATCGTCCGCCTCGTACGGCGCGGCGCGCGGCGGCGGCGGTGCCACCACGACAGGTTCGTCATCGAGGCGACGCAGCATCGCCTCGCGCAGGACGGCCCGTTGTCCTTCGTCCGGGGCGCCCGGTCCGGGCTGCTGGTGTTCGATCAGCTGCCCTCCGATGCACTCGGCCTCCTCCACGCGCGCGCGGCAGTGCGGGCAGGTTTCCAAGTGCGTGGCGGCGACGATCGCCATCTCGACGGTCAGCGCCCCCGCCGCGTAGCTGAGCAGAGTGGAGGGATCGAGATGATGGTGCGGATTCACGACTGACCTCGTACTTGGCCCTGCAGGCGCAGGAACGCGCGCCGCAGGTGCGACTTCACCGTACCCAGCGGCATGCCCAGCTCGTCGGCGATTTCCTGGTGGCTCTTGGCTTCGAAATACGACATCCGCATCAACCTCGCCTGCACCGCCGGCAGTTCCTCTATGCGGCGTTGCAGGTGGACGTGCTCGGCGTAGTCCTCCGCCGACGTGAAGGGCCGGGCCAACTCCTCGTCCGTGCCCTGGCACGCATCCTCCAGCACCTGCACCCAGCCGGGTTCGCGCCGCACGCGGTCGATGTGCAGATTGCGGCCGATCCGGAACAGCCAGGTGGACACCGCGCCCTGTTGCGGATCGTACATGGCTGCCCGCTGCCACAGGCGCAGCAGCGCCTCCTGCGAGAGCTCTTCCGCCACCGCCTCGGGACTGCCCAGCCCCCGCAGGTACAGGCACAGCCGCGGCATGAAGTGATCGTAGATCCGCATGAAGCTGCCACGGTCGCGCAAGCGCGCGACCGCGATCATCTCGCGGGTCCAGTCATGCGTATCCCGTGTGGAAGGCGTTGGCGTGGACACCGGCCGTGCCGCCCCGCGGGGCGACGTGATCCTTGTGAAGTCGGACGGCATGGTATGCCAAGCCCCGTTGCTGGTCGTGATGGGCGTATGTACGGGCGGGACCGCCGTTTGGATGCGGCGTCATCCGATGCCCGGGTGCATCCGCCCTGCCCCGTGCGGCGTAGGACGAACCGGTCCAGCCCCGGGAATCCAGACGCATGTCCATACACAGCCACCTGCTCGCGCTGTCGATGGGCGCCATCGGCGCCTGTGCGGCCGGTCCCGCCCGTGCGGACACCGACATCCAGCACCAGGAAGCCCAGGCCCATGCCCGCAAGGGCGAAACGCTGCTCTACCGCGAATCGCACTGGCGTTACCGGCAGGAGGGAACGGCTCGCCGGCTGGTGCTGTATCGGTGTCCCGATGGCCGAGCATTCGCGCGCAAGACCGTGGTCGAGCGTGCCGTGGCCCAGGCACCGGACTTCGATTTCCAGGATGCCCGGGATGGCTATCGCGAAGGCGTGCGCAGCGGGCCGCAGGGGCGCGTGGTCTACGTCCGGGCGGATGCCCGCGCTCCACTGAAGGAGCGTGCGCTGGCCGTACCCTCCGATGGCGTGATCGATGCGGGTTTCGATGCCAGCGTGCGCCGGCATTGGGCGACCCTTCGCGCGGGCGACGAAGTGACCCAGCCGTTCCTGCTGCCCAGCCGGATGTCCTTCGTGCCGGTACGCCTGCAGCCCGGGCCTTCCACACGATGGCAGGGCATTCCCGCGCAGCGCATGACGATGCGACTGGACCGCTGGTATGGCTTCGTTGCGCCTTCGATGGAACTGACCTACGCGGACGCGGACCGGCGTCTGCTGGAGTTCGCCGGCATCGCCACCATCCGCGACAGCACCGGGCGGCACCAGGACGTCCGTATCGTGTTTCCCGACCCCCCCAAACCCGCCGATGCCGGCGCCCTGCAGCGCGTACTCGCCACGCCGCTCGTGCAGCGGTGCACGCCCTGAGCGTCGTATCGCGTGCATCCAATCACCGCCTGCGCACGTATGTGCCGTGAATGCAGCGGAGACCCAGCAATGCCGGCCAGCGTTTCATCCCCCTCCACGCTGGTCGCACGCGGTCTGGCGGCAATGCGCCGCTGGTTTGATACGCAGATGGCGAATGACGAAGACGCAGGCCGCGCCCGCGAGATCGACTGGCTGCGTGCCGTCCCCTTCATCGGCATGCACCTTGCGTGCGTGGCCGTGCTGTGGATAGGCGTATCGCCTGTCGCGTTGATCGCGGCGGTGGCGCTCTACGCCGTGCGCATGTTCGCGATCACCGGCTTCTATCACCGCTACTTCTCGCACCGCACGTTCCGCACTTCGCGCGTGCTGCAGTTCGTGTTCGCGCTGATCGGCGCCGCCAGCGTGCAGCGCGGGCCGTTGTGGTGGGCTGCGCACCACCGCAACCACCATCGCCATGCCGACACCTCTGCGGACCCGCATTCGCCTGCGGTACACGGCTTCTGGTGGAGCCACGCGGGCTGGTTCCTCACCCGCGGCGGCTTCCGTACGGACTGGGCACGCATTCCCGACCTTGCGCGCTATCCGGAACTGCGCTGGCTGGACCGCTACGACACCGTCGTGCCGGTATTGCTGGCCGCCAGCCTGTATGCGGTCGGGGAACTGCTGGAGTACGTGGCGCCGCAGTGGGGGACGAACGGTCCGCAGCTGCTGGTGTGGGGCTTCTTCGTGTCCACCGTGGTGCTGTTCCATGCCACGGTCACCATCAATTCGCTGGCGCACCGGTTCGGCCGCCGCCGTTTCGACACCCGCGACGACAGCCGCAACAATCTCTGGCTCGCGCTGCTGACCTTCGGCGAGGGTTGGCACAACAACCACCACTTCTTTCCAGGTACCGCGCGCCAGGGGTTCCGCTGGTGGGAAATCGACCTGACGTGGTACGGACTGCGGTTGCTCGCCCTGTTCGGCCTGGTGCAGGAACTCAAGCCGGTGCCCGCATGGGTGCTGGCCAAGGCGAGGCGCTGAGCATGCGCATCGCGGTCATCGGATCCGGCATCGCAGGTCTGGCATCGGCCTGGTGGCTGTCGCAGCGGCACGAAGTGACGCTGTTCGAAGCCAACGACTATCTCGGCGGACACACGCACACCCACGCCGTTGAACAGGCCGGCCGCGAGTACCGCATCGACAGCGGCTTCATCGTGTTCAACCCCGACCACTATCCGCTGCTGTGCGGGCTCTTCGACGAGCTTGGCGTGGCCTCGCAGCCGACCACAATGAGTTTTTCCGTGCACGGCGCGCGCAGTGGCGTGGAATACAACGCGACCTCGCTCGATACGCTGTTCTGCCAGCGCCGCAACCTGCTGTCGCCGCGCTTCTGGGGCATGCTCCGCGACCTGGCACGGTTCTACCGCGAGGCGCCTGCATTGCTGGCCGGAGAACAGACGGGACCCACGCTCGGCGACTACCTGCAGGCCGGCGGCTACGGCGATGCATTCCGCGATGAACACCTGGTGCCCATGGCATCGGCCCTGTGGTCGTCTCCGCCGCAGGGCATCCTCGCGTTCCCTGCGCGCTACCTGGTGCAGTTCATGGCGAACCACCACATGCTGACGCTGGGCACCCGCCCGCCATGGCGCGTGGTGGCCGGCGGTTCGGCGACGTACGTCGAGGCGCTGCGTCTTCGCTGGCGCGTGCAGGAACGTTTGTCCACGCCCGTGCTGGCGGTACGGCGCGATGCCGATGGTGTCGAACTCGACACGCTGTGCGGCCGCGAACGCTTCGACCATGTCGTCCTGGCCTGCCACAGCGACCAGGCACTTGCGCTGCTCCACGACGCAGATGCCAGCGAGCACGCGATCCTCGGCGCCATCCGTTACCAGTCCAACGACACCGTGCTGCACACCGACGCCAGCGTGCTGCCGCGCGAACGCAAAGCCTGGGCGGCATGGAATGCGCATGTGCCCCGCGACCCTTCGGCGCAGTGCACGGTCAGTTACTGCATGAACCTGCTGCAGGGCCTGGAGTCTCCCGAGCCGTTCGTGGTCACGCTCAACCGCAGCGACGCCATCGATCCCGCGCGCATCCTCAAGCGCATGCACTACCGCCACCCGGTCTATGACCACGGCATGGTCGCCGCGCAGCGGCGCAGGCAAGAGATCCAGGGTCGCCGCCGCACATGGTTCGCCGGTGCCTACTGGGGCTGGGGCTTCCACGAGGACGGCATCCGCAGCGCGCGCGACGTGGTGGATGCCATCGAGGCGCTGACCGCCGCAACGGCCGTCCGGCGCGACGCCGAAGCGGTGAGCGCGTGAACGCACCTCTTGCAAGCGCGGTGTACGAGGGCTGGGTGCGGCATCGCCGGCACTCGCCGCGTGCGCACGCCTTCCGCTATCGCATGGCGCAGCTCTACTTGGACCTGGACGAAGTCGATACCGTGTTCGATCGTCGCTGGCTGTGGTCGGTGGATCGCCGCAACCTGGCGGAGTTCCGCCGGTGCGACTACCTGGCACCGCACGACCGGCCACTGGCCGAGGCCGTGCGAGACCGCGTCGAACGCGCGCTCGGCCATCGGCCGCAAGGCCCGGTCCGCCTGCTGACGCACCTGCGCTACGGCGGCTACGTCTTCAATCCGGTCAGCTTCTACTACTGCTTCCAGCCGGACGGCACCACGCTGGACGCCGTGCTGGCCGAGATCACCAACACGCCCTGGCGCGAACGGCACAGCTACGTGCTGTCGATACGCGACGGCGTGCCGTACGGCGACGGCTGGGAATGGGGCTTCGACAAGGCCTTCCACGTATCGCCGTTCCTGCCGATGGACTGCGCCTACCGCTGGCGCTTCACGCCACCCGAAGACGCCCTGCGCGTGCACATGCAGGTCGACCGCGAAGGACGGCGCGCCTTTGACGCCACCCTGACCCTGCTGCGCCGACCCTTGGACGGCGCCTCGCTCGCGCGCGTGCTGTGGCGCTACCCGCTGATGACCGCGCAGGTCGTGGCCGGCATCCACTGGCAGGCGCTGCGCCTGTGGCTCAAGCGCACGCCCGTCCACGACCATCCTTCCCTTGCCCGCGAGACCCCATGAACGAGATCGCCGACCTCCCTGCCACAGCGTCCTTCAGCGCGCTCGATCGCCTGCTGCGGTCGCAGCTGCTGGCGCGCCTGGATGCGCTGGACCACGGCGTGCTGGTGGTCCGCGACGCGCTGGGCGAGCACCGCTTCGGCCGTGCCGGCGACGATGCACTGCCCGCCGTGCACCTGTGGATCGACGATCCCGTGTTCTACCGCGCCGTTGCGGCCCAGGGCAGCGTGGGCGCGGGCGAGGCTTACATCGCCGGCCAGTGGCGGTGCGACGACCTGGTCGGGCTGGTACGCCTGCTGGTGCGCAACCGCGAGCTGCTGGACGGCATGGAAGGCGGCCTCGCGCGGCTGGGGGGCTGGGCGCTGCGCAGCTGGCACGCACTCCGGCGCAACACACGCGAGGGCAGCCGCCGCAACATCGCCGCGCACTACGACCTCGGCAACGATTTCTTCGCCCTGTTCCTGTCGTCGGACCTGATGTACTCCTCGGCGATGTTCGCCTCCCCGGACGAGGATCTGGAAACGGCCTCGTACCGCAAGCTCGATGCCGTGTGCCGCAAGCTGGCGCTGTCGCCCGGCGACCGGGTGATCGAGATCGGCACCGGCTGGGGTGGCTTCGCCCTGCACGCGGCGCGCCACTATGGCGCGCATGTGACCACCACCACGATCTCGCGCGAACAGCACGCACTGGCCAGCGCGCGCGTCGCCGCGACCGGCCTGCAGGACCGGGTGACCCTGCTGCTGCAGGACTACCGCGACCTGCAGGGCGAATACGACAAGCTGGTGTCCATCGAGATGATCGAGGCGATCGGTGCGCAGTACCTGGACACCTTCTTCGGCAAGCTGGACAGTCTGCTGCGGCCGGGCGGACAGGCGCTGCTGCAGGCCATCACCATCGAGGATCACCGCTACGTGCAGGCGCGCGACTCGGTGGACTACATCAAGCGCTTCGTCTTCCCCGGCAGCTTCATTCCTTCGCTCAACGCCATGTACGGCGCGAAGACCCAAGCCAGCGACCTGCAGGTCGTCCACCAGGAGGACTTCGGCCTGTCGTACGCGTACACGCTGCGGGCCTGGCGGCGCCGCTTCATGATCCGACTGGCCGAAGTACGCGCGCAGGGCTTCGACGAGCGCTTCATCCGCCTGTGGGAGTTCTACCTGGCCTATTGCGAAGGCGGCTTCCTGGAGCGGTCCATCGGCGTGTCCCATCTGCTGATGGCCCGCCCCGGCCACCCGTCGGGGGCCGCATGAGTCTCCCGCACTCCCTGGGTTGGGTGGCCCTGGTGGCCGCCGCGGTGATGACGCTGGGCTGGCTGTGGCAGCGGCGCCACGAGAATGCGGGCATCGTCGACGTGCTGTGGTCGGCGTGCGTGGGTGGCAGCGCGGTGCTGCTGGCTTTGCTGGGCGACGGTGCCTGGCAGGCGCGCGCCACGCTGGCGGTGCTCGGCGGGGCGTGGGGTGCGCGACTGGCGTTGCACCTGTGGCATCGCGTGCGCAGCGAGGCTGAGGATGGACGCTACCGCTACCTGCGCGAACATTGGCAGGGGCACCAGGGCAAGTTCTTCCTGTTCTTCATGGCGCAGGCCCTGCTGGTGGTGCTGTTCGCCCTGCCCTTCGCCGCTGCAGCGCGCAGCCCGGTCGACGCCGCATGGCCGTGGATCGTGCTGGCGGTGGCGATCTGGGGGGGCAGCGTGGCCGGCGAGGCCATCGCCGACCGCCAGCTGGCGCGCTTCCGCGCCAATCCGGCCAATCGCGGCAGGACCTGCCGCGAGGGCCTGTGGCGGTACTCGCGCCATCCCAACTACTTCTTCGAGTGGCTGCACTGGTTCGCCTACATCGCGCTCGCCATCGGCTCACCCTGGGCGTGGCTGTCGTGGTGCGGGCCGGTGGTGATGTACGTGTTCCTGCGCTGGATCAGCGGCATTCCCTATACCGAGGCGCAGGCGCTGCGCACCCGCGGCGACGAATACCGCGAGTACCAGCGCACCACGCCGATGCTGCTCCCCTGGTTTCCCAAACCCGCCACCAAGGAGGCGACACGATGAACGCGATGGTGGAAGAACTGGCCGCCGACCGGGCCGCTCCCGGCCTGCTGGGCCTGGCCGAACGCGGCCTGTTGCCCGATGCGCTGATCCGTGCCGGCATCCGCCGGTTGTGCGCGCAGCGGCTGCGCGACGAGCGTGCGGGCGGGCAGCAGGCGCAGTCGGCGCTGCTGACGCAACGCCAGCGCGCATTGCGCCAGGGCGCGCTGGCCGTGCACACCGATGCCGCGAACCGGCAACATTACGAACTGCCGGCGGAGTTCTTCCGCCACTGCCTCGGCCACCGACTCAAGTACAGCAGTTGCTACTACCCCACGGGCGTGGAGACGCTGGACCAGGCCGAGGACGCGATGCTGGCGCTGTACGGCGAACGCGCCGCGCTGGCCGACGGCCAGGACATCCTGGAGCTGGGCTGCGGCTGGGGCTCGCTGACGCTGTGGATGGCCGAGCGCTATCCGAATGCGCGGATCACCGCGGTCTCGAACTCGCACTCCCAGCGCCAGTTCATCGAGGCGCGCTGCGCCGAACGCGGCCTGCGCAACGTGCGCATCATCACCTGCGACGTGAACCAGCTTCAGCTGGAACCGCAGGCCTTCGACCGCTGCGTGTCGGTGGAGATGTTCGAACATGTCAGCAACCACGCCGCGCTGCTGCATCGCATCCACGACGCGCTGCGCCCGGGTGGAACGCTGTTCGTGCACATCTTCGTCCACCGACACCTGATGTATCCGTTCGAGACGCAGGGCGAGGACAACTGGATGGGCCGGCATTTCTTCACCGGCGGCATGATGCCGTCGGCCGACCTGCTGCTGTTCTTCCAGGACCACCTGCACCTGCAGGAGCGCTGGCTGCTGGACGGCACGCACTACCAGCGCACCGCCAACCACTGGCTGGCCAACCAGGATGCGCACCGGGGCGAGGTGATGGCCGTGCTGCGCGCCGCCTATGGCGAGGCAGCGCCGCTGTGGAACCAGCGCTGGCGGATGTTCTGGATGGCCTGTGCGGAACTGTTCGGCTATCGCGACGGGCAGGAATGGCTGGTCGCGCACTATCGCTTCCAGCGACCCACCCGGGAGCACTGACATGCGTACCCTGCCCTTCGTACTGCTCGCGCTGATGGTCGCCACCACCACCGCGGCCTGTCGCTCCGGCAACGTCAAGCCATCCATCCCCACGGCCGCACCGGTCGACGTGGACCGCTTCATGGGCGACTGGTACGTCATCGCGCATATCCCCTCGTTCCCCGAGCGCGAGGCCTATGCCGCCGTGGAGTCGTACGCGAAGCTGCCCGACGGCCGCATCCAGACCACGTTCCGCTTCCGCAAGGGCGCGCTGGACGGACCGGAGAAGACGATGCATCCGGTCGGCACGGTCACCCCCGGCACGGGCGGTGCGGTGTGGGGCATGCAGTTCGTCTGGCCGATCCAGGCCGAGTACGTCATCGCGTACGTGGACGCCGACTACCAGCAGACGATCGTGGGACGCAGCAAGCGCGACTACGTGTGGCTGATGGCGCGCACGCCGCGGATTCCGGAGGCGGATTACCAGGCGCGCGTCCGCCAGATCGAAGCGCTGGGCTACGACGTGTCGAAGCTGCGCCGCGTACCGCACTGAGCGCGAAAGCAGTTGTGTAATCGCCCTTATCTCATCGACCGTCGGCACGCCCTTTCCGCAGCCCCACGGCACGCGCTAAGGTGACTGGCGTCACCGGCACGCGCGCGTTGCGCCATGTAGCTCAAGTCGCGCAACCTCCGGCCGATGCCGTTTGGGGAGACCCCGACGACGCGGAAGGTCTGGCAAGGCTGCACAGGGGAACTGCATGGCGACGCCACCGTTCCACACTGCCAACGCGCTCCGTCAGCGGATCGCCGACGCGGTGTGCCACGAAAAGATCTTCCCCGCCTACCAGCCCATCGTCTGCCTGCGGACCCGTGCCATCCACGGGCTGGAAGTGCTGGCGCGCTGGCACGATCCCGAGTTCGGCACCGTCCCGCCGAAGGACTTCATCCCCATCGCGCTGCAGGCCTCGCTGCTGCCGCTGCTGACCCTGAACCTGGTGCGCCGCGCCTGCGCCGAGGCCGGCGCATGGCCTGGCCGTTTCTGCCTGGCATTCAACGTGCCGCCTTCGCTGCTGCAGGACGCGCCTGCGGTGCGCCTGCTGCTGGAGGCCATGTCCGAATCGTCGTTTCCCCTCGATCGCATCTGCATCGAGATGACCGAGGACGAGCTGGTCGAGGACGAACCCGCGGCCGAACGGGCCTTCGGCTATCTGAAATCCCACGGTATCCGCGTGTCGCTGGACGATTTCGGCACCGGATTCTCCAGCATGGTGCGGCTCAGCCGGTTCGGATTCGACGAACTGAAGATCGACGGCAGCCTGATCCAGCGCCTGGCGATCGACCGCGAGAGCCGCAAGGTGGTGTCGGCCATCATCGGACTGGGCCACAGCCTGGAGGTGCCGGTGGTGGCCGAATGCGTGGAGACAGAAGCGCAGGCCGATGTGCTGCGCGAGCTGGGCTGTGATTTCGCGCAGGGCTGGCTGACCGGCAGGCCGATGCCGGGCGACGAGGTGGCACGCGTGCTGGCGGCGGCACCCACGCGCGCGGCGTCGCCCGCGTCGCTGCCGTTGTCGCCCTACCTGCGCCAGCATCAGTTGTCCTCGCTCTACACCAACGCCCCGGTCGGCCTGGCCTTCCTCAATCTGGACATGCGGTACGCGGCTGCGAACATGCAGTTCGCGCGCATGGTGGGCCGGCCGTTGAGCGAGATCGTCGAAGCGCACGTCCAGCAGGTCTATGCACCGGACATCGCGGCCTGGATCGTGCAGGCATCGCGGCGGATCCTGGACAGCGGCGACATCTCCACCGTCGAGTTCCGCTTTCCGGGACGCGAGGAGACCTTCCTGGTCGTCGGTACACGCGTGACCGACGAGACCGCGCAGCCCATTGGCGTCTCCGTGGTCACCATCGACATCACCGACCGCAAGCGCGCAGAGGAAGAGGTACGCGCACGCGAGGCGGTCTATCGGGCCGTGGTGGAGCTGGGGCCCAACGTGTTGTGGGTCAGCGACGCCGACGGCACCTTGACCTACATCAGCCCGGCCCCGCAGGAGCCCGAAGGCTGCACGATGGAAGCGCGCATGGCGGCCTGGTATGCGCGGATGGATGCGACCGACCGCCTCCGCGTCCGCGCCGAATGGCTGGCCGCCGTGCATGCTCGCGATGCCTTCGAGACCCGTTTCCGGCTTCGCTGGTTCGACGACCGCTGGCGCTGGGTATCAAGCCGCGCCATGCCGAGGACAGCGCCCGACGGAAGCCGCAGTTGGTTCGGTGTGTTCACCGACATCTCGCGCCAGGTGGAACTGGAGGAGCAACTGGCGCGCCTGGGCGACGGGCCCGTCGCGCCCTGAGCCGGTCGCAGGGCGCGCTAGCATGGCGCTTCCCTCGCACGGAGCGTCCGCATGTCCTTCACCGACCCCGATGCCGTCACCCGTTATGCAGAGGGCCCCGTCCGCCAGGTGCCCGGTTTCCACGGCCTGCAGCAGATGACGCGCGTGCTGCTGACAGAATCGGTACCGGAGGACGGCCATGTGCTGGTGGTCGGTGCCGGTGGCGGGCTGGAACTGAAAGCGTTCGCCGACGCGCAGCCCGGCTGGCGTTTCACGGGCGTCGATCCGTCGGCCGAGATGTTGAAGCTGGCCACCATCACCCTCGGGCCACTGGCGTCGCGCGCGGCGCTGATCGAAGGCTACATCGACGATGCACCGCTTGGTCCGTTCGATGGCGCGACCTGCCTGCTGACCCTGCATTTCCTGTCGGCAGAACAGCGCCTGCACACCCTGGCCGAAGTGCGCCGGCGCCTCAAGCCCGGCGCGCCGTTCGTCGTCGCCCACCACAGCGTTGACGATGCGGCGGACAAGCGCCAGAGCTGGCTCTCCCGCTACGCCGCCTTCGCGGTCGCCTCCGGCATTCCGGCGGCGAACATGGTCAACGCTGCCGCCGCGATCAACGCGCGCCTGCCGCTGCTGTCGCCCGCACAGGACGAGGCGCTACTGAGCGAGGCAGGCTTTGTCGACATCGAGCTGTTCTATGCCGGATTCACCTTCCGCGGCTGGGTGGCACGCACGCCTGATTGATTCGACGGCAGTCGGCTGTCTCCAGCCCTGTCGCAACGCCATGCAAGCCGTGGCCGGCCAGCGCAAGGGCCGGCCGGCATGCTCCTTCCGCACGAACGTGGCTTCGCGGGCGGCCTGCAGGCTTCAGTGACCCGCGCTGAACCCGGCCTTCCCGTCCCGGTGCGTGCCCAACTGGTCCACCAGCGATTCACTGGCCTGGTTGAGGCCGACCACCTCCACCTCCGCCCCATGCTTGCGCATCTTCAACACCACGCGATCCAGCGCCGCGACTGCACTGGTATCCCAGAAGTGGGCCCCGGTCAGGTCGATGACCACCTTCTTCGTCGCATGCAGGTAGTCGAAGCTGTTCGCGAACTGGACCGCGGAGGCGAAAAACACCTGGCCCCGCACTTTGTAGATTCGGATGTCGTCGGCCGCGTCCTCACCGTCCACCGTCAGCATCGCGCTCACCCGGCGGGTGAACGACAGTGCGGTCAGCAGCACGCCCGTGAGCACGCCCTTGGCGAGATCGTGGGTGGCGACGGTGACGACGACCGTGCCGATCATGATCAGGTTCGCGGTCCGGGGATGGGTCTTCAGCTCGGCGAAACTCTTCCAGTGGAAGGTACCGATGCTGACCATGATCATCACCGCGACCAGTGCCGCCATCGGAATCCTCGATACCCACTCCGACGCATAGACCACCAGCAGCAGCAACACGATGCCCGCAATGAAGCACGACAGCCTTCCGCGGCCGCCGGAAGACACGTTGATCACGGACTGCCCGATCATTGCGCAGCCCGCCATGCCGCCGAAGAAACCGGTGACGATGTTGGCGGCGCCCTGGCCCGCGCACTCGCGGCGCCGATCGGTCGGCGTATCCGTCATGTCCTCGACGATCTGCGCCGTCATCAGCGATTCCAGCAGGCCGACGACCGCCAGCGTCGCGGACACCGGCAGCAGGATCTTCAGCGTATCGAGCGTCCACGGAATGTCCGGGAACAGGAACACCGGCAGGCTGTCCGGCAGTTCGCCCATGTCGCCGACGGTGCGGATGTCCAGGCCGAGCCAGATGCAGACGACGGTCAGCACCACGATCGCGACCAGCGGCGAAGGCACCACCTTCGTCACACGGGGCAGCAGGTAGATGATGGCCAGCCCGGCCGCGCACACCGCGTACACCGTCCAAGGCATGCCGATCAGTTCCGGCAACTGCGCCAGGAAGATCAGGATGGCCAGCGCATTGACGAAGCCCACTACCACCGACCGCGATACGAAGCGCATCAGCGAATTGAGGCGCAACGCCGCTCCCACGATCTGCAGTAGACCCGCCAGGATGGTCGCGGCAAACAGGTACTGCAGCCCATGGTCCCTGACCAGGTCCACCATCAGGAGTGCCATGGCACCGGTGGCGGCCGAGATCATGCCCGGCCGCCCACCGGCAATGGCCGTGATCACCGCGATGCAGAACGATGCGTACAACCCGATCTTCGGATCCACGCCGGCAATGATGGAGAACGCGATGGCCTCCGGAATGAGAGCCAGCGCGACCAGGACGCCGGAAAGAATGTCGCCACGGACATTGCCGAACCACTGCTCGCGCAGCGGATAGTTGACAGACATGGGGTACTCCTGAGCGCCGCCGAAGGCGCGTTGCATGGTGGCGCGTAAAAGACAAGAACCCTTCGGCCGCCGGAAGATCGGCAGCTTCATGCATCAAGGAAGGGTCAGGGCGGCGTCATCGAAGTATAAGGACCGGCGCGGTGCACGCATTCTATGGCAGTGCAGCAACCCGCTCAACACGCGGCGAGCGGTTCCGCCTCGCGCCAGGTCCATTCCACGCCACATGCTCGCGCCGATGCCGGCTGGCAACGTGGGTGCATGTTGGGGTTCGCGCGCTCCCCCCAACACACGGCCGGTGCGCGTCTACAGGAGCGAATCAGGTCGGCGCGAATCCGCGCGTGGCCTTCTTCTCGCTCTTCTCGGCGCGCTTTTCCTTCATCGTCTTCGCCGGCTTTTTCTTCTGCTCTTTCTTCTTGTCCAGGCCCTTGGCCATCACGTGTACTCCCATGGTCGTTGCGACCGCTGGGAGCATGACACATCCGGGGCACGCTGCATGGGGTCAGCCGACGCAAGGCCTGGCGCCTTCGGGGAAACCCCCTTCCCGCTTACAGCGCCATGCCGGGATGCCAGCCGCTACGGGCCAGGAAGGCGCGGGCGTCGTCCATCTCCAGGATCTCGCGCAGCGCCTGGCGCTTGTCGGTCGCGTTGCGGTAATAGGCCTTGGCGATCCGGTAGCCGACCCAGTAGCCCAGGTCGCCGGGCTGCTCCGGCGTGGTGTTGTAGACCCAGTCCTTGAGCTCGGTCTTGTCGATGTCCGCGGCGAAACGGGTTTCGATCTCCTGTTCGCGGCCCGCCGCCATCGCCGCAGTGCGGCCGTAGGCGATCTCGCCCGCCACCAGTTCACCGACGAATTCGGCGATGCCCTCAAGCAGCGAGATTTCCAGCACCGTCGGCGCAGGCTTGTCGCTGAGCTCGTGCGCTTTGACCTGCTGCACGTGGACATATTCGTGCGCAAGCACGTAGACGATCCTGTCCTCAGGGTCGGCATTGAGCCAGTCAGCGTCGCACAGCGCCTCCAGGCCCACCTGGATGCCGGTATCGGGGGCGCCGATGGCGATCGGCTTGCCGCGGCCGATGGCGATGGTCACCGGCGGGAAGCGCGCCTCGCCGTACAGCCCGCCGAGGTCGCGCAGGGCCTTCTCGAGCCGCGCGCGCGCCTGCGGCAGCACGGCCAGGCAGCGGCGCGCATCGGCGTAGAGCGCGGGATCGCGTGCCACGGCATCCGCGATGCGTTGCCCCGTGGTGTTGCGCAGACGGGCGAACAGGCGCAGTCCTTCCGAACCCTGTTCCAAATAATCGCGCTGCAGTTGCCCGGCCGTCGGCTTTCCGCCCGCCGCATCGTAGATGCGGTAGAACAGCGCCACGTCATCGGTCTGGACGACGGCGCCTGACGTGGCGGCAGTCGGGGCATCCATTTCCGCCGCAGCGGAAAGGCCTGCCTGCGTGCCCAGCACTGCGAGCAACAGCAAGGCAGCGGCCCGCACACGCGTGAAGGCGAATCCTGGCAATGGACTGCGCTGGATCATCCTGATGAAGTCCCACTGGGGTGCCACACGCATCGGTTCCCGTCCCGTTTCGATTTTGTATGCCGATTCTGACCGCTGAGCCCGCCTCCGGCCAACGGGTCACCGCGCTGCGATGGCGAAAGCCCTAGACGGACAACAACGCAGAGAAGAAGCCCGCTCCCATCCACACGGCGAACGCCGCCATGGCCGCGACGAGCCTGAGTCCGTCGGAGCGGACGACCGCGCCCCCTGCGAGCAGCAGGACGACGACCACGGTGCACGCGCTGTAGGCGACGAGCATGTGCCCACCCCAGACCAGAAGAGCCGGTGGCCCGAGTAGCGCCGCGTGCCAGATGGTCTTGACGGGAAGCCAATCGGGTCGGAAGAAGGCCACAAGACTGAGGCCGCCATACACCGCCAGCAGCACAACGACTGCGACTCGGGCAGCAAGGTGATGGCGTTGTGCTCGTGACGTGAGCAAGCATTCACTCTCTTGGACACTGGCGCAGTCTAGCGTCTGCTCACGGGGTGCGGGACGCGCGTCCGCTTCGCGTGCAGCCAAGCCTCACCGCACCGCCAGCGCCACCGCATCCGCACCGGCCGGGAAATGCAGCTGCCCGGTGGTGTCGTTCACGGCGCGCCATACGCCTTCGGCGACGTCGGCCTCGGTAGTCACCGCGGTGATGCTGCCCAGTCCGGCGAATACGCTGTGGGCGAAGGGTTCGTACGCCTCGGGGATCAGGCCCTGCATGCGCTGTTGGCCGTTGGCGGTGAACCGGGTCGATGGACCATAGCCGGGCTCCACCAGCTTGACCCGCACATCGAAGGCCTTGAGTTCGTGCTCCAGCGATGCGGTGAAGCCTTCGACTGCGGTCTTGCTGGCGGTATACGCCGCCACCAGCGGGAACGGCGCCAACGTCGCGCTGGAGGTGACGTTCACGATGACGCCTGCCCTGCGTTGGCGGAACTGCGGGATGAAGGCCTGGCACATGGCCATCAGTCCGAACGTGTTGGTTTCGAATACCTCGCGCACGGTGTCCATGGGCGTGGCCTCGAACGCACCGAACAGACCGATGCCGGCGTTGTTGACCAGCACATCGATGAGGCCGGCGGCGTCCACGGCGTTGGCGATGCTCTCGGTGTCGGTCACATCCAGCGCGAGCGGGCGCAGGCGGGGCGACGGCGGCAGCAGGTCTTCGCGCGGATGCCGCTGGGTGGCGATGACGTTCCACCCCTGCGCGAGGAAGTGGCGGGCGGTTTCCAGGCCGTAGCCGGACGAGCAGCCGGTGATCAGGACAGTCTTCATTTCGTTCTCCGGGGTGAGTTGACTCGGCGGGAACGATAGGCCAGCCTTTCCGGATGATCGATAACGCATCGTCCTGTTTGTTTTAGCCGGAGTCCGGAATGGGTGATCCGCTGTCCGATGTCGTCCAGCTGCTGCACCCGCAGGCGGTGTTCGCCAACGTCATCAGCGGCAAGGGCAACTGGGCCGTGCGGTATGCCGACTACGGCCAGCCCGGCTTCTGCATCGTGCTGGAAGGCAGCGCGCGGCTGGCCGTGGAGGGGCACCCCCCGATCACCATCAGCGCGGGCGACTTCGTGCTGCTGCCGACCACGCCGGCCTTCACGCTTTCAGGCTTCTTGCCGGCGCCGCCGGTCTTCATCGATCCCGGCATCGTGCCCGGAGGACAGGGCGAACTGCGCCACGGCGATCCCGACGGACCGCCGGACATGCGCTCGCTGGGCGGCGCATTCCTGTTCGACACGAAGGACGCCGCGCTGCTGGTATCGCTGCTGCCCACGGTGGTCCATGTGCAAGGCTCGCAGCGGCTCATGCACCTGGTGCAGATGGTCGGCGAAGAATACGCACAGCAGCAGCCGGGCAATGCGTACATGCTGTCCCGGCTGGTGGAGATGCTGCTGGTGGAAGCCATGCGCTCGACGACCGCGGGGAGTGCGCCCCCCGGCCTGCTGCGCGGACTAGGCGATGCGCGGCTGGCGATGGCGCTCAAGCGGATCCACGCACGCATCGCGCACCCGTGGACGGTGGGCGAACTGGCGAACATCGCCGCGCTCTCCCGCTCGACGTTCTTCGACCGGTTCACCCGCACCGTCGGCGTGCCGCCGATGGAGTACGTACTGGCGTGGCGCATGGAGATCGCGAAGGAATTGCTCAGGCGCGACGGCCTGACAGTCACCGACGTGGCCGAGCGCGTCGGCTACGGCTCCACCAGCACGTTCAGCGTGGCCTTCAGCCGGCATGTGGGCGAACCGCCCAGCCGGTATGCAGGGCGGCCGTGAAGCGTCCCGTCATCGGGAAATACCGGCGCCCCCAAGCGCGCCGGCGCGACACCCTTACCGATCCGTGCGTCGCGCTTCCCAGAATGCTGCATCGTCGCCCGCTTCCTGTTGCAGCCATCCGCAGAACGCGGTGATCTCGGCGCGCGGGCGCGCATCTTCCCGTCGCACGATCCAGAAGGCATACGCATTGGGCACGCTGTGGTCGAAGGGCGGGAGCAGGCGACCATGGAGCACGTCCTCCTTCACCAGGGGCGCGATGCCCAGCGCGACGCCGTGCCCGGCGATGGCCGCTTCCTGCGCCAAGTAGATGCTGGCGAAAACCGGGCCGCGACTTGCATCGACACCCTCGACACCGGCGGCTTCCAGCCAGTCGGCCCATTGGGGCACGCCGGGCCGGCCCAGCGCGCTTTCGTCGTGCAGCAGCGTCTGCTGTCGCAGGTCCTGCAACCGCGACAGCGCCAACGATGGCGCACAGACGGGAAATGCCGGCGCTTCCATCAGGCGTTCCGCATGCAGGCCCGCATACCCGCCGGGACCGTAGCGGATGGCGACATCGACACCGCGCGCGAAGTCGGCGGGCGCGTTGCCGGTTTCGATACGCACGCGGACATCGGGGAACGCGCGGTGGAAGCGGTGCAGCCGCGGCGCCAGCCACTTGGCGGCGAATGATTCCAGCGTGCTTATGCGCAGATCCGCGGATGCGTGCGATGTCACGCGGTCCAGCGCCAGATCCAGTTGCCCGAAGATGTCGCCCAGCGCAGCCGCCAGCGCCTTGCCTTCGACGGTGAGTTCAACCGAGCGATTGCCGCGATGGAACAGGGTGACGCCCAGATACGTCTCGAGGTGCTTGACCTGATGGCTGACCGCCGCTGGTGTGACGAACAACTGCTGTGCGGCCGTATTGAAACTCAGGTTCCTCGCCGCAGCCTCGAACGTGCGGAGCGCATTGAGTGGCGCGGGATGACGTAGCTTCACGAATACCTGGGCGGCGGGGGGCTGCCGGCATCGTATCGCGTTACTTTTTCTTAAGCGAACGACAGAACAACTCGTTTGTCGCCACTGCTGGCGTTGGCCACCATGTCGCCACCCACGGCAAGGCGACCCTCGTGAAGTTCGAAGAAATACATACCGACGTGCTGATGTTTGTCGGCGACGACGTGCAATCCGTCGCCACCGCGTTCATTGATGGCGATGACGTGCTGCTGGTCGATTCGCTGGGCAGCGCACGGGACGCAGGTCGCCTGCGCGACGTGCTTTGCGGGCAGTTGGGCAAGACCGTGCGCCTGCTCGCCGCCACCCATTTCATGAGCGACCACATCGCCGGCATGTCGCTGTTTCCCGACGCGTTGACGATGGCCCACCGGCATCATCGCCATGCCTACCTGTCGCAGAACCGCCGCGTGGATGCGCTCTACCGGGAGCCGGACATGGTGTTCGACAACATGACCATCCGCTGGGGCACGCATGCGCTGCGCTTCCTCCACAACCCGGGCAAGACGATGGACCACCTGAGCGTGGACGTGCCCACGGCGGACCTGGTCTGCGCGGGCGACAACATCGTCGGCAACATCGTCTACCTGTCGAAGGCCGATCCTGCCCTGCTCCGCGCCGCCATCGGGCGGATGCGCCAGTTCGGCCGCGGCACGGTGATCGGCGGACATATCGGCAGGTTCGACGCGATGGTGCTCGACAATGCCCTGCACTATCTCGACCAGCTGCGGGATGCCGTGGTCCGCTCCCGCACGCAGGTATCGGAGGTGGAAGCCGACGACCGGATCGCGACGATCCGCATCGAGGATTGCCTTGCACCGGGTGTGGTGCCCACGGCGTTCGAACGCGAGTGGCATGGGCACAATCTCGAGGTCATCACGTCGCAGGCGATCTTCGCGCTGGATGCCTCCCTCGCATCCCGGGAGATGTACGCATGAACGGTGATCCGCACATGGAAGGCCGCAGGCGGTTCATCGCGGGTTGCGTGGCCGCATCCGCTGCGGCGCTGCTGCCTTCCGGCAGCCTGCTGGCGTCAGGCCCCACGCCCACGCTCCGCGTCCAGCGCCTGGCGTGGGCCGGCATCCGGCTGCAGTTGCCGCAGGCGACCTTGTTCATCGATCCGCTGGTCAACCCGGACGCCTGGGGAACAGCACTCGGCGACCGGCTTGTGCCGGTGGATGACAGCGTGGGGGAAACCAGCGTGCTGATCACCCATACGCATTCGGACCACTTCGATGCGCGTGCCGTGGCGGATGCGCTCGGCCGCGGCGGCATGCTCGCCTATTCGGCAGGGACACAGCCGTTGCCGATGCCGGCCGGCGCACGCGCACGACCGAGTGCACTGTGGGAACCCCAGTTGCTGGGTGACTTCACCGCCACGCCGGTACCTGCATCGGACGGTTATGGCGACACCCAGGTATCGTGGGTGGTCGCTGCTGGCGGACGCCGCATCTTCCATGGAGGCGACACGCTATGGCACGGCCACTGGTGGCGCATCGGCCGCCAGTTCGGGCCATTCGATGCGGTCTTCCTTCCGATCAACGGCGCGCGATTCGGCTGGCGACAACCGGTCAGCGGTCAGCCGGGCGTGCTGACACCCGAGCAGGCGGTCGCCGCCGCCACCATCATGGGCGCGCGCACGCTGGTGCCCATCCACTACGGCGTCACCGGCATGAAGGAATACGCGGAAGCGGACGACGCCCTTGATCGGCTGCGGGCAGCAGCGCGCGACAGATCGGTGGACGTCCAACCGGTGGCCCCTGGCGACTGGGTAGCGTGGCGTCCCTGACCCGACGCGGGCGCGACGCCGCGGCAGACCTTCGTGCGGCGCACGATGACACGGCGTCCGGCGTCGCGCATGCGGCGTTGACTCTCTGGAAGCCTGACCGCCGTCATCGAAGGCGCATTCCGGCCCGTTTCATCCCTGGGGCACGCCTGGGAGATCTGGCTCATCGTGCGCATGTCTGCCGCTGCGGTCCGGGACGATGCCTGGCGCCTGCGGAACCCGTCGCGCATGCGCGCGCCCCAGCCATAGCGCCAGCGCGGCCCAGAACAACGCCAGCGGAACCACCACGCTGACCAGCCCGCCCAGCGCCAGGCCAATCCGGCCGAGTGCGCCTTCCGCCTGCGCACCGACCACGTCCCCGGCGCGGTACACGAAGGTATCGATGAACGCCTTGGCCTTGTACTTGTCCTCGCGATCGACCACGGTGAACAGCACTTCGCGCACGGGGCGGGTAATGCCACGCTGCACCGCGCGATTGGCGGCCTCCAGCAGCACCAGCAGGACGAACGACCCGTAGATCGCCAGGCCGATGAATCCCAGCGCCGTCGCCAGCGGCAGGATCGCCAGCGCAACCCCCAGGCCGAAGCGCTTGATGAAGCGCCCGGTCAGGGTGAGCTGAAGCACCAGCACCGCGATCTGCGTCCACATGTCGATGCTGCCCAGCAGCGCGGCACGTGCGTCCGTACCTTCGGCCACATCAGCGACCATCTGCATGCGCGTGAAGTACACCAGCGTCGCCATCACCGCCATCAGCAGCACATAGCCGGCGATCCCGCTCAGGAAGGGCGACCGGATCACCGAACGGACACCGGCCCACATGCTGCCGCCGATGCGTTCGGCTTCGTCCGGAAACGCGGGTGCGTGTACGCCACGCGTTCCGGTGCGGTCCGGCGCCACCCTCACCAGCAGCCATGCAGCCAGCAGACCGAGGGACAGGAATCCCGCCGAGACCAGCAGAAGGCTGGCGGTTCCCAACGGTTCGGCGAGTTGCGAGGTCAGCCCGGGCCCGACGATCGCGCCCAGCGTCCCGCCGATGGAGATCAACGCGAAGAAACGTCCGCCCTGGTCGCTGGTGAAGCGGTCGGACATCAACGCCCAGAACACCATGGTGGCGAACAGGTTGAACACGCTGAACCACACGTAGAACACCTGGCCGCTGCGCTGCCCTACCGCCTCCGGCGCGAACATCAGCAGCGCCCAGAAACCGACCAGCCCCACGATGAAGAAACCATACGTCGCGGCGATGAAGTGCAGCCGGCGCAGACGACTGACCAGCCAGCCAAAGGCGGGATTGACGGCCAACGTCACCAGCGCCGTGCCGATGAACAGCCAACGGATGCTGTCGATGCCGCGTTCCATGCCCAACGCATCGCGGGCGGGCCGCAGCAGCATCAGCGCGGTGAGGACGAAGAAGAAAAAGCACGCCGCGATCAGGACGGGAACGGCTTCCCCGCGGCGCAGGTTGAACATGGCCTGCCACCTGCGAAGGGGCGAATGCGGGCCGGCGGCGCGCGCATCGGAGCTAGTCATGGGGATATCCTGGAAGCGGCGTCCTCATGTCAGCGGAAGCGCGCGCCCGTCAGCGCTTCCGACACGTCCCAGAGTCGGGCTGCAGCCGTGGCGTCCTGTGCCACCGCGGGCACCGTGGCCAGACCAAGCGGACCGCGCATTTCGTTCGTGCCCGTCGGCCCATAGTAGGCACCACCCACGGCGCCGGGCGCTGTCGCGGCAAACAGCGTGGGGATGGCGCCCTGCGCCGCCGAATGCAACTGGTCTTTCCCGGCCGCCCATCGGCGCCCCTGCTCGCTGTCCAGACCCGGACCGCGTGCGACCAGTTCGGTCACCGCGATGCCCGGATGCGCCGCAATGCTCTTGATTCCCCAGCCCGCCGCGTCACTGCGCCGCTGCAGCTCGAAGGCGAACATCAAACACGCGATCTTCGACTGCGCGTAGGCCGCGTACGGGTCATAGGCCTTGTCGGACTGCAGGTTGTCGAGATCGAGGCCCCCACGATGGATGGCGACGCTGGACAGCGTGACGACGCGGGGAGACGCACTCTTCCGCAACAGCGGCATCAGTTCCGCGGTCAGCGCGAAGTGTCCGAGATAGTTGGTGGCGAACTGCATTTCGAAGCCATCGGCGGACACATCACGTTGCGGAAGCGCCATGACCGCCGCGTTGTTGATCAGCCCATCCAGTCGCGGCAGCGTGGTACCGAGACGCCGGCCCAATGCGCGTACCGAGTCCAGGTTGGCCAGGTCGACCACTTCGAACTGGAGCCTGGCATCCGGCGTCTCCTGCCTGATCTTGTCCATCGCCTCGCGTCCACGCTCGGCGTTGCGCGCGGCGATCACCACGTGTGCGCCCGCGGCGGCCAGCGCCTTGGCGTCTTCATATCCCATGCCGCTGGTTCCGCCTGTCACCAGGAAGAAGCGGCCGGCCTGCGAGGGCATGTCCGCCAGACTCCAGTCGGGCTTCGGCGCCGACTGCGCCATGGCAGCGCTGGAACCGGCCATGGCGCCCAGCATCAATGCCATCGCCACGACGCGGCGCCGCCAGTGGGCTTGCGTGGGCTGTGTGCGTTCAATGGAGAGATCATTGCTCATCGTTTTTTACTCGCGTAGTGATGGGGGGAGGGTTGCTACGGGATGCTTGTTGCTTGTCGGGCAGACGATCGGACAACGGACGTCGACGCCGGTGCGTCGATGATCGAAACCAGCCATTGCCGCATGCCGCGATGCATCGCGCATTGCATCGGGACCGCGATGCGAGAAACGGCACCGGTGAGAACAGCCAGGAGGTTGCTGCGGGATCAGGCCGAAGACTTCTGTTTGCTCGTCGGCCTGACAGAAGAATCGTCTTCCACGTTTAAGATTGTTTTAAGCGCGTGACCGATGTGATGACGACGATCCTTGAACATGCGCAGCCGCGACCTGGCACATGGACACAGTCCCACGCCGCGGAGACATCACCATGCAGCGCGTGCGGCATGGCAACACAAATTCGCGATCAGGCTAGACAGCGAACAGCGTGGAAGCCGGCTGCACCCGTCTGTCGGTCGCGAACACCGTATCGGTCAGCCTTTCCGACTCGCTCCACAGTCTTGCGGCGGCATCCAGGTCCTTCGCCTGCATGGGCACGCTGGCCGGGCGCGGGAATCCACGCGTCTCGCCCATCCGGTCGGGACCGTAGTACGCGCCGCCCTCCGCATCGGGCGTGGTGCCGGCAAACAACGACGGCAACGCGCCCTGTTCGGCGGGCTGGAAAAGAAACCACAGATAGCGGCGCGCCATGCCCGGCATACTCCCAGCGCCCGCGCCATTGATCAGCAGGTCGGTGCGGGAAATACCCGGATGCGCCGCGATGCTCTGGATGCCCCAGCCTCCCGCCACGCTTCGGCGCTGCAGTTCGAACGCGAACATCAGGCACGCCAGTTTCGACTGGCCGTAGGCCACCATGGGCTTGTAGTCGCGCTCCGACTGCAGGTCGTGGAAATCCAGCGCGCCACTCCTGGCCGCCACGCTCGAAAGACTCACCACACGCGGACGGTTGCCCTTGCACAGCAGCGGCAGCAGGTGACCCGTCAGGGCGAAATGCCCCAGATGGTTGGTGCCGAACTGCAGTTCGAAGCCGTTGGATGTTTCCAGCCGGCGCGGGGGTGCCATCACTGCCGCGTTGTTGACCAGCAGATCCAGGCCGCCATGCGAACGGCGCAGGGTATCCGCAAAGGTTTCGATGGATTCGAGGCTGGCAAGATCCACCGCACCGAAACGCACGTTGGCCACCGGGACTTCGCGGCGGATCTGCTCGACCGCGACGGCGCCTTTCGCCGCGTTGCGACCCGCGACAATGACATTGGCGCCTGCCCGCGCCAGTGCCAATGCGGTCTGGAACCCTATACCACCGGTCCCGGTGACGACCGCGGTGCGGCCTGTCTGGGGCGGAATGTCGGACGCTGTCCAATTCGCCATGATGCTTGCCTCTTCTGGTGACTCGGTGGGATGGTCAGCGCGATGAAGCTTTCGCGCTGGATGACGCGGCGTCCGCGCGGCACAGACCGCGCTCCGCGAACGACGGACACGACACGTTCCTGCAAATGCGTGCACGGGAAAAACATGCGGAAATCATCAAGTGGGGCTGCCGTTTCATCGGCATCCATGACGCCATGATGTCCACGTTGGCCACCAAGGTAGGCAGCAATATTTAAGAGGACTTTAAGGCGGGCATGCGTCCGCACCCGCATAGGAAACGCGCACGCAGCATCTGGAAGCCGCGAAGAAAAGCGGCACCGTGTCCATCCGCGAACGGCTTGCCTCGGTCGAACACCTGGTCGTTCCCGGCCGCACAGAGGGCGATTTTTTGCTTTGCAGCAGCAACCGTCAGATTGCCACGCTGTTCGCGCGAAGCCAGGGTTGCATCATGATCGTGAAAACGGCGGTGAACCCGAAAGATGCAAAGACGGTGGCGGTACCCTGCTTGAGCATGCGCGCCAATTACCGAATGAGCTTTACCGGCCGCTGACCCCGGGCCGCGACAAGCGACTGGTCGACCATCGCCGTTTCGCCTTGGCCACGGACATCCTGGCCCACTTCCGTGATCCGCAGAGTCGTGGCAGCGCGGTTCAAACTAGAACACCAACGGCCTGCTGCTACGGGACTTCCCCAAAAAACCATCGACGCGCCGGGCTTCTCGCAGGCCAATTCGTTGAGAGCGCCCAACGCTTGACCGAGGGACAATGCAGGGCGCTGCACCTTGAAACGCCAACCGAATGCCATCGTCAGGCTGTTGCGTTGGCCGGTCGAAACTGCCGCCGCAAGCGGGCATGGACCAACAACAGAGTCATGCTGAGTCAAGAAGCCGCTTCGGTTTGGATGAACTTCCAGACCTGTTCACTGAACAGACTGGACGCAGAAATGCCGAGGAGACGGATGCCCGGGTTGAGGACGGATGCTCCTGGACCCTAGTGGATGGAGGAGTTGCCAAGAACATACGTAGCAGCGGACCGGATCCCCGCTGTATAGGAGGCACGGCATTGTGCTGCACCTCATAAGAACAGGTCAGGCCACGAGCACCGCCATCCGCTGCGCTGCCGCACACATCAGTGGCAACACGCCGACGCGCACTTTACCGGCGGGCGGACCGTGCGCGTTTTCCGTCGCTGCGTTGCGCAGCCGCACGACTTTGCGCGAACTCCGGGAACGTCTCCTCGATCGAGTCCTTGTCCGGGAGGATGTAGAAAACCCCGCCCTTCTCGAACGTCGGCTGCATGATCCGCTCGTAGAACTCGGGCGATACATTGATGCAGCCGTGCGTGATGCGATTGTCATCGGGCGTGGGCGATGCGAGGCGTTCTTCACGCTTCTCGGCCGGGACGCCGGTGGCAGTCGGGTGGATGGATACCGCGGAATCGTAGTCCACCCACAGCACGCGTCCCGCGTCGATGGACGGACCGAAACCACCCACGAAGCGACCAGCAGGCGTCGTGCGATCACGGCCTGGAATCTCGCGAAGCGCGAGACCGGCGATACCTGGGGCCGTGTGGTCGCCGACCGCCGAGCCGAACAGTCCAGGGGCCGCACCGCGAGGCCGCCCATCACCACCGAACACCAGGATCTGCGCTGATGACTTGTCGATGATCGCGAAGGGATAGCCCTGGCTGTCCTTGGTGGCGACGATCCAGCCAGCAAGCTCGATCACCGTCCCGGAGACGTCCTGGCCTTCCGGAAGCTGGTCGGCGACCGCGGCCGCTTGCTGGGTTTCAGGCTCGGCCTTGGGCGCAGCGGAGCTCGCGAACGCCAGCGTCAGCAGCAGCGCGCCAGAGCAGGCACGGATCGCAGGGTGTAGGCACGTACGAATGGCGCAGTTCCTCAAAACAAACCGGTATCAAGCGAAAGCCCGGCGGCCAGCAGCGGCCACCGGGGTCCAGGCCTCACGATTCGTCACGAACCGTGCAAGCACGATCAGCCGCGCGGCACGCGGCGCGGCGCCGCTTCGAGCTGCCGCACGCGGCCTTCGATCTGATCCAGGCGCTGGTTGGCCTGCTGCGCGGACTGATTCGCGGCGTCGGCGCTCTGGGCCGCGCCCTGCACCTTCGTGTCGAGCTGATCGAGGCGCGAGTTGATCCCTGCGAACTCGTCGTCGTAAGTGGCGCAGCCGCTGAGAGCCGCGCCTGCCACCATCGCCACACCGAGCACACGCGCCGTCGTCATGAATCGCTTGTTCGTAAACATTTCCAATCCTCCTTCGTCTGGGAGCTGGGAATATAGCGGCCTTTCCGGCCGGTGCTGCAACGTACCTTCAGCCAGGATTGGCGTACGTGGAGGCCGCGTGAAATTGCGGAAATTTTTGCGTATTCCGACGCGGACCCATCGATTCCAAGAATGGAATCGCAGAACGTGATCGACGATCACACCGTATCCGTGCCGCCGATCCCAGCCGGAGTTGTGGACACCCGCGGCTTTCCATTCAACAGCCTACGGATCACCGTCTGCCGGACCAGCACCTGATAGCGGGCGAACGACACCTGGAGCGTGACGGCGAGTGAATACACAAACTTAACAATCCAGTGGAACTACCTATCCAGAAGTCGATACTTGACCGCCAGCAACAGCGGCAAGTGGACGATGTAGACCCGATAGGCGCCGTCGGCGAGCCAGCGCATCATCGCGCTGCGCGACCCCAGCCATCGTCTAGCGGCGAGCATGCACCAGAGCCGAGCACCAGCAGTTCCTGAAAGATCACCGCATCGTCCGCAGCATGAGCGATGTGGGTCACTGCGGCGACAATGCTGTGACGGAAGGCTTCTTCAGCAAGCTCAAACGTGAGCGGGCCTATCGGTGGCGCTGACTGATGCCGCCAGAAGCCAGGGCCGATGTTTTCGATTACATCGAGCGGCTCCACAACCCGCTTCTCCAACGAGGGTTTGAAGATCAAGCCTTTAGACTCTTAACCCAATGGTCCGTGGAAACGGGGTAGAACCCGTCGCCGTGCGCGGGCGCACTGGTGCATGCGGCAAAGATGCATGATTGGAGGAGCAAGACTAGGCCTGAACGTTTCACAGCGGGCTCTCCTTCCCATCTGTTGTCGAAAGTGCATCGCCTGTGGGTGGATGCGACGTGCGCAGAAGTTCTGCGAGGGCTGCAAGGTTGTCGACCGATGGTGCATCGTTCAGAAGCCACCGATCATCCGCATCTTGGCGAATGATCGGATAACCACCCGCTTCCGTGGCGACCGGGTGATAGCCAGTGCGGCGGAGCATCCGTGCGCACCAGGCCCCCGCCGTACCGGCAACGCCAACATGGACATCGACGCCTCCATGTACGGGGGACTCGAAGCGCCCTGTCGTGAGGTCGAACATGACGTTGTCCTGATCGAAGGCGCGCCCGATCGCTCCGCTCAGCGCAAGGTCCTCCGGTGCGCCAGCGACAAATCGCCCCTCTCCTGGCAGCAGCCAAACAGCGTCGGCGAGCTGCAGCGATAGTTCTAGGTCGTGGCTCGAGAGCACGATGGCGATGCCACGCGTCTGCGCGATCGCGCGAAGCCGTTCGACCACCGTCACTCGGCTCGGTAGATCGAGGAAGGCGGTGATCTCGTCGAGTAGCAACAAGTCCGGCTGCTGGGCCAGTGCCCGCGCAATCATTGCGCGCTGCCGTTCACCGTCTGAAAGACTGTCCACCTGTCGGTCCGCGAGGTGCGTACCGTCTACGAGCTCCAAACTCTCTCTCACGACTGTTGCGTCGGCGGTAGATAGCATTCCACGCCATCCGGTGTACGGATGGCGGCCCATCGCAACCAAGTCGACGACACGCAACGCCGGCACATCGGGACGTTCGGTGAGGACGACAGCGATTCGCCGCGAGCGTTCGCGGTCGGTGAGATCCCGTATGGCGGTGCCATCGAGCCGCGCGCACCCGGCAACCGCAGACTGCAAACCGGCGAGCGTCCGCAGAAGGGTGGACTTGCCTTGACCGTTGCGGCCGAGCAGACAAGCGAGCTCACCCCGCGCCAGTGCCACACGGCCGATCCGGGCGATGGCACGACCTCGGTAGCCGATCTCCAACGCATCGCTGTCGAGCAGGATCATCGAGTGGACTCCAGGCCAGTGCGGCCGCGCAGCAGCAATGCGATAACTGCCGGGGCGCCGATCAGCGCGAGTACCGCATTGAGGTGAAGGAAGTGCTGGCGCCACGGCAGGTGCACTACCAGGTCGGCGACGACCGCGACGAGTGCGCCGAGCGACAGGCACGGTAGCAACAGCGTGCCGATGCGAGCGCTGCGCGCCAAGCCCCGCGCCAAGTGCGGCACGATGAGACCTACGAACGCCACCGGCCCGCAGAATGCGGTGACCGGCGCGGTAAGCAGGATCACGGTGGCGAGGACTCGCCGCCGCAGCGCGGGCACGTCGACGCCAACGCTCCGAGCGTAGGTATCACCTAGGAGCAGCGCGGTCAGCGGTTTGGCGAGCCACGCTGCAGCCATGATCCCGAGCAGCACGGGCGGCACCAGCGTAGCGAAGTCTTCCCAAGCGATGTTGGCGAACGTCGCGTCGTTCCAGGATGAGAATATCCGCGACTGCGTGCGGCTGGTGAAGTGCAACAACACACTGATCAGCCCTTGTGTGAGGAAGCCGAGCATGAGCCCCAGGACGAGAAGGGTGACCGTCTGAACCCGTCGCGCGAGCATAGCCATGGTTGCAGCTACGGCGAAGGTGCCGAGCGCGGAGCCGACAACGATGCCGAGCCCAGCCAGTCCGGAGATCGCGGCCAACGCCGCTGGGCCGACCACCGCACCGGCGACCAATACAACTGCGGCGCCGAACTGGCCACCCGCCATCAGCCCGAGAGACCAACCATCGGCAAGCGGATTCCGGAAAAGGGTCTGTAGCAGAAGTCCAGCGAGCCCGAGTGCGGCGCCGCCAGCAACGGCGGCGAGCACACGCGGCAGCCGTAGTTCGCGAAGAATGCGCGCATCAGGGTCATCGCTCCCAAGTGCCACGATCGCACGTGCCAGTTGCGACGGTGAGATTGTTTCATGGCCAATCGAGAGGCTTAGAGCGATCGCAGCCAGGAGCAGGACTATCGGCAGGCCGGCGATCAGGACGCCGGTTCGTGCCACTTCGGCGTGCGGACCGGCCACGCTCTTGTGTGCCGGCACGCTCAACGGAACTCTCCCTGCGCAAGTGGCTTCAGGAACACAAAGGGCTCTTGCACTAGTTGCGGATGCAGTACTTTGACCAGGTCGCGCAGGACCCAGTCAGGACGAACCACGCCGGTCTGGTACCAGTCGTAGGCGTTTGCCGCAGTATCGATGCGGGCTGTGTTGCCATAGAGGTGGCCGTTACGCCACGCAGGCAGTCCCCGGAATAGCCCGCTGTTTCGAGGTGGGACCGCGTGGATGTCTCCGAGAATCCAGACATCGGCCTCGGCGGCGAACGGCAGCAGTGCCTCGGTCGACATCGTATCGCTAGGGAACGAACCGGCCTTTTCGGGGCGAGCGGCCAGGTTGTGGCCATTGGCGTCGGCCAGCAGCGCGCCCTCGGAGCCGCGGACCGTCACGATCCAGCGATCTGCGCCATTGGGGTAGGCCCACAGCACGGGCGTCGGTTCGCGCGTTGCGGCTAGTGCACGCAGCTTCTCGACTGCGGAAGAAATCTCCTCGAATACGGCGCCGGCGCGTTCCTCCTCGCCGGCGAGCAGCCCGTAAACGCGCAGCCATTCTGCCCGACCGAGGTAGTGCACCTCGTCTTCCGCGAAGGTCGGGAGCACCGGGATCCCGAGCCGACGGGCCTTGGCGAGTGCATCGGCGTGCTCAAGCGAGCCCAGTCGCATCAGGAAGACGTCGGGCGTGCGCCGGACCAGAACGTCGAGGCTCGGCGGCGCGTGCCAGTTGTAGCCGAGCTGGGCCAGTTCGCCGCGAGCCGAGCGTGCCCGGATCGTGGCGTCGTACGAAGCCGTTCCACCGACCGCGACCAAGCGATCGGCGATACCGAGCTGAGTCAGGAAGGCCTCGTCCGCACCAGAGTTTGTTGCGACCGTGCGCACCGGCGTGCGTATAACAGGTGCATCAGCCAGGGTGCGTGGCAATACCGGCATCGCAGTGTCGCGGGGAACGAGAACCACCACGTCCTGCGTCGGCGTGGTACCGCCGCCGTCAGCGACCGGGCCACTCACGCTGACTACGGTGTAGTTCCCGTGGCGCTCGATTCGGACGTTCTTGGCGTAGCGGAATTCCATCGCCGTGGCCGTCGAACCCTCTGCCGCGGTTGGGGCCGGATCATCTTGTGGAGCCCCGCATCCCGGAAGCGCCAGCATGATCGCCAACGACCACCCCCATCCAGCGGCTGCCCACACCTTCGTTGATTGCTCGAGCAACATGCACTTCTCCCGTTGAAGTGAAATGTTATATCATTTTCTATTCTTCGCTTCGGGGAGCGTATTGCCATGACTTCCAACCGTCTCACCGCCGCGCTTGCGCTGGCGCTGCTGCCTGCCACCGCGACCCTCGCGCAGGTTCCCGGCCAACCGGACGCCACCGAACTCGATGCGATCACTGTCTATGGCCGGGTCCTGGGCCGGGTGCCCGGCGAAACCGCGACGAAGACCGGTGCCCCCGTGCTGGAAACGCCGTTCTCCGTGAACATCGTTCCTCGCGCACTGCTTGATCTGCGGGCGGTGTCGGACATCGGTGCAGCAGTCGAGACTGTCGGCGGCGTGCAGCGCACCATTGGCTTCTCTGGTAACCAGCGCTTCCGCATCCGCGGTTTCCAGTCGATCAGCACGCTACGCGATGGCATGCGGCTGAGCATGTCGCAACCTGAGACCGACCTGCAGGGCGTCGAGAGCATTGAGGTACTGAAGGGGCCCGCCTCGGCGCTCTATGGCCGCTTCGAGCCCGGTGGCGTCATCAACTTCGTCTCGAAACGGCCGCGCGATGCCTTTGCGAGCGAAGTGTCTGTGACGGCAGGCTCGGACGACTTCCTGCGCGGAGGCTGGGACATCACCGGCGACCTCTCCGGCGACGGCAGGGTTCTGGGACGACTCAACGTGGGGCGCCAGGATGCAGGCAGCCACCGCGACGGCATTGACCATACGCAGACCTACGTATCGCCGGTCGTCGAGTTGCGTCCCGACGACGCCACCAGCCTGCTGGTGCGGCTGGAGTACATCGATCGCGACGCGGCCTTTGACCGTGGGCTAGGCAACGACGCGCACTTCCTACAGGTACCCATCTCCAACAACTACGGCGAGCCCTTCCAGCGGATCGTCAAAGAGCAGAAGGTCGTCGCCGTTGAGTTCAACCGCGTGCTGACGGGTGATTGGCGGTTCCGTCTCGGTGCGTTCTGGTCGGACGTCGATGTACCGGAAGAGCAGTTCTTCAACTATGGATTCCCGGGTCTCATCGGAAATACCGTGAACCGCAATTTCGTTAGCTATCGGGAGCAGCAAGAGGACTACACGCTGCAAGCTGAGCTGTTTGGCCGTTTCGACACAGGACCGGTGCGGCACCAAGTGCTAGCGGGCCTGGAGCATGGTGCCGACCGACTTGCATTTCTCGACGGTCGTATCGCCTATGGCCAGCCGATCGACCTCTGGAATCCGAAGCCGACCGGCCTGCCGGACTCTTGGGAGGACGCCGGCGACAGTCGCTACGAGTACGAGACCACCGCGCTCTATCTGCAGGATGAGATGGCATGGTCGCGCTGGCGGCTGTTGCTGGGCGCGCGGCAGGAGCGCACTGACACGCTCTCGTTCTACACAGGCGGCATCGATCCGGCGATCACCCGACGGGACACCCCGTTGTCACCGCGTGCGGGACTGACCTTCATGGCGACGCCGGACCTGTCGTTCTACGCCAGTTGGGCGCGCTCGTTTCGCAACGAGGCTGATGCCGGCTTGCTTGAACGCGGCATCACACCCAGACCGACGCGAGGCGACCAATTCGAGATAGGCACGAAGGCCCTCCTGCTCGACGGCCGCGCCGAAGCAACCGTCTCCGCGTTTGACCTGCGCAAAACCGACGCGGTAGTCGCGGATCCGCTGGACTGGAACCTGGTTATCCAAGCGGGCGAGCTGCAGTCGAAGGGAGTGGAGCTCGAAGTCTCGGCACGCCCGATAGATCCCTGGACTATTGTCGCGTCTTACGCACGCATCAAGGCGACTATCCGCGAGGACACCGACGCGTTCCTGGTCGGTAATGATCTGCCGGGCGTCCCGCGTGATCAGGCCGCACTGTGGACGTCGTGGGAGTTCGCGGGCGCCCTCCGTGGTCTGACCGTGGGCGGCGGCCTCTTCCACGCGAGCGAGCAGGCCGGGACGACCGCCAACACTCTTTATCTGCCCGGCTACACTCGCGTCGACTTCAACGCCCGCTACGCCTTTGGCGACGGCTGGTCCGTGCTCGCGAACCTCGATAACGCGACCAACGAGCGCATCTACATCACCGGCGGATTCTCACAGATCTATCCGCAAGCGCCGCGCACGATACGGGTCGCGCTGTCCAAACGATGGTGAAGCGGGGTGCAAAGGGACCTCGCCCCTAGGCCTGCACCCGATAAGCCCGCTCTACAGCGGCCCTGCAGATGTCCGCTTTGGGTCGGAAACAGACATCGTCGCGATGCCTCTTGCAGCCGTCGATGAGTGGATGGAGATCGGGCGTCGGAACACCGCGCTCAAGACCTCATCGGGCCAGGAAGAAATCTATGGGAATGAGTTCGACGGCCCATCCTCCCTCTTCGCCCAGCGTGGCCGCCGGATGCATGGATGCGATGCGCAAGGCCTCGTCACGGTTGTCCGCCTCGATGATGAACAGGCCGCCCACCACTTCCTTGGACTCGGCGTAGGGCCCATCACTGACATGTGTCTTGCCACTTCGCGGATGAAGCGTGGCCCAGCCGTCCCGATCTCCCAGTGACGCGGAAACCAGCACCTTGCCGGTAGCGCGCATCTTCTCGTCCAATGCAGGGCACTGGCTCACCAGGCACTCGATGTCGCTTGGACTCATCGCCGCGAATTTCTCCGGGGTGAAGTAGGCAAGGCCGAGGTATTTCATTGGAGTTCCTTTTGGCAGGGATCTGTTGGCGACGAAGCTGCTGGTCGAAAATCGACCATACACCCCCACGCCTTTCCAAGAGTCCCGGCATACCTCTCCGCTTCGGGTAGCCCGCAGACCGCCACTGAAGCAGCCACACATGAAACGGCCCGCGATCGCGGGCCGTTTCGTAGCGGGATCACGCCTCCACCGTCAGACCATCGGCAGCTTCAATCCCTGCTCCTTCGCACACTGCACCGCGATGTCGTAGCCGGCGTCCGCATGCCGCATCACGCCGGTGCCCGGGTCGTTCCACAGCACGCGCGCGATACGCTTGTCGGCTTCCTCCGTGCCATCGCAGACGATGACTACGCCGGAATGCTGCGAGTAGCCCATGCCCACGCCGCCACCATGGTGCAGCGACACCCAGGTGGCGCCGCCGGCGACATTCAACATCGCGTTGAGCAACGGCCAGTCGCTGACGGCATCGCTGCCGTCCTTCATCGCCTCGGTTTCGCGGTTCGGCGAGGCCACGCTGCCGCTGTCCAGGTGATCGCGGCCGATCACCACCGGCGCTTTCAGTTCGCCGTTGCGGACCATTTCGTTGAAGGCCAGGCCGAGCTTGTGGCGCAGGCCCAGGCCGACCCAGCAGATGCGCGCCGGCAGGCCCTGGAAGCTGATGCGCTCGCGCGCCATATCCAGCCAGCGATGCAGGTGCGCATCATCGGGGATCAGTTCCTTCACCTTGGCGTCGGTCTTGTAGATGTCCTCCGGGTCGCCACTCAGCGCGACCCAGCGGAAGGGACCCACGCCGCGGCAGAACAGCGGGCGCACGTAGGCCGGGACGAAGCCGGGGAAATCGAACGCGTTCTTCAACCCCTGGTCGAACGCCATCTGGCGGATGTTGTTGCCGTAGTCGAACGTCGGCACGCCCATCTTCTGGAATGCCAGCATCGCTTCCACGTGCACGCGCATGGCCTGCTTGGCGGCATCGCGCACGCGCTCGGGTTCGGCCTTCTGTTCGGCCAGCCACTGCTCCACCGTCCAACCGATCGGCAGATAGCCGTGCACCGGATCGTGCGCGCTGGTCTGGTCGGTGACAGCATCCGGGCGCACGCCGCGCTTCACCAGCTCCGGCAGGATTTCCGCGGCGTTGCCGAGCAGCGCGATGGACTTCGCTTCGCCGACAGAGGTGTACTTGGCGATGCGCGCGAGGGCGTCGTCGAGATCGGTGGCCTGCTCGTCCACGTAGCGCGTGCGCAGGCGCATGTCGATGCTGGACTGGCGGCATTCGATGTTGAGCGAACTGGCACCGGCCAGCGCAGCGGCCAGCGGCTGCGCGCCGCCCATGCCACCGAGGCCGGCGGTGAGGATCCATTTGCCCGTCAGGTTGCCGCCGTAATGCTGGCGCCCCATCTCGACGAAGGTCTCGTACGTGCCCTGCACGATGCCCTGGCTGCCGATGTAGATCCACGAACCGGCCGTCATCTGGCCGTACATCATCAGGCCCTTCTTATCGAGTTCGTTGAAGTGTTCCCACGTGGCCCAGTGCGGCACCAGGTTGGAATTGGCGATCAGCACGCGCGGCGCATCGGGATGCGTGGGGAAAATGCCGACCGGTTTGCCGGACTGCACCAGCAGGGTCTCGTTGTCGTCGAGTTCGCGCAGCGACTCCAGGATGGCGTCATAGCAGGCCCAGTCGCGCGCGGCACGGCCGATGCCGCCGTACACCACAAGCGAAGTGGGGTCTTCGGCGACTTCCGCATCCAGGTTGTTCTGCAGCATGCGGTATGGCGCCTCGCTGAGCCAGGACTTGCAAGTGAGCGTGGCGCCGCGCGGGGCGCGGATGACGCGGGACGGGTCGTGGCGGGGATCGGACATGGCGGGTTCCAGATGCAGGTATGCGGCCATTATCGGCGGGAGGCCATGCCCTGCGCGAGCCACGGCGATGCTGCAGTGCGCGATGGCATGCGTGGCAGAATCGGGGCCATGACCGCCATCCGCCTGCTTCTCTCCGCTCTTCTCTTGACCAGCCTGCCATGCGCGGCGCCTGTGGTGGCCGCGCCGCCGGACCGCATCCTGGTGTTCACCAAAACGGCGAAGTTCCGCCACGAATCCATCCCGGTGGCCGTGGCAACGCTGCAACGGATCGCCACGGCGGAAGGCATGTTCGCCGACCACACCGAGGATGCCAGAGCTTTCACCGCCGCCCATCTGGCGCGTTACCGCGTGGTGGTGTTCGCCAGCACCACGGGCGATGTACTGGACGATGCACAGCAAGCGGCACTCGAGGGCTTCATGCGCAACGGCGGTGGCTTCGTCGGCGTGCATGCCGCGGCCGACACCGAGTACGACTGGCCCTGGTACGGGCAACTGGTGGGCGCGTACTTCCAGGATCACCCGCCCGGGCTGCAATCCACGCACGTGCAGCCAGAGCATGGCGGGAAACCCGTAGGTGAGCGCTGGCCGATCACCGACGAGCTCTACAACTACCGCGCCAATCCGCGCGGGCGCGTGCAGGTGATCGCCACGGTGGACGAACGCGGATACGACGGCGGCCTGATGGGCGACGACCATCCCATCGCGTGGTGCCACGCCTTCGATGGCGGACGCAGCTGGTACACGGGGCTGGGCCACGATGCCGCAGTGTATGCGGATGCGAACGTCATCGCGCAGCTGGTGCGCGGGCTGCGGTATGCCTCGGGGCGTTCGGACGACTGTTGAGGCGTTGCGCGCTCCCCTTCAGCGAGGAGTGCGCGCCGGAGCGCCTGCTTCCTGGCCAATCCGGAACCGGGAAGGCGTGCGCCGTTCCGGACCTATCGGATGGAGGAATCCAGCGTGCGCAATGCGTCGGCCAGACTGAGGTGACCGGTGCGGTCAAGATCTTCCTTGGTGTATGCACGGCCCGGAAGACCGTTGCAGGCCGTCTTGCGATCGCGCGGACGGATGCGGCTGCCGGTCTGGCGCACGCAGTTGGCTTCCGACACGGGCGGCTTTTCGGTGGATACGGAAGCGGCCTCTGCGTCCATGGTCGGCATCGCGTCGCGGGTTTCAGTGGTAGTCGCTTCTGGAGAAGGCGCGGCTTGCGATTCGGCGACCGGCGATTCGGCGTGCGCGGCGGTGGCTGCCAGGCAGGCAGCGAAAGCGAAGAGGGTCAGGCGTTTCATGATCGACTCCCGGTCGAGCGTGTGATCACTACGTTACGCCTCGCCACGCGTTAATGTGAGTCTGGACGTCCTGATCGTTCAGGCTGAAATCAGGCAGGCGGGCACTGGGCCTTGCGCCCTTCGTGGAAGCGCTGCACGGCCGCCGCATCCACTTTCTGCGGCGACACGCCATCGTCGAACAGGACGCGCCATGCGCCGTCATCGCCCCGCTGCCACACCGAGCCGAAGCGACCGATCCTGTACTCGCCGGTCGCCGGATCTTCGTACAGGGCCGGGCCGCTGGAATAGGCCGTGCGGCCGTCGCCGCCGAGCGTCACGACCGCGGGGTACCAGCGCAGCTTCAAGGCTTTGCCCTCGATCAACGGCGCCCATTCCCGGGTGATGGCCTCGCGTCCCCGGGTCGGCGCACGGCTGACGCCAAAAGCGGCATCGGGATGCAGGTGCTCGGCGAACGCCTTCGCATCATGGTCGGCGACGGACTGGGCGAAGCTGAGTTCGCGCTGCCAGACGGTGCATTCGGCCTGCCGCGTGGCGTCCGGCGAGGCCGCCAGGGCATTGCCGGCTGCCAGTCCCAACAGCAGCGTGGACGAAAGTCGGAGGTGCGTTGTCATGCGGAATGTCCCGGAGTCTGCCAAGCTGTCGCCGTTCTAGAGTGATTACGTAGCCCATGCACCTGCCAATCGTCAGGGGGGCGTGGTTGGCCATGCTGTTGTGCCTGGCCGCCTGCAGCTCCCCCGCGCGGCGCGACGATGCCGCGTCCGTTCCGCCCCCCACCCTGCTGCTGGTTTCCATCGATGGCCTGCGCGCCGATATCCCGGGCAGCGGCCGCATGCCCACGCTGGATGGCCTGTTCGCGCAGGGCGCACGCGCGGCATGGGTCAATCCTTCGTATCCCACCCTCACCTTCCCCAACCACTACACCCTGGTGACCGGCCTGCGGCCGGACCGCCATGGCATCGTCCACAACGACCTCAAGGACGCTGCACTGGGGCGATTCGAATCGAAAAAGGCGTCCGGCCGCGACGGCCGCTTCTGGGGAGGGGAGCCGATCTGGATCAGCGCACAACGCGCGGGCCTCAAGACCGCGACGATGTTCTGGCCCGGTTCCGAAGCGGAGATAGCGGGTGGGCGTCCCGACCATTGGCGCCCCTTCAACAGTGCCCTGACCCCGGACCAGCGCGTGGCCGAAGTGCTGGCGTGGCTGGACCTGCCGGCAGCCGAGCGCCCGCGCTTCATCACGCTGTACCTGGAGCAGTACGACGTGGCCGCGCACGCGGGCGGGACGTTCTCGCCCCAGGCCGTGGATGCCATGCACACCATCGACGCCGCACTGGCAGGGCTGCTGCGTGGCCTGGAGGCGCGTCATCTGCGTCGCAGCACCAACCTGGTCGTGCTGTCCGACCATGGCATGGCCGACGTACGCACGTCCGACACGGCCTACCTGGACGACGTGCTGCCGGAGTCCATGTTCTCGTGGTCGTCGCTCGGCCCCGTGGCGCACATCACACCGCGCGCAGGACACGAAGCCGAGGTCGCGCGCCGCCTGATCGGTCGGCACGACCACTACACCTGCTGGAACAGGGACACGTTGCCCGCCGCATGGCATTACGGGCGCAACGCGCGCATCGCGCCGATCGTCTGCCAGTCCGACACAGGCTGGCGACTGCAGCTGCGTCGCCACCCGCTGCCGCTGCAGGCCCTGAAGGGTGAACACGGCTTCGTGCCGGAGGATCCGCAGATGCGCGCATTCTTCGTCGCGTCAGGACCGGACTTCGTGCCCGGCGTGGAATTGCCCGCCTTCGACAATGTCGACGTGTATCCGCTGCTGGCCCACCTGCTGCGCATCCGGGCGGCACAGAACGACGGCACCCTGCAGACGTTCGCGCCAGCCCTCGCACCGCGGGCGGACACACCGCATTGATGTCCGGAAACGGGGAGTCCACGCGCGGGGCCGGTGCTAGCCTGCGCGCATGCTTCCCACCGATGCCACCGCCCTGCCCGACCCGCACGTCTGCGAACAGGCGCGCCTGAGCCGCGATGCGCGCTTCGACGGCCTGTTCTTCACCGCCGTCACCAGTACCCGCATCTACTGCCGTCCGGTGTGCCCGGCGCCCGCACCGAAGCCGGCGAACATCGTCTACTACCGCCACGCCGCTGCGGCAGAGGCCGCCGGTTTCCGCCCATGCCTGCGCTGCCGTCCGGAACTCGCGCCGGGCGACGGCACCTGGCGGCGCGGCGATGCGGTGGTGGCGCGCGCACTGAAGCTGATCGACCAGGGCGCGCTGGTGGATGCGCCGTTGTCCGCGCTGGCCGGGAAAGTCGGTTTGGGCGAACGGCAGCTGCGGCGCCTGTTCACCGAACGCCTGGGTGCGACGCCGGCGGGCGTGCACGGCACGCGGCGCCTGCTGTTCGCCAAGCAGCTGCTCACCGACACCGCCCTGCCCATCACGCAGGTGGCCCTGGCGGCGGGCTTCGGCAGCCTGACCCGGTTCAACACCACCTTCCGTGAGGAATACCGCATGGCGCCGCGCGACCTGCGCAAGCGCGATGCGCCGCCTTCCCGCGAGGTGATGACGCTCCGTCTTGGCTACCGGCCACCGTACGACTTTGCCGCGATGTTGGATTTCCTGCGCGGACGCGCCTTGCCCGGCGTGGAAGCCGTGGATGAATACGGTTATTCCCGCGTGATCGGTACAGGCGCTGCACCCGGCTGGTTGCGGGTCAGCGCATGGGATGGAAAGGACCCGCATGCATTGAAGCTGGAACTGCATGGTGCGGCGCCTGCCGAACTGTTGGGGATCGTGCACCGCCTGCGGCGCATGTTCGACCTGGATGCGGACCCGCAGGCCATCGCGCACGCGCTGGAGGGCGACGCGCGCCTGCGCCCCCTGCTGCGCGAACGACCGGGCCTGCGGTTGCCCAGCGGCTGGGAAGGTTTCGAGATCGCGGTGCGGGCCGTCATCGGCCAGCAGGTCAGCGTGGCCGCCGCGCGCACGCTGACCGCCCGCCTGGCGCAACGGTATGGAACCACGCTGGCGACACCGTTCGGGGCACTGACGCAGGTGTTTCCGATGCCCGACGCGATCTCCGACGTGGATCTGACCGAGATCGGCCTGACCCGCGCGCGCGCCGCCACGATACGCGGGCTTGCGCGCGCACTGATCGAAGGTCGCGTGGACTTCAACCCGGAGCGCACGCTGGACGATTTCACTGCACGCTGGGTGGCCCTGCCCGGCATCGGCCCGTGGACGGCGCACTACATGGCGCTACGCGCACTCGGTCATCCGGATGCGTTTCCTGCAGACGATCTGGTCCTGCAGAAGGCGGTGCCGACGGATGGCACGCGGATGACAGCGAAAGCCCTGATGGCACGCGCGGAAGCCTGGCGGCCGTGGCGCGCGTATGCGGTGATCCATGTGTGGAAGGCGAGCATGGCGGCGCAGAAGCCACGCTCTCCTGCAGGAGCGACGTGAGTCGCGACCGGGATCCTTCAACGACAGCGAACATTTCACTCATGCGGCCGCGACTCACGCCGCCCCTACATCCGAGCTCCCTTATCCTGCCCACCATGGTCCTCTTCCGCCACCTCGACAGCCCCGTCGGCACGCTCACCCTGGCCGCGACCGACGACGGCCTGCATGCGATCGAATTCCCGCGCAACCGCCACCCCGCGAACCGTGCTGGATGGACGGAGGGGCAACATCCCGTGCTCGATCTGGCCGCGCGCCAGCTGGATGAGTATTTTGCCGCGACGCGCCTCGCGTTCGATCTTCCGCTGGCACCGCGCGGCACCGACTTCCAGCGCACCGTGTGGCTGGCGCTGGCCGGCATCGCCTACGGGGAAACGGTCAGCTACGCGCAACTGGCGCAGCGCGTCGGAAAGCCCACCGCGATGCGCGCCGTCGGCGCCGCCAACGGACGCAATCCGCTGCCCATCGTACTGCCCTGTCATCGCGTGATCGGTGCTGACGGTTCGCTGACGGGCTTCGGTGGCGGCCTGCCGACCAAGCAGTTCCTGCTGGAACTGGAAGGCGCGCTGGCGAGGGCGGACGACCTGTTCGGCTGAAGTCGCCTACATGCCGCGGAAACGCTGCTGGAACGCGGCGCTGACCGGCAGTACATCCTTGCGGCCCTTCACGCTGAGCTGGTGGCGGCCGAGTTCGTCCTTGCGCACGCGGTCGATCGCCTGCACGCGCACCAGCACGCCGCGATGCACCTGCCAGAACACATCCTGATCAAGTCCGCCCAGCAGTTCCTTCAGCGGCATGCGGATGATCGCGTCGTCATCGGCGGTCGCCACCCGCACGTATTTGTCCTGTGCCTGGAAGAACAACACGTCATCGATGGCGATCATGCGCACGCTGTCGCCGACGCTGGCGGTGATCCAGCGGATGAGCCGATCACCCTGCGGACGCAGGCGCGCCTCGAGGTCGTCGATCAACGCACGGAGATCCGGCGTGCGTGGGTCGGCAAGGTCCGCAAGCCGCTCCCGCACGCGCTCCACCGTCTGGGCGAGCCGCACGTCCTGCACCGGCTTGAGCAGGTAGTCCGCGGCGCCCGCCTCGAAGGCGCGGATCGCGTAGTCCTCGTAGGCGGTGGTGAAAACCACCAGTCCCTCCTGTTCGACCACCTTGCGGGCCACGTCCAGTCCGTTGACGCCCGGCATGCGGATGTCAAGGAACGCGATGCGGGGACGATGCCGCGTCACGGCCTCCAGTGCGGACACGCCGTCCTCGCATACCGCCACGATTTCGAGTTCCGGCCACGCAGCGTGCAACTGCTGCTGCAGCGCGCGTCGCTGCGGCGCTTCATCCTCGGCGATCATGGCGGTGATGCGGCTCATACCGGCGACCGTAGCGGCACGCGGATCCCGGCGCAAACGCCGCGCCCGCCCGCCCGCGGCGACAGCGCGAAGTCCGCCTGCGCACCGTAGCGTGCGGCGAGTTGCTCCCGCACGTTCGCCAGCCCCACGCCGGTACTCAGGCCAGGCTGCAGGCCGGCACCATCGTCGATGACCCGGACGCACAACTGCTCGCCTTCAACGACCGCCGCCACCTCGATGCGCCCCGGGCCCGGGCGCGGCTCGATGCCGTGCTTGATCGCGTTCTCCACCAGCGTGATCAGCAATGAGGGTGGGAATGGCAGCGCGCGAAGCGCGTCGTCCGCCTGCACTGTGTACGCCAGTCGCCCGCCCATCCGCACCTGCATCAGCGCGAGGTAGCTGGTGGCGATGTCCAGTTGCTGCCCCAGCGTGGCATGCAGCCCGCGGTCGTCGCGCAGCTTGGGGATGGTGGCGCGCAGGAAGGCGACCAGCGCGTCCAGCGTGGCCTCCGCCTGGGCGGGATCCTGTCGCACCAGTGCGCGCACCGAGGCCAGGGTATTGAACAGGAAATGCGGCTCCACCTGGGCCTGCAGCACACCCAGGCGCAGGTCCGCTTCGTGCACGCGGTCCTCCAGCGCGCTCATTTCGCGGCCATGGCGATGCGCATCCCAGCGCCGGTGTTCGCTGAAGTAGGCACGCAACGCCAGCCCGCCGCCAAACAACCCGTAGATCACGATGAGCACCGCGATGTTGATCGCCAGGCCAATGGCCCTTATCCATGGCGACAGGTCCGGCGGTCGCGCGTTCAGCCCGGCTGCGGCGAGTCCTGGCTTGGTGATCCGTTCGATATACGACGAGGCCAACTGGTCCACGAAGTAGCTCAGCACCATCCCCACCAGCACGGCGACCACGACGGCCTTGCGCTCCGACGACAAGGGCCAGCGCCGATGGCGCACGGCCGTGGCCAATGCGGGCCCCAGCGTCGCCATCAGGCTGAAGGCGACGAACTGCGTCATCGCCACCTTCAGCGCGATGAGGGGATCCTGCACCGCCACGCCGACACCGGCCCCGATGAAGGCGGCGACCACCGCGATCACGCTGCAGAACAGCAGACTGCGGCCGAGCAGCCACTGCCGGCCGAACACCGGGTACTGGCGATACCGGCTCCACACGGCGTTGCCACCGACCAGCACCTCCGCCGGCAGCTTCTGGCGCAGGGAGTAATCGCGATCCATGGCTACTTCCTCTCGCCGCGCAGCTGCTGGCCGGCCTGCTTCAGCGTCAATGCAACCACCTTGCCCGCCGCATCCCGTTCAAAGCGTATCTCGGCACCGACAGCGTCCATCACGAACTCGTCCGGCGCCACCGCCTGCACGGGCAGCGCCGGCTGGCCGGTGCCCTGGATGGTCAGCGTCTCGCCCTGCGCCTTCACGGTGAGCGCGAACGCGGGCATGAGCGGGTAGTCGCCTTCGTATTCGCGCAGCACGGCGGCATCGAGCTTCAACGCAGGCTTCGACGCGGTGGCATCCATGCGCCTGGCCGGCAGAGCGGCGCCCATCTGCATCCATGTGAACGACTGCCCCTCCGCCGTACGCTGCGGCCGCAGGACGGCATCGAACTCGCGTGGGTAGAAATCGCCCGCACTGTCGTACCCCATCGCATAGGCGCCCTGCCCGGCGGGCTGGATCTCCAGCGCGTCGTCCTTCCGGCGCACGGTCATCTTCATGCCACCCGCCAGCTGGTACTCACCGGCAAGCGCATCGAGCAGTGCGGCATCGGGCTTGCTCTCGCGGCGCGGCGAGCCGAGCGGGAAGCGGGCGTCAACTAGATGCAGGCCCAGCGAACCCAGGCTGCCGATCGAATTCCAGGTGGTGTCGGACAGGATCACCACGCCCCGCTGTCCGTCCTTGTCGAACGACACGAAGGACGAGAAGCCACCGGTACCGCCTTCGTGCACGTGCACGATGCGCTCTCCGACCGGCATCAGCATCCAGTTCATCGCCATCGGAGGCGCATCGGAGATCTTCCGCTGCGACAGTTCCAGGGCGGGCGAGATGGACGTCGCTTTGCCGTCGAGCTGACCCTGCACGTAGCGGACCATGTCCTCGAGCGTGGCGCGCACGCCGCCCACGCCTGCGAGGTTGGTCTGGAAATGCCAGGCGGAAGCCGGACGCGCATTCGGCGTATGCCCCACCGCCGCACGCACGCCGGGCGGTGCATGGTCAATGTAGGCGTGCAGCATGCCGAGCGGCACGAACAGCCGCTGCTTCAGCAAGGTTTCCATATCCGTGCCGGCGCGGCGGGCGACGGCGTATGACAGCACCATCGAGGCGAAGTTCGAGTATTCGAATGTCGTGCCGGGCGCGGCGGTCAGGGTGACGTCGCCGAGCGAAGCCAGCAGCGCAGCTTCGTCCAGCGTGGCGTAGGGATCGTCCACGCTGGGCGCGGCCATGCGCGACGGCAGTGCGGGCAATCCCGAACGGTGTGTCACCACGTGGCGGATCAGGATCGGCTTGCCCTGGTAGTCCGGCAGCTTGGTGCCGGCCGGCAGCCACGCGGACAGCGGGTCATCCAGCGACCCTTTGCCCTGCCTGATCAGATCGGCCAGCAGCGCGGCCGTCATGGTCTTGCTGACGGAGCCGATCTCGAACGCGGTATCGGCGCCGATGCGCGCGATGTCCTTTCCATCCGCACACCGGAACGCGCGCGCCACGGTGTCGTCCTCGATCACGGCGACAGCCATGCATGCGCCGGTTCGATCGCCCTGCAGGCGCTGGCTGACGAGATCGCCCAGCGCATCGTCGCTCGTGGCATGGACGGAACCGCTGGCGACGGCCAGCGTCAGGGCGAGGGAATGCGCGAACGTCATGGCGTGGCTCCTGATGGGATGGCCACCATGCTGCCGCACCCGTCCTTGCGCCGTGCCGGCATCGGACGGAGACGGCAATCCCCACGACGGAACCCCCGATGCGGCGGATGGCACCGGCAACGGCGGCAGCCCGTCCGGCATGCCGTCACCCGCGCAGGAGTTGTCGAAGGGTTTCGCCGTAGCGGCGCGCGATGGCGTCGCCTGCCACATGCCGCCCGTCGGCGACCACCTGGCGCCCGGCCACCCTGACTTCCCCGACCAGTGGCCTATTGCCGGCGAACAGCCAGCGATCGATGACATCGTCCTGCGTGGCGCCCGCCAGTGCGGGAGCGTGTCCATCCAGGAAGACGCAATCCCCGCTTGGGCCCGCAAAGCCGGTGGCATCCGCAGCGCTCGCCAGGACACCGCGCAGCAACGTCTCGCCGACGCTGGTCGATGCCGGCGTCACCGCGATGTTGCGATGGCGCGTGACCAGGCGCTGGCCATACTCCAGCCAGCGCAGTTCCTCCACGGGCGACACCGAAACATGCGAGTCCGAACCGATGCCCCACCGTCCGCCCGCCTGCAGATAGTCGCGCAGCGGGAACAGGCCATCGCCCAGGTTGGCTTCGGTCGTGGGACAGATCGCCACCGTGGCGCCGCTGGCAGCGATGCCGCGCGTCTCTGCTTCGGTGAGGTGCGTGGCATGCACCAGCGTCCATCGACGATCGACCGGACATTCGCCCAGCAGCCATTCGACCGGCCGTGCCTGTCGCAACGCCAGGCAGTCCTGCACTTCACCCACCTGTTCGGCGATGTGGATGTGCACCGGCGCGTCGGCGGGCAGTGCGGCCAGCACGCGCCGCATGGCGGTTTCCGGCACCGCACGCAGGCTGTGGAACGCGCAGCCTACGCGCAACCCGTCGTCCTGCAGGGCGCGAAGGCCGTCGAACAGACGAAGGAAGCCGTCCACGTCGTGACCGAACCGCTGCTGCCGTGGCGACAGCGCGCGGCCGTCGAAGCCCCCGGTCATGTACAGCACGGGCAGCAGCGTCATCCGGATGCCGGTGTCGCGCGCGGCCGCCACCACCGCCTTCGACATCGCCGCCGGGTCGGCATAAGGCGTGCCGTCCGGCTGGTGGTGCACATAGTGGAATTCGCACACGTGCGTGTAACCGGCTTCCAGCATTTCCGCATACAGCTGCGTCGCCACCGCGCACATGCTGTCGGGCGTCATGCGGGACGCGAAGCGGTACATGATCTCGCGCCAGGTCCAGAAACTGTCCTCCGGATGCGTCTGTCGCTCCGCCAAGCCAGCCATCGCGCGCTGGAAGGCATGCGAATGCAGGTTGGCGATGCCCGGCACGCGCCAGCCGCCGTCGGTGGCGACGGCCAGCGCTTCGTTGGGATCACGCTGGGACATGGCAATGCTCACGGCTGGCGACGAGGGTGCGTTAGGCTACCGCGTCGCTCCCTGCTCTGGCACGCCCATGGATGCTCTTGAAATCGCCCTGCTGTTCGTCGCGGCGGCCCTTTTCGCGGTCTTCGTGTTCCTAAAGGCCGCGAGGACCGATAGTGACGACGGCGGCAACGGCAGCGTCCACGGCTTTGAGGGCGACGCAGATGGCGGCGGCGACGGCGGAGGCGATTGATCGCATGACGCTCTGCTGGGATGGCCTGCTGGTGAATGCGCGACTGGTGACGCTGGCAGGCGACACCGGTTACGGCGTGATGGAAAACGGCGCCCTGGGCTGGCGCGATGGCGTGCTGGTGTTCGCCGGCACGATGGACAGCCTGCCCGCTCCACCGGATGCGCTGGCCGACACCTTCATCGATGCGGGCGGAGACTGGGTGACGGCCGGCCTCGTGGATTGCCACACGCATGTCGTGTTCGGCGGCGACCGCGCCGGCGAGTTCGAACAGCGCCTGCAGGGCGCCAGCTATGAAGACATCGCGCGTGCAGGAGGCGGCATCGTGTCCACGGTGCGAGCCACCCGTGCCACCAGCGAGGACGACCTATTCGCACAGTCGCTGCCGCGTGCGCGCGCGCTGCGCGACGATGGCGTGACCACGCTGGAGATAAAATCCGGCTATGGCCTCGATCTCGAAAACGAGCGCAAGATGCTGCGCGTGGCCCGGCGCATCGGCGCTGCGCTCGGCATCACGGTGCGCACCACGTTCCTGGGTGCGCATGCGTTGCCGCCGGAGTACGCAGGACGTGCCGACGACTACATCTGCGCCGTGTGCGACTGGCTGCCGTTGCTGCATGCGGAAGGACTGGTTGATGCGGTGGACGCCTTCTGCGAACGCATCGGCTTCACCGCGGCGCAGACGCAGCGGGTGTTCGAAACCGCACACACGTTGGGACTCCCCGTGAAACTGCACGCGGACCAGTTGAGCGATGGTGGCGGTGCGGCGCTGGTGGCCGGCTTTGGCGGGCTGTCGGCGGACCACGTGGAGTACACCTCGGAAGCCGGTGTCGCCGCCATGAAGCAGGCAGGCAGCGTTGCCGTGCTGTTGCCGGGCGCGTTCCATGTATTGCGCGAAACCAGATTGCCGCCGCTCGACGCCTTCCGTGCACAGGGCGTGCCGATGGCGGTGGCCACGGATTGCAATCCCGGTACGTCACCGCTGCAATCCCTGCGGCTGGCGATGTCGCTGGCGTGCACGCATTTCCGGCTGACACCGGAGGAGGCCTTGCGCGGCGCCACCGTGCATGCGGCACAGGCGTTGGGCTTGTCGGATCGTGGACGCCTGCAGGTCGGGCAACGCGCGGACTTCGTGCGCTGGCGCATCGGCCAGCCCGCGCAACTCGCCTACTGGCTGGGCGGCGACCTGGTGTCGGCCGTGCACGTGGGCGGCCGCCTCGTTACCGCTGGCTAGAAAAACGAAAACCCCGGCACAGGCCGGGGTTTCGCACGCGCTGCCGGGCTTGCCGGCGCGGGTGGCTTACGCCTTGGCGACGGCCTTCTTGGCCACGGCCTTCTTCGCCGGGGTCTTCACGACCGACTTCTTGGCGGTGGCGGTGGCAGCCACGCCCGCCTTGGCGACCGTGTGCTTGCGCGCATTGCCGTAGCTGGACGAATAGCGCTTGCCCTTGGCCGTCTTGCGATCACCCTTGCCCATCTCTGTTCTCCTGATTCACTGAAAAGTACGCCCGGGTCGGGGCGATTGCACGTGCGACCACCGGACCGGGGCGCTGCGCGCGAGGCCGCAAAGCCTACCACAGCGGGGCCCCCCCGGCCCCTGCCGACGTTACGGCAAGGCGCTCAGTGCGCGCAGCTGGCGTCGTGGATGTGCCAGTGGTTCAGGCGCAGGTTCAGCAGGTGGGCCAGGCCCACCAGCATGCCACCCACGGTCATGACGATGGCATGCGGCACCACGGCTTCATGCAGGGGCGCATACAACACCCCTGCCCACAGGGCGGCCAGTCCGAACAGCAGCATGCCCAGCGCCCGGAACGCGCGGTGGCGGCGATAGCCCCAGACCAGACTGAAAAGGCCCAGCACGGTCACGAAGGTCACGAAGCCGCGCTCGAAGCCGTCGCCCAACCACACGGACAGGCCCAGCGAGGGAATCGCGGCCAACAACAGGGGGGTGATCGCGCAATGCAAGGCACATACCAGGGATCCGGCAGCGGCGAAGCGATCGATGAAGAAGCGGAGGGAGGACTTCATGGGGACAAGTATGACTTCCGGGAGGGTTATATTGTCACTATTGGTATATTATAACAT
>CBIHLJ010000035.1:0-46660 GCA_966210745.1 uncultured Pseudoxanthomonas sp.
CAGCGCCCTAACACCAGAATTAAGCCGACCCGCGAAGCGGGTTCGGCTTGAATGAATTGTTAGGCCGCGTCACCGGAACACGACCAAGTAGATGATTGCGAGAACAACAAGAGCAATTACCCCAAGCCAGCGCGGGTGGAACGATAAAGTTGCGCTGGTTGATGCCTGGACAATACCGGACTCAAGGTCAGCAATGATGCCGGCGATCATCTCATCTTGGGATGCACGGTACTCCGGGTCCTTGATCCGAATGTCTGCATCGTGCAGATAGTGCATGACCTGAGGCGGCAACGGCACAGCTAGCCCGCTAGAGAACTTGCGTGCTGAAGCGTCCCAGTCAGCGAGATCAGCTACGTCAACCGGAGAAGTCCGCTGGAGCTCGCGGAGCTGCATAGCGATGTCTCGGAGTTGCTGAAGATCTGCCATCAGCGGCCTAACACCTGAGTTGACCGGACCCGCCATGGGTCCGCTCCGACGCCGATGATAGCCGGATCCCTGCCGAAGACGCGGGCCTCGATGCGGGTTCCGGTTGAACGACTAGTTATGCGGCAGCGGTCCGGATGCCTGCAATGCGGAGCGTCCCTCCTGGCCATGCCTGCTACCTGAAACCCCTCCGCTGAAGCGCCCGGTAAAAGCGGCTGACCGGAGCACCGCAAGCCCCGGCTTGTGGCGCGCCGGTTGCGCCGCTTTTGTAGCAGGTGAGCGAAGCGACTGGCAATCGGAAAGCGGCGCGCAGTGATGTCAGACCTTGCCCAAGCAAAAACAGATCTGATTCCGCCCTGCCGTATAACACCTGAGTTGACCGGACCCGCCATGGGTCCGCTCCGACGCCGATGATAGCCGGATCCCTGCCGAAGACGCGGGCCTCGATGCGGGTTCCGGTTGAACGACTAGTTATGCGGCAGCGGTCCGGATGCCTGCAATGCGGAGCGTCCCTCCTGGCCATGCCTGCTACCTGAAACCCCTCCGCTGAAGCGCCCGGTAAAAGCGGCTGACCGGAGCACCGCAAGCCCCGGCTTGTGGCGCGCCGGTTGCGCCGCTTTTGTAGCAGGTGAGCGAAGCGACTGGCAATCGGAAAGCGGCGCGCAGTGATGTCAGACCTTGCCCAAGCAAAAACAGATCTGATTCCGCCCTGCCGTATAACACCTAGTAGACCCCATTTCGGGGTGATAGCGCGGAGTATTCAGGTGGAGGGATGGGGCGTCAACACGGGGATGACCTTTCCGTTCAATGCCTTGCGAGGCATGACGATTGGAGGATGGGGGGTGTGCCGTTGGTGATATTTGCGGGAAGTACGGTGGTGGTCAGATAGCAGGGCGAACGCGGGGCGGTAACGGGCTTGGCGCGCGTGCCTCTTGCGTGGAGGGGCGGCATGTTGATTGCGGGCGGGCGCCCTTTCGGGTCATGCAGTGCTTTGCGTGAAGGGGGCGCTGGGGGCGGGAGTCTTCAGACCAGGAAGCTAAGTGATTGGTCGCGGGACATCTTCAATCCGTCACCGGCGAGGACACGGGGACATGATGGGCGGCGAGGAAGGCGCGTAGCGAGGCGGGTTTCACCGGCTTGGTCAGCAGGCGGTATCCGCGTTCGCGGGCTTCGCGCTTCAGTTCATCACGGCCGTCGGCGGTGAGCAGGGCGCCGGCGATGGGGCCGGGGCTGGCGGCGCGCAGGGCGTCGAGCGTGGCAAGGCCGTCGAGGCGGTCGTGCAGGTGGTAGTCCACCAGCATCACGGTGGGTGCCTGTGCGATCTTCTCAAGCGCTTCGTCCACCGTGGTGGCGGTGAGTACTTCCACCTGCCAGCGGCCCAGCAAGGCCTGCATGCCGTCGATGATTTCGCGGTCGTTGTCCACGCACAGTACGCGCAGCCCGGCAAGCGAATCGTTTGCAAGCGCGGTGCGTCGTGGCGACGTGCGCCGTTCGCTGGTGGGGCTGCCGCGCGGCACGACGATGGAGAACATGCTGCCGTGGTCGACCTTGCTGCGCGCATCCAGTTCGTGTTGCAGAAGGCGGGAGATGCGCTGGCAGATGGACAGTCCCAGGCCGAGGCCGCGTTCGCCCCAGTCGAACGGTTGCTGGTAGCGATGGAACTCGTCGTAGATCTGCCGCATGTGGTTCTCGGGAATGCCGGGACCGGTATCCCAGACCTGCAAGACCACCTTGTCGGCCTGTGTGCGCATGCCGATCACGATGCGGCCGTCGCGCGTGTAGCGCAGCGCGTTGGCGAGGAAGTTCTGCAGCACACGGCGCAACAGGCGGCGGTCGCTGCGCACAGGAATGGGGCGCGCGTGCACGCGCAGCCTGATCCCGCGGCCCGCGGCGACCGGTGCGTACTGCGCGGCCAGCTCGCGCAGCAGTTCGCCCGCATCGAAATCGCTGATCTGCGTCTGCAGGCCGCCGGCATCCAGGCGGGAAACATCCAGCAGGCCATCCAGCAGTTCCTCGGCGGCGCGCAGCGAAGCGTCGACACGCTCGGCTAGGTGCTGGCGTTCCTGTGCCTGCGCGTCCGCACCCTGCTCGCTGTCGCGCAGTGCGCTGACGAACAGGCGTGCCGCGTTCAGTGGCTGCAGCACGTCGTGGCTGATGGCGGCGAGGAAGCGCGTGCGCGACTGCTGCGCATGCTCGGCGGCCTGGCTGCGTTCGGCCACGCGCTGTTCCAGCGTCTCGTTGGTTTCCAGCAGCTGTGCTTCGGCATGCTTGAAGTCGGTGATGTCGTTGTAGCTGGTGACGTAGCCACCCCCGGGCAGCGGTTGCCCGCGCATCTCGATGACCTGGCCATCGGCGCGTACGCGCTCGAAAATATGCGGCGAGCCAGCGCGCATGTAACGGATGCGCTTGTTGATCTGTTCGTCGATGTCGCCATCGCCCAGTTCGCCACGTTCCGCGTTGTAGCGGATCAGGTCGGCCACCGGACGGCCCACGTAGAGCATGCCGTCGGGATAGCCGAACATCTGCTGGTAGCGGCGGTTCCAGGCCACCAGCCGCATGTCGGGATCGACCACGCTGACGCCGGCGCTGATGTTCTCCAGCGTGGTGGACAGGATCTCGCGGTTGAAGCGCAGCTCCTGGCCGGCCTGGTCGAGTACCGCGACCACCTCGCCCAGCTCCATGCCCGAACCGCGCAGTACGCTGGTCAGCACGATGCGCGCGGAGGCGGCGCCGATGGCGGCCGCGAGTAGGCGTTCGGTGAACTGTACCCAGACGCGGTCCGCGGGAACATTCGGCTGCAGTTCGCGTTCCAGCAGCTGCGCCTGTTCGGCGAATGCACGCCGCGCATGGCGTTCGCCGACCACGCGTTCCGCCAGTGTGCACAGGTCGCCCACGCGCACGCTGCCGGGCCATTCGCCGGCCACCAGCGCGGGGCGTTGTGCGTAGGGATCGAGGAAGGGCGCGGCCCGCAGGCGTTCGTCCACCCCGGGGCGCGAGCGCGCGGAGACGATCATCATCGCGCCGGTGTTGACCAGCAGCGACCAGAACGTGCCGTGCGTCAGCGTGTCCCAGCCGCTCAGGCCGAACAGCTGCTGCGGCCGCAGCCAGGTGATGCCGAAGGGACCGGCGTGCAGCCAGTGCGGATCGAACCAGCCGGCCTGGGTCATCGTGGGCAGCAGCAGCGTGTAGATCCACGTGGCGAAGCCCAGCACCATGCCCACTTCCACGCCGCGCCGGCTGGCGCCACGCCAGTACAGGCCGCCGATGAGGCCCGGGGCGAACTGCGCCACCGCGGCGAACGCCATCAGGCCGTACGACGCCAACGTGCTGTCGTTGCTGCTGCTGCGGTAGTACGAGTAGGCCGTCAGTGCTAGCAGCAGGATCGCGACGCGGCGGATCCACAGTACACGCGAGGCCACGTCGGCTTCCGCATGATGTTCGGCCCAGCCGCGGCGCAGCAGCACCGGCATGACCAGGTCGTTGCTCACCATGGTGGCCAGCGCGATGCTGGCCACGATCACCATGCCGGTCGCCGCGGAGAAGCCACCGACATAGGCGATGATCGCCAGCGCCGTGCGGCCTTCCGCCAGCGGCAGCGCCAGTACATAGCTGTCGTCCGCCACATTGGTGCCGCCGAACAGGGCGATGCCGGCGGCGGCAACCGGAATCACCATCAGCGAGAACAGCACCAGGTAGCCGCCGAACAGCCAGCGCGCCTTGCGGATATCGCCCACGTCGCTGCATTCCACCACCGCCACGTGGAATTGCCGTGGCAGGCACACGATGGCGAGGAACCCGAGCAGTGTCTGCGCGATGAAGCCGACCGGAGGCGCGTTCTCGAACAGCGTGCGCGCCGAATCCGCGACGTGGATATTGTTCCCGCCCAGCCACAGGTAGGCGAACACGCCCACCGCGATCATCGCGATCAGCTTCACCACCGATTCCAGCGAGATCGCCAGCATCATGCCGTGGTGGTGTTCGGTGGCGTCTACCTGGCGGGTGCCGAACAGCGCGGCGAACAGCGCCATCAACAACGCGACATACAACGCGGGATCCGTGAAGAAGCCGTGCGAACTGTCGCCACCTTCGCCGCTGAGCACGCTCAGGCTCATCGCGACGGCCTTGTACTGCAGCGCCAGGTACGGCACCACGCCGATCAGGGCGATCACCGTGACGAGCGCGGCGAGCCGGCGGGAGCGGCCGTAGCGGGACGAGATGAAGTCGGCGATCGAGACCGTGTTCTCGCTGCGCGCGATCAGCGCCAGGCGTTCGATGATGCGCCAGCCGAACAGCAGCAGCAGGACCGGGCCGAGATAGATGGGCAGGTAGCCCAGGCCATTGCGCACCGCGCTGCCGACCGCGCCATAGAACGTCCACGACGAGCAGTACACCGCCAGTGCCAGGCTGTAGACGACCGGACGCAGCCAGGGCCGGTCGGGGTACATCGGGCGACGGTCGCCCCACCACGCCACGCCGAACAGCAGCGCGGCGTAGCCTACGGACACCAACAGCAGGATCCAGCTGGAAACCAACGCCCTCTCCCCGCGCTCAACCCGTCGCCGAGTGTACTGCCTGGTGCGTGCCGCGGCGGGCGGTCAGGCGGGCGTGGCGGCGAACAGTTCTCGCACGGCGGTCTCGGCCTGGCCGCGCAGTTCGGGAATGGCGATGCTTTCCCACACGCAGCCGATGCGCAGGCTGCCGAGGATGAACACGCGCGGTTGCGGGTTGCCCTCCGCATCCACCATGCGCCCGTCGCGCGCCGCCTTCAGGCCGATGCCGTGCGGACCCGCCTGCGCATGGCCCTTGCCCAGCAGGTCGTGCAGCAGCGGATTGCGCATGGTCTGTGCGCGCATCTCCACGCCGGTGGCATTGACCACGTAGTCGACGTCGAACTCGTCGGTGCGACCGTCGCGGGTGTGCGTGGTCACGCGCAGGCAGCGTCCCTCGGCCATCACCGTGTCCAGACGGCCGCGGTGCAGCCGCAACTGGCCGCGATCGAGCAGGGCCTGCAACGTCCCGTGCACCTCCGGCGCGATGCGGTGCCGGTGCACATCCCACTGGCGCACCACGTGGCGCAGGAACCGGCGCTGATCGGCGATCGACATCGATTGCCACAGGGCCTGGCCGTGCGGGCGGATGCATTCCATGGCCGCCTGCCACGGCAGACCGTCGGCGACCGCCTGCTTTGCTGCCGCACGCAGGAAGCGCATGCGTGCGCGCAGGTCCATCGTCTGCAGGGGGGCCGGATCGTAGGTCGCAGCCGGTCCGTGGCAGTGCGGCAGCGGCAGCAGCGCGTGCCGCGACAGCACGTGGATCGTGCCGGCGTGGCCGTTGTCGGCGAGGCTGAGTACGGTGTCCACCATGCTCAGGCCGGAACCGACGATGCAGAGGTCGGCATCCACGGGGATCGCCTTCACCGCATCGAAATCCCACGCGGCGATCGAATGGCCTTCCGGCAGTTGCGGTGCACCCCTGGCCGGTAGCGGCTTGGGCGTATTGCCGACGGCCAGGACCACGCCACGTGCCTCCAGCGCACCATGCCCGGCCAGTCGCAGCGTCGCGCCATCGTCACGCGCATCGAGTTCAAGCACGCTGTCGTGCACGATCTGCAGCGAGGCGGGACTGGCGGCGATGGCTTCCTGCAGTCGCGTGCGCAGGTAGTCGCCGTAGCGGCGACGTTCGATGAAGGCGTACGCCAGCGTCTCGCGGTCGGGACCGCCGGCGGGCGTGGTGGCCACGACATGGTCGAGGAAGTCGGCAGGCCGGTCGTCGAAGGCACTCATGCGGCCCGCGGGGACATTCAGCACGTGCTCGCCATGCGACGTCGCATACGCGACGCCCTGCGCCAGCACCTCGCGAGGCTCGATCATCACGATGCGCAGCGGCGTGGTGGCCTGGCGCAGTGCCTGCATCGCCGCCAGTACGCCACCGGCACCGCCGCCGATGATCGCGAGGTCGCAGGGCGGCAGGCGGGGTGTCGTGGCAGCGCTCATGGCGCCATTGTAGGCGAATGGCCTGCCGGCCCTCATGCGCAAGCTGCATGAGGGCGTGCCGACTCTACATCAGCGAGTCGGCCAGCCGTGCGATGCCTTCCCGGCTGCGCTGCCAGCCGGGACGTCGCCGCCAGGCATCGCGTTCGACGTGGTCCGCATGCGCCAGGTAGTCGGCCTCGATCGCGCGGATGTGCGCGACCACGCCGGTGTCGTAGCAGACCAGGCCGATCTCGGCATTGAGCGCGAACGAGCGGATGTCCAGGTTGATCGAGCCGACCAGGGCGATGCCGTCGTCCACGGTCAGGTGTTTCGCATGCAGGAAATGCGGCCGGTACAGCGCGATCTTCACCCCGCAGGCCAGCAACTCATCGTAGTACGACTGCTGCGCCCACGCGGTCAGCGTCTGGTTGTTGGTGGCCGAAAGCACCAGTTGCACGTCCACGCCCGATAGTGCCGCGATACGCAACGCACTGAGGGTGGCGTCGTCCGGGACGAAGTACGGAGTGGTCAGCACCACCTTGCGACGTGCCAGGTGGATGAGCGCATTCACCGTGTCGCGCGCGTTCTCGAACGGATACGCCGGTCCGCTGGGCAGCAGTTGCGCGGCGACATCCTGTGCGTGCACCGTCAGGTCGGGGTGCACCTCGAGCCGTTGGCCGGTTTCGATGTACCAGTCGCTGGCGAACACGCCCTCCAGGTGTGCGACCACCGGGCCCTGCACGCGTGCCACCAGTTCGCGGTTCGGATGACCGGGGACGAATGTCGCGGTGGCCAGGTTCTGCGAGCCCACGTAACCGATGCGGTTGTCGATCACCGCGACCTTGCGATGGTTGCGCAGATCCATGCGTCCGCTGCGTCGCCAGCGCAGGCCGCCCGGCAGCATGTCGTGTACGTCGACACCTGCGGCGCGCAGGCGCGTTGCATAGGCGCGCAAGCCGCGCTTCGCCCCGACGGCGTCCAGCAGCATGCGGCAGGCCACGCCACGGGCTGTGGCCCGGCAGAGCGCGGCAGTGATCGCTTCACCGACGGCATCGTCGAACATCAGGTAATACAGCAGGTGGACCTGCCGGGTCGCGGCGTCGATGTCGTCGAGCAGCACGCGCAGCGAAGCGTCGTAGTCGTCCAGCAGGTCCACGGTATTGCCATGGGTGGGCATGAAGGCGCCCTGGCGTTCGATCAGGGGCGCCATTTCGACGGCAGCGCCATCGCGCGGGGACCAGCGCAACGCACTCAGCGGGCGCTGTTCCTCGCGTATCACGTCCGTGGCCTGCGACTGCCGGTCAATGCGCTCCCGCGACAGCCAGGGATGGCCGAGCAGCAGATAGAGCGGCAGGCCCAGCAGCGGCACGAAACCGACCAGCAGCAACCAGCTGCGCGCAGCGGCAGGGCTGGTGCGGCTGGGAATCCACCACAGGGCCGCCAGGCGGATCAGCCAGTCGACGATCAGCAGGGCGGTGCCGAAGGACCAGTCCATGTGGTGGATCCGTCCGAGGGGGTGGATCGATTCTGCTGGTGCTCGCGGGTAAAGAAAACCCGAAAGTAGTTCCTTCTCCCCGCAGGGCGGGGAGAAGGTGCCCAGCGGGCGGATGAGGGGCAGCTTTTGACTCTCCGAAGCTGAAAAGCAGAAAGCCCCGCCGAAGCGGGGCTTTCTGGGAGGCGCTGGACCCCGGCCTTCGCCGGGGTGAAACAGCGGCACAGGCGCATGCAGAGCATGCGCGCCGCTATTTCACTTGATCTTGCCTTCCTTGTAGATCACGTGCTTGCGCACGACCGGGTCGTACTTCTTGATTTCCATCTTGCCCGGGGTGTTCTTCTTGTTCTTGTCCGTCGTGTAGAAGTGGCCGGTGTTGGCCGAGGAGATCAGACGGATCTTGTCGCGCTTGGATGCCATGTTCGATTACTCCTCAGATCTTCTCGCCGCGCGCGCGCAGCTCGGCCAGGACGGAGTCGATGCCGTTCTTGTCGATGGTGCGCAGTGCATGCGCGGAGACTTTCAGCTTGACCCAGCGGTTTTCGCTGGCAACCCAGAAGCGGCGCTCGTGCAGGTTGGGCAGGAAACGACGACGGGTCTTGTTGTTGGCGTGGCTGACGTTGTTACCCGTCATCACACGCTTGCCGGACACTTGGCATACGCGGGACATACGCACCTCGATGAGTAATTGTGTCGCCCGTAGCCCGGGAGACGGCGGCCCAGTGGACGGCCTGCAGGGCAGGACGGACACCACGCGATACGGCAGGAAAACCGCTGCTGACCCAAGCCGGAATCGCGCTTCCGGCCGCAGATCCGGGCATTCCGGACGCAGCGAGCCGCGCATTATGCCGATGTTTCCCTTGCCCCGCAAGCACTTAGGTGGGGTGTCGCGGGGGCGATGGCGGAGGCGGGCCGGGGTCCGCCCTGCGGGACTGCCGCCGGGCGTAGGCCGGGCCCGGGCCCGGCATCGTGGCGTTCGATGCTGGAGGACCGGATCGGGCAAGGTGGGCCGGGGCCCACCCTACGATCACGGCGCCGCGGCCGCCGCCTTGCCTGGGCCCGCCTTGCTGGCGGCGATGAAGGCCCGGATCTGCTCCTCCAGCACCGGCAGGGTCACCGAGCCCTGCTTGAGCACGGCGTCGTGGAAGGCCTTGATGTCGAACTTCGGCCCCAGCTCGCGCTCGGCCTCGCCGCGCAGGCGGACGATGGCGATCTCCCCCAGCTTGTAGCTCAGCGCCTGCGCCGGCCAGGAGATGTAGCGGTCCACCTCGGTGGTGACCTCGTGCTCGGACAGGGCGGTGTGGTCGCGCAGGTAGGCCAGGGCCTGGTCGCGGGTCCAGTTCTTGTGGTGCACGCCGGTATCGATGACCAGGCGCGCGGCGCGCCACATTTCGTAGGTCAGGCGACCAAAATCTTCGTAGGGCGTCTCGTAGATGCCCATCTCCTTGCCCAGCTTTTCGGTGTAGAGCGCCCAGCCTTCGCCATAGGCGGAGATGTAGTTGTCGCGCCGGAACGCGGGCTGTTCGCCTTGTTCCTGCGCCAGCGCGGCCTGCAGCGAATGCCCGGGCGAGGACTCATGCAACGTCAGCGCGGGCAGGTTGTACAGCGGGCGCGACGGCAGGTCGTAGGTGTTGAGCCAGTACGTGCCCAGCCCGCCTCGGCCGGCGGTCCAGAACGGCGCAATGTCGGCCGGCACCTCGACGATGGTGAAGCGCCCGCGCGGCAGCGTGCCGATGTACTTGCCGACCTCGCCATCCACGCGCTTGGAAATCCACGCCGCGCGGTCGAGCAACTGTTGCGGTGTCTTGGCGTAGAACTGCGGATCGGTGCGCAGGAAGGTCAGGAACTCGGCGAAGCTCCCCTTGAAGCCGGTCTGCTTGATGACCTCCTGCATCTCGGCCTGGATGCGTGCCACTTCCTTCAGGCCGATCTGATGGATGTCTTCGGCGCTGAGACCCAGCGTGGTGTACTCGCGGATCTGCTGCGCATAGAAGTCCTTGCCGCCCGGCATTGCCTCGGCAGCCAGCGTGGTGCGCGCCTGTGGCACATACTCGGTGCGGAAGAAGATCAGCAGCCTGCCGAACGCGGGCACGACCTGCTGGCTGATGGCGTCGCGCACTTCCTTGCGCAGGGCTTCCTGGTCGGCGGCCGGGATGCTGGCGGGCATCTTCCTGTACGGGGTGTAGAACGTGGACTGCTCCGGATCCTTCAGTTCCGCCACCATCGCGATGGACACGTCGCGCCCGTCCAGCACCGCGCGCGGTACGCTGAAGCCACGCTTCAGGCCTGCACGCATGTTGCCGATGTGCTGGTCGAAATAGCGCGGCACATCGCGCAGGCGCGCGGCATAGGCGCGGTAATCCTCGGCGGTCTTCATGGGCCGGCGCGCCATGAACGACAGGTTGGACCAGAACGAGGAGTCGGAATTGAACGGCATCTCGTAGGCGCGCAAGCGCACCTCGGCGGCGAGGTTCTCGACCTGCGGCCGGTAGATGGCCAGGTTGATGCGGTTCTCCGGTGACAGCTTGTCCGCCTCGATGCCATCCAGGTCCTTCAACACCTGTTCCCAGACCTTCAGCCGCGCCTGGTGCGCCTCCGCGCCCACGTCCGGCAGGCGGCGCTTGTCGCCGCTGGTGTCGGTGTCCTCATCGGCCTGGCCGGTCTGTTCCTGCCGCCATTTCCATTCCTTCTCGTAGAGCGCCTGGAAGCGCTGGTCGGCGTCGGACGGGGCGAAGGCGAACGCCTGCAAGGGTGCGCAGGCGAGCAGCAGGGCGGCGATGCGGAGGTTCAAGGCGGGCATCCGGTGGAAACGGAAACCGGATGGTAATGCAGCGTCGGCATCGGTGCTTTGTGTAGGAGCGACGTAAGTCGCGACCATGGCGCCGACATGCCGCGATACCCGCGTCGTGCCGTGGGCTGCGGCACGAGACTGGTTTCTGGTGTCAGCGCCCGCTTCGGGAGTGAGGCGCGCTGGCCTGATGGCGTGCGGTCGCGACTTATGTCGCTCCTACAACAAGCACGGCATCACGCCCTCGGGCGCAACCGCTCCAGCACGCCGTCCAGGGTGTCCAGGTCGGTGTACTGGATGATCAGCTTGCCCTTGCCGCCGCGCCCATGGGCGATGGTGACGCGGGTGCCCAGGCTTTCGGACAGCTCGGTTTCCAGCGAGGCGATGTCCGGCTGCGGCGCCGCTTTGGCGGGCTTGGCCTTCTTGCCGTTGACCGGCACCTTGCCGGCGGCGAACTGCTGCGCTCGGTGTTCAACTTCGCGCACCGACCAGCCTTGTTCGGCGGCATCGGAGGCCAGCTTGCTGGCCAGGTCCGGCGACAGCGTCAGCAGGGCGCGGGCGTGCCCCATCTCAAGACGACGCGCTTCCAGCAGGGCGCGAATCGCGGGTGGCAGTTCCAGCAGGCGCAGCAGGTTGGATACCGCTGCGCGCGAGCGGCCGACCGCTTCGGCCGCTTCGGCGTGCGTCAGTGCGAACTCGTTGATCAGGCGCTGCAGCGACTGCGCTTCTTCCAGTGGATTGAGATCCTCGCGCTGGATGTTCTCGATCAGCGCCATCGCGATGACGGTACGGTCGTCAAGGTCGCGCACGACCACGGGGACTTCGGCCAGGCCGGCTTCCTGCGAGGCGCGCCAGCGGCGTTCGCCGGCGACGATCTCGAACTTGCCGGGCGAAAGTTCCCGCACGACGATCGGCTGGATCACGCCTTGTGCCTTGATCGACTCGGCCAGCTCGGTCAGCTTGCCGGGGTCCATCGCCGTGCGCGGCTGGTACTTGCCCGGCTGCAGCTGCTGCACGGGCAGCGTGCGCAGTGCTTCGCCCGGCTGGGCTTCCGGCGGTGGCGTCTCGGCGGCCTTCGGGCCGAGCAGGGCTTCCAGTCCGCGACCCAGGCCGCGCTTCTTCGGGGCGCTCATCACGCGTGCTCCATGTGCTGCTGTTGCTTCTTGCGGTCGGCGGCGCGGCGCAGGATCTCGCCGGCCAGGCCCAGGTAGGCGACGCCGCCGCGCGAGGTGCGGTCGTAGCCCACGATGCTCTGTCCGTGGCTGGGCGCTTCGGCCACGCGCACGTTGCGCGGCACAATGGTGCGGAACACCTTGTCGCCGAAATGCGTGGTCAGCTCGCCCGATACGGCGTTGGCCAGGTTGTTGCGGATGTCGAACATCGTGCGCAGCACGCCTTCGATTTCCAGCGTGGGGTTCAGCCGTGCGCGCAGCGCTTCGATGGTCTCCATCAGCGCGGACAGGCCTTCCAGCGCGTAGTACTCGCACTGCATCGGCACCAGCACTGAGTCGGCGGCGGTCAGCGCGTTGAGCGTGAGCAGCGACAGCGCGGGTGGGCAGTCGACGATGATGAAGTCGTAGTCGCCACGCAGCGGTTGCAGCGCGCTCTTGAGGCGCTGTTCGCGGCCGTCCGCATCCATCAGCTGGATCTCGGCCGCCGTCAGGTCGATGTTGCCCGGCATCAGGTCGAAACCTTCCGGGGTGGTCACCACGGCGGCCTTCGCCTCGACCTCGCCGAGCAGTACGTCGCAGGTCGAAGCCTCGACCTCGCGCTTGTCCACGCCGCTGCCCATCGTGGCGTTGCCCTGCGCATCCAGGTCGACCAGCAGCACCCGCTGCGGCGCGCGTGCCAGCGCGGCGGCCAAGTTCACGGCGGTGGTGGTCTTGCCGACTCCGCCTTTCTGGTTGGCGACGGCGATGATGCGGGCCATGCGAGGGGCGCCTTATCGAATGCGGGGTGAGGGGGGATTATGCGGGCTCGGGCGGGGCCGTGCGAAATGAAGGGTACGCACAAGGCGGCTGGTCCCGGTCAGTTCGAGGGACAACCTTGCGCAGGCACCTGAGCGTGACCAGTCTTTTCAAAGAGTTACAGGTTCTGCGTGGCCGCAGTGCGCCGATCAGTCGCGGCGGACGATGACCATGTGGCGTTCGCCGACCAGGCCCGGGACGGTCAGCGGGTGCAGGGCCTGCAGCGACCACCCGGCCGGCAATGCCGCGATCTCCTCGTCAGGCCGTACGCCCTTCATCGCCAGCAATACCCCGCCCGGTTTCAGCAGGTGGCCGCCTATCTCGATGATGCCGGCCAGCACATCCAGTGCACGGGCGGTGAGGGCGTCATAGGCCTGCGGTTCGTCCAATGCTTCGGCACGGGATTCGGCCACGCGGGCGTTGTCCAGTTTCAAGGTCCGCACCGCCTCGCGCAGGAAGCGCGCCTTCTTGCCGTTGCTCTCCACCAGGGTCACGCGCAATCCCGGCTTGGCGATGGCCAGCGGAATCCCGGGCAGGCCCGGGCCCGTGCCGAGGTCCGCGAGTGCGCCACCGTTCGCGGCGAGTCCGTCCACGAACGGATGCATCGCCAGCGAGTCCAGCAGGTGGCGCGTGACCATCTCGCGCGGGTCGCGGATGGCGGTGAGGTTGTAGGTCTTGTTCCAGCGATCGAGCAGGGCGAGGTACGCGAGCAGCCGTGGCGCCAACACCTCGGCATCCAAGCCGAGGGCGGCCAGGCCATGGTGCAGGGTTTCGCGCATATCGGCGGGAAAGGTGGTGTCGTTCATCGCGGCATTATCGCAGGCCGCCACGCGGCCCCGCGCGGATGCCAGGCCAACGCGGCGCGGTAGTCCGCGCGCGGCGCCCATTCGTGCAGGTGCCAGTCGTCGGCGTGGCCGAGCGCGGGATCGCATGCCGCCAGCCATGCGCGATCCTCGTCGAGGCGGACATGGAAGCGGTGCAGGCCGAAGGAGATGCCTTGGCCGTGCGCCTTCAGCACGGCTTCCTTGGCGCACCACAGGCGCACGAAGGCCAGCATGCGAGCATCCTCTTCGAGCGAATGCAGCCAAGAGGTTTCCTCCGGATGATAGAAGCGCTTCGCCAACTCCATCGCGCGCGGGCGCGGGCGCAATTGCTCCAGGTCCACGCCGAGTTCGATGTCCTCGCCCAGCGCCAGCAACAGCGCCTCGCCGCTGTGGCTCCAGCCGGTCTCCAGCGAGTGCAGTGGGGCGATGAAGTGTGGCCGTCCCAGCGTGTCGCGCGTGATCGGCAGCAGGTGCGGTGCGAGGTCGAGCACGCGTGCCAGCTGCTCGCGCGCTGCCGGCTCGCCACGCAGCCGCGGGGCATGTGGCAGCAACCACAGGGCGATGCCGTCCAGCCGCCAGTCCGCGACCACGTTGCGCCAGTTCATCCCGCCAGACCCGATGCGTGGTGCGGCACGGCGTGCAAGCATGCCGCGATGGCGTTATGTAGCAGGGGCACGGACGCTTCCCCCATGTGAGTTAACGGCGGTTTCACGCCGCGCGTTGAAGATTCAAGCGTGCCCCGCGCCATGGGGTTCTGTCCATTCAAGGGAGGAAGCAACGAAATGAATTTTCTCATCTATCTGATCGTGGGTGGCGTCGCCGGTTGGCTGGCGAGCCTGGTGATGAAGCGTGACGGGTCGCAGGGCATCATCCTGAACGTCGTGGTCGGCATCATCGGCGGCTTCCTGGGCGGCTGGTTGCTGCCGACGCTGGGCCTCGGCCTGGGCGGTGGCTGGGTGGGCTTCCTGATCACGGCCTTCATCGGTGCGGTGGTGTTGCTGCTCATCGTGAACCTGTTCACGCGGGGCAGGGCGAGGTAACGGTTTCGCTGCGGCCGCGTGCGCTTTCGAGACGCACCCAAGGCCCGTGGCAATGCAAAGGCCCGGCAAATGCCGGGCCTTTGTTCGTTCCGGTGTCCGCGGAGCAGGCGCGGATCAACCGCCCAGGCGTACCCACGCGGGCGCATGGTCGCTGGGGCGCTCCCAGGTCCGCGGTTCGCGGTCGATGCCGGATTCCACGGCATGACCACGCAGCGCGTCGGACACAAGGGTCAGGTCGATGCGCAGGCCGAGGTTGCGCCGCAGTCCGCCCATCCGGTAATCCCACCAGCTGTAGACGTTGGCTTCGTCGCTGTGCAGGCGGAAGGCATCGTGCAGGCCCAGCGCGTAGAGCCGATGCAGGGCGGCGCGCTCGGCGGTGGAGGTGAGGATGTGGTCGTCGTTCCAGACCTTGGGGTCGAACACGTCGCGGTCGTCCGGCGCGATATTGAAGTCCCCCATCACCACCAGCTTCGGGTGCGCCTGCAGTTCGGCGGCGACCCAGTCGTGCACCGCATCCAGCCAGCGCAGCTTGTAGGCGTACTTGTCGGTACCCACGTCCTGGCCGTTGACCACGTACAGGTTCACGATGCGGACCTCGCCCACGGTCGCGGCGATCACGCGCTTCTGCTCGTCCTCGAAGCCCGGTATGCCGATCTGCACATCGCTGACGGGTTCGCGCGAAAGCAGTGCCACGCCGTTGTAGGTCTTCTGTCCGGCGAACACGCTGCGGTAGCCGAGCTCCGCCAGCGCGGTATCCGGGAAGCGGTGGTCCTCCAGCTTGGTTTCCTGCAACCCCACGATGTCCGGCGCGAACGCACCCAGCCATTGCGTGAGGTGCGGCAGGCGCACGTTGAGCGAATTGACGTTCCAGCTGGCGATCTTCATGACGGCGATTCTAAGCCAGGCACGCCGGTCAGGCGCTGGCCCCTTCGTCGGCCACGGCGGCATGTGCGGCACCCTCGCCGTCGCGCATCAGTCGTGCCGACATCCAGGCGGCCAGCAGCATCATGGCCATGCCGAACAATGCGATGGCGCGCATGGCGCCGGTGAACGCGGCACGTGCGGTGTCACCGACCAGCGTCCCGGCTTGGCCTCCCAGTTCGCCGGCTACCGCGACCGCGCCGCCCAACGTGGACAGTGCGCGTGTCGCGTCGGCGTCACCCAGCGTCGCGGGCAGGGCGGGGTCGAGCCACAGCCGGTAGGCGAGCATGCCGGCGCTGCCGAGCACGGCGATGCCGAGCGCGCCGCTCAGCTCCGCGCTGGTTTCCGCCAGCGCCGAGGCTGCGCCTGCCCGTTCCGGCGGCGCGGTGGTGATGATCAGCTCGTTGCCCACCGTGAACACCGGTGCCATGCCCAGGCTCATCGCCAGCATGCCGGCGATCAGGATCCACAGCCCGTACGGTGGCACGACCAGTGCGGTGATACCGAAACCCAGGGCGGCGAACAGCAGGCCCCGCACCATCACCCGTCGCGCACCCCAATGGCGGGCCAGTCGCGGCGCGAGCAGCGAGCCGACGGTGAAGCACAGCGACCACGGCACCGTCGCGATGCCGGCCTGGAGCGGCGTGAGTCCCAGTACCAGCTGCAGATACTGGGTCATGAAGATGTACACGCCCATCATCGACAGGCCGGCCAGTGCATAGGCGACGATGGCCGCGGAGAACGCCGGCCGCCGGAACAGGGTCACGTCGAGGAACGGGTACGCGAGGTGCTTCTGCCGGCGCACGAACAGCACGCCCAGCGCAATGCCGACCAGCAGCACGACGATGCCGCGCACATCGGAACCGTACTCCGCGATCCGCTTCAGGCCGTAGACCACGGCGAGCACCGCGAACAGCGACTGCACCATGCTGAGCGGATCCAGCTTGCCGGCATCAGGGTCGCGGTACTCCGGCAACAGCTTCGGGCCCAGCACCAGCAGCAGCACCATCACCGGCACCGCCGCCAGGAAGGCCGCGCCCCACCACCACCATTGCAGCAGCACGCCGCCGACCAGGGGCCCGATGGCGCCGCCGACCGAGAACGCCGCGATCCATACGCCGATCGCGAACTGGCGTTCGTGTTCGTCATGGAACATGTTGCGGATCAGCGACATCGTCGAAGGCGCCAGCGTGGCGCCAGCCACGCCCAGCAGCGCTCGCATCGCGATCAGCATCTCGGCACTGCGCGAGAACGCCGCCATCACCGACGCTGCGGCGAACGCCGCAGCGCCGATCAGCAGCAGCTTGCGCCGGCCGAGCCGATCACCCAGCGTGCCCATCGTGATCAGGAAGCCGGCCACCAGGAAGCCGTACACGTCGACGATCCACAGCAACTGGCTGGCCGTGGGGTCGAGTTCGGCACTGATGGCAGGCAGGGCCAGGTTCAGCACGGTCAGGTCCATCGCATAGACCATGCAGGGCAGCGCGATGATGGCCAGCCCGATCCATTCGCGGCGGGTGGCTTTGGCGGGTACGGCGGTGGTCGACATAGCGGTCCGTCAGCAGGGGGTCATTCCGTTCGACGAACGGGAGCGACGATTCTCGACGAGGACGCGGACCAACGCCGCCCGCAATGCAACGGACCGGCTCAGCGAATGATGAAGTCGATGAACCGCGCTACTTTGGAGTAGGGCGGCTTCAGCAGGTCGCTGCCGGCCCACCGCGGTTGCCACAGTACCGGCAGCGCCTTGCTCATCGCGTCGAACCCCGCGCGCCCGTGGTAGGCGCCCATGCCGCTGGGGCCGATGCCGCCGAACGGCAGCGCATTGATGCCGAAGTGCAGCACGGTGTCGTTGACGGTGACGCCGCCAGCCAGCGTGCTGTGCAGGATCTTCTCCACCCGCGCGCGGTCGTGGCTGAAGGGATACAAGGCCAGCGGCCGGTCGTGCGCGTTGATGTAGGCGATGGCCTCGTCCAGCGAGCCGACCGTGCGGATCGGCAGGATGGGGCCGAAGATCTCGTCCTGCATCACCTTCGCATCGTCGCCGGGTTCGATCACCAGGGAAGGCGCGAACAGCCGCTCCGCGCGGTCGTGCGCCTGTGCCAGCGCGACGACCTCGTGGCCGCGTGCACGGGCGTCGTCCAGGTAGCCCTCCAGCCGCGCGAACTGTCCATCGTTGATGATGCGGGTGAAGTCGCCGGCATCGGACAGGTTGCCGTAGCGCGCGGCGACCTGCTCGCGCAGCGCCTGCACCAGCGCATCGCGGCGGCTTCGACCCACCAGCAGCACATAGTCCGGTGCGATGCAGGTCTGGCCGCCGTTGAACCACTTGCCGGTCGCCAGTCGCGCGGCGGCCTGTTCCACCGGGAAGTCGTCGCAGACGATGGCCGGCGACTTGCCGCCCAGTTCCAGCGTCAGCGGGGTCAGGTTCGCCGCCGCTGCCGCCATCACCTTGCGGCCCACGGCGGTGGAGCCGGTGAACACCAGGTGGTCGAACGGCAGCGCGGCGAATGCACTGGCAACATCGGCGCCACCCGTGGCGACCGCGACGCGCTCCAGCGGGAACACCTCCGCCAGCAGCGAGCGCAGGAAGGCGGTGGTATGCGGCGTGTGTTCGGATGGCTTGAGGTAGACGTGGTTGCCGGCGGCGATGGCGGTGGCCAGCGGAATCAGCGCCAGGTTGACCGGGTAGTTCCATGGCGAGATCACGCCCACCACGCCGACCGGCTCGCGGCGGATTTCCGCGCGCGCCGGCCAGAACCGCCAGCCCACGCCCACGCGGCGCGGCTTCATCCATCCGCGCAGGTGCGATGCCAGATGGTCGATCTCGTTGAGCACGGTCATGCCGTCGGCGATCAGCGATTCGTGACGCGAGCGATGGCCGAAGTCGGCGGCGATGGTGTCCGCCATCTCCGGCAGCCGCCGCTTCAGCGCCTTGCGCAGCCGCTGCAGGTCGTCGCGGCGCTGGGCCAGGTCGGGCTTCTTCGCCTGCCATGCTTCGCGCAGGCGTTGCAGGGTGGCGCTCAGGTCGGGCGTGGCGGTCATGTCCATACGCCGGAGTGTAGTCCGGCGGCATCGGGCCTGCTCGCTACAATGCGCGAATGACCTCCCTGCGCCCCTATCTTGACCGTTTTCCCGTCCCCGGCCCGCGCGTCTACGTGGACCCCGCCGCCACCGTGATCGGCGATGTCGAACTGGCCGAAGACGTGTCCGTCTGGCCGGGCAGCATCCTGCGCGGCGACGTCAATTTCATCCGCATCGGGGCCCGCACCAACGTGCAGGACGGCACCATCGTCCACGTCAGCCACCACAGCCCGTACAACAAGGCCGGGTACCCCACGCTGATCGGCGCGGACGTCACCATCGGCCACGGCACCATCATCCACGCCTGCACCATCGAGGACCTGTGCCTGATCGGCATGGGGGCCTGCATCCTGGACGGCGCCACGGTGAAGAAGTACGGCTTCCTGGGCGCTGGCGCGGTCCTCGGCCCCGGCAAGGTGGTCGGCGAGGCCGAACTGTGGCTGGGCAATCCCGCCCGTTTCGCGCGCAAGCTCACCGACAAGGAGATCGAGAGCCTGCATTATTCCGCCGCGCACTACGTGCGGCTCAAGGACCATTACCTGCAACCAACACCGCCTGCGGCATGATGCCGCGTGGCGCATTCGGCGCCGGCATCGCAGGAGGGCCGCATGGCCTGGAAACCGGAAGGCTATACGTCGGTCGCGCCCTATCTGGTCGTCGACGGCGCGCAACGCACCATCGAGTTCCTTGTCGCCGTGTTCGACGCCGAACCGCTGCGCATGCATCCGGTTGGCGAAGGCCGGCTGGGACATGCGGAAGTACGCATCGATGACACCGTGCTGATGCTGGCCGACGCGGCCGATGGTTGGCCCGCGATCGCCAGCCATGTGCATCTGTATGTGCCGGACGTCGATGCCACGTGGACGCGTGCGTTGGCGGTCGGCGCCGAGCCGGTGCAGGCGCCGGAGGAAAAGGGCGACGGCGACCGTCGCGGCGGCTTCCGCGATGCGGGCGGCACCACGTGGTGGATTTCCACCCAGGTGGCGTGACGTCTTGCCGGCCTCAGGGCGTTGTCGCGTGCTCAAGCGCGGCAAGCAGTGCCAGTGCTTCGGAGCGGCTGGCACCGCACATGTCGGGCCCCGGTTTCAGGGTGCCGCAGAATGCGGGGCGTTCCGGCCTGCCGAACAGCCGGCAGCGCAATGCATCGTCCAGTTGCACGCACGCCACGCCCGCCGGCTTGCCGTGCGGCATGCCGGGGATGGGCGAGGTGATCGACGGCGCGGTGCAGCAGGCCGCGCAGCCCGGGCGACAGGAAAAGGACGTGTCCATGATGGCGCGCAGTGTAGTGCGGCTGGGCAAGCGCGACGCGGCCGGCTAAAGTCGCAAGGCACGGGGAAGGCGCATGGACAGCGGAACACGCCACTTCAATCACATCGGACCGGTCGCGGCCACCACGCCGCCAAGGGCGCAGCGCCCATGGTGAACGGCTGATGCTGGACACCTACCGCGAAGTCATCACGCCCGAGGGCGTGGGCCTGCACCTGCCTGCGGCGGGCCCGGTGCCGCGCGCGCTGGCGTGGGGCATCGACCTGGCCATCCGGCTCGGCGTGCTGATGATCATGGGCATGGTGCTGGCCATGCTGGGCAAGGTGGGTGAAGGGCTGTACCTGATCGGCCTGTTCCTTGTGTTCTGGGCCTATCCCATCGTGCTGGAATCCGTGTGGCACGGGCAGACGCCCGGCAAGAAGGCGCTCGGACTGCGCGTGGTGTCGGCCGATGGCGCGCCGGTGGGTTGGCTTGCGGCGATTACGCGCAACCTGCTGCGCACCGTCGACATGCTGCCGTTCGGCTATGCCGCCGGGCTGGTCGCCTGCCTGGCGGACCCGCACGCGCGTCGTTTGGGCGACATGGTGGCCGGTACGCTGGTGGTGCATGCCGGCAACGAGCGTGAACACGTGCCGGCACCCGTCAACACGGTGTTCGTGCCCCCGGCGCGCCTGCTGCCGGAAGAGCAGGGCGCGATCGTGGCGTTCGGCGAGCGCGCGCCACAACTGACGCCCTCGCGCCAGGAAGAGCTGGCCAACCTCGCCGAGCCCGTCACCGGCGCGCGTGGAGAGGCCGGCGTGCAGCGCCTGTACGGCATGGCCAACTGGCTGCTGGGGCGGCGATGAGGCAGGAACAGTTCGTCGCCCGCCACCAGCCCGAATGGCTGGCCTTCGAATCCTGGTTGCAGGCACGTGGTGGCAGCGCCCGCAGCGCGCGCCGCGAACGCAACAACGGTGTGCTCACCGACGAAGACGTGCCGGCACGCTACCGCCGCATCTGCCAGCAGCTGGCGCTGGCGCGCAAGCGCGGCTACAGCCCCGTGGTGGTGGACCGTCTGCAGGCACTGATGCAGCAGGGCCACGGCGTCATGTACAGGACGGCGCCACCGCGCTGGCAGCGCGCGGTGCGCTTCCTGCTGGCGGAGTTCCCGCGCCTGGTGCGGAGCGAGGCCGGGTGCATGTGGGTGGCCGCCGCCGTGTTCGTGGTGCCGCTGGTGCTGATGTTCGTGCTGCTGCAGGTCCGCCCGGAACTGGTGTACAGCATCGTGTCGCCCGAACAGGTGGCGATGTACGAGCGCATGTACGACCCCAGCGACACGCGCCATGCGCTGGGGCGCGAGAGCGGCAGCGACTGGCAGATGTTCGGCCACTACATCTGGAACAACATCAGCATCGGCCTGAGGACCTTCGCCGGTGGACTGCTGGCGGGCGTGGGCGCGTTGTTCGTGCTGATCGTCAATGGCGTGGGTATCGGTACCGTGTTCGGCCACCTGCAGCAGATCGGCTATGGCGACCCGCTGTGGCGCTTCGTCTGCGGGCATGCGCCGTTCGAACTGACCGCCATCGTGCTGGCCGGCGGTGCGGGCCTGCGGTTGGGCCTGAGCCTGGTGGCACCGGGACGGCAGCGGCGCGTCGATGCACTTGCCAGCGCAGGCGCCAAGGGCGCGCGGCTGTGCCTGGGCGTGGCTTTCATGCTGCTGGTGGCCGCGTTCATCGAGGCCTTCTGGTCATCGACGCAATCCATCCCGGCTGCGGTGAAGTACAGCGTTTCCGGTGTGCTGTGGACACTGGTGGCGCTGTGGCTGGGCGTCGGCGGACGCGGGGTGGCCGATGAGGATTGAGCAGCTGACCGTTCGCCTGCGGGCGCGCTCGGACTGGGAGGCCGTCGAGCTGGGCATGGCGCTGGTGCGCCAGCATGCCGGTGCGGTCTGGAAGCCATGGCTCTGGTTGACCTTGCCCGTGTTCGCGCTGCTCAACCTCGGCGCATGGTGGATCGACCAGTTCTGGTTGGCCATGCTGCTGATGTGGTGGCTGAAGCCGGCCTTCGACCGCATTCCGCTGTACGTCATCTCGCGCGCCGTGTTCGGCAACGCGCCCGGTACGCGCGAGACAGTGCAAGCGCAGCGGCAATGGGGCCTGCGCACGCTGCCGCACCTGCTCACCTGGCGGCGCTTCAGCCCCGTACGCTCGCTGTACATGCCCATCGACCTGCTGGAAGGCGTCCAGGGCGATCGCCTGCGCCAGCGTCGTGGCGTCCTCGGGGGGCAGGCGTATGGCACCGCGATTCTGCTGACCTGGATCTGCCTGCTGTTCCAGGCCGTGCTGGTGATGGGAGGCGTGGTCGCCGTCGTCATGTACCTGCCGCAGGATCTGCTGCCGGACAGCATGCAGACGGCCTTCCGCATGGTGGCCATCGAGTGGCCGGCGTGGCTCAAGCTGGCGTGGAATGCACTGGCATGGGCGGCCATCAGCGTGGTGGAGCCGTTCTACGTCGGCGCGGGGTTCGGCCTGTACCTCAACCGCCGCACGCAGATCGAAGCCTGGGACCTGGAGATCGTGTTCCGCAAACTGCGCGCACGACTGGCGGCCGTCGCGCCGATGCTGTTGGCCGCGGTGCTGTGGGCTGGTGCGGGCGGCATTGCCGAAGCCCAGGAGCGCCACGGCGCACCGCCAGCCACGGCCGCGCCGCAAGCCGATGCTCCCGCCAAACCGACGCCGCCGACGGTGCCCATCGTGTTCGGTGACCAGCGCGTCGACGACCGTGCATTCCGCAAGGCCGCCGATGAGGCCTACCGCGATCCCTTGCTGGATCGCAAGCGCACGCAGGCATCATGGGAGCGTCGCGACACGGCGGAAGAAGAAGACCCCGACGAAACGCTCGACGGCGACAAAGCCTGGCTGTCCGGCTTCGGCAACGTGCTCGCCTTCATTGGCGAATGGGGCCTCTGGCTGGTGGCGGGCGTGCTGGTGCTGGCCCTGCTGGCGACCGCGCGCTACTGGTGGCCGTGGATGCGCGGCATCTCAGGGACGCGCGCGCTGCCGCCGGATGCGCCGCAGTCGGATGCGCTGGTATTGCCCGAGGCGCTGCCCGACGACATTGCCACCGCGGCGCGCGCGCTGTGGCGTGAGGGACGTCCACGGCACGCGCTGGCGCTGCTCTACCGCGCGAGCGTGGAGAGCATGAGCCAGCGCGCAGACATCGCGCTGCCGCCGGGCGCGACGGAAGCCGAGTGCCTGCGCGCATCGCGACGTATGCCGCAGGCGGAGGACCGGCATGCCTTCGCGCGCATTGTCAGGACCTGGCAGTACGCGGCCTATGCGGAGCGGCTGCCCGGCGAAGACGAGTTCGATGCGCTGGTGGGTGAGCTGCAGCGCCGTTACGGATGGGCGTCATGACGTCCGCGTGCCGCAATGGTCGTCTGGTGGGCGTGGGCCTGCTGGTCGTGTTCGTGGTGGTGGCACTGCTGGCCGTGTGGTTCCGCCATACCTTCCACCGTGTCGAAAAGACGTTCTATCTTCCGCCGGATGGCGAAGCGGCCTACAACCCGCTGTACGCGCTGGCGAAGACGCTGGAAGCCGACGGCGTGAAGGTCAACGCGCGCCAGCGCCTGCTGCTGGATGACAACGCCCTGGCGCGCGAGGACACGTTGTTGCTGTTCAACGATCCGCGCGCGCTGTCGCCCCCCGAGGCCGATCGCCTGCTGGCATGGGTCGAGGCCGGCGGGCATCTCCTGGTCCGCACGCCGCTCTACTCGCCGGGCGAAGACCTGGCCGGGCCGGATGCGCCGCAGACGGCCATGCTGGACCTGCTGTCGGTCTGGCTGGTGGACGGCGAGCCCGAGTGCGAAGCCTTCCAGGTGGAAGGCGAAGACCATCATGTCGAGTTCTGCGCGGGACGCCGGTTCGCCTTCGATGACGTGGAACCAGAACTCGCATGGGGCAACCTGCAGGACGGCTATGTCTACGCGCGGCTGTCGCAGGGGCGGGGCCACGTGGATGTGCTGGCCGACTTCGATTTCATGGCCAATACCGAGATGCGGGCGCGCGCGCGCGGTGCGCTGGACGAGCCGCCGAAGGGCGGGCTACGCGACGGTCCGCATCGCGTGCTGGCGCGGCAGGTGCTGGCGCCCAACTACGGCCGCGGCACCATGCACCTGGTCTATGCCGCCGAGATGCCGTCGCTGTGGCGCATCCTGTTCGTCCGTGGCTGGATGGTGTGGGCGCCGCTGCTGCTCGCGCTCGCCGCCTGGTTGTGGATGCGCATGCAGCGGTTCGGTCCATCGGTGCCGTCACCGGCCGGCGAGCGCCGCTCGCTGCTGGAGCACGTGCGCGCGAGCGGTGAACATCTCTACCGTTACGGTCGCGGGGTGATGCTGTACGCAGCGGTCCGGCAGGCATTCCTCGCCCGCTTGCGCCGCCGCGATCCCGTCGCCGCCGCGCTGTCCGGCGATCCCCAGGTCGCCGCCATCGCGGAGCGCACCGGCCTCCCGGCCGACCGCATCCGCGTGGCCCTCAATGCGCCCGCCTCGCACGACAGGCAGGCATTCCGTGACCGCATCTCCCTGCTGATCCAACTGAGAAACCGCCTATGAACGACGAGACCGCCGCCGCGCCGCCCGCGCTTCCGCCGATGCCGGAAAATGCGCTGTCCCAGCGCGTCGATGCCGTACGCGAGGAAGTGTCCAAGGCGTTCATCGGTCAGCCGGATGTCCTCGACCAGATCCTGATCGCCCTGCTGGCGGGTGGCCACGTCCTGATCGAAGGCGTGCCGGGGCTCGGGAAGACGCTGCTGGTGCGGGCGCTGGCGCAGGCACTGGAACTGACCTACGGACGCGTGCAGTTCACCCCCGACCTGATGCCCAGCGATGTCAGCGGCCATGCCGTCTATGACCCGAAGACGGAGAGCTTCAAGATCCGGCGCGGGCCGGTGTTCACCAACATCCTGCTCGCCGACGAGATCAACCGCGCCCCCGCCAAGACCCAGTCCGCATTGCTGGAGGTCATGCAGGAAGGCCAGGTGACCATCGAAGGCAAGTCCTTCGAGCTGTCGCCGCCGTTCATCACGCTCGCCACCCAGAACCCGGTCGAACAGGAAGGCACCTATCCATTGCCGGAAGCGCAACTGGACCGTTTCCTGCTGAAGGTGCTGATCGACTATCCGGCGCTGGACGACGAGAAGCGCATGGTCGACGCCATCACCACCGGCCGGACTGCCTCCGACTTCGATCTTTCGCAGGTGACGCGCGTGCTGGGTGCGGACGACATCATCGCCATGCAGCGCGAAACCGCCGCCGTGCGCGTGGACCCGGAAGTCATCGATTACGCCGTGCGCATCGTCGCCGCCACCCGCAAGTGGCCCGGCATCGCACTGGGCGCGGGCCCGCGCGGCAGCATCGCGCTGGTGCGCGCCGCACGCGCGCAGGCCGTCCTGCAGGGACGCGATTTCGTCACCCCCGACGACGTGCGCGACATCGCCCGCCCGGCGCTGCGCCACCGCATCACCCTGGCGCCGGAACTGCAGATCGAAGGGCAGTCGCCTGACGACGCGTTGCGCGCGCTGCTGGCGAAAGTGGACGCGCCGCGGAAATGATCGCTCCCGCCGTCGCATCCGCCATCCCGATCGGCCCCTCCCCCCGCGTGCGGGGGAAGGCTGGGGAGGCGGTGCGCGGCCAGCGTGAGGGTGTGCATGCGTGTCCGGACCCCGATTGCCCCCATCCCAGCCTTCCCCCGCACGCGGGGAAAGGGGCATGTCCATGAGGCCTGCACCGTTTCTCATTGCACTGATTGCCTGCTGGGGCCTTGCCGGCCTGGCAGTGCCGTTCCTCGGCTGGCCGTTGTGGCAGTGGCAGGCGGTCGGCGCGGGGCTGCTGGTGCTCGCAGCGCTGGATGCATGGCGGCTGCGCGCGCGACCGCTCCCTGAGGTGGTGCGCGAGGTGCCCGAGGCCCTGCCATTGGGCATTGAGCGCAACGTCGCCCTGTGCTTCGAATCACGGGTGCGGCAACGGCTGGATGTGTTCGACCTGTATCCGGGCGGCTGGCCGTCGTCCGGCATGCCGCGGCGGCTCGCGCTCGCCCCGATGTCGGCGACCCGCATCACCTACCGGTTGCGGCCCAGTGCGCGCGGCGATGCCTCATTCGAGGGCGTGCAGCTGCGCCTGCGTTCCGTGCTGGGACTGTGGCGACAGTCGCGGGTGGCGGGCGCGCCGCAACGCGTGCGCGTGTATCCCAACTTCGCACCGCTGACGCGTTTCGCGCTGTTCAGTGCCGAACAGGCATCGCGCCTGGTGGGCGCACACCTCAAGCGGCGACGCGGCGAAGGCACCGACTTCAACCAGATGCGCGAGTACCGCGTGGGCGACAGCCTGCGCCAGGTCGACTGGAAGGCCACGGCGCGCTCGCGCAAGCTGATCTCCCGCGAGTACCAGGACGAGAAGAACCAGCAACTGGTCATGCTGATCGATACGGGTCGCCGGATGATGGCGCGCGAGGATGCGCTGGGGCATTTCGACCACGTGCTCAATGCCGCGCTGGTGGTGTCGTATCTGGCATTGCGCCAGGGCGATGGCGTGGGCCTGCTGGCGGCGGGTGGCGACAGCCGCTGGGTGGCGCCGCAGCGCGGGATGGCCGCCATCGACACGCTGCTGCGCGCCAGCTACGACCTGCAGCCGCGCGCGGTGGCGACGGATTACCTGGCGGCGGCCACCGAGCTGAGCCTGCGGCAGCGCCGACGGTCGCTGGTGATGCTGGTCACCAACGTCCGTGACGAAGACATCGAGGACCTGCTGGCCGCCGTGCGCCTGTTGCAGCGCCGTCACCTGGTCTGCGTCGCCAGCCTGCGCGAGACTTCGCTGGATGAGGCGCTCGACGGTGAAGTCCGCGACCTGCACGGTGCCATCCATGCCGGCGCGGTGGCGCGCTACCTGGAGCAGCGCACGGCCGCACACGATGCATTGCGCAGCCACCGGGTGATGGTGCTGGATGTTTCCAGCGACGAACTGCCCGGTGCGTTGGTGGAGCGCTACCTGGCGGTGAAGCGGGATGGCGTGCTCTAGTGCCGCGCATGCGCTCGGCCTCTGCCTGTCTGCTGCTCATGACGGCTCTGTGCCCGCAGGGCGCGACAGCGCAGCCGTCCACGGAGGTGGAGCGCCTCCGCCTGCAGTCCGGCGATGTGGTGCTCGACGTCACGCCCGCCCTGGGTGGGCGTGTGTTGCGGTTCGGGCTGGCCGATCGTCCCAGTCTGATCAAGGTCGGCGATCCTGTCGCCTCGCAACCTGCGCCGGCCGTATCGCCCGATGCGGATGACATCGGCTATCTCGGCCACGACGTATGGCTGGGGCCGCAGAGCGGCTGGTGGTCCGACCAGCACGTGAATCCTGCGCGTCGCGCTTCGAAGGCGGTGTGGCCGCCCGACCCTTACCTGGCTTTCGCCGAGACCCGCGTGGTCGCGCGTTCGCCCGAACGGCTGGTGCTGGAGGGCATCGACAGCCCGGTCACCGGCGTGCGGCTGCTGAAAGCGTTCGTGTTCGATCCGGTGGATCCGTCCACCATCATCGTGACGGCGACCGCGCGCAACATCCGCGACCGCCCGGTCACGCGCGACCTGTGGTTCAACACCCGCACCTCGGCGGCCACGCGCGTGTACGTACCCGTTGCCGGCGCGCGCGACGTGCGGGTGGAGGCCGCGGAGGGAGCCGCGCCTGCCTGGACGATCGAAGGGGGCGTGTTCTCGTTCCTGCCCATGCCGCAGGAGATGGAGATGCGCCGTGGCAAGGTGTTCCTTCAGCCATCCGCAGGCTGGATGGCCGGCTTCGCGCACGGTCAGGTGTTCGTGATCCGCTTCGATCACCTGCCACGTGCCGCGATCCATCCGGAACATGGGCAGGTCGAGCTCTATCTCGACCACGCCGGCGACATGCAGGCCGGCTTGCTGGAGATGGAGGTGCACGCCGCCTTCCGCACGCTCGCATCCGGTGAAGCGATGCAGGCGCGCGAGCGCTGGACGGTGTTGCCTTACGAAGGCCCGGAGACGCGGGACGCGCAGGTGGCGTTCCTGTGTTCACGGCTGCAGCTCTGCGCCGGACCTGCCGTGCGCTGACGCGGATCAGTGCGGTTCGTGGATGCCCTGGCCGGTCGCGGCCCACCAGATGCCGCCGTACAGGTGCGCGAGATAGAGCGGATCGTCGTAGAGCGCGGGGGTATGGCCGAGTGCGGTGACGAAGACGCGGCCACCGTCGTAGGCGTGGTACCACGCGACGGGGTGTTCTTTCCCCATGCCGTGCGCGGTCTGGCCCGGCCAGATGCGGGAAGGATCGTAAGTGGATTCATCCACGCTCAGCACCGTCCGCAGGCCGCGCGTGACCGGGGCATTGAACTCGTACCATTCGTCCGTCCAGATCCAATGCGCTGGCAGGCCGAAGGTGGCGGGAAAAGCAGGGTCTTCCACACGTATGGTGGCGGTCTGCACCATCGGATGGATGCGGAACGTGCGTCCGATCAGCCGTTCGAACCAGGGCCACTCACCAGGTGGGTTGTAGATCAGCGCGCGGTGCACCGCCACCACGCCGCCGCCGGCGCGCACGTAGGACGCCAGCCTTTCGCGCTGTGGGCCCTTCAGTTCATCGCCCGGCGTGTTGAGCAGCACGATGGCGGCATAGGCCGAAAGATCGCCATCGAACGGCGTGCTGTTCCACGACCATGTGAGGTCGAACGCATGCCGCTGCGCCATGCGTTCGAACTGCGGCTTGGCGACCACGGCGTAGTCGTGGTGGTAGCGGTTGGGAATCGCGACGACCAGCACCTTGAACTGGCCCTGCGCGAAGGCGGGCGCGGCGAGTACGGCGATACAAAGCAGGGCGAGCAGCAGCAGGCGTTTCATTTCACGATGCTAGCCCGGCCGGTGGTGGCCGGGTGCCTTTCCGCTATTCCGATTTCGGCGGCGCCTATGCGGATATCGCCTATGCCGTCCGCGTTGCCTGCATGGCCTTGCAGGCGCCCCAGACCAGCAGCACCAGTCCGACGGCAGACACCACGCTCAACAGCATGCCGAACGCGCCGAACAGGGACATCATCCCGCTCAGTGAGGCGTAGCCGTCAGCGGTGTTGTTGATCAGCCATGCCTGCCAAACGCTCATCGCCACGCGCAGCAGCGTGGTGACCAGCATCAGTGCGACGCCCGCCAACGCCAGCTTGCGGCCGGGCGCTGCCGGCACCCACATCGCCAGCATGGCGACGCCCGCCACGCAGGCCAGCAGCTCGGGCAGCTGGTAGCCGAGCATCGTCAGCAGTTGGGTGAGGAATCCGTCCATGCATGTTTTCCTGTGTCAGGGCGAGGGAGCGTTTCTGTCCGCTGGGCGAGTTCCGGATCGATGATCGCGGGACTCAACGTTCCTGCCTGACGATTTTTCCGGTCAGGGTGAATCGATAGCCGGCGGTCCGCATCATGTCCACTGTCTTTGCGAACACGACCACGAGGGTGATGATCTTGACGTAGGGTATCAGCAGCGATGCCACGATCAGGATGTTGATATAGCCGGCCCAACCGAAACCGTCCATGCACAGATAGGTGCCGTACGCGCCGAACGCGAAGCCGGCGACGGTCAGCAAGGTCGCCGCGATGCCCAGCAGCGACGACGTATCCGCGCCGAACCGGAGGATGAGGGCGGCGATGTTGAACACGATGGCGACCGGCAGCAACCGCAACCCCTGTGCCGCCTGCAGCGCCGCCCCGTTGCGCTGGCGGTCCTTGTTGAAGCTGATGTCTGAAAAATCCGGTTGCATCCCTGCCGTCCCTGTCTTCTTGTCGATTCTTTGTCCGCCGCGCGGATGCGCGGCGGGTCAATCCGCCGTCACCAGCACCTTGTCCCTGTCGCGCAGCGCGGCATAGACCGCATCGGTCTCCGGGCGCACGCCGTGCCACTGCTCGAATGCCTCGGCCGCCTGTTCCACCAGCATGCCCAATCCATCCACGGCATCGTGGCAGCCAGCGGCGCGCGCCCATGCGAGGAAGGAAATCGCGGCTTCGCCGTAGTTGAGATCCACCGCCAGCGTGCGCGGTGTGGCCAGGTGGAAGGGCAGGCTGAACTCGCCGTGGTCCTGCCGCGAGGCGGACGTGGCGTTGACGATCAGCGAGAAGTCGCCGAGGTCGCGCAGGTCGTCCCAGTAGCGCGAATGGGCGCGCTCCGGTTCGCCCAGCGCATCCGCCAGCGCATCCGCGCGGTCAGGCGTGCGGTTGACGATGATCAACTCGCTGATGCCTGCATCGAGCAATGCCGGCGCTACGCCCCGCGCCGCGCCGCCGGCACCGAGCAGCAACGCACGGCGTGCGCGCAGGTCCAGGCCATGGCGGCCGGTCAGGTCCCGCACCAGCCCCGCGCCGTCGGTATTGTCGCCATGCCATTGGCCATCGTTGCGGGTCAGCGTGTTCACCGCGCCGGCGCGCCGTGCGCGTTCGGAGGTCTGCGCGCAGATCGCGAAGGCGGCTTCTTTCAACGGCAGGGTGACGTTGGCACCCGCACCCCCGTCACTTGCAAAGCGATCGAGCGCGGCGACGAAGTCGTGCGCGGCGACATCGATGGCGGTGTACTCCAGCGTGATGCCGACCTGCCGCGCGAACGCCGCATGGATGCGGGGCGACAGCGAGTGGGCGACGGGATGGCCGAAGACGGCGTAGCGGTGGTTGGTCATGGTGCGGATCCCCGTCTCCAGTCGTTGTCCGCAGTCTACGCGCGCCGGTGCCGGCTTGACAGACGGCGCCACGCGCCTCACTGTGCCGCCGCCGAAGGGGGCGCGCCAGGGAACGGGGCAACCGGCAGGCCGGGCTGGGGAGTCCGACCGCCGTCCACCTTGCACTCTGCTGCTCCGCCGCGACTGCCGACCGGAACGGATCGGCAGACAGGCCCGCACAAGCGGGCCCATCGGTACTGATCGCCGCGACACACCATCCACCCCGCCGGTACCGCAAGGACGCGGGGTTTCCATCATTGCCGAAAGGGAAAACACCATGACGCCGTTGTTCCGTTGCTTGCCACTCGTGCTGGCCGCGTTCGCTGTGCACGCACAGGCGCAGTCCATCTCGCCAGCCTATGAAGCCTTCCGCAAGAAGGAGGCGCCCCAGCCCGCCGCCGCCCAGCCCGTGACGCCTGCAACGCAGGCAGGCGCCTCCGAGCCCGCACCGCCGGCCCCCACGCCGACGTACCAGGCACCGGCTCATGTTGCTCCCATGCCTGCGCGGGAAGAGCAGGAAGACGGCGGCTTTTTCGTCGGCGTGCAGGCCGGCCAGGGCTGGATCTACGAAGACGTCGAACAGGATGCCGTCGCCGTGAGCGCGGGTTACCGCTGGCAGGCGGGTCCGTGGGCGCAGGTGGGCGTGGAGCTGTCGGGCGGCCGCCTGGACGAGACCACCGATGGCGACTGGCGGTTCGCGAAGGCGACCTACAAGGCCATCGGCGCGAATGCACGCATGAACTTCGGCGACAGCCCGTGGTTCGCCACCGTGCGCGGCGGCTACTTCGATGCCGAGGTTGACGGCGCCGACGAGGAATTTGACGCCAACGGAGGCTACGCCGGCATCGCCATCGGCGTGGACATCAATCGCCACCTCAACATCAGCCTTGGCTATACCGCGTTCGTCTACGCCGACGACTACACCTACGACGACTGCGACGACGACCTCGATTGCGATTTCAACCGTGCCGACACGGTGATGCTGGGCGTCGAAGCGCGCTTCTGAGTGCGGGACGAAAACGGGAGCCGGACGGCTCCCGTTTTTCTGCATGCCCCGCCGATGCCACGAAGCATCCGGTCAATCGCCTGCCGCTCTTGCCAGCCGTCGTACGTAGACATGCTGGGTCTTGGCCAGCGCGAACCCGGCTGACGGATAGAACGCATGCGATTCCGGGCGCAGAATGTTGGAGCGCACGAAGACGTCCGTGCCGTCCTGCTCCCGTATCCAGTCGCAGGCGGCGTCGACCAGCCTTTGCCCCAGGCCCAGGCGTCGCGCCTGCGGGTCGACGATCAATGCCGTGATCTCCGCGCGACCGCCGAATTCGATCATCAGCCGCCACTCTGCGGCCACCATCCCCATCAGGCCGCTGTCATCGTCCGCTGGGGCGGCGACCATCACCGCATGCGCGGGCGATGCCAGCAGGGTGGCCAGCCGTTCGGCCATCCCGTCGCCATCGACAGGATAGGCGAGCAGTGTGCACAGGCGCGCCAGTTCGCCTGCATCGTCATGCCGCGCATCGCGGATGACGATGGACGTCACTCAGCTGCTCCGCAGCCAGCGTGCCGCATCCAGCGCGAAGTAGGTCAGCACGCCATCGGCACCGGCACGCTTGAATGCGGTGAGTGCTTCCAATGCGCAGGCCTTCTCGTCAAGCCATCCGTTCGCGGCTGCGGCCTTGATCATCGCGTACTCGCCACTGACCTGGTATGCGAACGTCGGCACGCCGAACTCGTCCTTCACCCGGCGGATCACGTCCAGGTACGGCAGGCCCGGCTTCACCATCACCATGTCGGCGCCTTCGTCCAGGTCCAGTGCGATCTCGTGCAGCGCTTCGTTCGAATTGGCCGGATCCATCTGGTATGTGAACTTGTTGCCCTTGCCCAGGTTGCCGGCGCTGCCCACCGCGCTGCGGAACGGGCCGTAGAACGCGGACGCGTACTTGGCCGCGTACGACATGATACGGGTGTTGATGTGGCCGGCCTTCTCCAGCGCCTCGCGGATCGCGCCGATGCGGCCGTCCATCATGTCGCTGGGCGACAGGATGTCCACGCCGGCGGCGGCATGCGCCAGTGACTGCTTCACCAGCGCCTCGATCGTCTCGTCGTTGAGGATGTAGCCCGTGTCGTCGATCAGGCCGTCCTGGCCGTGCGTGGTGTACGGGTCCAGCGCCTGGTCGCTCATCACGCCCAGTTCGGGGAAGCGCGCCTTCAGCGCGCGGATCGCGCGCGGGATGATGCCGTCCTCGTCCCAGGCGATGCGGCCATCGACGGTCTTCGCCGACGGATCCGGCACGCCGAACAGGTCCAGCACGGGCACGCCCAGTTCCAGCGCTTCTTCGCCCACGCGCAGCAGTTCATCGATGGACAGTCGCTCGACGCCCGGCATCGACGCCACCGGCACCCGGCCCTTCTCCTCGTGCACGAACACGGGGTAGATCAGGTCGTTGGTGGTCAGCACGTTCTCGCGCATCAGGCGACGGGAGAAGTCGTCGCGACGCATGCGGCGCGGGCGGGTGTAGGGGTAGGCCATCATGGGCTCCTGTCAGAGCGGCGCATAATACGCCGGTATCCCGCGGGCGGGCCCGCGACAGGCGGTCGCAGCACGGAACGCTGCATCCGGTGGCGTCAGATGATTCCGCCACCCAGCGACAGACGGATGATGCCGACCACGATGACGATGCCGTTGAGCACCAGGCCCGCCTTGGCGCGACCGCGGTTTTCGGTACGGGTGAACAGGATGCCGATGGCGGCGATGATCGCGCCTACCGCCGCGAACGGAATCAGGAACCAGTTGCCCCAGCCCAGCAGCGGAATCAGCGCCAGCACCATCCACAGCATCGCCACGATGCCCCACAGCAGGCTGATCAGTCCCATGTCGCGGTTTCCATGCGGGCGTGCGGAAGGTCGCCCCGTGTTTCCACTATGCGGACGGTCGCCGGGCGCTTCAAGCGCCCACGCCATGCATGCCCTCGATCTCGACCAGCAGCTCGCGCCGGCAGACGTCGGCATGCAGCATCAGCCAAGGCACGCGCGTGCCCAGACGGGCCTCGAGTTGCGCGGCCACGGCGTCTGCGTCGGCGGCATCGCTTACGTAGACCTTCAGGCGCGAGCTCGCATCCAGGTGCGCCGGCAGTGTTGCCGCGTGCATGCGTGCCGCGCCCAGCAGGCTGTCGAGGTTTGTGAGGGTCTCGTCCAGTTGCGCGCGCAGCGAGTCCGCGTGCTGCGACGCGTGGCCGACGATGCTGGCGGTGCCGGACAGGAACAGGGGTACCTGGTGCGACGGAGGCAGCAACGCGCGCGCGAAGCTCGGGGATTGCGGGCCGTATTCGCGCGGATAGCGGTAGGCGCTGACCTGGCGCGGATTTTCCAGCGGCATGCCCGGTTCACGTGCGGCGAGCCAGTAGACCTGCAGCACGCGGCGGCCATCGCGGCTGCCTATCGCCGTGGCGGCGGGCAGCGCGCGCGTATCGACATCGCCCAGGCCCTGCACGCGGCCGATGCAGAACTGCCGGTAGCGTTCGCCGTCGCCTTCGCCCTGCGTGATGGCATCGAAGTAATTCCAGATGCGCAGCAGGTGCGGGTATCCGCTGTCGCGCCAGAAAGCGGCCATCGCGGCATATGCATGCGCGCTCGCGTGCAGGATGCCGCCTTCGGGTTCTTCCCACTCCACCACGCCGAACATCAGCGCCCCGTCGTGGCTGTAGCGCACCACGCCTTCGCGGCCGGTGGTCACGGGGCCCGCCGCACGCCAGACTTCGTACGGGGCCGCGGCTTCGCGCAACGGCGACAGCGGCACGCGCAGGTAGCGCGGGTCGTCGATGGTCGAGGTGGCGGGCGCCAGCGCGCCGAAGCCGAACACGGCCAGCGTCTCCGGCAGGCCCAGCAACGCCAGTGGCGTGGGGGCATGGATGTAGTCGACGGCCAGCCGCTGCGGCGCGGGTGGATGGTCGGGGGCGGAGCTCATCGTGCTGGAAACAGGGGGCATGTCGGGGCGAAATGATAACCCGCCCACCCCGTCACGCCGGACGCCTGCTGGCTGTGCCAGTATTCAGCGGCGTCGGCGGAAGATCGCCGCAGGTCACCGGGAGAAGCCGCCATGTCGTTCCGTATCGCTGCCATCGTGCTCGTCGCCGCGCTCAGTGCCGGCTGCGCCAGCAGCTCCAAGGTCATGCTGGGGCAGGCACGCCCCGCCATCGATCCTGCGCAGGTCCAGGTCTACCGCACCGCACCCGCGGGGTCGCTGGAAATCGCGCAGCTTGAATCCAAGAGTGCCGTCGGCTTCGGCACGCAGGGCCAGACCGACGCCGCCGTGGCACGTCTCAAGCGCGAAGCCGCCGCCCTCGGCGCGAACGGCGTGGTGCTGGTCGGCGTGGGATCCAGTGGATCCCCGGTCGGAATGTCGGTGGGTGCCGGCAGTTACGGCCGCCACTCCGGTGGTGGCCTCAGCATGGGCATCCCCACGACCCAGAAGCAGGCGGCGGGCGTGGCGATCTACGTGCCGCCGGGGACGGCGGTGGACCCATCCATCGTGGTGCCGGAACCAGCGCCGAAGCGCTAGGCGGCCGCCATGGCGAAATTCCCCAGGATCGAGAGCGCCTGTCCGCTGCCTGCGGAACAGCAGCGCTGCATCGCGGGTTTCTGCGGTCTTTGTGGCAAGTCGGTCCAGCGTCTGGACGACATGGATGATGGACAGCGAGCTGCGTGGATGAGTCAGGCAATCGGGCCGGTCTGCGTATCCTACCGGCTCCCCCGCCAGGCGATCACCGGGCTGGCGGTCGCGGCGTTGCTTGCCGCTGCGCCCTCCGTCGCCGGCGAGCCGGACGGCACGAAACTCGAAGCCCCGATCGAGGAGGTTGCCGGCGAAAGCCCAGGCACCTCGCCGTTGACGATGCTCATCATGGTCGGTGGTATTGCTGAGCCAGGGGCAGCCGAATGGATTGATGACACCGGCTTGCCCGACCTGCCGCAGCGTCAGGTGAAAGGGACGCTGGAAGAGCGCGCCGAAGGGGCTTCACGATTGGACGTATCGGCGTCAGTCGAAGGCACCGGCGCGTAGGCATCCAGTATGCGTAATCGGCGGATGCCCTCCAGCAATGGGGGCATGCCGGCCGGGTCGCCGTCGCCCACGTGGAGCGCAATGTGGCCCGCGTCGAATGCGCCTAGCCCGGCGTCATAGCTGGTCCATCGCTGGCCATCCCAGGCCTGCACCCACATATGCGGACTGAAGACGTGGGCCTGTCCGGTGAACCGGCTTGAGTACGCGATGCCCGAGACCACCCGGGCCGGAATCCCGCGAGCACGCGCGAGGGCTGCCAACAGCACCGCACTTTCCGTGCAGTCGCCGGATCTCGCGGCGAGCGCCGCGCTGGCGGTCATGTACTCGCCGAACGAGATGCTGCCGGTCATGTGCTGGCGCACCGCGTTTGCCAGCGACTGCATCCGCGAACGGGTGCTCCGGCCACGCGAATGTGCTCTCGCGAACGCACGAACCGAAGCGGTGTCGCTGTCGATGTAAGCGTTGCTTCGGCTGTAGCGTTCTAGCGCCACCGTGTCGGGACGCGATTCGTCGCCGCAGTCGCGGCAGATGCGCACGAGCACCGTGTCGCCCGCAACCGCAACCTCCTGTTCGTGGGTGCGTGGCCAAGACCAAGCGATGTCGTCCATCCGCAATTGATACTCGATGACGCCGTGTCGTACAGCACTCGACAACCTGTAGGGCGAGGTGACGAGCAATGGTTGCAGCCAAGCCTGCGTGCCTTCGCGCGCATCAGGGGTTCGTACTTCCTGCGCTTGGACGACGGCAGGCAGCGTCCAGGTCAGCAGCAGTGCGAGCGTCACCCAGTATCGCAAGCGCCTGCCGACGGTCCGCGTTCCGTTTCTCAAGGCGCGGGCGCGGTGTCGGTCTCGCCGCCCTCCAGCACGATCCGTTCGCCGCCATCCACGTTGACCGCCAGCGTTTCGTAGTGCCATTCGCCGGCGCGCTTCTCCGCCACCACGAACAGCGTGCCGTCGGTCTTGCTGCCATCGAGCGGAATCGCCAGTTCGGCTTCGCCGCCCGGTCCACTGCTGTTGAGGCTGCCCTGCACGAACCAGCCCGGCTTGATGGGGGTACCCAATGCGGCGACCACGGCTGCATCGGCCTGTGCCCGCGCCATCGCATGCCGATAGGGTTCCGAGGATTTCATCGCGCCGAAGATCAGCGTCATCAGCCCGGCGATGAAGGCCAGGAACGAGGCCAGCACCACCACCGCCAGCACGGGCACGCACCATTTCCAGTTGCGGCTCCACCAGCCCGCTTTCGCGGCGGCGGGCATCGGCGGCGGGAAAGCGGACATCGGCGTCTCCTTCGTCTCAGGGCTTCAGGCAACGGCCGAAGAAATCTTCGGTCAGGCGGTACCGGTGCAGCAGGTCGCTGCCGCGCAGGCCATGCTTGGCGCCCGGGTAGGTCATCAGCTCGAACGGTGTACTGCGCTTCTGGAGGTCACTCATCAGCTTCGTCGAGTTGGAAAACAGCACGTTGTCGTCGGCCATGCCGTGGATCAGCAGCAGCTTGCCGGCGCCCATGCCGTCAAGGTGGGTGAACACGCTGGCCTCGCGATAGCCCGCCTCGTTCGCCTTCGGCAGGTCCATGTAGCGCTCGGTGTAGTGGGTGTCGTACAGCGCCCAGTCGGTGACCGGCGCGCCCGCGACGCCGCAGGCATACGCCTCGTCGTGCTTGGCCAGCAGCATGAGCGTCATGTAGCCGCCATTGGACCAGCCGTATACGCCGATGCGCGCGGGATCGACGAACGCCTGCGACTTCAGCCATTCCACGCCGCGCAGCTGGTCGTCGACTTCCACCGTGCCCTGCCTGCCGTACAGCGCGCCACCGAAGGCCGCGCCGCGTCGCGGCGTGCCGCGGTTGTCCAGCGAGAACACCACGTAGCCTTGCTGGGCCAGGTACTGGTTGAAGAAGGCGTCGCTGCGGCCGGGCCAGGCGCGGGTGACGGTCTGCGCAGCGGGACCGCCGTAGACGAAGACGACCACCGGGTACTTCTTCCTCGGGTCGAAGCCGGCTGGTTTGATCAGGCTGTAGTGCAGTGGCGTGCGGCCGTCAGCGGCCGTCAGCGTGCCATAGGTGGTGGGCTGGTGGGCACCGAGGTACTTCGCGTAGGGATGCGCCGCATCGGTCGCATCGTTGGTGAGCAGCGTCGCCAGTTTCGTACCGTCCGCCTTGAACAGTTCGATCTGCGGCAGCGTGGTGTCGCTGGACCAGCTGTCGACGAAGACGCTGGCATTGCGCGCGAAGGCGGCGGCATGCATGCCGGGTGCCTGCGTCAACCGACGCGGTTCGCCGCCGGACAACGGCACGGCATACACGTGCGTCTCGGCGGCGCCATCACGCGTGCCGCTGGCGTAGGCCAGGCCGGCAGCTTCGTCGATGGCCAGCAGGCCGTCGACCACCCACTCGCCCTGCGTCAACGCGGTCAGCTCGGACCCATCTTCCGACGCCATGTACAGATGCTCGAACCCGCTGCGCTCCGACGCCCACAGGAAGCGCCCATCCTTCAGAAAGCGCAGGTCGTTGTGCAGCGGCACCCATGTCTTCGACGTTTCCGTCACCAGCGTGCGCTGCTTGCCGGTCGCCAGCGTGGTTTCGATCAGGTCCAGTGTCTTCTGGTCACGCGACTGGCGCTGGAACGTCAGGCGTTGCGGATCGCGCCAGTCGACGCGGGCCAGATAAATGTCCTTGTCCGGGCCCAGGTCGATCCAGCGCGGCTTGGCGCCGGTCTTCGGCGCGATCACACCCAGCTTTACCAGCACGTTGTGGTCGCCGGCCGCCGGATAGCGTTGCTCGATCACTTCCGTGCGGTCGGGATAGACCTCGTAGCGCTTCTGCACCGGCACCGGGGTTTCGTCGATGCGGGCGAACGCGATGGCGGAATCATCCGGCGCCCACCAGTAGCCGGTATGACGGTCCATTTCCTCGTCGGCGACGAATTCGGCCACGCCATTGCCAATCACATCGCTGCCGTCGCGGGTCAGCTGTACTTCCTTGCCGTCGGCCAGGTCGATGACCCACAGGTTGCGGTCGCGGATGAAGCTGACGAAACCGCCTTTCGGCGAAATCTTCGGATCGGTGGCGAAACCGCCGCCATCCGTCAGCTTGCGCACCGCGTCCTTGCCGGACTTCGCCAGGTCATAGAAATACAGTTCGCCGCCGAGCGGGAATAGCAGGGCCTTGCCATCCGGCGACCACTGGTAGTCGACGATGCCGGAAAGCGCGGCGATGCGCTGGCGCTCGCGTCGTGCCTTTTCCTCGTCGCTCAGTACTTCCTCGCCGGGCAGCACCACCGACGAGTCCACCAGCAGCCGCGTCTGCGCGCTGGCGATGTCGTATTCCCACAGGTCCAGCCGGTTGCGTTCGCTGTCCTTGCCGCGCAGGAAGGTCACCCGCGATCCGTCCGGCGCGACCTGTGGCTTGGTCAGCGTGGGTCCGGTCAGCGGTGCGCTGCCGGTGATGGCTTCCAGCGTGAGCTTCTCGGCGTGGGCGGGCAGGGCGGTGGCGAAGGTCATCAGGGCGAACAGGGCAAGGCGCATGGGACGTCTCGGGCGGCAGGGCCGGTCAGTCCGGGATTATTGCACTGGCCGCCGCGCGCGCGCCGTAGAGCGGAGCTTGCTCCGTTGCTCGCGGGCTGGACGCACCCTGATGCGGCGCAGCCGAGCAAGCACGGCTCTACCGGGAGGATTGGCCGAACAGGTGCTTGCGCTCCTCGTCGCTGAGCGGCTGGCCCGCGTTCGGATTGACCTGCGACTGCAGCGCATACGCACGCTGCACGGCCGGTCGCGCCGCGATCTTGGCGTGCCAGCGCTGCAGGGCGGGATAGGGCGCCAGGTCCAGCGGCGCCTTGTCGTAGGCGTTGATCCACGGATGGGTGGCCATGTCGGCGATGCTGTAATCCTCGCCGGCGATGTAGCCATGTTTCGCAAGCTGCGTGTCCAGCACGCCGAGCAGGCGCTGCACCTCGCGCGTGTAGCGGTCGATGGCGTACGGGATCTTCTCTGGCGCGTACACGGTGAAGTGGCCGTACTGCCCCGTCATCGGCCCCAAGCCACCCATCTGCCACATCAGCCACTGGTTCACCGTCACTTTCTGGCGCGTGTCGTTGCCGAAGAAGCGGCCAGCCTTGTTGGCCAGGTACAGCAGGATGGCGCCGGATTCGAACACGCTGATCGGCGCGCCGCCGTCGGCGGGTGCGTGGTCGATGATGGCCGGCATCTTGTTGTTGGGCGAGAACGCCAGATAGTCGGGCTTGAACTGGTCGCCCTTGCCGATGTCGACCGGAACGATGCGGTATTCCAGCTTGGCGCCGGCCTCCGCCAGTTCTTCCAGCATCAGCGTGATCTTGTGACCGTTGGGCGTGGGCCAGTAGTACAGGTCGATCATGGCGGTTCCTTGCGGGGGGAGAGCCGCAGTCTAGCGGCGGCTGCGGACTTGGCAGCGTCAAATCCGGCCGCTACCCTGCGCCATCCCTGGAAAAGACCGTTCCCCACATGACCGATCCCAAATCCGCGCGCCTCGGCCCGCTGCCTGCCCTGATCTTCAGCTCGCGCTGGCTGCAGCTGCCGCTGTACCTGGGGCTGATCGTTGCGCAGGGCGTGTACGTCATCCTGTTCCTGAAGGAGCTGTGGCATCTGGTCCATGGCGCCACCAGCCTCAGCGAGCAGGACATCATGCTGCTGGTGCTGGGCCTGATCGACGTGGTGATGATCTCCAACCTGCTGATGATGGTCATCGTGGGCGGTTACGAGACCTTCGTGTCGCGCATGGGGCTGGAGAAGCATCCCGACCAGCCGGAATGGCTGAGCCACGTCAACGCCAGCGTGCTGAAGGTGAAGTTGGCCATGGCGATCATCGGCATCTCGTCCATCCACCTGCTGAAGACCTTCATCGGCGCCAGCACGCTGGGTGGCCTGCCGCTGTGCGGCACGCCCGAAGCCTTTGCCGCTGCGGAAGCCGCGAAGACGGCCGGCTGGCTGGCGAAGACCTGCAGTGATTTCACCGCCACCGGCGTGATGTGGCAGACCATCATCCACGCCATCTTCATCCTGTCCGCCATCGGCATCGCCTACACCGACAGGCTGATGAACAACAGCGCGCAGACCAAGCACGCAGCGCACTGATTCCAGGATGCAGGCAGGTACGCCCCATATCCGCGACGCGAACGATGCCGACATCCCGGCCATCGTTGCCCTGAACGCCGCCGAGGTGCGCCACACCAGCCCGATGGACGAAGACAGGGCGCGCCAGTTGGCGTCCCTGTCCGCCTACCACCGCGTGGCGACGCTGGATGGCCGCGTCGTCGCGTTCCTGCTCACGATGCGCGCCGGCGCCCACTACCGCAACGACAACTTCGGCTGGTTCGCTGCGCGTTACCGGGATTTCCTGTACGTGGACCGCATCGTCGTGGATGCCGCCGTGCAGGGCCATCGTCTCGGGTCGGCGCTCTATGGCGACCTGTTCGCGTTCGCGCGCGCAGCGGGCATACCGTGCATCACCTGCGAGTTCAACGTGGTGCCGCCGAACGAGCCCTCGCGTCTGTTCCATGCGCGGCATGGCTTCGTCGAAGCGGGCCGTCAATGGCTGGATGGTGGCCACAAGCAGGTCTCGATGCAGGTCGCCGAGCTCGCCTGAACGGCCCGCGTCTCAGGGTTTGGGTCGCCGCAGGCCGTAAAATGCGCGGATGGATGTCTCCCACCTGCTCGATGATCTGAATCCCGCCCAGCGCGATGCCGTCTCCGCCGAACCCGGGCACTACCTGGTGCTGGCCGGTGCTGGCTCCGGCAAGACCCGCGTGCTGACCCACCGCATCGCCTGGCTCAATGAAGTCCATGGCGTGCCCACCCACGGCATCCTCGCGGTGACCTTCACCAACAAGGCGGCCGGCGAGATGCGTGCGCGCGCCGACGTGCAGCTGCGCAACGGCAGCCGCGGCATGTGGATCGGCACCTTCCACGGCCTGGCGCACCGTCTGCTGCGCCTGCACTGGCAGGAAGCGAAGTTGCCCGAAACCTTCCAGGTACTCGACAGTGATGACCAGCAGCGGCTGGTCAAGCGCGTGGTGCAGGCGATGGAGCTGGACGAGGGCAAGTATCCCCCGAAGCAGCTCACCTGGTGGATCAACGAGCAGAAGGACGAAGGCCGCCGCCCCGAGCACATCCAGCCGGCGCCGAACGACGACTGGCTGGATGTACGCCGACAGGTCTACGCCGGCTATCAGGAACGCTGCGACCGCGCCGGCCTGGTGGACTTCGCCGAGCTGCTGCTGCGCGCGCACGAGCTGCTGCGCGACACGCCGGCCCTGTTGGCGCACTACCGCACGCGTTTCCGCGAGATCCTGGTGGACGAATTCCAGGACACCAATGCCATCCAGTACGCCTTCGTGCGCGTGCTGGCCGGCGACACGGGCCACGTCTTCGTGGTGGGCGACGACGACCAGAGCATCTACGGCTGGCGCGGTGCCAAGGTCGAGAACATGCAGCAGTTCCTGCGCGACTATCCGTCCGCGCGGACCATCCGGCTGGAGCAGAACTACCGGTCCAGCGCGAACATCCTGGGCGCGGCCAACGCCGTGATCGCGCACAATCCCGGGCGGATCGGCAAGCAGCTGTGGACCGATACCGGCGACGGCGAGCCCATCGACCTGTACGCGGCCTACAACGAAATGGACGAGGCGCGCTTCGTTGTCGAGCGTATCCGCCAGTGGGTGCGCGACGGTGGCAGCCTGGGCGATGCCGCCATCCTGTACCGCAGCAATGCGCAGTCGCGTGCGTTCGAAGAAGCACTGCTGTCCGAGCAGGTGCCGTACCGCGTCTACGGCGGCATGCGCTTCTTCGAGCGCGCGGAAATCAAGGACGCGCTCGCTTATCTGCGGTTGATGGCCAACCGCGCCGATGACGCCGCGTTCGAGCGCGTGGTCAACACGCCGACACGTGGCATCGGCGAGCGCACGCTGGACGAAGTGCGCCGGCTTGCGCGCGGTGCGCGCGTATCGCTCTGGGGCGCGGCGATGCTGGCGGCGCAGGGCAGCGACCTGGCCGGGCGCGCACGCAATGCGCTGGCCGCATTCGCCGCATTGGTCGACCAGTTGGCCGAGGAAACCGCCGAGATGACGCTGGCCGAGCGCGTCGACCATGTGCTGGCGCGTTCGGGTCTGCGCGAGCACTGGGCGCGCGAAAGCCGTGGCGGCCTCGATTCCGAATCCCGCACCGAGAACCTCGACGAACTGGTGTCGGTGGCCTCGCGCTTCGTGCGCCGCGAAGACATCGCGGCCGAGGAGGATGGCCAGGAAGGCATGAGCGAACTGGTCGCCTTCCTGTCCTATGCCGCGCTGGAAGCGGGCGAAGGCCAGGTCGAGGCGGGCGAGGACGGCGTGCAGCTTATGACGCTGCATTCGGCCAAGGGCCTGGAATTCCCACTGGTGTTCCTGGCCGGGCTGGAGGAGGGACTGTTCCCCAGCAACCGTTCGCTGGATGAGAGCGGGCGACTGGAAGAAGAGCGCCGCCTAGCCTACGTGGGCATCACTCGCGCGCGGCAGAAGCTGGTGTTGAGTTATGCCGAGGCGCGTCGCTTGCACGGCCAGGACATGTACGGCATCCCGTCGCGCTTCCTGCGCGAGATCCCCGCCCACCTGCTCAACGAAGTGCGTCCTCGCGTGCAGGTCAGCCGGCCGGCCTCCGGTTTCGCCACGCGGGTGACGCCCGGCCACGCCAGCCTGGAAGCGCCAGGCCTCAAGCTGGGCCAGACCGTCACCCACGCCAAGTTCGGCCAGGGTGTGGTGACCGACTACGAGGGCAGCGGTGCGCACGCGCGCGTGCAGGTCAATTTCGACAGCGAAGGCAGCAAGTGGCTGGTGATGGCCTATGCGAACCTGCAGGCTGTCTAGCCCGTCCGATTGATCCAGATCACGGCGCACTAAGCCCGTCGGGCGTGTAATGGCCGCACCCCATCATCATGAGGTGCGGCATGTACCGGCATATCCTGATTGCGACCGACGGCTCCGAGCTGGCAGGCAAGGGCGTGGAACATGGTCTGGCGCTGGCGACGCGCCTGCAGGCCAGGGCGACCGTGTTGACCGTCAGCGAACCCATCAATACCGGCTTCGACGACGGCCTGGGCTGGAGTGCGGTGGGGACCTCGCTCCCCGAATTCCAGGCGGCCCGCGAGGAGGCGGCACGCAAGGTGCTGGATGCGGCGGCTGCGCAGGCGGCCGCGCATGGCGTGGAGGCGCAGTGCCTGCACGTGGCCGACCGGTACGCGGCGGAAGCCATCGTCGAAACCACCGAGCGCCAAGGCTGCGACCTGATCGTCATGGCCTCGCATGGCCGGCGTGCGCTGGGACGCCTGTTGCTGGGCAGCCAGACCAACGAAGTGCTGGCTCGCTGCGGCGTACCGGTGCTGGTGATCCGCTGAGCGCGGGGCCTCACCAGCCGTAGAGCTTCCAGTACACCGGCGAGATGTCGCTGTTGTCCTTGCTCTTGTCCAGGCGGCCGTCACCGTCGGAGTCGTACAGGTAATACGGCGCGCCGCGCGACGGCGTCACCTTGACCATCCGCAGGTTGCCGGCAACGCGGTACTCCTCGATGGTGTCGCCATTCTTTTCGGTGCGCACCGCGACCTGCGCGTTGGCCAGGTCCACCATGTTGGCGGGATCGCTGGCGGTAGAGGCGCAGCCAGCTATCGCCAACAGGCAGGACAACGGCAGGGCAAAGGTCGTCATGCGGTTCATCGTGGCGTCCGGTTGGGGGAATGACGGCCCGATTATGCGCCCAACGCAACGGTGCGCGCGTGACGCCGTGCGCAGGGGCGGGGCGTAGAATGCCCGCATGACACGACTCGTACTGATCGACGGCTCCAGCTACCTGTTCCGCGCGTTCCATGCGCTGCCCCCACTGACCAACGCGCAGGGCGAGCCGACCGGCGCGTTGTTCGGCGTGGTCAACATGCTGCGCGCCACGCTGAAGGAAAAGCCCGACTTCGTGGCCTTTGTTCTTGACGCCAGCGGCCCGACCTTCCGCGACGAACTCTATCCGGATTACAAGGCCAACCGGCCGCCGATGCCCGACGATCTGCGCGCGCAGGTCGAGCCGATGATCCGCATCGTGCAGGCGCTGGGTTTCCCCCTGCTGCGGGTGGAAGGCGTGGAAGCCGATGACGTGATCGGCACGCTGGCGTTGCAGGGCGCGGCACAGGGAATGGACGTGACCATTTCGACCAGCGACAAGGACTTCGCGCAGCTGGTGCGTCCTGGCGTGACGTTGGTCAACACCATGAGCGGCAGCCGGCTGGACTCCACCGAGGCCGTGATGGAGAAATTTGGCGTGCGGCCGGAGCAGATCGTCGACTTCCTTGCCCTGATGGGCGACACCGTGGACAACGTGCCGGGTGTCGAGAAGTGCGGGCCCAAGACCGCCGCCAAATGGTTGGCCGAGTACGGCACGCTGGCCGCGATCATCGATCGGGCCGATGAGATCAAGGGCAAGATCGGCGACAACCTGCGCGCGGCCCTGCCTCGCCTGCCGCTGAATCGCGATCTGGTCACCATCAAGACCGATGTGGCGCTGGACGGCGGGCCGGAGACGCTGCCGTTGCGCGAACGGCATGTGGACGAGCTGCGCGAGCTGTACGCGCGCTACGGCTTCAACCAGGCGCTGAAGGAACTTGAGGGCGGGACGGTCGAAACTTCCGCCGTGGCCGAAAAAGAGCCGGGCCGTGCGCGCGGCACCGGTCGCGTGGCCGCGACATCCACGGACGATGCGGTCATCGATGCGTCGTTGGGGGTTGCGGGCGAATACACGGCCGTGACGGAGCTAGGGCAGCTGGAGGCGCTGGTGATGCAGCTGCAGCAGGCGGACGAATTCGCGTTCGATACCGAAACCGACAGCCTCGATCCGATGCGCGCGAACCTGGTCGGCTTGAGTTTCGCCACCGAACCCGGCAAGGCGGTCTACGTACCTGTGGGACACGACTATCCCGGTGTGCCGCCGCAACTTGGCCGCGAAGCGGTGCTTGCGGCGCTCGCACCGGTGTTCGCCGATGCAGGCCGGCGCAAGCTGGGCCAGCATGGCAAGTACGACCTGCACATCCTGCGTCGCCATGGTGTCGACGTGCAGGGCTATGCCGACGACACGATGCTGGAGAGCTTCGTGCTGAATGCCGGCAGCAACCGGCACGACATGGACACGCTTGCCAAGCGCTGGCTGGGCTACGACACGATCAAATACGAAGACGTCGCCGGCAAGGGTGCCAAGCAGATCCTGTTCTCGCAGGTGGCCGTCGACGACGCCACCCGCTACGCCGCCGAAGACGCCGATATCACCCTGCGCCTGCATCGCGCGCTGGCGCCCAAGCTGGCAGCGGAAGCTGGGCTGGAGAGCGTCTACCGCGACATCGAGATGCCTCTGGTCCCCGTGCTGGCGCGCATCGAGGCCAACGGCGTGATGATCGATGGCGACGAACTGCGCCGGCAGAGTGCCGACCTGTCCAAGCGCATGCTGGCGGCCCAGCAGAAGGCCACCGAGCTGGCGGGTCGCACCTTCAACTTGGATTCGCCCAAGCAACTGCAGGCGCTGCTGTTCGACGAGCTCAAGCTGCCGGTGCTCGTGAAGACGCCCACCGGCCAGCCCAGCACCAACGAAGAAGCGCTCGAAGCCATCGCCGACCAGCACGAGCTGCCGCGGGTGATCCTGGAATACCGTGGCCTGGCCAAACTGCGCAGCACTTACACCGACAAGCTGCCGGAGATGGTCAATCCCGAGACCGGCCGCGTGCACACCAGCTACCACCAGGCCGGCGCGGCGACGGGCCGGCTGTCGTCGACCGATCCCAACCTGCAGAACATCCCGATCCGCACCGAGGACGGCCGCCGCATCCGCAAGGCCTTCGTCGCCCCGGCGGGCCGCAAGCTCGTGGCCTGCGATTACTCGCAGATCGAGCTGCGCATCATGGCCCACCTGTCGCAGGATCCCGGGCTGGTGCGCGCCTTCGAGTCCGGCGCCGACATCCACAAGGCGACGGCGGCGGAAGTGTTCGGGCGCAAGCTCGAAGAGGTGACCGGCAACGAGCGCCGCGCCGCCAAGGCGATCAACTTCGGCCTGATGTACGGCATGAGCGCGTTCGGGC
>CBIHLJ010000036.1:0-40427 GCA_966210745.1 uncultured Pseudoxanthomonas sp.
CCTGTACTGGGGTATGCCTAAGGAAGTATGTATAATTTCTCCATACTCAAGAGGGCCCGCCGATGGAAGCCACCGTTGCCGAACGCGGACAGATCACCCTGCCCAAGGCCGTGCGCGATGCGCTGGGCCTGACCAAGGGCAGCGTGCTGAAGGTCGAGCTGGAAGGTAGCCGCATCGTGTTGCGGAAGAGCGTCGACGACGCGATCTCGCGCGTGCGCGGCAAGTTCTCCCTCGACAGCGAAGCCGCCAAGGGCACGCCCAGCGAATGATCGCCGTCGACGCCCCGGTCCTGATCGAACTGCTGACCGATGGCCTGCGCGCGGACGCCGTGGAAGCCGGCCTTCGGCAGAGCTTGGGCAGTGGGCGCGTGGTCGTCTGCGATGCCGCGTTGGCGCAGTTGTGCGCTTCCCTGCGCAACGGTGCGGATGCCTTGGCCGCCATCGAGGAAATGGGCGTCCATTTCAATCCCGTCGAAGCCAAGTCCGCCGTGCGGGCGGGCGAGATGCATCGCCGGCACCGCCAGCGCTCCGGCGAGGTCCGACCGATCGCCGACTTCCTGGTGGGTGCGCACGCGCTGTTGCAGTGCGACGGCCTGATCACCTTCGATACCGCTTTCCACCGCGACTATTTCAAGGGCCTGAAACTGATCGTGCCCGCGAGCGAATAAGCAGCACCCCGATTTCCCTTTCCACCGCACCATCGAACGACCGGAGTCATCCATGCTGGAAGCCTATCGCCACCACGTAGCCGAGCGCGCCGCGCTGGGCATCCCGCCGCTGCCGCTGACGGCACAGCAGACGGCCGAGGTCATCGAACTGCTGAAGAACCCGCCGGCTGGTGAAGAAGACTTCCTGGTCGAGCTGATCACCCACCGCGTGCCCGCCGGCGTCGACGATGCCGCCAAGGTCAAGGCGTCCTACCTGGCCGCCGTCGCGTTCGGCACGGAGCAGACCCCGCTGATCTCGGCGCAGCGCGCCACCGAACTGCTGGGCACGATGCTGGGCGGCTACAACATCCACCCGTTGATCGACCTGCTGGACAACGCCGAACTTGGCGCGACCGCCGCCGAAGGCCTGAAGCACACGCTGCTGATGTTCGACAGCTTCCACGACGTGCAGGAGAAGGCGGAGCAGGGCAACGCCCACGCGCAGGCCGTGTTGAAGAGCTGGGCCGACGCCGAATGGTTCACCAGCAAGCCGGAAGTGCCGCAGAGCCTTACCGTCACCGTCTTCAAGGTGCCCGGCGAGACGAACACCGACGACCTGTCGCCGGCACCGGACGCCACCACGCGCCCGGACATCCCGCTGCACGCGCTGGCGATGCTGAAGAACAAGCGCCCCGACGCGCCGTTCGTGCCGGAAGAAGACGGCAAGCGCGGTCCGATCCAGGAAATCCTGTCGCTGAAGAACAAGGGCCACCTGGTCGCCTACGTCGGCGATGTGGTCGGCACCGGTTCCTCGCGCAAATCGGCGACCAACAGCGTGCTGTGGTTCACTGGCGAGGACATCCCGTTCATTCCGAACAAGCGCTTCGGCGGCGTCTGCCTGGGTTCCAAGATCGCCCCGATCTTCTACAACACCATGGAGGATGCCGGCGCGCTGCCGATCGAACTCGACGTGTCGCAGATGAACCACGGCGATGTGGTCGAGCTGCGTCCGTACGAGGGCAAGGCGCTGAAGGACGGGCAGGTGATCGCCGAGTTCCAGGTGAAGTCCGACGTGCTGTTCGACGAAGTGCGCGCGGGTGGCCGCATCCCGCTGATCATCGGTCGCGGCCTGACGGCGAAGGCGCGCGAAGCCCTGAAGCTGCCGGCGACGGACCTGTTCCGCCAGCCGCAGCAGCCGGCCGACAGCGGCAAGGGCTTCTCGCTGGCGCAGAAGATGGTCGGCCGCGCCTGCGGCCTGCCGGAGGGACAGGGCGTGCGCCCGGGCGCGTACTGCGAACCGAAGATGACCTCGGTGGGTTCGCAGGACACCACCGGTCCGATGACCCGCGACGAGCTGAAGGACCTGGCCTGCCTGGGCTTCTCGGCCGACCTGGTGATGCAGTCCTTCTGCCATACCGCGGCCTACCCGAAGCCGGTCGACGTGAAGACGCACCACACGCTGCCGGAGTTCATCTCGACCCGCGGCGGCATCTCGCTGCGTCCCGGCGACGGCGTGATCCACAGCTGGCTCAACCGCATGCTGATGCCCGACACCGTCGGCACCGGCGGCGATTCGCATACGCGCTTCCCGGTGGGCATATCGTTCCCGGCGGGCTCGGGCCTGGTCGCCTTTGCGGCGGCCACCGGCGTGATGCCGCTGGACATGCCGGAATCGGTGCTGGTCCGCTTCAAGGGCGAGATGCAGCCCGGCGTGACCCTGCGCGACCTGGTCAACGCTATCCCGTACTACGCGATCAAGTCGGGCCTGCTGACGGTGGCGAAGCAGGGCAAGAAGAACATCTTCTCCGGCCGCATCCTCGAGATCGAGGGCCTGCCGGACCTGAAGGTGGAGCAGGCGTTCGAACTGTCCGACGCGTCGGCCGAACGTTCGGCCGCCGGCTGCACCGTGCGCCTGAACAAGGAACCGATCATCGAGTATCTGACCAGCAACATCACGCTGCTGAAGTGGATGATCGCCGAAGGCTACGCCGATGCGCGTTCGCTGGCCCGTCGCATCAAGAAGATGGAGGAGTGGTTGGCCGATCCGCAGCTGCTCGAACCGGATGCGGATGCCGAGTACGCCGCCGTCATCGAGATCGACCTGGCCGAGGTACACGAGCCGCTGCTGGCCTGCCCGAACGACCCGGACGACGTGAAGGCGCTGTCCGATGTCGCCGGCACCCAGATCGATGAAGTCTTCATCGGCTCGTGCATGACCAACATCGGCCACTTCCGTGCGGCCGCCAAGCTGCTGGAAGGCAAGCGCGACATCCCGACCCGCCTGTGGGTCGCGCCGCCGACCAAGATGGACGCGTCCGAGCTGACCAAGGAAGGCCATTACGGCACGTTCGGCACCGCTGGTGCGCGCATGGAAATGCCGGGCTGCTCGCTGTGCATGGGCAACCAGGCGCAGGTGCGCGAGGGCGCGACGGTGTTCTCCACCTCGACCCGCAACTTCCCCAACCGCCTGGGCCGCAACTCCAACGTGTTCCTGGGTTCGGCGGAACTGGCGGCGATCTGCTCGCGCTTGGGCAAGATCCCGACCAAGGCCGAGTACATGGCCGACATCGGCGTGATCAACGAGAAGGGTGCCGAGATCTACCGCTACATGAACTTCGACCAGATCGAGGAGTACCAGGACGTGGCGAAGACGGTCGCCGCCTGATCGTCCGGCAGGAAACGAAAAGGCCCGGCAATGCCGGGCCTTTTTCCTGCACGTTCCAAAGGGTCAGGCCAGCCAGTCCTCCACCGCCTCCAGCATCTGCCGACGGCCGAGTACGAAATCCCACATCGACCCGCCCAACTGCCGCCACAGTACCGCCGAGCGCACCGCGGCCAGCAGGATCGCGCGGATCTCGGCCACCACGCCGGGTTGGCCCAGGTAATGCGGATTGCCCTGGACCATCACGCGCGGGCGCAGGTGGCTGATGGTGTCGGCGTACAGCCCGCCCAGCGCGGACAGCACGTCCGGATGGGTGCTGCCCTGCTGTCCGGCGCGGGGCGCGATCTCGCCCAGTCCGCGCGTGACCGCATGCACCGTGTCGTTCTCGCGCACAAAGCGACGCTCCAGTTGCAGCACCGCCATCGCCAGGCGGGGCAGGGCTTCGTCGTGGGCATCCTTCGCCAGATAGCTGCGCAGGATGCGCAGGCCGGGCGTGACCCCGGACACGCTGCCGTAGACCTCTGCGGGCGACGCGGCATCGATGCGGAACACGCTGTCCAGTGCGGCCTGCACGGCAGATCCCTCGGACTGACCGGTTTCGGCAATGCGACGCACCTGGTGGAGCGCCTGTGCCAACCCGGCGAGGGCGAGGACGCGGTCGGAATATCTGTTGCTCAAGCTGCTTGCTCCGCGAGTTTCATTTCAAGAGGTGCGTCGGTGCGCGCGATGACCGCGCCGCCCAAGCATTCGTCGCCGTCATACAGCACCAGCGACTGTCCGGGCGTGACGGCGCGCTGCGGCGAGGCGAATTCCACCGTGACCGTGCCGTCGTCGAGCACCAGCACTTCGCAAGGTTCGTCCGGCTGCCGGTACCGGGTCTGCGCCGTGCAGGTGAAGCGGCCGGCAGGCGGGTTGCCGGCGACCCAGTGCGCCGATTCTGTCCACAGGCGCGTGGACATCAGGTAGGGGCTTTGGGTGTCCTGGTCGACATAAAGGACATTGTGGGCGACGTCCTTGCCCACGACATACCAGGGTGCCTGGGGTCGACCCCGCACACCGCCGATCTGCAGGCCTTCCCGCTGGCCCAGCGTGAAGTAGAACACGCCCGGATGTTCCCCGATCACCTGGCCCTGCGGATCGCGCATCTCGCCGCGGCGGGCCGGCAGATAGCGTCCCAGGAACTCGCGGAAATCGCGCTCGCCGATGAAGCAGATGCCCGTGGAGTCCTTCTTGTCGTGCGTCTGCAGGCCGGCGTCGCGTGCAATGCGGCGCAGGTCCGATTTCTGCAGTTCGCCAATGGGAAACAGCGTGGCCGAAAGCTGGGCCTGGCCCAACTGGTGCAGGAAATAGCTCTGGTCCTTGCCGCGGTCCACGCCGCGCAGCAGCCGCCAACGTCCGTCCACATGGTCCACGCGCGCATAGTGGCCAGTGGCGATCTTGTCGGCGCCCAGATCGCGGGCGGCATCGAGGAAGTGCTTGAACTTCACTTCACGATTGCACAGCACATCGGGATTGGGCGTGCGACCCGCGGCGTACTCGGCCAGGAAGTGCTCGAACACGCCCTGCCAGTATTCGCTCGAAAAATCTCGGAAGTGGAACGGAATCCCGAGACGGCCACAGACGGCGACCGCATCGCGCCGGTCGTCTTCGGCACGACAATCGCCGGAGCCATCATCGGCCCAGTTCTGCATGAACAGGCCCGCGACGGATTCGCCCTGACGCACCAGTTCAAGAGCGGCGACGGAGGAATCCACGCCGCCCGAGACGCCCACGATGACGCGTGGCGGGGTCATGCGATCTGCTGCAGCGTGGACAGGGGCGAGCGACGTCCCGAGAGGAAGTCCTGCACGACCTGCCACACCAGCGGGCTACGGTGGCGGTCGGATCGCGCCTGCAGTTCGGCCGGGGTCAGCCACACGGCCTGCACGATGCCGTCGTCGAGCGGGTGGTCTGGCAGATGCCGCACCGGCTCTGCCGCGAAGGCGAAGCGCAGGTAGTGCCGCCCTGTCTCCGCTTTCCATTGGTAGGCACCCACGAAGGCGGTCAGTTCGACCTCCCACCCGGTTTCCTCAAGGGTCTCGCGGCGGGCGGCCTCCAGCAGGCTTTCGTCGGGTTCCAGGTGGCCAGCGGGCTGGTTGAACACAAGGCGACCCTGCGCACGCTCTTCCACCATCAACAGCCTGCCGTCGCGGACCACCACCGTGGCCACGGTCACGTCAGGCTGCCAGAAGCGTCCCTCGCGGTAGCTCACTTACAATTCGTCCTTCTCGCCGGAGAGCTCGATTTCCTCGTTGTCCGCCGTTTCCGCCGCGATGTCCATCGCGGCTTCCAGCGCCGCGCCGTCCACGCTGTCGGGCAGCTTGATGACGAAGTACAGCACGTCGCCCGACAGCTCCCAGCTGCCCAGCTTCTTGGCACGGCTGTCCGCCATCAGTGCGAGCGCCTTGGTGCCATCGATGCCATCGGCAGCGACGCGGCCGGCCGGGGAGAACACCTCGCGGATACTGATGCCATTGACGTGTTCGGTGCGGCCGGAGACGAAGACCAGCTGGGTCCGATTCTCCTGCTTGTAGGAGTAGGTGACCTTGTAGTCGCCGTCGGCGTCCACTTCGAACTGGATCCCGCGCGCCGTCAGCCGGGCGTCCACCGAGGCGTCGGCCGCGAGCACGGGCGTCGCGATCGCGGTGGCGCACAGCAGGGCGGCGGAGGACAATCGGGACAGCGCAGGTTTCATGGTCGGCTCGACAGTTTTAGGAAGGCGCATTGTGGCCGGGGTCACGCATGGCGTCCATGCGGGCGGCGAGGGCCGGCTTCCACGCCTATAATTCGCTCATGTCCCGAAAGAACGAAAACGAACGCGACCATGGCCTGATGGTAGAGACCAGCCGGCCCGAGGTCGCGCCGCCGCCCCTGTACCAGGTACTGTTGCTCAACGACGACTACACGCCGATGGACTTCGTGGTGACCGTCCTGCAGCAGTTCTTTGCCATGGACCTGGAAAAGGCGACCCAGGTGATGCTGCACGTGCATACCCGTGGACGTGGAGTCTGCGGCGTATACACCCGAGAGGTGGCCGAATCCAAGGTGGCCCAGGTCAACGAGTTTTCCCGTATGAACCAGCATCCCCTGCTGTGCACGATGGAGAAATCCTGAGGGGTCCGGCACGGGCTTGCCGGAACGGAAACGGTGTGGGGGCGCCGCTGCGGAGTACAAGGCAACGATCCCTGAACACTGAAATCCGGTAGGGTGATGGAAAACCGCCCGCCAAGCCGCATATTGTCGGCATAGGCCCCGGAGGCAATCATGTTCAGTAAAGACCTCGAGCAAACCATCGGCCAGTGCTACAAGCGCGCCCGCGAAGCACGGCACGAATTCATGACGGTCGAGCACCTGCTGCTCGCGCTGCTCGAAAACCCGTCGGCGCAGGCCGTCCTCAAGGCCACCGGCGCGGACGCCAATCGCCTGCGCGCCGATCTGGAGCAGGCCATCGAAGCCTCCGTTTCGCGGCTGGCCGAAGACGACGGCCGCGACACCCAGCCGACGCTCGGGTTCCAGCGCGTGCTGCAGCGCGCGGTCTACCATGTGCAGTCGTCGGGCAAGAAAGAGGTCACCGGCGCCAACGTGCTGGTCGCGATCTTCGGCGAGAAGGACTCGCATGCTGTCTACTTCCTCAACCAGCAGGACGTGACGCGGCTGGATATCGTCAACTATCTGTCCCACGGGATCGCCAAGCAGGGCGAGGAGAACGAGGGGACAGGCCAGCCGGAAGGCGAGGGCAAGGCCGAGACGGGCGAGGGGGAAGGCAAGGGCGACGCCCTGACCGAATTCGCCACCAACCTCAACGACATGGCGCGCCAGGGCAGGATCGATCCGCTGGTCGGCCGTGGCGACGAGATCGAGCGGACCATCCAGGTCCTGTGCCGCCGCCGCAAAAACAATCCGCTCTACGTCGGCGAAGCCGGCGTGGGCAAGACCGCGCTCGCCGAGGGCCTGGCCAAGCGCATCGTCGAAGGCGAGGTGCCCGAGGTCCTGCTGGACGCGGTCATCTACTCGCTGGACCTCGGTGCGCTGGTCGCCGGCACCAAATACCGCGGCGACTTCGAGAAGCGCCTGAAGGGCGTGCTGGCGGCGATCAAGAAGATCCCCGGCGCCATCCTGTTCGTCGACGAGATCCACACGATCATCGGCGCCGGCTCGGCCAGCGGCGGCACGATGGATGCCTCGAACCTGATCAAGCCGGCGCTGGCGTCGGGCGAGTTGCGCTGCATCGGCTCGACCACGTTCCAGGAATACCGCGGCATCTTCGAGAAGGACAGGGCACTGGCCCGTCGCTTCCAGAAGATCGACATCGTCGAGCCGACGGTGGGCGAGACCTATGAAATCCTGCAGGGCCTTAAGCCCAAGTACGAAGCGCACCATGGCGTCACCTATGCCGATGACGCACTGCAGGCGGCCGTCGATCTGTCGGTGAAGCACATCGGCGATCGCCTGCTCCCGGACAAGGCCATCGACGTCATCGACGAGGCCGGCGCACGCCAGCGCCTGCTGCCGCTGGAAACGCGCAAGGAACTGATCGACGTCGAGGAAATCGAGACCATCGTCGCCAAGATGGCGCGGATTCCGGCCAAGCAGGTGTCCTCGTCCGACAAGGACGTGCTGCAGCACCTGGAGCGCAACCTGAAGATGGTGATCTTCGGGCAGGATCCCGCCATCGAGACGCTGGCGTCGTCCATCAAGCTCGCCCGCAGCGGCCTGGCCAACCCGGAGAAGCCGATCGGCAACTTCCTCTTCGCCGGTCCGACGGGCGTGGGCAAGACCGAGGTGACCAAGCAGCTCGCGCTGCAGCTGGGCATCGAACTGGTCCGCTTCGACATGTCCGAGTACATGGAGCCGCATTCGGTTAGCCGCCTGATCGGTGCGCCGCCGGGCTACGTCGGCTTCGACCAGGGCGGCCTGCTGACCGAGAAGATCGTCAAGACACCCCACTGCGTGCTGCTGCTGGACGAAGTGGAGAAGGCGCACCCCGACATCTTCAACATCCTGCTGCAGGTCATGGACCGCGGCGTACTGACCGATACCAACGGTCGCGAGGCGAACTTCAAGAACGTCATCCTGGTGATGACGACCAACGCCGGTGCGGCGCAGGCCTCGCGCCGGACGATCGGCTTCATGCAGCAGGATCATTCGACGGACGCGATGGAAGTGATCCGTCGCAGTTTCACCCCTGAATTCCGCAACCGGCTGGATGCCATCGTGCAGTTCCAGGGGCTGGGCTTCGAGCACATCCTGCGTGTTGTGGACAAGTTCGTCATCGAACTGGAAATGCTGCTGCAGGAGAAGCACGTCAGCCTGTCTGCCACCCCGGCGGCGCGCGACTGGTTGGCGCAGCACGGCTTCGATCCGCTGATGGGCGCGCGCCCGATGGCCCGCCTGATCCAGGACAAGGTGAAGCGTCCGCTGGCCGACGAGTTGCTGTTCGGCAAGCTGGTGGAGGGTGGCCGGGTCAGCATCGATGTGCGCGATGGCGAACTGGTGGTCGATGCGCAGGCGGAACCGGAAAGGCTGTTGCCGGCGACGGTGTAGTCGGCCGGACGCTCACGCGACCATGTCAGAGAAGGCGGCCTCCTGGCCGCCTTTTCCTTACGGCGTCATTACTGTCGCGCACGTCGCTTGCGGGCAGCGAACTCATCGGCCGTGATCTGCTCCACGGCGCTGACGCGGCAGTTCCCACGCTTCGTCATCACTTTGGTGTCCTGCGGGCATAGTTGGCCCACCTGGCCATTCGTGGAGATTTCCACGGTGGGCGTCATGGTGATGGCGGCACAACTGTTCCGGAATGCGACCCGGTAGTGGCTCTGGCCGTCACGCAGGTAGAACTGCTCACCGCCGCCGGCCCGGATGATCTCCTGGTCGTTGCCCAGGCTCACGCACGCGGTGACCGGCTCGCCCGCCTGTGCCGCCAAGGGGGCCAAGCTGGCAACGAACAGCAGGGAGGTAAGAAGACGTGGGTTCATGGCACCGCTCGAAGCGTTGGCAGCCGGAATTGGCTACGGCCACGCTACGCGTCGGTCCCCGCTTTCAAATCTGCCGTTGGTGGTCGTTACGAGCGACCCGGTGCCAGGAGTCATGGCATCCCCACCCGCGCCTCTGCACGGGTGCATAAACGCAGAAAGCGGCCATTGGCCGCTTTCAGATCAAAGGGTTGCGCGCATTACTTCATGCGGTAGGTGATTCGACCCTTGGTCAGGTCGTACGGGGTCATTTCGACCTTCACCTTGTCGCCGGTCAGGATGCGGATGTAGTTCTTGCGCATGCGGCCGGAGATGTGGGCGATGATTTCGTGGCCGTTTTCCAGCTTGACCCGGAACATGGTGTTGGGCAGCGTCTCGGCAACGGTGCCTTCGAATTCAATGGAATCGTCTTTCGACATGTATGCCTGTGCTGTGCCGCGAGGAGATGGCGGGTGCCATGAAGCCGGGCATTGTACGCCAGCCAGGCCCCCGGTGCAAAAATTCCGTTATGGCACCGAGGGTTGCGACAGCGAGGCGGCGGGCAGCACACCGAACCGCGTGGTCCAGGCACCTTCCGGCGCGGGCAAGTCGACCAGGCCGGCGACCTGTTCCAGAAAGGTCTCGCGAGGCACGAGGCACCCTCCCAGGGAATGAAGGTGGTCGTTTTCCACCTGCGCGTCGATCAGCGGCCAGCCCCACTCACGCAGGCGCGTCGCCAGTGCGGCAAGCGCGATCTTCGAGGCGCCGGATCGATGGCTGAACATGCTTTCGCCGAAGAACATCCGGCCGATCGCCACGCCGTAGATGCCGCCGGCCAGGCGGTCGCCATTGAAGACTTCCACCGAGTGCGCGTGCCCGTGCCGGTGCAGGTCGATGTAGGACTGCCGCATGCCCGACGTGATCCAGGTGCCGTGCTGTCCCGGTCGTGGCGATTGCGCGCAGGCCGTGATGACCTGCTCGAAGCAGGTATCCGCGCGAACCTGCCATGCGCTCCGCTTCAGTTCGCGACGGAAGCGCGAGGACAGCCGCACGCGGTCCGTGCGGAACACCATGCGGGGATCGGGCGACCACCACAGCGGCGGCTGGCCGTCCGAGAACCACGGGAAGATGCCGTGCCGGTAAGCGTTGAGCAAGCGCGGCAGGGAAAGGTCGCCACCGATCGCCAGCAACCCGTCCGGCTCGCGCATGGCGGTGCCCGCGTGGGGGAAGGGGGCGTGGGGGTCAGAAGACAGGACGAACGGCCGTTGGCGCATGCCGCGATTGTAGGGGGCATTCATGGCGCGACATGCCGGGTTCAGTCGCGGTGCTTGAACGGTGTATGTGCCTGCAGGCTGCGGGCATAGCGGCGTACGGCCAGGGCGTCTTCTCCGCACCAGGCGGCCAGGGCGGCGGAGAAATCCGGACGGGCGATCCAGTGGCGCGAGTGCACGAAGGCGGGCAGGAATCCGCGCGCGATCTTGTGCTCCCCCTGGGCGCCGGGTTCGAAGATCTTCAATCCCTCGCGCAGGCAATAATCGATGCCCTGGTAGTAGCAGGTCTCGAAATGCAGCCCCGGCAACGCGGTATGCGCGCCCCAGTAGCGGCCGTACAGCGTGTCGCCTCCGCGCAGGCACAACGCCCCCGCGATCGTGCGGCCGTGATGGTCGGCCAGGAACATCACCAGGTCGCGGGGCAGCGAGGTGGCGAGATGTTGGAGGAACTCCAGCGTCAGTGCCGGCGAGTTGCCGTAGTCGCGGAAGGTACGAAGATAGAACCCGAACATCGCCTGCAGGTCGGCCTCGCTGGCTTCGTCGCCGTGCACGGTCCGGAAGGTCACCCCGGCGCGCTGCACCTTCGCGCGTTCCTGGCGGATGTTCTTGCGGTGCTTGTGGTCGAAATCCGCAAGGAAGCCGTCAAAGTCGCACCAGTGTCCCGGATTGCGCCAGTGGTACTGCACGTCGATGCGGGGCAGCCAGCCCTCTGGAAAGCCTGCGTCCTCGGCGGGTGTCGGGAAGTTGATGTGGGTGGAGGACAGGTTCAGCCGCAGCGCTTCGTCCTGGATCGACGTCAGCAGCAACGCGCGATGGCCATGATCCAATGCCAGCAGCCGTGGCCCCGTGACAGGCGAGTAGGGCACACCGCCCAGCCACTTGGGGTAGTAGTCCAGTCCGTGCTGCGCGTACGCGTGCGCCCAGGCGTGGTCGAACACGAACTCGCCGTGCGAATTTTCCTTGAGGTAGCCCGGCGCTGCGGCGACCAGCAGGTCTCCGTCCCACAACGTCGCGTGATGCGGCGTCCAGCCCCATTCCTCGCGCAGACAGCCGTGGGCTTCAAGCCCATGCAGGAACGCATGGGAAACAAAGGGGTTGCGACCATCGTGCAGCGCATCCCACGCGGGTGCTGGCACGTTGGCGAGAGAGGAGAAGAAACGGACTGCAGTCATCGGCAGCGATGCTACGGACGCAGGTCCAGCACGTCGATGGTCGGAGGATTGAACAAGCGCATCGGCAGACCGATCTCGCCGGTGCCGACGGTGGTGTATACGCGAACAGCGCCATGGGGCGTACGCAGGAACTGCTCGCCGCGATCGAAGCCGTACTGGCTGGGAATCACGCGTTTGTACAGCCACGGAATGCGGATCTGCCCACCATGCGTATGGCCTGCAAGCACCAGAGCCGCCTGGGCCGGATCGAGGTCGATCGCGCTGTCGGGATTGTGGGTCAGCACCAAGGTGGGAGCGGGCGAGGGCAGGGCGGACAGGAAGCCGGGATCGTCCTTGTTCGCCCAGCGGTCGCCCAGTCCGGCCAGACGGAATCCGCGCACGGCGACGGTTTCGCCTTCGATCACCCTGACGTTGTGCGTCGCCAGGGCGGAACGGAGCTCTGCATCGATGTCGGGCCCTGGCGCCTGCTGGTCATGATTGCCGAGCACTGCATAAGCCGGCAGATGGAGCTCCGCGAGCGGCGCGAACATCTGTTGCAGCGACGCGCCATCGGGTTCGTAGGTGAAGTCGCCGGCGATCACCACCGCGTCGACCTGCTGGGTATTGATCCGATCCACCAACCGCTGAAGGTACCGGCTGTTTTTGTAGACGCCCAGATGGATGTCGCTGACCAGTACCAGCCTCGCGCGCGCGCCGGTGCCTGTCAGCATGGTCTCCTGCACCCGGATGCGCTGCGGCTCGACGAAGCGGGCCCATGCGAACAGCAGGCAGCCGGCCAGCAGCAGGACGATCAGCCAGCGGCCACGGCGCTCACGCAGCCGCCACACCAGCCACGCCACGAACGGCCAGACCAGCCAGCTTCCGTAGAACAGGCATTGCTTGATCAGCAGCTTGTCCATCCGGGGAAGAGGTCGTTGCCCGGATCAGCCGTCCTTGTCCAGGAAGCGTTCGGCATCCAGCGCCGCCATGCAACCGAAGCCTGCCGAAGTGATGGCCTGTCGATAGTGCTGGTCGGTCACGTCGCCGGCGGCAAATACGCCCGGGATCGTCGTCGCGGTGGCGTTGCCCTCGATGCCGGAGCGGATTTTCAGGTAGCCGTTGCTCATGTCCAGCTGGCCTTCGAACAGGCCGGTGTTCGGTGTGTGGCCGATGGCCACGAAGAAGCCATGCACGTCGATGTCGCGCGTGCTGCCGTCCTGCATCGACTTCACGCGGATGCCGGTGACGCCGGCGTCGTTGCCGAGCACTTCATCAACGGTGTGGTGCCACACCGGCTCGATCTTGCCGGCCTGTATCTTGGCGAACAGCTTGTCCTGCATGATCTTCTCGGCGCGCAGGGTGTCGCGGCGATGCACCAGATAAACCTTGCGGGCGATGTTGGACAGGTAGAGCGCTTCTTCCACGGCGGTGTTGCCGCCGCCGATCACGGCCACGTCCTGGTCGCGGTAGAAGAAGCCGTCGCAGGTGGCGCAGGCGGACACGCCGCGGCCCTTGAAAGCTTCTTCCGAGGGCAGGCCCAGATACTTCGCGGTCGCACCGGTGGCGATGATCAGCGCGTCGGCGGTGTATTCGCCGCTGTCCCCGATCAGCTTGAACGGCCGCTTGGACAGGTCGGCCGTGTGGATGTGGTCGAAGATCACTTCGGTCTCGAAGCGCTCCGCATGTGCCTGCATGCGCGACATCAGGTCCGGGCCCATCAGGCCGTGGGCATCGCCTGGCCAGTTGTCGACCTCCGTGGTCGTCATCAGCTGGCCGCCCTGCTGCAGACCGGTGACCACGACGGGCTTCAGATTGGCGCGGGCGGCGTAGACGGCAGCGGTCCAGCCGGCGGGACCGGAGCCCAGGATCAACAGGCGGCAGTGCTTCGAAGTGCTCATGTATACTCGCGTGAGGGGTTGTCGGGCTGGCAACGACGCTGTCGCGCATCGTCCGCAGGCCCATAGAGTGGCGGTGCGTATCCGGCGAATCAAGGCGCGCGGGTGGAAAGCGGTGGTGCATGCGCAAGCCCGGACGGATCGAATGAAGACGCTGCGCAGCCACGTGGCGTTTTTTGCTGTCTGGGGTCTGGCAATCGTTCGTCGCGGTGAGATGGTCAGGCTGTTGCCGCGGACATGATTCGTTTACTATCAATCACTAACAGAAATTTCCTAAGGTCTGGTCCAAAGGTGGCGAAGCAGCTCCCGGACAACGGCAAATCCAAGGGCGGCAACACGCCTGCGCGCAAGCAGGCGTCGCCTCCGAATCCGCGCAGGCAACGTCTCTGGCGTGATCTGGCCCTGATCGCCATCGCGCCACTGCTGCTGTATCTGCTGGCCAGCCTCTTCACGTTTTCACCGCAGGACCAGAGCTGGTCGCAGTCCGGCAGCATCACCGCGCCGGTGCACAACATGGGTGGGCTGGCAGGTGCGTATCTGTCGGCCTTGCTGCTGTCGCTGTTCGGCTATGTCGCGTTCCTGCTGCCCTTCATCCTGGGCGCCATCGCCTGGATCGCCCTGTTCGGACTCGATACTGACGGTGATGGACAGGCGGACCTCGGACCTGCGTTGCGCCTGATCGGCATGGTGGCTTTCCTCATCTCGGCCACGGGTCTGCTGTTCATGCGGGGGGTGCCGGCCGATGCCCTCACGGATGGCGCCGGCGGCATCCTCGGTACGCTGGTGGGCAAATCGCTGCTGAAGCTGTTCGGCGGACTGGGCGGCAACCTGTTCCTGCTGGTGCTGTTCCTCACCTCGGTGACACTGGCCACGGGGCTGTCCTGGTTCGCAGTGATGGAGCGCATCGGCAAATACGTGCTGATGTTGCCCGACCTGTTCCGCCGCGGCAGCCAGCAGGCCAACGAGTGGCAGCAGACGCGGGCGATGCGCGAGGAGCGCGAGACCGTCCGCAAGACCGATGCCATCGCCCGCGCAAAGCGCGAGCCGGTGAAGATCGAACCGCCTGCGCCCGCCATCGTGGAGAAGAGCGAACGCGCCAAGCGCGAACAGCAGATCCCGTTGTTCCACGGCACCGGCGGCGACGAATCCGGCCTGCCGCCGCTGTCGCTGCTCGATGATCCCAAGCCTCAGACCAAGGGCTATTCCGAAGAAACACTGGAAACCCTGTCGCGGCAGATCGAGTTCAAGCTCAAGGACTTCCGCATCGACGCGCAGGTGGTGGGCGCCTATCCAGGTCCCGTAATCACGCGCTTCGAGATGGAGCCCGCGCCGGGCGTGAAGGTCAGCCAGATCAGCTCGCTGGACAAGGACATCGCCCGCGGCCTGTCGGTCAAGTCGGTGCGCGTGGTGGACGTGATCCCGGGCAAGTCGGTGATCGGCCTGGAGATCCCAAACACCAGCCGCGAGATGATTTTCCTCAGCGAACTGCTGCGCTCGAAGGAATACGACAAGTCGGGCAGCCCGCTGACGCTGGCGCTTGGCAAGGACATCGCCGGTCGTCCGACCGTGGCCGATCTGGCACGCATGCCGCACCTGCTGGTTGCCGGTACCACCGGTTCGGGCAAGTCGGTGGCCGTCAACGCGATGGTGCTGAGCCTGCTGTACAAGGCGTCGCCGAAAGACCTGCGCATGCTGATGATCGACCCGAAGATGCTGGAGCTCAGCGTCTACCAGGGCATCCCGCACCTGCTGGCGCCGGTGGTCACCGACATGAAGGAGGCCGCCAACGGCCTGCGCTGGTGCGTGGCGGAGATGGAGCGCCGCTACAAGCTGATGAGCGCGGTCGGCGTGCGCAACCTGGCCGGCTTCAACAAGAAGGTCAAGGACGCGATGGACGCGGGCCAGCCCTTGATGGATCCGCTGTTCAAGCCGAACCCGGACCTGGCCGAAGCGCCACGTCCACTCGAACCGATGCCTTTCATCGTCATCTTCATCGACGAATTCGCCGACATGATGATGATCGTCGGCAAGAAGGTCGAGGAACTCATCGCCCGGCTGGCGCAGAAGGCGCGCGCCGCCGGCATCCACCTGATCCTGGCCACGCAGCGCCCGTCGGTGGACGTCATCACCGGCCTGATCAAGGCCAATATCCCCACCCGCATCGCCTTCCAGGTCAGCTCGAAGATCGACTCGCGCACCATCCTGGACCAGTCCGGTGCGGAAACGCTGCTCGGCCACGGCGACATGCTCTACCTGCCACCCGGCACGGCGATGCCTGAGCGCATCCATGGCGCCTTCGTCAGCGACGAGGAAGTGCACCGCGTTGTGGAGCACCTGAAGGCGAGCGGCAGCGCCGACTACATCGAAGGCGTGCTGGAGGAAGTGCAGACCATGGGCGACGGCATTGTTGTCGGGCCGACCGGTCTGCCTGAATCCGGCGGCGGTGGCGGCGACGAATCCGATCCGCTGTACGACGAAGCGGTCAAGATCGTCACCGAGAGCCGGCGTGCGTCGATCTCCGGTGTGCAGCGCCGCCTGAAGATCGGCTACAACCGCGCCGCGCGCCTGATCGAAGCGATGGAAGCGGCCGGCGTGGTGACGCCACCCGAGCACAACGGGGACCGCCAGGTTCTCGCGCCGCCGCCGCCGCGCTGAAGCTTGATTTTGTGGGAGCGACGTAAGTCGCGATCGACCTCCGGCAGCGCGTCGTCGCGACTTACGTCGCTCCCACCACAGCCGGGCGCCCACCCCCCATTCAGTTTCACCCGGCCACACTCCGCCCCAACGTCCCCGACCCCGGAACGCACCATGCTTCGCACCGCACGCTACGCCGTCCTCGCCACTGCCTTGCTCGCCACCAGCGCTTTCGCCGGCGCACGCGACGAACTGAAGACCTTCACCACCGGCCTGAAAGGCCTGGATGGCCAGTTCACCCAGAAGGTCTATGACGGCGGCGGCAAGCTCAAGGAAACCTCGAATGGGCGCGTCGCGCTGTCGGCGCCGCGACTGTTCCGCTGGGAGTACAACAAGCCCTACGAACAGTTGATCGTGGCCGACGGCAAGCAGGTGTGGGTCTACGACCCTGATCTGCAGCAGGCCACCGTCCGCGAGCAGGGCATCGAGGAAGAAAACAGTCCGCTGGCCGCGCTGATCGACCCGGGCAAGCTGGACCAGCAGTTCAAGGTCGCTGAAGCCGCAGGGCAGGGCGGCGTGCAGTGGCTGACGCTCACGCCGAAGCAGGAAGGCGATGCCAGTTTCCAGACCGCCCGGCTCGCCTTCACCGGCGGCACGCTGGTGAAGATGGAGGTGAAGGACGCGGTCGGCCAGCGCACCGAGATCGACTTCTCCGGCTGGAAGCGCAACCCCGCGTTCGCAGCCGGCACCTTCAAGTACACACCCGCAAAGGGCGTGGACGTGGTCGGTGGCCCCTGACCGTTCCATCAAGCGAGTTCCGACTGGCCGCGACGTTACAATGACGCGTGGCCAGAACACGTACCCCCCTTGAACCGCAGGCCGACCTGCTGAGTACCGACACCGATGCGCTCAGGCCGCTGGCCGAACGCATGCGGCCGCGCACGCTGGATGACATGGTGGGCCAGCGCCGACTGCTGGCGCCGGGCAGCGCGCTGCGTCGCGCAGTGGAGTCCGGCCATGTGCACTCGATGATCCTGTGGGGCCCCCCGGGCTGCGGCAAGACCACCTTGTCGCTGCTGCTGGCGCGCTATGCCGATGCCGAGTTCAAGGCGATCTCCGCTGTGCTGTCCGGCCTGCCCGAGGTACGCCAGGTGCTGGCCGAAGCCGCGCAACGCTTTGCCGGCGGTCGTCGTACGGTGCTGTTCGTGGACGAGGTGCACCGCTTCAACAAGGCGCAGCAGGATGCTTTCCTGCCGCACATCGAGCGCGGCACTATCATTTTCGTCGGCGCGACCACCGAGAATCCGTCGTTTGAATTGAACTCCGCGCTGTTGTCGCGCTGCCGCGTGCACGTGATGGAGGCCGTTTCGCCCGACGACATCCGTCAGGCGCTGCGGGCCGCGCTGGATGACGCGGAGCATGGACTCGGCGGGCTGGGGCTGCAGGTCGATGATGCCGCGCTGCTCGAGATCGCCACGGCGGCGGACGGCGATGTGCGGCGCGCGCTCACCCTGCTGGAAATCGCCGCCGAGCTGGCAGCCGACGAAGGCGGGCGCATCACGCCGCAGACGCTGGTGCAGGTGCTGGCTGACCGGACGCGCCGCTTCGACAAGGGCGGTGAGCAGTTCTACGACCAGATCTCCGCGCTCCACAAGTCGGTGCGCAGTTCCAATCCCGATGGCGCGGTGTATTGGCTGGCACGCATGCTCGATGGGGGTTGCGATCCGGCCTACCTGGCGCGACGGATGACGCGCATGGCGGTGGAGGATATCGGCCTGGCGGATCCGCGCGCCCTGCAGATGGCGATCGACGCCTGGGATACCTACGAACGGCTTGGCAGTCCCGAAGGCGACCTCGCGCTCGCGCAACTGGTGATCTATCTCGCCAGCACCGCCAAATCCAATGCGGGCTACATGGCGTTCAACGCCGCCAAGCGCGATGTGCGCGAGTACGGCACGCAGGACGTGCCGTTGCATCTGCGCAACGCGCCTACAAAATTGATGAAGGAACTGGGCTACGGTACCGGTTACCAGTATGACCACGATGCTGCGGGCGGCATCGCACTGGACCAGACGGCATTCCCCGATGCGATGGGGGAACGGGTCTACTATGCGCCCGTCGAGCGCGGCCTCGAGATCAAGCTCAAGGAAAAGCTCGACCGCCTGCGTGAGGCGCGCCAACAGGCGCGGATGCAGACTGGGCGCGACGAATGACCTCCCCATAGACGGAAGACGACCGATGCCGGCACACGCTGCACTCTGGTGGCAACAACTTGCGCTGGTGATGGCTGGCGGAGCTCTGGGTGCGGCAGCACGCTTCTGGCTTGGGGGCGTGCTGCTGCGGCAACTCGGGACCGGATTTCCGTGGGGCACGTTCGCCGTGAACATGATCGGTTCCTTCGCAGCGGGCTTTCTTGCGATCTGGCTGGAAGGGCGTGGCCCTTCCGCACTCTACTGGCGCGCGTTCCTGCTCGTCGGGGTGCTGGGCGCATTGACCACGTACTCGGCGCTGATGGTGGAGTGCCTGTTGTTCGCGCGGACGGAGCGCCAAGGCGTGGCATTTGGCTATCTGGCGGTCACCCTGCTGACCGGATTGCTCCTGGTGTGGCTTGGCGCACGCCTCGCCGATGCGGTACGCGCGCCGGCTTGGTAGCGCCCACAACGCCGACGACTGCTGCGGCCGGCCAACGATCCCTTGATATGACGCTCCCGCTTCGCCAGCGGACGAGCGGCGTGGTCGCGAACGAAAATTTAACGTGCCCAGCGGCTAGGACTAACGATTGCCATGCAAATGTGACCCGCGTCGCTTTTTAGGGGCTTCCCCTGGGTCCCGGAGCGACTACAAGGAGACTCAACATGTGCATTCGCAAGACACTGATCGCATCGGCGGTATTGCTGGCGCTCGGCACGACGGGACAGGCATTCGCACAACAGACCAACAACGAGAGCGGACGTGGGGACGACATTCTGGTCAACCTCGCCGCGGACATGAGCAACAACAGCACCAACACGGACAACAGCGACAACTCGGACAATTCGGACAACTCTGACAACTCCGACCACAGCGACAACAGCACTCACGACGGCGACAACCGCGACAATCGCGGCAGGGCGACTGCGGAAGGCTTCGGCTCGACAGCCGCCAACAACGGCAGCACAGCGACTTCAACGTTCTCCAACTCATTCAACCACAGCAAGGCCGTGGCCGAAACGAAGCTGATCGGCGCCGTTTCGGGCGTGACCGTGCACGACATCGGCAACGTCGCCAAGAACTGGGGCGATGCGAACGGCGGCGACGGTGGCAAGGGTGGCGCGGGCTATGGTGGCAAGGGCTACGGCGGCAGCGCTGCGGGCGGCACCGGCAACGGAGGTGACGGCGGTGACGGCGGCGACGGCGGCAATGGCGGCAGCGGTGGCAATGCCAACAATGGCAGCGCGACGGCGGGCGACTCGTCCAACGGCAGCGCGACCATCGGCGACGCCACGGCCGGCAACGGTGGTCGTGGCGGCAACGCCGACGATACTCGCGGCGCCAACGGCGGCGACGGCAATGGCTGGGGCGGCGACGGCAGCGCGACGGCCGGCAACGGCCGAGGCCGTGGCGGTGACGCCGGCGGCTGGGGCGGCGATGGTGGCGGTGCCACGGGCGCGTCCGGCGGCGATGCCGGAAGCGCGAGTGGCGACACGGGTTCGATCGCGGGTGCTTCCGGTGGCGACGCCGGAGCAGGCAGCGGCAACGTGCGCGAACGTGGCGCAGGCGACGGTACCAGCGGCGACGGCACGGCAACCGGTGGCGCAGGCACGTCAGGTGACGCGACGGCGACGGGCGGAGCAAGCAGCGCCACCGCAGGTGCAGGCACGTCGGGTGACGCGACCGGTACCGGCGGTGACGGCTCCGGCATGGGCGGCGCTGGCTCCGGGACGGGCGGCGACGCGACTGCCACGGGCGGTGCGGGCTCCGGCATGGGCGGCGCGGGCGGCACGCTGACGGCGACCGCAGGCGACGGCGGCGATGGTGGCGATGCCAGCAATGGCGACGCCAGCAACGGCAGCGCGTCCTCCACCGCCAGCAATGGCGATGCGACGGCCGGCAACGGTGCCAGTGGCGCGGTCGGTGCGACCGGCGGTGCCGGAGGCGTCGGCAACGGAGGCGACGGCAATGGCGGTGACGGCAATGGTGGCGTCGGCAACGGCGCAACCGGTGGTGCCGGTGGCGCGGGCGGTTCCGTCGCAGTCGATGCGGGTGCGTTCGACATGTCGAACAACATGACGAGCGTCGGGCAGTCGGCGGCCGGCATCATGGTGGCGGCGCAGAACAGCGGCATGGCCTCGCTGATCCAGCAGGGCATCACCGTTCAAGCCAACCTGACCGTAGGCCCATAAGCGTTCCGCAGTGTCATGGCCCGGCCGGGCCAGGCACTGCGCGCGGACGCAGGCGTCCCGCTTCACGGCGGGACGCCCCGCGGCTGCGCGACGGACGCATGGCAAGGGAGACTGACCATGCACACGCACCAACAGACCGGGTTGCGCATCGCAACCTGGGGACTGCTCGCTCTCGCGTTCGGGGCCGCGGCGGAAGACAACGCCGTTGCCCGCGCGGGATGGACGCCCGCCATCACTTTGGAGACATCGGTTCCGGACGTCCCGGTCGTGGCCGTCAGCGAACTGGGACGCGCGATCGCGGTGGACCGGTTGTCCCGCTTGCGAGGTGGCGACAGCAGCCAGACCGAGAACCTCATCGATGTGGACGGCTCCGTGGATGGCAACACGGCGCACCACATCACCAGTGGAACCAACAGCATCGCTGATGGCGCGTTCGGCAACGCCAGCGGCATCAATACCGTCATCCAGAACACTGGCAGCAACGTGCTGATCCAGAACGCGATGATCGTGACCATCGATTTCACCGGCGGACCACAATGAAACTCCGTGTGCGGCAGCGCCGGTGGCCGCGATGCGTCGCGCTCGCTTGCGCGCTGGTCGCGCTCGGTGGCGCATCGGCGGCCACCAGTGACGTCCGCGTGCCGGGCAGTGCCTACAGCGTCCGCGTGACCAGCCTGAAGGAGGCACGTTTCAAGACCACGCTGCCGCAGCAGTACGACTTCAGCTGCGGCTCCGCGGCGACGGCGACGCTGCTGACGCACCAGTACGGCCACGCCGTGAGCGAAGTGGACGTGTTCGTGCAGATGTACAACAACGGCGACCAGGCGCGTATCCGCAAGGAAGGCTTCTCGCTGCTGGACATGCGTCGTTACCTGCGCTCCAAAGGATACGAAGCCGATGGTTTCGAACTGCCACTGGACAAGCTGCAGCAGGAGAACGTGCCCGCGATCGTACTGCTCAACGATCGCGGTTACCGGCACTTCGTTGTCGTCAAGGGCCTGCGCAATGGTCGTGTGCTGCTGGGCGATCCCGCGCGCGGCACGCGCGCGATGCCGCGCTCGCGCTTCGAGGCGTTGTGGGACAACCGGGTGATGTTCGTCGTGCACAACCAGCGGGAACGCGCCCGCTTCAACCAGGCCCGCGACTGGCAGACCGCACCTCCGGCGCCGCTCGACATGGGAATCCAGCGCGACGGCCTGCGCAACGTCACCGTGCCCAGGCGCGGTCCGGGAGACATCTGACATGGACAGGATCAGGCAGGACGTCTGCCGCGGCACGGTCATGCTGGCCGTGCTGCTGGCGCCTGTTGGCGCGCGGGGGCAGGGTGGAGAGTTGGGCGCTGACTGGCAGCCCGTCGATCCCGCGCGCCTCGCCGAGATGCGCGGTGGCTTCCAGATGCCCTCGGGCATGATGCTGTCGTTCGGCATCGAGCGCGTCGTCTTCCTCAACGGTGAACTGACGGCGCGCATCGCCGTGCAGGTTCCGGACGTGGCGCGCATCACGCCGGACCAGGCACAGGCGCTGGCCGATTTCAATCGCGGACTGGTGGTGCAGATCGGCACTGGCAATCACTTCGACCCCGGGCAGACCGGAGGCGGCCTGGTGATCCAGAACACGCTTGATGACCAGGATATCCGCACGGTCACCCGTATCGACGTGGGCGTCGACACACTGGGGGCCTACCAGGCCCTCAATGCGAGCGGCGCGCTTACGGACGCGTTGATCCGCGCACCCGGCAGCCCGTGACATCGACGCAGGACCGGGATCACCGCGCCCACGCTCAAGACAAGGGGAACAGCATGAAAGGGACGTCACTGATAGAAGTTGCGCCGCTGGCACTTGCAGTCAGCCTGGGGGTGCAAGCGGGGCAGGCGCGGGCACAGGAGTCGGTGATGCCGGTGCCGCCGCCGGTGCCGGCGCAGCCTTACGAGATCACGGCCGATGCGCGGCTGGATGCGTTGCAGCGCCAACTCAATGAGCAGACGCAGCGGCTGCAGGCGATGCGTGACGCCATGCAGGCGCAGGAGCAGCAGATCTTCAATCTGCAGAATGCGCTCAACGAAGAAATCCTCGCCAATGCGCGCGCGCGCGGCGCGCCCGCACCGGTGATCGTGCCTGCGCTCAACCAAGCGCCCACCTTCCGTGATTCCCCTCCACCGGTGCAGACCTACATCGTTAACGGCCCGGCGCCGCAGGCAACCCCGCAGGTGCCGTCGGGTACCGATGGCGCGCGCACAGGCACGCAGGTCGCGCAGTCCGGTTCCGCACAGGGTACTTCACCGCCTGCGAGCCAGCAGGCAGACACGCAGGCGCCGCAACGGGTAGGACAGGCACCGGAAAGCGATTCGCGGCCGCCCGAGGTCGCGCAGATATTCGATCAACCCGGCGTGCTGACACCCAAGGGCAAGATGGTGCTGGAGCCGGCGCTGCAGTACGGCTACTCGGCCAACGATCGTGTCGCGCTGGTGGGCTACACCATCATTCCCGCCATCCTGATCGGTCTGATCGATGTGCGGCAGGTGAAAACCACCACCGCTGTCGCCACGCTCACCGGGCGCTATGGGCTCAGTCGACGCATGGAAGTCGAGGCAAAGCTGCCCTACGTCTACATCCATAGCGATACGGTCAGCCGCGAGATCTTCACCGGTTCCACCCAGGACCGCGTGTTCAATGCGCGCGGCAGCGGCATGGGCGACGTGGAAGTCACCGGCCGCTACCAGCTCAACCGGGGTGCGGCCGACAAGCCGTTCTACATCGCATGGCTGCGCTACAAGAGCCGCACGGGCCGCGACCTGTTCGAGGTCGTCACCGACTGCGTGACGCGCTGCGTGGCCAATACCACCGGTACCGGCCTGCCGCTCGACCTGCCCACCGGCAGCGGTTTCAATTCGCTGCAGCCCGGCGTCACCTGGCTGTACCCTTCGGATCCTGTCGTGTTCTTCGGCAGCCTCAGCTACCTGCACAACTTCAAGCGCAGTGATGTATCACGCCGCGTGCTGGGCGGGCAGACCGAGTTCCTGGGTGATATCAAGGCCGGCGACATCCTGGGCTTCAACCTCGGCATGGGCCTGGCGCTCAACGAGAAGGCGGCCATCAGCATCGGCTACGACCAGAGCATCGTCGACAAGACCGAGCAGGATGGGGAAGAGGTCGCCGGTGCGGTGCGCACGACACTGGGGACCCTGTTGCTGGGGGGGACCTACCGCTTCAGCGACCGCATGTCGCTGAACGTCGCGCTGGGCGTGGGCGTCACCCGCGACACGCCGGACGTGACCTTCACGGCGCGTTTGCCGATCAACTTCTGATCACCCCCCGTCAGCCGGCGCGGCCCTGCCACCACAGCCACACGGCCGCCGCCAGCATCAGCCACTCGGTCACCGCCAGTGCAAGGGTGGTGGGTTCCACCGGCCACCAGCGCAGCAGCGCGACGCTGCGGTAAAGCACGATGGGCACGTACAGCGCCATCGCCAGCACCAGCCCCGTGCGCATCTGCTGGGTCCAGGCGAACCACGCGAACAGGAACGCCAGGCCCAGTTGCAGGCCGCCGTAGATCGTCAGGTATTCCGTCTGCCCGGACCGGCTGAGCGTGGCGTAGCCCACCGCCGCGGCGGTGCGCGCCGGCGCCAGCGTGCACCAGCCCGCGAGCAACAGGTAGGCCATCGCATTGAGGTACAGATAGACCGAGGTCATCGCGCATCTCCAGGAAGTGGAGCCTCGTTCTCGCATGGTGGCCGGTTATGGCGCGGTGAACATGGGGAAAATCCGACGGAACGACGCGACATGGGCCGATCCCCCGGCATTGCGCACCGGCGGATGCTGCAGGTTCCCACCCGCAGGAGCCTGCCATGTCCCGGTCTTCGTCGTGCGCATGGCGCATCGTGCTGGCCTGCATCCTCATCGCCGGTGGCTCGTCCACCTGGGGCAGCGACCCCATCCACAAGTGCCGGGGCGCGGACGGACAGCCGCATTACCAGGCCACGCCGTGTCCATCGACGCAACGCACGGAATGGGTACGCGACTATCCGCCGGATCCCCCGGCTCCCGCCGCGCCCGCGACATCCTCGGTGCCAGCGACGGACAGTTCCCGTCCGCGCGCACGTACGGCAGCACGCCGTCAGAAGACCTCGACGCAGGGCGCGGTGATCTCGATGCATCGCAATGCCGCCGCCTGCGAGCGTGCGAAGAAGGCCCGCGACCAAGCCTACGCGCGACTGGGACTGAAGCGCGACTTCGCGGCGAGCCGCAAACTGGACGACGGCGTCAACAATGCCTGCCGCTGAGAGTGTGCCGTCAGATCGTGCGTGAAAAACGGGGTGCGTCCGCCGCAGGCGCCGCCGGCAGGTAGCGGTCGAAGCACATCGCGATCACCCGCAACAGCAGCCGGCCCTTCGGCGTGGCCTGGAAACCCACCCGCGTGAAGGCCAGCAGGCCATCGTCGGCGAGGGCCTGCAGACGGGGCAGGGCATCGGCGAAATAGTCGGTGAAGTCGATGCCGAAGCGCTTTCCGATGCGAGCGTAGTCCAGTCGCCCATGGCACATCAGTTCCTGGATGACCTCGGCCCGCAGCACGTCGTCGCGGTCCAGCGGCATGCCACGCCAGACCGGCATCCGTCCGTCGTCGATGGCGCGTTCCCAGCTGGCGATATCACGGGGATTCTGGCTGAAACTGTCGCCGATGTGGCTGATCGCACTGACGCCCAGGCCGATCAGGTCGCTCTCGGCATGCGTGGTGTAGCCCATGAAGTTGCGATGCAGGTCGCCGCGTTCCTGCGCGCGTGCCAGTTCGTCGCCGGGCAGCGCGAAATGGTCCATGCCGATGTAGACATAGCCGGCAGCGACCAGGCGTTCTATCGCGCACTGCAGCAACGTGAGCTTGGCTTCCCGATCAGGGAGGTCTTCCAGCGCGATGCGCTGTTGCGGCTTGAACAGCTGCGGCAGGTGGGCATAGCTGTATACCGCGATGCGGTCCGGCCGTGCGTCGACCACGATGTCCAGCGTGCGCTCGAAGCCTTCGCGCGTCTGCTTCGGCAGGCCGTAGATCAGATCGATGTTGACCGACCGCATGCCGTGCTCGCGGCACGCGGCCACGATGGCCAGCGTTTCCTCGACGCCCTGCACGCGGTTGACCGCCTTCTGCACCGCAGGATCGAAATCCTGCACCCCCAGGCTGGCACGATTGAACCCGACCCGCGCCAGCTCGCCGATATCCGCAGGCGTGACGAAGCGGGGGTCCAACTCTATGGAGAAGTCCATCGTGCCGGTCGCGGCGAAGCTGAACTGGCTGCGCAGCTCCGCCACGCAATCGGCGATCTGCAACGGGGACAGGAAGTTCGGCGTGCCGCCGCCGAAATGCAGTTGCACCACCGGGCGACCGCTGTCGAACAGTGGCGCCATCCGCGCAATCTCGCGGTACAGGTAGTCCAGGTAAAGCTCGCCACGCGCCTTGTCGCGCGTGATCACCCGGTTGCAGCCGCAGTAGAAGCACGGGCTGGTGCAGAACGGAACATGCACGTACAGCGACAGCGGGCGCGCGTGGTCCTGCCGGTTGGTCGCACTGGCATGCTCGCGAAGCTGATCCGCGCCGAAGCGGGCGCTGAACTGCGGTGCCGTCGGGTACGAGGTATAGCGCGGCCCCGGCGTGTCGTAGCGCCGCAGCAGGTCCGCATCGAACAGCGGGGAAGGGGAGACGATGCCCATGGCGCACAGGCTAAGGGCCGCCGTCCGGCGCCGCATTGATCGGGATCAATTCACCCGAGAATCATGACCCGCTGCCTCGGGCGCATCCGGAATCTCCGGCAGCATTTCCAGCGCTGCAGGCGTGGTGCGCAACATGGGGTGGAAGCGCGCCGGGTGCAGCAGCCGGCGCGCTTTGAACAGACGCCGTCCGCCTGCCAGCAGCGCCAGCAGCGCCAGCGTGGCCGCGAAGAACAGCGGCAGCGCCACCGGGCCGAACGCCTGCATCAGTACGCCAGCCGCGGCAGGCCCGATGGCGGCGCCGACACCGTTCAGCAACAGCAACGCGCTGCATCCGGCCAGCAGTTGATCGGCCGGCAGCCGGTCAAGCAGGTGCGCGACCGCCAGCGGATAAAGCGCGAACGCCAGGCCGCCGAACAGGAAGAACAGTGCGTGCGCCCCGGCATGCGATTGCGGGTCGAAGCGCAGCGCCACCAGTGCCGTCGCGGCGCCGCATGCCGCCACCAGCGCCAGCGTGCTGCGCCTGTCGCCCCGGTCGGACAGACGGCCGATCGGCAGTTGCAGTGCGGCACCGCCAATGATGGTTGCCGCCATGAACGTACCGATGCCGGCACGATCCAGCCCAAGCGACGCTGCATACACCGCCCCCATGCCCCAGAACGCACCCAGCGCGAGGCCCGCGAGCAGCGCGCCGGCCGCCGCACTCGGTGCGGCGCGGCAGATCTGCAGCAGATGGACTTTCGGTGCCACGGTCATCGCTGGCGGCGTCAGTCGCGTGGCGCTGACGGGCAGGATGGCCAACGCGAACAGGATCGCCACCACGCTGAACAGTACCGGGCTGCGCGGCGGCTGCAGGTCCAGCAGCAACTGGCCCGCGGCCAAGGCCAGCAGGGACACCACCATGTACACCCCGAACACACGGCTGCGATGTTCCGGCGCGGCCTGTGCGTTCAACCAGCTCTCGATTACCGTGCACAACCCGACCAGCGCCATTCCGGTGACCACGCGCAACAGCATCCAGCCAACCGGTTCCATCCACAGTGGATAGACCAGCACAGCGGCCGCCGCGAGTGCGGCGTGGAATGCGAATGCGCGGATGTGGCCCACGCGCCGGATCAGTGGTGGCGCTGTGAACGTGCCCAGGAAGAAGCCGACGAAATACCCCGACATCACAAGCCCGGTCGTGCGCTCGCCCCAACCTTCCACCTGGCTGCGCACGGCCAGCAGCGTGCCCAACAGTCCGTTGCCACCCAGTAGCAGCGCGATGCTGGCGAGCAGGGCGGTGAGGGGAAGCAGGATGCGGAACACAGGGCGCGCGCGGTACCGGAGAGGGAATGCCTTGCATGCTAGCAACCCGATGCTGAGCGTCCGTTTCACACGCCTTCATCACGCGCTGTGGGTGCGCCATGTCCATGTCGCGTCATTCCATCGGGTATCCTGCCTAGGTGCGTCTGCGGCACGACAAGGGCAGGTTCTTCGATGAGTGAGCGCAAGGTCCCGGGCATCGACGACTACGAGGGCGCGGCGGGCGGGTGGGGGGCCCTGGCTGCCGTCGCGCGCGCGGTGAAGAGCCAGATGGCCGTCGGCCGCGAGACCTCGGCGTTGCGTCGCGTCAACCAGCCCGCCGGCTTCGACTGCCCCGGCTGTGCGTGGCCCGATCCGCGCCACACGTCGTCCTTCGAGTTCTGCGAGAACGGCGCCAAGGCGGTGTCGTGGGAGGCCACGGGCAAGCGCGCGACACCGGAGTTCTTCGCGCAGCGCACCCTGTCCGAGCTGTGGGAATGGAGTGACCACGCGCTGGAGGACGAAGGCCGGCTGACGCATCCGATGGCCTACGATGCTGATGCGGATCGCTATGTGCCGATCAGCTGGGACGAAGCATTCGCGCGCATCGGCCAAGCGCTGCAAGCCTTGCCGTATCCCGACATGGCCGAGTTCTACACCTCCGGTCGCACATCGAACGAAGCCGCCTTCCTCTACCAGCTGATGGTGCGCGAATACGGCACCAACAACTTCCCCGATTGTTCGAACATGTGCCACGAGGCGACCAGCGTCGGTTTGCCCGCATCCATCGGCGTGGGCAAAGGCACGGTGACGCTGGACGATTTCGAGTACTGCGACCTCCTTTTCAGCTTCGGCCACAACCCCGGCACCAACCATCCGCGCATGCTGTCGACGTTGCGCGAGGTGTCTAGGCGTGGCGTACCCATCGTGGCGGTGAATCCGCTGCGCGAACGCGGACTGGAACGCTTCACCTCGCCACAGCATCCGGCGGAGATGCTCACCAACACCGCCACGCCGATCGCACAGACCTACTACCAGGTCAAGATCGGCGGTGACATCGCGCTGCTGAAAGGCATGATGAAGTGGCTCCTGGATGCCGATGTGGCGGATCTCGCTGCAGGCGGGCAAGGGGTGCTCGACCACGCCTTCATCGCCGAGCACACCGAGGGACTGGATGCCTTGCGCGAGGACCTGGCGCGCACGACCTGGGACGACATCGTCGAACACTCCGGCCTGTCGCGCGAAGACATAGCCGACGCCGCGCGTCTCTATGCCACGGCCCAGCGCGTGATCCTCTGCTACGGCATGGGCATGACCCAGCACCGGCGCGGTACGCAGAACGTGCAGCAGATGGCCAATCTGATGCTGCTGCGCGGAAACATCGGCAAGCCTGGCGCCGGCATCGCACCGATCCGCGGCCATTCCAATGTGCAGGGCGACCGTACGGTCGGCATCACCGAGAAGCCCACGCAGGCGCTGGTCGATGCGATCAAGCGGACCTACGGGTTCGAGTTCCCGCTCACGCACGGACATGACGCGGTGGAAGCGGTACGGGCCATTCGCGATGGACGTTCGCGTGTGCTCGTCTGCATGGGCGGCAACCTCGCCGTGGCCATGCCCGACCCGGACACGACGATCCCCGCGATGCGCAACCTGGACCTGGCCGTGCATATCGCCACCAAGTTGAATCGTTCGCACCTGATCCCTGCCAAGCAGGCCTTTCTGCTGCCCTGTCTCGGTCGCACAGAACGTGATGTGCAGGTCAGCGGGCCGCAGTCGGTGACGGTGGAGGATTCGATGTCGATGGTGCACGCGTCGCAGGGAGGATTGTCGCCGGCATCCGGGCATCTGCTGTCCGAGCCCGCCATCGTCGCGGGCATCGCCAAGGCCACGCTGCCGCAGACCAAGGTGGACTGGGACGCGCTGGTCGCCGACTACGACCGCATCCGCGACGACATCGAAGCGGTGTTCCCCATCTTCAAGGACTTCAATCGCCGCGTGCGCGAGCCGGGTGGATTCCGCCTGTACATCGGCGCGTCCGAACGCGACTGGGGCCCCGGCAGGAAGGCGCGCTTCCTGGTCGCCCCCGGCCTCGACGAAGATCCGGGCATCGACCGGCGCGAACTGCTGACGCTGACGACGATCCGTTCGCACGATCAGTACAACACCACGATCTACGGTTTCGATGATCGCTACCGGGGCGTCAGTGGCCGGCGTGATGTGGTGTTCCTGAATCGCGAGGACATGCGATCGCGCGGCCTGGAGCAGGGCGACAGGATCGAGGTGGCATCGCGGATGCCGGGCGAGGGCGCTGCGACGCGCACGGTCTCAGGCTTCATCGCGGTCGAGTACGACCTGCCGCGCGGTTCGGCGGCAATGTACTACCCGGAAGGCAACCGGCTGGTGCCGCTGGACAGCCACGATCCGCAATCGGGGACGCCGGCTTACAAGTCGATTCCCGTCGTCGTGCGGAAGCTGTGCGATCCGGACACCCATGCCGGCTGAACGCATCGAAGGCGTGGCGGAGCGCGAGGTCGTCGATGTTGCCGGTGGCGTGTCGACGGTCCGGCAGGATCAGCTGGCGGAGGAAGTCCCGCTGGCGATCCACTGCAACGGCGAACCGCTGGCGGTGATGATGGTGTCGCCGTGCGACCTGGACGACTTCGCGTATGGATTTGCGCTGACCGAGCTGGGTCTTGCCGCCGACGAGCTTGTGTCGATGTCTGTGCAGACATTGTTGGAAGGCATCCAGCTCGACCTCCGCACGCGCCACCCTTTGCCTGCACGTGCCACGGGCCATCAACGCTGGCTGCCAGGGCGAAGCGGATGTGGCATCTGCGGCAACCGGAGTCTGGAAGACGTCATCAAGCAGCCAGCGTCCGTCGGGCATGGAGGTCCCATCGCCTCGTCCGCCTTGCATGCCGCATTGTTGGAACTCGAACAGCGACAGCCATTGAATGAGGCTACCGGCGCGATACACGCGGCGGCATGGGCGAGGGCGGACGGGAAGGTGATGCTGGTGCGAGAGGATGTCGGACGACACAACGCGCTCGACAAGCTGATCGGCGTGATGCAACGCGAAGGCGTTGATGCTGGATCTGGCTTCGCACTGATCACCAGCCGCGCGAGTTACGAGATGGCGGCGAAGGCTGCAGTCGCGGGCATGCCGCTGTTGGCGGCGATGTCGGCGCCAACTGCGTTGGCGGTGGACCTGGCAGGAACGTGCGGGCTGACATTGGTGGGCTTTCTTCGTGGCAGCAGGCACGTGGTCTACAGCCATCCGTGGCGGCTTGAACCAGCTTGAGCGAACGGCTGTTTCCTCGGACTGCCAAGGGCGCTATTCAAGGAAGTTTGCCGCCGGAACGATGCAAAGCCTGCTGGACAAGAGCAACCGGTACGCGTGTGTCAGCCGTCGTCGGCCGGGAATGCCGTCCCGCTCTGCGAGTAGCCGCCTGCGCTGGCGGCGCAAGGTTCCGGCATCCATCCCGGGCGAACACTCACGCTACCGGCGTTTGGATCTTCCCGGCTGTTTGACCGCGACAGAGGCGCGTGTCACCAGCTTGTGCGGGACGATATGGTTGACGACGCCCCGCGCGGACGCGTGGGGGCGCCGGATTTCCCGCTGCAGGATGTCGATCGCGGCATCAGCCATGGAGGCGATCGGCTGATGGATGGTCGTGAGCTCCGGCCAGACCATGGTGGCCGCTGACGTATCGTCGAAGCCGACAACGGACAGGTCCCGCGGCACGTCCAGGCCGCGGCGATGCGCGACCGAGACCACGGCTGAGGCCATGTCGTCATTGCTGGCGAAAATCGCGGTAGGTGGCTGGGGCAACGCCAGCAGGCTTTCCGCCGCATCCAGGCCCGAGCGGTAGGTGAAGTAGCCCGGCTGGACGAGTGCTTCGTCGTATGCCAGGCCTGCCTCTGCCAATGCATCCTGGTAACCCTGAAGACGATGGGCGCTGGCAGTCTGGTTTGGATCGCCCTTGATATAGCCGATCCGCACATGTCCGTGGGTGATCAGATGTGCCGTGATGTCGTGGCTGGCACGATGGTCATCGATGCGGACGCAGGAGATCATTTCGCTGAAGCGGCCCGAGGCGATCGAGACGACGGGCACGTCGGCATTGATGAATTCCATGACAATCGCCCTGGACTCGCACAGCGGTGGTGGCAGGATCACGCCCGCCACGCTTTTCGTCAGCTCGCGCGCCGCGCTGCGTTGGCTGTCCGCATCCAGCGTGTCCCAGGTCGCGATGACCAACTGTGCCGCCGCACGCGCCGAACCGCGCAGGGCACCCACCAGCAGTTCACGCAAGTAACTTGAGCTCGGATTGGTGTAGATCAGCGCTATGCACGTGTGCTGTGCCGCGGCGAGCGAACTCGCCGCCAGATTGGGCCTGTACCCGAGTTCGCGCACTGTCAGCATGACGCGTTCGCGAGTAGCGTCACGTACCCCGCCATGGCCATTGATCACGCGCGACACCGTCATCGGAGAAACACCTGCGTGGGTCGCGACCTCGTCTATCGTGATCGCGCCGCCTTTTCGCCGGAATGACCTGCTCGATTTGTCCATTCTGTCCTGTCTCCTCCGATCCCCATCGTCCGGGGTGGGTGGATGCCGCATGCGCACCGAGCGTCGCATGCAAGGGCAAACAAAGCACCTGCGATGTGCCAGCCAATACGCTGGCCCGGAATCGCGATTACATGATGCTTCCCCCTCGATTGCCGGTGGAATCGCTTCCATCGTCTTGCCGCATTGCCCGTATCGGGTGATACACACCCCGGCTCGCCCGGGATTGCTGCGGTGCATGGTGACAAGCACTAGGCCGCGTGATTAGTCTGCGCCGAACTCGATGGTAGCGCTACCACATTTGCTCGATTCGCCATCGATCCTGTCCTGGAAGTCGATTGAACGCTTTGTCGCCTTGCGACTCTGGAACCCGCCTGGACAAGGCGTTTCCAACGGCAATGCAGTAACGGGCGCTGCCATTGCGCCCGGCAGGAAGCGCGGGTCTGCGCCCGCGAGGGGCCCTTGGGGAGGGCGACACATCCACTGATCGAACGTGAGAGGGGAGACCACATGAAAGAGTGCAGGTTCCGATGCCGCGCACCGAGCGAGACCCAAGCAGCTGCGGAAGCGCGACCAGATGAATTCCGCGTTGCCGTTGGCCCTTCAATTCCAGACCTGAGGACATGCTGATGAGTCGCAAGTTGGCGAGGTTCAAGTCAACGGCCATGTTCACCTTCGTGGGTGGCGTACTGGTCATCAACCCCGCCTTCGGGCAGGAAACGCAGGCGCAAGTCGCCCAACAGGCACAGGAGCAGACCGCGCCGGACGCGACAACGCTGGACACGGTCGTGGTCACGGGATTGCGCAACAGCCTTAGCCAGGCGATGGACATCAAGCGCGACTCCGCAGGCGTCGTGGATGCGATCAGTGCCGAAGACATCGGCAAGTTCCCGGATACGAACCTCGCCGAATCCCTGCAGCGCATCACCGGCATCTCGATCGAGCGCCGCGATGGCGAGGGCGCGCAGGTCACCGCGCGCGGCTTCGGTCCCCAGTTCAACATGGTCACGCTCAACGGCCGGCAGATGCCGGGTGCGGATGCGTTCGGTGCTTCCGGACAGGTCGCCATCGGTGGCGTGGATGGCGGCACGCGGGCATTCAACTTCGCGCAGCTCGCGGCTGAAGCGATCAATGGCATCGAGGTCTACAAGACCAGCCAGGCGCAGGTTCCGAGTGGCGGCATCGGCGCCACCATCAATATCCTGACCGCACGACCGTTCAACTACGACGGCTTCGTCGCCAACGCCGGTGCGAAGCTGGTCTCCGACCGGAGCCAGCCGTTCGAGAACGATCTGACGCCCGAGCTTTCCGGCATCTTCAGCTACACCAACCCGGACAAGACGTTCGGTGTCAGCCTCAGCGCGAGCCAGCAGAAGCGCAAGGGCGGTTCGGTGCAGGCGACCGAGAACTACTGGAACGTGCAGCCGTGGACCGGGACGATGCCAGGCAACCCGACCGTGGTCAACGCGCCTGGCGTCGGCGACCTGTATGCACGGCCGAACGACCTGCGTTATGCCTTTTCCGAGTTCGAGCGCGATCGCGTCAACGGCCAGGCCGTGGTGCAGTTCGCCCCGACCGACAGCCTGACCCTGACGCTGGACTACACCTACTCGACCAATGAGATCACCGAGAATCGCGGCGAGCAGGCGATGTGGCTGCAGAACAGCAACTACACCGACGTCGAGTTCGACACCAGCGGCGCCGTCGCTACGCCGATCTACATCCGCGAAATCGCCGGGACCAAGGATTTCGGCCTCGAGCAGCAGCGCACCATGCAGAAGTACAAGCTGGGTTCGCTGGGCCTCAACGCGGTGTGGGACGTCAACGACCGGTTCCGCCTCAGCTTCGATGCGCACAATTCGAAGAACGAGAGTCGTCCGAACGATCCGCTGACCGGTGGCGGCTCGATCTTCATGAGCATCGCGGGCACCAACAATTGCACCACCGGGCCGCATTGCGGCGGCACTTGGGTGCAGGAGCTGCAGTTCAATAATGGCCTGCCGATCGGCACGCAGACCTGGTATCCGACCAACGCCGACGCGATCGCCGGTACCAACGGCGTGGTCAATCCGGGCTTCGTGGAAGGCGAGATCGGCTCGCAGGTGCTGCGCATCAACGCGCAGACCCAGGTCAGCGAGATCAAGCAGGGCCGCATCGACGGCGAATGGAACTTCGACAGCGGCCGCTTCCAGTTCGGTGTCGACAGCTCCAAGTCCTCGACGCACCGGCTGCAGGCCGCGGAGAACTATTCGACCCTGGGCGACTGGGGCGTGGGCAACGTGAACGGCGATGTCGCCGACGGGCTGATGGATCTAATCAAGCCGTACGACATCGCCGGGCTGTTCAACGATTACAACGTCGGGAGCAGCAATGGTGCATGGCGGGGCAACGCCGGTGAACTGGCGCAGTGGGCCGCCGACAACTACGGCGCGGGCATCGGCGTAAGTCCGCAGAACTCGGCCGACGACCGGGTGGAGGAAGACACCAAGTCCGCATACGTGCAGGTGGAGTTCGAGGGCGAACTGGGTGGCATGCGGACCAATACCCGCGTGGGTGTGCGTTACGAGACGACCAAGGTGGTGTCGAACTCGGTCATCGCCATTCCCGAGGCCATCGAGTGGTCGGCCAACAACGACTTCCGCATCGTGCTGTCCGATGAGAAGCAGCCCTTCAGCGAAAGGGCCAGCTACAGCTACGTGCTGCCAAATCTGGATTTCAGCATCGACTTCACTGACGAACTGAAGGGCCGTGCTTCGTTCGGCAAGAGCATCGCACGCGCGCCGTACGGCAACCTCTATGCCGGCCCCGGCACTGCCCAGCAGCCGTTCGGATCGGTGCTGCTCGACCCCTCGGTTCGCGCCAGCGGCAACGATCAGAATCCCATGCTGAAGCCGTTGGAATCGGACAACCTCGATCTGGCGCTGGAGTGGTACTTCGCGGATGCGAGCTACCTGTCGGTGACGTACTGGAACAAGTCGGTCGCCAACTTCATCGGCAATGGCGTGAACCAGCAATCGCTGTATGGCCTGACCGACCCGACGTCCGGCCCCGATGCCCAGGCGGCACTGGCCTTCCTCCAGAGCGCCGCCTGCGCAGTCCAGGTGGGTGCGGCCAATGCGGCTGCCTGCTCGGGCAACGACACATCGCTGTTCACGGCGTTGGCGCTGTTGCGCAACGATCCTGCCGGGTTGGCTGCTTTCGACGGTACCGGAGCGCAGGCTTTGGCGACGGAAGCGGCCTACAACCTGGTGGGCGAAGCCGACGACCCGTTGTACCTGTTCAACGTCAACCGTCCGGTCAACCAGAACCAGGCGAAGTTGAGCGGATGGGAGATAGGGGGGCAGTACTTCTTCGGCGACAGCGGTTTCGGCATCCTGGCCAACTACACGGTCGTCAACGGCGATGTGGGATACAACAACGCCGGCGATCCGGGCATCGACCAGTTCGCGCTCACCGGCCTCAGCGACACGGCGAACGCGATGTTCATGTTCGAGAAGTACGGCTGGTCGGTGCGCCTGGCCTGGAACTGGCGCGACGAGTACCTGATCCTCGCCAACCAGGGCGCCAGCCGCAACCCGTACTACGTGGAAGAGTACGAGCAGTGGGACCTGAGCGTGAACTACACGCTCAACGACCACTGGTCGTTCGGCCTGGAGGCGATCAACCTGACGGGCGAGGACGTGCGCTGGCACGCCCGCACCGATCAGATGATCGTCAAGCTGGCCGACCAGAGTCCGCGCTACATGGTGGGTGTCCGCTACAAGTTCTGACCTTGGCGATAGCCGCCCTCTCCGGATGTCGCCGAGCGGGACCGCTGCGTGAGCAGCGGTCCCTTTTATCAAGGCGCGCAGCCTCAAGGGTGTTTTTCGAAGAAGTTCCGCCAGCGCTATATTGTGGGATGGCTCCAGACCGACCCGAGCGAGAAGATGGCCCGCTACGAACTCCTCAACAACGTTTCACACAGGGACATGCGCATCGCCACCGGCTTCGGCCCCGAGTACGGCGATGACGTGGGCATGGTGCCGGCGTTCCCGAGCGAATTCGCGGAATTGCAACGGGAGTATCCGATCTTCCTGCGGAAAGACCCGGATACGGGGAAGTGGCAATCCGTCGTGCTGCTGGGCTTCGAGCAGCGCGAGAACCTGTTCCTGCAGGACGGCCGATGGAATGCGTCCTATCTCCCGGGTGCCGCCGCCAGGGGGCCGTTCCTGATCGGTTTCCAGGAGCAGCGCATCGATGGCGAACTCACGCAGGAAGCAGTGATGCACGTGGACCTTGACCATCCGCGCGTCAACTTCGCCGCGGGCGAGCCCGTCTTCCTGCCGCAGGGCGGCAACACGCCCTACCTCGAACATGTCGCGAACGTCCTGCGCGGCATCCGCGACGGAAGCACCTACGGTGCGGCGATGTTCGCCGCGCTGGAGGCGAAAGGTCTGATACAGCCCGTCAATCTCGATGTGCAACTGGACGAGCGGCATCGTGTGTCCGTCAACGGATTGCACGGGGTCGACCGGGAGCGCTTGGCCGTGCTGGACGCGCATGCATTGCTGGAGCTGAACCGCGCGGGCTATCTGGAAGGTGCGTACCTGATGCTGGCATCGCTGCACAACGTGCGTCGTCTGATGGCCGAAAAGCAGCGTCGCCTGCGCGCGCAGGATGCCGTCGTTCCAGCCGGCAAGAACTGACGCCATGACTGACGGCACGGCGATGCGCACGCTGGAGAACCTCAGCGCCGATGCGCTGCCACTGGACGCATTGATGGCCGAAGGCCAGCCCGTGGTGCTGAAGGGCATCGCGCGCGACTGGGGACTGGTGCAGGCCGGATTGCGGTCCACGCGCGAGGCGATGGACTATCTGCGCGGCTTCGATGCCGGTGTCCCCGTGCAGTATTCGTTCGGTGGCCCGGACATCGCAGGGCGTCCCTTCTACAACGAGGACTTCACGCAGCTCAACGTCGAAGTCCAGCGCGGCCTGCTCGCGCAGGTGCTGGACGAGATTGCACGCCACTTTGAGGATGCGCGACCACCGACCTACTACGTGGCATCGCTGCTGGTCGATCGCGCGCTACCGGGCTTCGCGCAGGACAATGATCTGCGGTTGGCCGGATACGGGATCGACGCGCCACCCGGCATCTGGATCGGCAACCGGGTGGTTGCGTCCTGCCATTTCGACGCACCCGACAACCTGGCCTGCTGCGCGGTAGGGCGGCGGCAGTTCACCCTGTTCCCGCCCGAGCAGATCGAGAATCTCTACCCGGGCCCATTCGAGCCCACGCCCGGCGGCCAGGTCGTCAGCGTGGTCGATTTCGATCATCCCGACCTTGAGCGCCATCCGCGATTCGGTCGGGCGCTGGCCGCCGCGCAGACCGCCCTCCTTGAGCCCGGCGACGCCATCTTCATCCCCAGCATGTGGTGGCACCACGTGCGCAGCCTCGCACCCTTCAACGTACTGGTGAACTACTGGTGGCGCAGCTCGCCTGCGTTCCTGTCTTCGCCCTTGCCGGCGCTGCACCATGCGTTGTGGACGCTGCGCGACCTCCCGGAACGCGAGAAGCAGGCGTGGGCGAAGGTCTTCGCGTACTACGTGTTCGGTCCCGCCGGGCAAGCGGGGGAACATCTGCCCGCGCAGGCGCGCGACATGCTGGGACCCATCGACGAGACGCAGGCGCGGCGCATCCGCGCCATGCTGATCGGTCGCCTCAACCGCTGACACCTGGAGCAACCACAGTGGACTCTCCCAACACGCCAGCAGGACAGATCCGCAAGGTGGTCATCGCCGGTGGTGGTACCGCAGGCTGGCTGGCCGCCTGCGCGCTGTCTCACCAGTTCCGCGACAGGCTGGACATCACCCTGGTGGAATCCGAACAGATCGGCACCGTGGGCGTGGGTGAATCCACGGTGCCGCCCATCCGCACCTTCCATCGCTTCCTGCAGATCGACGAGCAGGAGTTCCTGCGTGCAGTGGCCGGCACGTTCAAGCTCTCGATCTCGTTCGAGAACTGGCGCCGTCCCGGCGAGCGCTACATCCATCCCTTCGGCATCACCGGGCAAGGCACGTGGGCGGCGGCGTTCCACCATTTCTGGCTGGACAGCCTGCGTCGCGGCATGCCATCGGAGCTCGGCGACTTCTGCCTGGAGACGCTTGCCTCGCGAAGCGACCAGTTCTCGCTGCAGACCCAACCGCAGGTCAACTATGCGTACCACTTCGATGCCGGCCTCTACGCGAAATTCCTGCGCCGCATCGCCGAGGGCTACGGGCTCCGGCGCGTGGAAGGCAAGATCCGCGAAGTCCGGCAGCACGCGGACGACGGTGCGGTGCAGGCGCTGGTACTGGAAGACGGGCAGGTCATCGAGGGCGACCTGTTCATCGATTGCACCGGCTTCCGCGGGCTGCTGATCGAGCAGACGCTGGGTACCGGCTACGAAGACTGGAACGAATGGCTGCCCAGTGACCGGGCGGTCGCCGTGCAGACCGAATCCGTCGGACCGCCCGTGCCTTACACCCGCGCCATTGCGCACGAGGCCGGCTGGCGTTGGCATATCCCGCTGCAGCATCGCGTGGGGTGTGGCCTCGTATTCTCCAGTCGCCACATGTCCGACGACGAGGCACGCGCCAAGCTGCTGCGCGATGTCGGAGCGCCGGCGATCCGCGATCCGTGGCTGGTGCCGTTCCGTACCGGACGCCGGTTGAAGGCGTGGAACAAGAACGTGGTCGCGCTGGGCCTGGCCAGCGGTTTCATCGAGCCGCTCGAATCGACCAGTATCCACTTGGCCATCAGCGCCGTGGTGCGGCTGGTCCAGCTGTTTCCCTTCGACGGCATCGCCTCGTCGCTGGTCGAGTTGTACAACGAGGTGAGCCGCGCGGAGATGGAGCACGTGCGCGACTTCATCATCCTCCACTACCACGCCACGCAGCGCGATGAGCCGATGTGGAAGGCGTGCCGCGAGATGCCACTGCCGGATTCGCTGGAAATCCGCCTGCGCGCATGGCGCGAGCGCGCGCATGCTTGGCAGGATCCTGACGAACTGTTCCGGGTCGATTCGTGGACCCATGTGCTGCTGGGGCAGGGCATCCAGCCGGGGCCACCGCATCCGCTGGCGCGCGCGCTCGCGGACGACGACCTGCGCAAACTGCTGGATTCCATCCGCCAGCCGATCGAGCGCGCGGTTTCCGGGATGCCATCGCAGCAAGCCTTCATCGATCGCTACTGCAAAGCCGGTCCCGAGGTGTGGGGAAACCGGACCGTGCCGCGCTAGCCGGACGCAGGGACGGCGATGCTGTTGGCTCACCATTCGCATATCCGGGTAACCCGCCAGGTGGTCGGGCGCGAGGGGGCGCCACTGCTGATCATCGACAATCTGCTGGCCGATCCGGAGCGGATGCTGCGGAAGGCGGCCACGCGGCAGTACGTGAAGCAATCGTCGATGTTTCCCGGCATCCGCGCGCCCGCACCGGTTTCCTACCAGTCGTTCCTGGAGGCGACGCTCAATCCACTGTTGCGTGAATGTTTCGATCAGGCGCCGGGTCGCTTCGTGTTTCCGATGTGCCATTTCTCGCTGGTCACGCAGCCGCCGGCCACGTTGCACTTCCTGCAGCGTGTGCCGCACATCGATTCGGTGAGCATCGGAGGTCTTGCGACAGTGCACTACCTGTTCCGCGGCACGTGGGGCGGTACGGATTTCTACCGGCATCGCCATACCGGGTTCGAGTATGTCGACGAAGGCCGCCATGCGGCGTACTTCGATCGACTGGCGCAAGAAAGCCATCAGGACGCCATGCAAGACGTTGGCTACATCGATGGGGACACGCCGTTGTTCGAGCGGGTCGCCAGCGTAGAGGGCGTGTTCAACCGGCTCATCGTGTACCGGAGGAACGCGCTGCACTCGGGCAGGATCGGCAACGATCGGGGGCTGCCCGCGGATCCGCTGCAGGGGCGACTGTCGATCAACACCTTCATCGATGTGGTGACCTGAGCGAGGCTGCTGCCTCGGATCCAAATCGTTGTTCTGCATGGGATTCTGCGGTGCAGCACGCTTTTTTTGCAGGTGCTGGTTACAGTGTCGCCGTCACGGCAGCGGGCGACGTTGCCGTGCGGGAAGAGGGAGCAGTTGAGCGGTTCCCTTTTTTTACCGGGCAAAATGGTAGCGCTAACTTTTCGTGTGTCGGAGGTCGGGGTCGATGGCTTTTACTGCCGGAATCGATGCAGGCACGCAGAGCCTGAAGGTGGTGGTGTACGACCCCGCCG
>CBIHLJ010000037.1:0-38121 GCA_966210745.1 uncultured Pseudoxanthomonas sp.
ATGGAATGGGGCGGGACGGTGCTCCGCAGGATCAGGCAAGGATCGCGGAGGAACCGGATATCGACCCCATGATGCCAGCGCCCAGACTGCGCCCCTTCCCGACGCAGCCCGCGCCGGGCTTCCCCCAACGAGGTGTCCCATGTCCGGAATCGAAGGAAAAGTCATCGCCGTCACCGGTGCCAGCAGCGGCATCGGCGAAGCCGCCGCGCGTGAACTCGCGCGCCGCGGCGCCCGCGTCGTGCTGGGCGCGCGCCGTACCGACCGGCTCGAACAGCTGGTCGCAGAGATAGAAGCAGCTGGCGGCACCGCCCGCCAGCGTGCGCTCGACGTCACCCGCCTGGACGACATGCAGGCGTTCGTCGAATTCGCCAAGGCGGAATTCGGCCGCCTCGACGTGATCGTCAACAATGCCGGCGTCATGCCGCTGTCGCCGCTGGCCGCGCTGAAGATCGACGAATGGAACCAGATGATCGACGTCAACCTCCGCGGCGTGCTGCACGGCATCGCGGCGGCGCTGCCGGTCATGCAGGTGCAGGGTGGCGGACAGATCATCAACATCGCCTCCACGGCAGGCCACCGCGTATGGCCCAGCGCCTCGGTCTACTGCGCCACCAAGCACGCCGTGATCGCGCTGTCCGAAGGCCTGCGGCAGGAACACGACAACCTGCGCGTCACGGTGGTGTCGCCGGGCGTGACCACCAGCGAACTGGCCGAGACCACCAGCGATGCCGGCATCAAAGCGTGGCTGGAAGACTTCCGCCAGGTCGCGATTCCCGCCGAGGCCATCGCACGCGCCATCGCCTACGCGGTGGAGCAGCCCGACGACGTGGACGTCAGCGAGATCATCGTGCGCCCGGCGGCCAGCCCCAACTGAGTTTTCGTCGGCAGGCAACGGAGTTTTCCACCGCCAGGGGTTGCCGCTGTCGCGGCGGGGGAGTGCAATGGCGCACTCCCCCGCTTCTGGAGCATCCGCTCATGGAATACCGTTACCTCGGCGCGTCCGGCTTCCGCGTGCCCGTCCTCTCCTTCGGCACCGGCACCTTCGGTGGCCAGGGTGCGTTGTTCAGTGCCTGGGGCAGTACCGATGTGGCCGAGGCGCGCCGAATGGTCGATGTCTGCCTCGATGCGGGCCTGAACATGTTCGACAGCGCCGATGTCTATTCGAAGGGCGCGGCCGAGGAGATTCTCGGCGAGGCGATCAAGGGCAGGCCGCGCGATTCCCTGATCATTTCCACCAAGGCCACCTTCCGCTTCGGCGACGGTGAGAACCAGGTCGGTTCCTCGCGTCATCATCTGATCAATGCGGTCGATGCGGCATTGAAGCGGCTCGGCACGGACTACATCGACCTGTTCCAACTGCACGGCTTCGACGCGCGCCCGCCGGTGGAAGAAGTCCTGTCCACGCTCGATACGCTGGTGAAGGCGGGCAAGATCCGCTATCTGGGCGTGTCCAATTTCTCCGGCTGGCACCTGATGAAGTCGCTCGCCGCCGCCGACCGCCATGGCTGGACGCGCTACGTGGCTCACCAGGCGTACTACTCGCTGGTCGGTCGCGACTACGAATGGGAGCTGATGCCGCTGGCCGCCGACCAGGGCGTCGGCGCGGTGGTGTGGAGTCCGCTGGGCTGGGGCCGCCTGACCGGCAAGATCCGCCGCGGCCAGCCACTGCCCGAGAACAGCCGCCTGCAATCGCAGACCGCGAACGATGCGGGTCCGCAGGTCGACCTCGACTACCTGTACGACGTGGTCGATGTGCTGGACGAGGTCGCGCAGGAAACCGGCAAGTCGATCCCGCAGGTCGCATTGAACTGGCTCCTGCAGCGCCCGACCGTGAGCACGGTGGTGGTCGGCGCGCGCAACGAAGAGCAGTTGAAGCAGAACCTCGGCGCGGTGGGCTGGAATCTGACCACGGAACAGGTGGCGAAGCTGGATGCCGCCAGTCAGCGCCCGAAGCCATATCCGTACTGGCACCAGGCCGGCTTCGCGTACCGCAATCCCACGCCGGTCTGATCACGTCCTGCACGACGCGAGCCGAGCCGCCCGGTCCGCCGCGCGACGGATTCCCCTGTACAAGCGACGTAAGTCGCGACCGCAGATCCGAGGCGACTGCGATGCCTGACCCGCTGGCGACGGCGGCCGTGAGGATACGGTCGCGACTTACGTCGCTCCTACAGGGCTGGCTTGCTACAGTCGCGCGATCATCTTCCACTGGAGCCCCGATGCGCCGCCTTTCCCTGCTGGCCATTGTCGCCTTGCTGTCCACCGCTGTGCCCGCGCTCGCCGCCACCACCTACGTCAAGGCCGGCCGCCTGCTCGATGTCGAATCCGGGCGGATGCTGACCGACCAGGCCATCGTCATCGAGGACACGCGCATCACCGCCATCGGTCCTGTCGCCAGCACGCCGGTACCTACCGGTGCGACGGTCCACGACCTGTCGACGAAGACCGTGCTGCCCGGTCTGATGGACGCGCACGTCCACCTGCATGGCGATGCCGACCTGCAGGGCTATCGCCGCCTGTCCATCTCGCTGCCCGCCGCTGCGATCAAGGGCGCGAAGAACGCGCGCACCACGCTGCTCGCCGGCTTCACCACCGTGCGCGTGCCCGGTTCACCCGGGTATGCCGACGTGGCGCTGCGCGATGCCATCGCCACGGGCGAAGTCGAGGGGCCGCGCATCCTCGCCGGCGGCGTGTCGATCGGCATCACCGGCGGTCATTGCAGTGACAACAACCTGCTGCCGGCCGAGTACAAGGCGGTCGGCGAGGGCGTGGCCGACGGTCCGTGGGCGGCGCGGCAAAAGGTGCGGCAGAACGTCAAGTTCGGTGCCGACTTCATCAAGACCTGTTCCACCGGCGGCGTGCTGTCCAAGGGCACCGAGGTCGGCGCGCCGCAGTACTCGCTAGAAGAACTGAAAGCACTCGTGGATGAAGCGCATGCGCAGGGCCGCAAGGTGGCTTCGCACGCGCATGGCGCCACCGGCATCCGCAACGCGCTGCTGGCCGGCGTGGATTCCATCGAGCACGCCAGCTTCATCGACGACGAGGGCATCGCCTTGGCGAAGAAGAACGGCACCGTGCTGGTGATGGATATCTACAACACCGAGTACATCCTCGGCGAAGGCGAGAAGGCCGGCTTCCTGCCCGAATCGCTGGAGAAGGAACGCCGCGTGGGCGCCACCCAGCGTGAGAATTTCCGCAAGGCGCATCAGGCCGGCGTCGTCATGGGTTTCGGCACCGATGGTGGGGTCTATCCGCACGGCCTCAATGCGCGCCAGTTCTCGCGCATGGTGCAGTTCGGCATGACTCCGCTGCAGGCGATCCGCTCGGCTACGGTAGTGAATGCGCGACTGTTCGGCATCGACAAGGATGCGGGCGTGCTGAAGCCGGGCTACTACGCCGACCTGATCGCCGTGGACGGCGATCCGTTGCAGGACGTGGCAGTACTGGAAAATGTCGGCTTCGTGATGAAGCATGGTCGCGTGTACAAGAACGTCGCGAGCGAGTGAGGTGCAGCGCATGTCCACGCCCGTGAAGATCGATTTCGTGTCCGACGTGGCCTGCCCATGGTGCGCCATCGGCCTGGCCGCACTTGAACACGCCATGGCGAACATCGGCAGCGACCTGCAGGTGGACCTGCATTTCCAGCCGTTCGAACTGAATCCCGACATGGCGCCGGAAGGTGAATCCATCGCGGAGCACCTCGGCCGCAAGTACGGCCTCAGCGTGGAGCAGCTGGCGCAGAACGGCGAAGCGTTGCGCCAGCGTGGAGAAGCCCTGGGCTTCCATTTCGACATGCAGAAGCGCGACCGCATCTACAACACCTTCGACGCGCATCGCCTGCTGCACTGGGCGGGCGAACTCGGCGCCCCGCAGCAGCTTGCCCTCAAGCATGCGTTGCTGAATGCGTACCATGGCGAAGGAAGAAACGTGTCAGACCACGACACGCTGGCCGCCATCGCCGGATCCGCCGGACTGGATGGCGCGGCGGCGCGGCATATCCTCGACACGGATACCTTCGCCGCACAGGTCCGCGAACGCGAACACTTCTACCAGCAGCAGGGCATCCGCGCGGTGCCGTCGGTGATCTTCAACGACCGCCACCTGGTGCAGGGCGGGCAACCGGTGGAGGTGTTCGAACAGGCGCTGCGCCAGCTGTCGGGCATCGCAGCCTGATCGCTCCCGTCCCGCAACGGCCGCCTATCCGACGCGGGTGTAAAGCGTCTCGACCGCCCGCATTTCCTCGCCCTGCGGGGTGATGTTGAACATGGTGATCACCAGCGTGTCAGGGTCGGGTTGCTCCAGTGTCGTGCGCCATCCCCAGCGTGGACCGCCTTGGCCGTCGCCATAGCTGCCGAGGACGTTGGGGTTGGGCTCGCTGCCGGCGCCGGTCGAGAACATGATGTTGGTGCCCGTCCCGAAACTCTCCACCCAGGCGGATTCCCAGTGACCATCGTCCAGGTGGTAGCCGTACAGCACGATGCCTTCGATGGGCTCGTCGTTGAAGCGGCTCTCGTACTCGTGCATCAGGAAGCGTCCGCCCAGCACGCTGCGGATGCGTCCCCGCTGCGGTGCCTCGCAGGCCAGTTCGTCCGGCGTGAACCACAGGCGGAAGCGGCCTTCCCACTCACCGGCCATCTGTGCCAGTTGCAGGTGCCGGCCTTGCGCCAGCGACTCTTCGAACGCGTGCTTGCCCATGGCGGGGTCTCCAAGTGTGTGCCGCGGATCATGCCATCCGGTGACGGAGAGCGGACAGCGGGGCGTAGTCGCCCGCGCGCCCGGAACGGTGCTTCAGCCGTGGCGTGCCAACAGCACGGACTCGTTGCTGGGCATTTCGACCACCACGGCGGTCGGGATGCCGTGATGCTGGTGCAGGGTGGCCGCGAGCAACTTGGCGTTCTCGCGCGCGTCGCCGAGGTTGTCGAACCAGTCCCGGCCGAACTGGCCTTCATACAGTTGCCAGCCGCTGGCATCGGCGGCGATGGTGAAAAGCAGGCGGGGCATTGCGTACTCCAGTCGACATGCCGGGCAGGGAACCGGCATGGGGACTGTGCGCGAATGTGCCAGTTATCACATTCGGCGGACTGCCCGTATCGGCGTAGGAAAATTCCTACCGCCGTGTAGGTGCAACGCCGGTCCTCAGCGCAGCAGCGGCTCCAGCGCGGTCCAGACGTGGTCGCGCAGTTTCGGCTGGGCGCTGGCGACGGGGTGCAGGTTGTCGGCCTGGTAGGCATTGCGGTCCAGTGCGATGGGCTGCAGCAGGAATGGCAGCAGCGCGGTGCGGTACTGCTTGGACAGCGCGCTGAAGTTCTGTTCGAAGCCGCGTGTGTAGTCCGGGCCGTAATTCGGCGGCATGCGCATGCCGACCAGCAGCACCTTCGCCTTGCTCGCCTGCGCGGCCTTGATCATCTTCTCCAGATTGGCGCGCGTCTGCGCCAGTGGCAGGCCCCGCAACCCGTCGTTCGCGCCCAGCGCGATGACCACGACGGCGGGCTTGTGGCGTTGCAGTTCCGCCGCGATGCGCGCCGCCCCGCCCGCAGTGGTCTCGCCACTGATGCTGGCGTTGACGACGCGCCAGCCCGGCTTCGTCTTGCCGATCCGGTCCGCGGTCAGCGACACCCATCCCTGCGACGGCGCCAGGCCGTATGCCGCCGAGAGCGAGTCGCCCATCACCAGCACGGTGCGCGTGCCCTTCGCGGGCGCGGCCTGCGCACTCTGCGCTGCGGCGGGACGTGCGAATAATGCGACGAGCAGCAGCAGCGCCAAGCTCATGGCCCATTGCATGCGTACGCCGCTGGCCCCATACCTGTTCAAATTAAGAAACATTTAATCCGTGCTCCCGATGATCCATGAAATGACCGACGAGACGATCATGGCCGACGCCAGCAGACTCCCCACTGAAGCCCCCTCCATTGCGCGCCACGCCGTGCTCGACGTGCAGGGGTTGGGCAAGCATGTGCCGCTGCCCGACGGTGCCCTGACGATACTCGACGACATCGGCTTCCGCATCGAGCGTGGCGACACCGTCGCCATCGTGGGGGCATCCGGCTCCGGCAAGAGCACGCTGCTGTCGCTGCTGGCCGGCCTGGACGTGCCCAGTGCCGGCACGGTCACGCTCGATGGAGAGCGTCTTTCGGACCTGGACGAGGACGGTCGTGCGCGCGTGCGCGGGGAGAAGGTCGGCTTCGTCTTCCAGAGTTTCCAATTGCTGCCGTCGTTGACTGCCCTGGAGAACGTCATGCTGCCGCTGGAGTTGCGTGGCGATGCCGATGTGGCGGGTCCGGCGCGGCAGATCCTGGAGAAGGTCGGCCTCGGCCAGCGCCTGGGCCATTACCCGCGCCAGCTGTCCGGCGGCGAACAGCAGCGCGTCGCGCTGGCGCGTGCGTTCGTCACCCGGCCATCGCTGCTGTTCGCCGATGAGCCCACCGGCAATCTCGACACCCATACCGGTCAGGCGATCATCGAACTGCTGTTCGCGTTGAATGCCGATGCCGGCACCACGCTGGTGCTGGTCACGCATGACGACCACTTGGCCGAGCGTTGCCAGCGCCTGCTCCGACTGGATGCCGGCCGCCTGCAGGGCGGTAGCGCATGAGGACCCTCGCACTGGCCTGGCGCCAGCTGCGCCGCGATCTGGTCGCGGGCGATGTCCGCATCCTGTTCGCCGCGCTGGTGCTCGCGGTCGTCGCGGTCACCGCCGTGGGCTTCGTCACCGATCGCGCCGAACGCGCGCTGGCGATCGAGGCGAACCGCTTGCTGGGCGGCGACGTCGTGGTGCGCGGCGACTCGGCGCCGACCGACGCCTTGCGTGCACTGGCGACGGCGCCTGGCCTGCGGGTGACCGAAACGCAGGAACTGCAGAGCATGATCCGCGCCGGCGAGTCGCTGTCGCTGGGTGACCTGCGTGCGCTGGGCGAAGGCTTCCCGCTGCGAGGCAATTTCCGCGTGGTCGATGGTAGCGGCGGCGCCGAGCGCGATGCCGCTGGCATCCCGGCGCCGGGCACGCTGTGGATCAGCCAGGCTGGTGCGGAAACGCTGGGCGCCAAGCCCGGCGACGAGATTGGCATCGGCACGCGCACGCTCAAACTCGCGGCACTGGTGACGCAGGAGCCGGATGCGGCGCTGGACTATTTCAACGTCGCCCCGAAGGTGTTCCTCAATCTCGCCGACCTGCCGTCCACCGGTCTGGTGCAGGAGGGCAGCCGCCTGCGCTATCGCCTGGTGGTCGCCGGCAACGCGGCCGCGGTCGAAACATTCACCGCGGCAGTGAAGCCGCAGCTCGCGCGCGGCCAGCGCATGGAGACCATCCAGGACGCGCGTCCGGAAGTACGCTCCGCATTGGACCGCGCCAGTCGCTTTCTGGGATTGGCTGCCTTGGTCTCCGTGGTGCTTGCCGCCGTCGCCGTCGCGATGGCCGCGCGTCGCCACAGCGAGCGTCACCTGTCGGGCACGGCGGTGATGCGCTGCCTCGGTGCGCAGCAGCGCACGCTGGTGGGTATCCACGTCGGCGAACTGGTACTGCTGGGCCTGGCTGCGTGCACCGTCGGCGTGCTGATCGCCTTCGGACTGCAGTGGGGCATCGGCAGCTGGCTGCAGCAGTCGCTGAAGATCGACATTCCTCCGGCGGGCCTGATGCCGGCGCTGCAAGGTTATGGCGTGGGCATGATCGTACTGCTCGCGTTCGGCGCACCGCCGGTGCTGGCGCTGCGTCGCGTGCCGGCATTGCGCGTGCTGCGTCGCGACCTGGACCGCACCGAGCCCAGCGCCTGGCTGGTGGCGCTGACGGGCTTCGTCGGGCTGGGCGCGCTGCTGTGGTGGAAGGCGGGCTCGCCGACGCTGGGTACCGCGATGCTCATCGGCATCGTCGGTACCCTGGCCGTGCTCGCGTTGCTGGCGTGGCTGCTGATCCTGCTGGTGCGCCGCGTACGCTCGCGCCTGCGCGGCAGCCTGCGCTACGGGTTGGCGAACGTCAGCCGGCGCGCCGGTACGTCGATCGCGCAGGTCTCGGCCCTTGGCCTCGGATTGATGGCGCTGCTGTTGCTGACCTTCGTACGCACCGACCTGCTGGACCGCTGGCAGCTGGCGCTGTCGGCCAATGCGCCGAACCGCTTCATCGTCAACGTGCAGCCGGACCAGGTCGACCCGGTGAAGAGCTTCATGCAGGCGCGCGGTCTGTCTGCGGTCGATCTGTACCCGATGATCCGCGGCCGCCTGGTCGAACTCAACGGCAAGCCCGCCAGCGGCGCCGACTATGAGGGCACCGACGAGCGCGCACAGCGACGCGCCGAGCGTGAATTCAACCTGTCGATGTCGGCGACGTTGCGCGACGACAACAAGGTCACCGCGGGCGAGTTCTGGAGCGGACGCACGCCTTCGTCGCCGAAGCTGTCGGTGGAGGAGGACTTTGCCGAAGACCTGGGCTGGAAGCTCGGCGACCAGGTGGCCTTCGACATCGCCGGCCAGCGCTTCGAGGGCCGCATCACAAGCCTGCGCAGCGTAGATTGGGAAAGCTTCCGGCCGAACTTCTTCGTCGTCGCCTCGCCGGGTGCGCTGGATGGCTATTCGGCCAGCTACATCACCGCCGTCAGCGTGCCATCGGGCGATGCCGCCTTCACCCGCGAACTGGTCAACCAGTTCCCCAACTTGTCGGTGATCGACGTGGAGGCGGTGCTGAACCAGGTGCGCAGCACGGCGGAGCAGGTCTCGCAGGTGGTGCAGGTGGTGTTCTGGTTCTCCTTGGCGGCGGGCCTGCTGGTGCTGATGGCGGCGGTGAGCGCGAGCCAGGACGAACGCCTGCTGGAGGGCGGCGTGATGCGCGTGCTCGGCGGCAGTCGTCGCCAGCTGCGTCTGGCGCAGGCGTCGGAGTTCGCCGCCATCGGCCTGCTGGCGGGACTGGTCGCGGCGATCGCGGCCTCCGTGCTTTCGGGTGTGGTCGCGACCCAGGTGTTTGACCTGCCGTGGAAGGCGAACTGGCAGCTGGCCGCCATCGGTGGCGGGCTGGGCATGCTGGCGGCACTGGGCGCGGGGCTGTTCGCCACGCGCAAGGTGCTGGATGCGCCGCCTTCGGTGACGCTGAGGGAGCTGCAGGGCTAAGGCTTCTGCTCTTGTGGGAGCGACGTAAGTCGCGATGGGCCACCGGTAATGCCTCATCGCGACTTACGTCGCTCCCACAGAGAAGAAAAAAAGGGGCGAGCCGAAGCTCACCCCTTGATGCACACCACCTGGCGCAGCGTGTGGAGCACCTCCACCAGGTCGCTCTGCGCGGCCATCACGGCGTCGATGTCCTTGTAGGCCGCCGGTGACTCGTCGATCACGCCGGCGTCCTTGCGGCATTCGACGTGCGCGGTGGCCTCGCGGTGCTGCGACAGCGTGATCTGCTGGCGCGCGGCGGTACGGCTCAATACGCGGCCGGCCCCGTGGCTGCAGCTGTGGAAGCTGTCCGCGTTGCCCTTGCCGCGCACGATGAAGCTCTTCGCGCCCATGCTGCCGGGGATAATCCCCAGCTCGCCGGCACGCGCGCTCACCGCGCCCTTGCGGGTGACCAGCAGGTCCATGCCGCCGTGCATTTCCTTCTGCACGTAGTTGTGGTGGCAGTTGACTGCCATCTTCTCCAACTGGAACTTCGGCAGGCGGTGGCGCATCTCGGCCAGCACGCGCGACATCATCGCCTCACGGTTCTCGCGGGCATAGTCCTGCGCCCACGACACCGCTTCCACGTAGTCGTCGAACAGGGGCTCGCCTTCCATGAAGAAGGCCAGGTCCTTGTCCGGCAGGTGGAAGCCGAGCACGCGGTGCGCCAATTGCTCGCGCGCGCGCTCGATGAAGTACGTGCCGATCAGGTTGCCGGTGCCGCGCGAACCGCTGTGCAGCATCACCCACACCGCGTCGGCCTCGTCCAGGCAGATCTCGATGAAGTGGTTGCCGCCGCCCAGCGTGCCGATCTGGCGGTCCAGCTTGTCGGTGCGGATCTTGCGGTGCTTCTGCTTGATCGCCTCCAGACGCGGCTCCAGCCCCGACTGCGCGATGCGCGTGGCAATGCTGTCGGGCAGTTTCCAGTGCTCGCCACCGCGGCCGTTGCCCACAGGCACGCTGCGTTCGATGCTCGAGCGCAACTGCGCCAGGCTGTCCGGCAGGTCCTTCGCGCGCAGCGTGGTGCGCACTGCGGCCATGCCGCAGCCGATGTCCACGCCGACGGCGGCCGGGATGATGGCGCCGCGGGTCGGGATGACCGAGCCCACGGTGGCGCCCTTGCCCAGGTGCACGTCGGGCATCACCGCGACCCACGGGCCGACGAACGGGATCGCCGCGATGTTCCGCAGCTGCTCGTGGGCGCCCTGGTCCAGGGGCACGCCGCGCACCCAGCCCTTGATCGGCGTGGCGCTGCCCTCGGCGTGCAGCAGTTCGAACGTAGTGCTCATGTTCCTTTTCCTTTCGTCTGCGAGTCGCATCGGCGCCCCGGACGGATTCTCATCATTGTGTGTTGTGGAGTCGATGCACGCGCAGTTCGCGTGTATCGAGCTGTCGCTTGTGGCGCGCGTAGACTTCGTCGCTACCGTAGAGTGCCCGGTCGCGCTGGACGACGTGCCGTCCTGCGCCCCGATGGCTGTAGGCGACGACGGTGCAGCCTCGCACCACGTCGGTGACGCCTCGGCCACGACCGGCGGGCGGGATCAGGGCCAACTCGACCTCGTACCAGATGCCCTGCAGGCGGTGCAGCTGACGCAGCGGCCCCAGATCGATGCGGTCTGGCGTGTGCTCCAGCATCGACCACGTCGCCCGTTCCTGCCGACGAAGCTGCTCGCGTTCGCGATTGCGGCGCAGCAGTCCCGTCGCCGGATCCACGCAGAGCTTCGGCGCCCGGCGGTCGGCCAACGGCGTCGGCCGTCCCCAGCCCTTGAGCCAGTGCAACCGGCCATCGATGATCGACAGCCGCATCGCCACGAAATCGGCCAGATGCTGATGGATGTGCTGCTGCACGGTGCTTCGCCGATCGATGCCGGAACAGATCTCCGAATACACCTTGTCCCAAGGCCTGCCGACCTGTCCGTCCAGGTAGCGTTCCAGCGGTCGCAGGTTCTCGTTGAGCCATTTCCGGTGCCGGTGGCGCCAGCGCAGGCTTTCCTGAACCGGCGCACCTTCATCGTTGGCGTGCGGCGTACGCTCGCGGGCGTAACTTCCTCCGCGCCGCGGCCGCTCCACGATGACCTTGAACATGTCATTGCGCATGTGTGTCGTCCTTTCATCCTTGTGGACCGCGACGGCCGCGTCCATGCGGCCGCCACGGTTTGCTACTTCAACGTCACCAATTGCTTCAGCACGCCATCCAGGCCGCCGAACACGGTGAGCTTGTCGATCTTCTCGGTGACCTTCTCCAAGGCCTCGAGCTCCTTCAGGCGCATCAGCACCGGCGACTCGTCGATCAGCTTCGCGGTGTTGAGCAGGGAACGCGTGGCGTTCGCCTCCTCGCGGCGGCGGATCACGTTGGCCTGCGCCGTCTTCTCCGCCTGCACCACGCCGTTGAGGATCTCCTTCATCTCGCCCGGCAGGATCACGTCCTTCACGCCTACGCCCAGCACTTCCACGCCGAAGCCGGTCACCTGGCCGCGCACGTAGGCGAAGATGTCGGCGTCCAGCGAGGCCTTGTCGCCCAGCAGTTCGTCCAGCGTCTTGGCGGAGACCGCCTTGCGCAGGCCGTACTGCAGCTCGCGGTAGACGAAGTCGCCGACCTTCGCGACCTTGGTCCGCGCCGCCACCACGTCGGTGACGCGGGTGCTGGCGGCCAGGTTCACGCGCAGGCTGACCTTGTCGCGGGTCAGCAGTTCCTGGCCCGAGACCTCGATCGACTGCACGCGCAGGTCGACCACATCCACCACCACGTTCTTCTGGAAGTTCCAGAAGGCGTAGCTGCCCGGTGCCAGCGTGCGCTCGAGCTTGCCGTCGATGAAGACCAGGCCGGCGAACTCCGCCGGTACATCGGCCACCACCGCCAGCTTCGACAACGCACCCAACTGGCGCAGGCGTCGCGCGACCGCGACGTCCACGTCCGGCGTGGCGAGCGACACGGCCTGCACCTCGACCTTCACCAGGCCTATCCAGTACAGGCGCCGCGTGCCGGGCGGCAGCACGTCTTCCAGCTTGCCGTTCTTCAGCACCAGGCCGACCTGGTCCACCCCGATGTCGGCGAGCACGAAGACCTCGCCCAGGCGGTCGCCCAGGCGCGCGATCAGCGCGTCGACGTCGTGGCCGGCGTATTCCGGCGCGGCGATGTTGAAGGTGCGCACCTCGACCCGACCCATCGGGTCGAACCAGCGGTACACGCCGGGCGCGAGCAGCTGCTCGAACCGACGGTTGCGATACACCAGGCCGCGCTCGCCGTCACCGATCACGACCCTCTTGGTCCAGAACATGCTGTTCAGAAGCATGGCGTTGTTCTCCTTGTTGGCTCTGGTGGTTCGATCCGTTGGGGAACACCGTCGTGGAGGATCGAACGCCACGACGATGGTGTGTCGACCGCACACTGCGATCGACGGAAGAAGGTGGAAACGCCCCTGGACGGAGGCGAGGCGGGCGGCCGGCGCTGTCGGCGGATGCTTCGCAACGAGGGTGCGATCGGTGGACCGCATCGAACGCTGCGCGCCTCCGCGTCGAGGGCGCGGTGCCGGCTTCGTCCCTGCTGCGACATGCCGTCTTCCTGCGCTCCGTCGCGGGAAAGCGTCACGCCGCACGGGGCGTTTCCTGGGTGGGACTTGCGTCCCCATGTCATGACGTGAAAGGTCATGTGCCTTTTCAGGCGTTGGAGCGGGAGTCGAACCCGCGACACTCGGTATCTGAAACCGATGCTCTAACCATCTGAGCTATCCAGTGGTGGACGAACCGGATTCGAACCGGCGGCCAACGGCATGCGCCGCTGCTCTGCCTCTGAGCTATCGTCCGCTCGAGGAACACCTTCCCCCACGCTTCGGCATACGCCACGGCAGCGCCGCGCGCACCGGACGGGATACAAACCCGTGCCGCTGTAGCGTGTTCGATCGATGCTCCCCATCGCCGGCTGTCGCCAACCGGCAATCCGTTCGGGCGCCATGCGCCCTTGTTGATGTTCTTCCCACGTGCAGCCCGCGTCGGGGCATCACGACGCAGCGCACATGCGCCGGTCGCAGCCGCGCCCCTGCCTCGGGGCGCGCACGCGCGCTACCCGGATGCCCCAGGGCGGAAAAGGATTTCCGTGATGGAAAGAAACGAACCTCGATGCATGCGCATCCTCCGCGAACGCTGAAAACAAAACGCCCCCGGGTATGGCGACCCGAGGGCGTTCGCGTTCCTCGGGAGATCGGGGTGGCCGATCTCCCAGGGAGTCAGCCGGATGTCAGGTGTCCATGCGCCGTGCGGATTCGCTGCCGCGCTTGGCAGCGAAGGCATACGCATGCACGCGCAGGCCGCAGCGCGATGGCTGCAGGTCAAGCGTGTTGGCGATGTCGTACGCGGGCTTCATGGAATTCGTTCTGGTGAAAAAACAGCCGCAGGGGCCGAAGGCCGCGCACGATACGCCGGTTGTTTTGTTCGCGCAACATTTTTTTCACTTTGTTTTCCGTGGCCGACGGGCGGTGTCGGAAACGGTAGCCAGCGGCCAGCCGGTAGAATGACGTCTTCCTTCCTCATGCGTGCCGCCCGTGGCCTCCCGATTCTCCGATCCCGCGCTCGACGCATTGATGCTGCCCTTCATGCAGGGCCTGCTTGCCTGGCCGTCCGGTCCCGTGCTGTTCCTGCGCGCGCGCGATGGCGCTGCGCTGCGCCAGGTTTCGCTCGCGCAATTGGTGTGCGAGCAGAGCTTCCGCCCGGACACCGAACTTCTGGAGCGCGCGGGACTGCACGTGGTGGCCGATGCCGCCGCGGACGACGGGCGTTATCCGCTGGTACTGGTGTTGCCCCCCCGCCAGCGCGAGGAAGCGCGTGCGCTGCTGGCGCGTGCAGTGCAGCTTGCTGCGCCTGGCGGTGTCGTTGTCGCAGCAATGACGAACAACGAAGGCGCGAAGTCAGGCGAAGCCGATCTGAAGCAACTCACGGGCATCGGCGGCACCTTGACCAAGTTCCATTGCCGCACGTTCTGGACACGGCCGCTGGGCGATGGCACGGATGGATCGCTGTTGCGCCAGTGGTTGTCACTCGACGCGCCACGCCGCATCGAAAACGGCCGCTTCCTGAGCCGTCCAGGCGTGTTCGCCTGGAACCGGATCGATCCGGCATCAGCGCTGCTCGTCGAATGCCTGCCTGCCGACATCGCCGGGCATGGCGCCGATCTCGGCGCGGGCTGGGGATTCCTGTCGCTCGCTTTGCTCGAACGCAACCCCGGCATCACCGCATTGGATCTCTACGAGGCCGAGGCGCGCGCCCTGGCGTTGGCGAAGGAGAACCTGGGCAATGCCGCTGCTTCCGCGCGCCTCGATTTCCGCTGGCACGACGTGACCGCGGGGCTGCCGGAGCGCTACGACTTCATCGTCAGCAACCCGCCCTTCCATACGCAGAGCCGCGCGGACCGTCCCGACATCGGCCAGCGCTTCATCAGCGCGGCGGCCGAGGCGCTGAAGCCGGGCGGCCGACTGTGGCTGGTCGCCAACCGTCACCTGCCGTACGAGCAGACCTTGAACGAGCGCTTCGGCGACGTGCGCGTGGCGGGCGAACGCGACGGCTTCAAGGTCATTGCCGCCGTCAAGGCGAGGCGGTGAGCGCATGAAGATCGTCAAGCACATCGCCAACCTGGGCTACGGCAGCCGCAAGCAAGTGCAGTGGATGTTCCGCGAAGGCCGCATCACCAATGCCAACGGCGAGGTGCTGTATGCCGATGATGCGGTCGACCACGACACCATCCGCGTGGATGGCGAGCCGCTCGATCCCGCGCCCGGGATCGCGATCCTGCTGCACAAGCCGGTCGGCTACACGTGTTCGACCAAAGACACCGGCCGCATCGTCTACGATCTGTTTCCGTCGCGTTTCCGCGATCGCTCGCCAGTGCTGTCCACGGTCGGGCGGCTCGATCGCGAGACCAGCGGCCTGCTCCTGCTCACCGACGATGGCGGGTTGCTGCATCGGATCATCTCGCCGAAGGCCAACCTGCCCAAGGTCTACGACGTCACGCTGGCGCAGGACCTGCGCGGCGATGAAGGCGCGGCCTTCGCCAGCGGCGCGTTGATGCTGGAATCGGAGCAGACGCCGCTGGCACCGGCCGGCTTGCACGTGATCGACCCACGCCATGCGCAGGTCACGCTTACCGAAGGTCGGTACCACCAGGTGCGCCGCATGTTCGCCGCCGTCGGCAACCATGTGGAGGCATTGCATCGCAGTCGCATCGGAGGACTGACGCTGGGCGACCTCGAGCCGGGGCAATGGCGTCTCCTGGGCGAGGAAGATCTCCGCCAGCTGTTCGAGGGGAACGCGTGAGTCCTGCACATCTGCCGTTCGTGCCCGAGGCGGTGATCTTCGACATGGACGGCCTGATGCTGGACAGCGAACGCGCGATCATCGGTTGCCTGGCGGAAGCCGCGCGCGAGCTTGGCCACGAGCTTCCCGAGGTGCTGTGGCTGTCGATGGTCGGCCACAGCGAGGCCGTCTGCCGCCACCTGCTGGATGAAGCCATCGGCGAAGCGCAGCGCGAACGCGTGCTGCAGCGTTCGCACGTGCTTTACGAGGCGGTGGTCGCGGCGGGCGTACCACACCGTCCCGGCATCATCGAGATGCTGGATTTCCTCGATTTCCGCAGGATTCCACGCGCCGTCGCCACGTCGACGCGTCGTCCGCTGGCGCTGCGCAAGCTTGACGCCGCCGGCCTGTTGCTCCGGTTCGACGCCATCTGCACCAGCAGCGATGTCCAACACCCCAAACCTGCGCCCGATGTCTATCTGTTGGCGGCGCGCTCGCTGGGCATCGAACCGGTGCGATGCCTGGTGCTGGAGGATTCGCCCACCGGCGTGCGCGCCGCCCTCGCCGCCGGCATGCATCCGATCCAGATCCCTGACTTGCTGGAACCGGACGACGCCGTGCGTGCGCTGGGGCACACCATCCTGCGGTCGCTTGAAGATGCCCGCATGTTGCTGGAGCGAGGCGTGCCTGGAGAGCTCCTGTAGGAGCGACGTGAGTCGCGACCACACGGCAAATTCCCACTCGAATGCGCGAGGTCTCCTGATATGGCGGCCCTAGGGGTGATTCCATGCTCGCCGGCATGGATAACGCCGACTGCCTGCGACGAACTGGAGGTCACGCCGCTTTGCGTCACGGACGCATGTCAGCGGAAGGACAGGTCTACCTGGTCACCTTCGTCACGCATGACCGCCGACCGCTGTTCTCCGATCCTGCCATGGCCCACGATGCCGCGCGTGCGGCCACCGACAGGCGGCTCTGGTATCGCTCCCGGCTGTTGGCGTGGGTACTCATGCCGGATCGCTGGCATGGGCTGATCGAGTTGGGAGCTATGGAATCCCTGTCCGTCTGCGTGCAGCGCCTGAAGACCAATACGTCACGCGCGGCGGCCAGGCCCGAAGGTCCGCAACGTGTGTGGGCGCCTGGCTTCCATGATCGCGCGATCCGTTCGGATGATGGCCTGCGGGCCGCCGCGCGCTACCTGGTCGCCAATCCATTGCGCGCTGGATTGGTCGATAGGATCGGGAGCTATCCGTACTGGGATGCAGTATGGCTACAGGCTTAGAGAAGCGATGACGGAGCTGTGGGGCGGACGGTCGGCGGTCGCGACTTACGTCGCTCCTACGGAAGAGACAGACCTCGCTCACTCCGAAAACAGCTTCGCCCACCCTGCATGCCCCAGCGAATCCAGCGTCTTCACGTTGCGCTCCACGATGACATCGGCATCGGGGAAGGCTTCCACCGCACGGTCGATGCTGGCTTCGCGCAGCAGGTGCAGGGTGGGATAGGGCGAACGGTTGGTGTAGTTGCTGATGTCGTCCGGCATGGTGCCGGCGAACTGGTAGTCCGGGTGGAAGCTGGCCACCTGGATCACGCCCTGCAGGTCCAATGCCTCGACCGCGGCGTCGGCGTTGTCGAGGAAATCGTTGTAGTCGAGGAAGTCGGTCAGCACGTCGGGATGGATGATCAGCGTGGTGTCGACCTGTTCGGGGTCCGCATCGCGCAGCAGCACCAGTTCTTCTGCCAGCTCTTCCAGCAGTGCCTCCGGGGTGCTCGCATCGCTGAGCACGAAGCGGACCTGCTGCTTCACGTACACCGCTTTTGCGAACGGGCACAGGTTCAGGCCGATCACCGCGCGCTCCACCCATTGGCGGGTGGTGGCGATGGGGTCGGCCATGCCCTCGACGATGTGCGGAACGTCAGTCACGGAAATTGTCGAACTGCAGCGGCAGTTCGAACTCGGTCTTCTTCAGCAGGGCGATGACATCCTGCAGGTCGTCGCGCTTCTTGCCGGTCACGCGCAGCTTCTCGCCGTTGATCTGCGCTTCCACCTTGAGCTTGGCGTCCTTGATGGTGGAGACGATCTTCTTGGCCAGCTTCTGTTCGATGCCCTGCTTGACGGTGACCTTCTGGCGCGCGCCGGCCAGATTGGTGTCCACGTCGCCGAACTCGAGGCAGCGCACGTCGATCTGGCGGGCGATCAGGCGGGCGCGCAGGATGTCGGTCATCTGCTTGAGCTGGAAGTCGCTCGGCGCGGACTGGGTGATGAGTTTTTCTTCCAGCTCGAACTTCGCTTCCACGCCCTTGAAGTCGAAACGGGTGGATAGTTCGCGATTGGCCTGGTCCACGGCGTTGGTCAGTTCGTGGGCGTTGACTTCGGAGACGACGTCGAAAGAGGGCATGGGGGGGTTCTTCCTGTCTGATGCATCGCCATTCTAGCGCGCCACCCTCGCCGCCGAGCGCCGGCGGGCGATAATGGCGCATGCCCGCGCCCCGTCCCTCCCTCGCTTCCGCCATCCTGCTGATGCTGGCGGCCGTGCTGATGTTCGCGTTGATGGATGCGGGGCTGAAGCTGCTCTCGGCGCACTATCCGCCCTTGCAGGTCGCCGCGCTACGTGGACTCTCCTCGCTGCCCCTGGTCGCGTTGTGGGTGCTGGCCACGGTGCCGCCACGCTCGTTGCTGCGCGTGTACTGGCCGCTGCACCTGCTGCGCGGCGTGCTGGGCATCGCGATGATGACGGGGTTCGTCTACGGCTTGCGGACGATGCCGCTGTCCACGGCTTACGCGATCACCTTCGTCGCGCCATTGCTGGTCACGGCGATGGCGGGCCCGTTGCTCAAGGAGCGCGTGGGACCGGCGCGCTGGGTGGCGATCTTCATCGGCCTGGTGGGCGTGCTGGTGATCCTGCGCCCCACCGGCGAGGGAATGCTGACCCGGGGTGGGCTCGCGATCCTGCTGGCCGCGATCTGCTACGCGTTGGGTGCGGTCACCGTGCGCATGCTGGCGCAGCGCGACAGCACGCAGGCGATGGTGTTCTGGTTCGTCGTGCTGCTGTCATTGGGCGCGTGGCTGCTTGCGCTTCCCGCATGGAAGCCGCTTCAGCCCGCGCATGGCTGGATCATCGCGGGCGTCGGTGTCTCCGGTTCGCTGGCACAGGTGGCGTTGACCGAGGCCTTCCGCCGTGGCGAGGCCTCGCTGATCGCGCCGCTGGAATACACCGCGCTGGTGTGGGGCGTGATCCTTGACGTCGCCCTGTGGTCGGTGTTGCCGGACGGTGTCACCTGGATCGGTGCGGGCATCATCGTGGCGAGCGGGATGTATCTGCTGCGGCGGGAGAAGGTGCACGTGGAAGCCGAGCATCCGTGACCTTTGGCCCGGGGGACGCACGCCGGAAGCCACGACACTGGACGCGCTGTCCCGCCGGGAGGATCCGCGATGAGCTTGCGAGGGCGCTGTCTCGCCGCCGTGCTGTCCCTACTCTGCGCGTGCGCGCCGCCGCCGAAGGATGCGCCGGCGGCGACCGACAGGAGTGCCAGGCGCATCGCCAAGGACGTGTACTTCATTCCCGGACGCTTCGTCGCAGGGGAACAGCCCGATGGCAACAGTGTGCTGCTGCGCGGCAGGACGGGCTGGATCGTCATCGACACCGGCCGCCATGCCGCCCATGCGGAGGCCATAGAGGCCTTCGTGGAGAGCAGCAGGACGCCGCTCGTCGCGCTGGTCAACACGCACTGGCACCTCGATCACGTGAGCGGCAACCTTCCGCTGCGGGCGACGCATCCGCGGGCCGAGGTGCATGCGAGCAGGCAGGTGGTCACCGAGCGGAATGGATTCCTCGCGCGCTACCGGACCCAACTTGAGGCGCTGCTGCGTGAGCGCGTGGACGATCCGCAGGTGCCGGCATGGCGCGATGAAATCGCGCGCATCGACGGTGCCCGTGCCTTCGAGCCGACCCATCCGGTGGACACGGGTGGCATGCGGACCCTGGATGGACGGCCGCTACGTCTCGGACTTCAGCGTGAGGCGGTCAGCGGCGGCGATGTGTGGGTGTTCGATCCGGGTACGCGTGTGCTGGTCGCCGGCGACCTGGTGACGTTGCCCGTGCCGCTGCTGGACACCGCCTGTCCCGCGGTGTGGGTGGAAGGACTGGCGTCGCTCGAGGGTGTTCCGTTCGAGGTGCTGGTGCCTGGCCACGGCGAGCCCATGGGCCGGGCCGGCTTCCAGCGGTATCGCGTCGCCTTCCGGGGCCTGCTGGCGTGCGCAGCTGGTCCCGGCAGTGATGCCGCCTGCACCGACGCCTGGCTCGCCGATGTCGGCGACCTGGTACCCGCAGCCCAGCGCGCCCATGCACGGCAGTTGTTGCAGGATTACTACCTGCCGCAGCGCCTGCGTGGCCGCCCCGAGCGTCCGGCGTACTGTCCGCCATGAAGCCGTTCGTCCGCCTTCGGGCATGATGCACGCATGCCTATCGTCCTCGTCCTGCTTTTCGTCTTCCTGCTGCTTGCCTTGTGGGCGGTACTGTTGCCCGTGTCCTTGTGGCAGCGCTACCGCTACGGCCGTGCGCGTCGCATGGCACGCGGCTGGTTGCTGACGTTCAACGCATGGGGCCTGTTGCTGTCGGTCGCGATCTTCGTCGCGGTCAGCGCGTTCGGCCTGTTCTGGTGGCCGGACAGCCTGGTCGGCGCCGGCGTGGGGCTGGCTGCCGGCAGCTTGCTCGGCCTCCTGGGTATATGGCTCACGCGCTGGGACGTCGCGCCGCAGGGCGTGTTCTATCAGCCCAATGCCTGGCTTGCGTTGCTGCTGGTCGCCATCGTGGCCGGGCGCATCGTGCTGGGATTCGTGCAGATGGCGCAGTACTGGCGGAGCGGCGGCGTGCCGGCGACCCACGCGCTGCTGAGCGGCCACGGCAGCTTGCTGGCAGTGGCCGGCCTGCTGCTCGGCTACTACCTGGTTTATGCCTGGGGCGTGAAGTGGCGCGTCACGCGCTTGCAACGCCTGCGCGGCCACGTCATACGGTGATCCGTCCCGCTCAATGAAAAGGCGACGGACCCGAAGGCCCGCCGCCGTATCGACGCGTTGGAGCAATGGATCAGAAGCGCGCGCCGATACCCACGCCCACGACCCAGGGGTCGATCGTCAGTTCTTCACCGGTGCCCTGGCCTGCGACACGCACGCCGGCGTCGCCCTTCATGTAGCGGGCATCCGCACGCGCGAACCAGCGCTCGTTGATGTTGAAGTCCATGCCGGCCGTTGCGATGGCGCCCTTGGCGGTCTCCAGGCCCACGTGCGCGCCGTCGCCGCCGATGGTCTCGTCACTGAAGTTGGACTCGTAGTAGCCCAGTCCCACGAACGGACGCATCACCTTGTCCGGCGTGCCGAAGTGGTACTGGCCGCTCAGTGCAATCGGCTGCTGGTCGACGGTACCGATCTTGCCGGCGCCATCGGCCTTCACGCGATGGTTGAACTTGTCGGCCGCGCCCCACAGCTCCACCGCGATATTGTCGGTGGCATACCAGCTGGCGCTGATCACAGGGGCCACGTCACCATCGATCTTCAAGCCGGGCGCAGGGTCACGGTCGGGCTTGAGAATGGCGGCGCCGCCGACGACGGCGAACCGCTTGCCGTAGGCGGAAGATGCGGTATCCGTGGCCGCATCCTGTGCGAAGGCCGCGGGGGCGGCGATGAGGGAAGCAAGGGCAATCGTGAGGGTACGAATCGAAGTCATGCGGGTGTCTCCTGTTGTTTTCTTATGTCCCTGCGTCGCTGCGATCAGGGCGAGCGCACCGTAACCACCAGCGCATGAACGTCTGCCACGTCGCGACGTGAACGAACAACGAACCGGGCGGAATCGAAGGCGATTCTTCACCGCGCGTGCATGTCGCTGACCATGAGCTTGCGCATGCGCCCGGTAGCGGGGCGAAGGTCTTTCGTCACCTGTCCCGGATCTGTCGCGTGCGATGTGGGCTGACTCCGAATGACGTGCATGCCTGGCTGCGCTACTGTCAAAGGCACGAGGAGCGATGCCCATGGTCAGCAGCAAAGCGGAGACGGTCGACGGCTATCTTGCGGAATTGCCCGAGGCGCGGCGGCAGGTGGTGGCGAGGGTGCGCGAGCTGGTCATTCGCCATCTGCCCGAAGGCTACGCGGAGACGATGAGCTGGGGGATGATCAGCTGGGAGATCCCGCTCTCACGCTATCCGGCGACCTACAACAGGCAACCGTTGTCATACGTCGCGCTGGCAGCCCAGAAGCAGCACTACGCCCTGTACCTGATGGGCTGCTACGCGGACTCCAGCCAGGATGCGGCTCTGCGTGGCGCGTACGCCGCGGCTGGCCGGAAGCTGGACATGGGCAAGTCCTGTCTGCGCTTCAAGACATGGGATGAGCTGCTGCCCGACGCCATCGGCGCGGTGATCGCATCCACGCCGGTGGACGTGCATATTGCACACTACGAAGCCAGCCGCGCACGGAAGTGACCCGCATGCCCCCCGCCAAACGCAAGCCGCGCACCGCACGTGCCGGGACAGACCTGCCGGAACCCGGCGGCCACCTGACGATGGCGGACCTGGCGAAGGTGGCCGGTGTCTCGGCCATCACCGTTTCCCGCGCGTTGCGCGACAGCCCGCTGGTGAACACCGAAACGCGCGAACGCGTGCGCCAGGTCGCGCAGCAGTACGGCTACGCGTTCAACGTGAGCGCACGCAACCTCAAGCTCCGCCGCAGCATGACCGTGGCCGTGGTGGTGGAGATGAAGCCCACTGTCGAGCGCCAGATGTCCGGTCCCTATCCGCTCGACCTGCTCGGCGGCATCACCCAGGAACTCACGACGACCGGATACAGCGTACTGCTGACCTCGCTGCAGGGCGGCGCGTTGCCGAACGTGCAGGCCGCCGACGGTGTGATCCTGCTGGGGCAGGGCGCGCATGAGGATGCGATGCATGCGGTGCAGCGCTGGGGCCGGCCCATGGTGGTCTGGGGTGCGGTCAGCCGGCATGAGTCGCAGGTCGTCGTCGGCAGTGACAACCGTCGCGGCGGAGCGCTGGCGGCGGAGCGCTTCATCGCACTCGGTCGCCGCCGGCCGGCGTTCCTCGGCGATCCCGCGCACGGCGAGTTCGCCGAGCGCCTCGAAGGCTTCATCGCCACATTGGCCGAGCATGGCATCACGCCCTTGACCCCCACCGTTGCCAGTTTCACCGTCGGAGCGGGGGCGGAAGCCGTGCATGCGCTGCTGGACACGCATGCCCAGGTCGATGCGCTGTTCGCCGCCAGCGACCTGCTGGCCATCGGTGCGATCCGCGCGCTGATCGAGCGCGGCCGCCGCGTACCGGAGGACGTGTCGGTGATCGGGTACGACGACACGCCCCTGGGCGCCACCTATGTGCCGCCGCTGACGTCGGTGCACCAGAACTTCATCGACGCCGGCGTGCTGCTGGCGCGCAAGGTCCGTGCCCTGATCGAGGGCGAAGCGGCCGGATCCGAGACCCTGCCGACCCACCTGGTGGTCCGCACGACCTGAGCGCAGGGCGCTGTTGCATCGCAGCGGCTACCCGGTAGACATTCTGCGCGGCCGCGGAAGCGGCAACTATGTGCAACACATTGAATCTGCGGGATTTAATGGTGTCGGCGAGGCGCCTCGCCGCGTGCCGGGGCATGCCGTTCATGTAAATTGATATCGATAACTTGACATCGATAACAACGACTCCTAGCGTGCCTCCGCCCGGGCTGCCAGCCCGGCAAGGACCAGAGGCCAGCGTGGGAATGTCGGTGGAACAAGGCAGGAAAGAAGCAGCAGTCACCGTCGGCGATGTCGGCCAGGATCGGCAGGATCCGTGGCGGCTCACGCACCGCGGGGTCGACACCGCGCATACCGCGCGCGATGAAACCCTGTTCGCCTTGGCCAACGGCACGCTGGGTGTGCGTGGCGCGCTGGAGGAAGGCGACAGCGCCAGCGACGGCACGTTCCTGTCCAGCGTGTTCGAACAGAACCCGATCCACTACCACGAGCGCTTCCCCGGCTTCACCCGCAGCACCGATACCCGCGTGCCGGTGGCCGAGGGCAAGCACATCCGCCTGCAGCTCGGCGACGTGCCCCTGCGCCTGCAGGAGGTCGAGTGGCTGGACTTCGAGCGCACGCTCGATCTCGCTGCCGGCGCACTGGACCGTCGCCTGCGCCTGAAGACTGTGCAGGGTCACACCCTGGAAATCCGCGCGCGTCGCGTGGTGCCGATGGCCGAGCGGGCGCTGCTGGCGATCCGCTTCGAGGTAGCTTCCATCGATTACGCCGGTCCGCTGATGCTGTGTTCGTCGATCGAGACCGGGCGCCAGGCAGTGGAGCAGGGCGACGATCCCCGCATCGGCGTGCATGGCGGCACGGATCTGCAGGTGTCGGACGAACACGCCGATGCCGATGGCGCGCGACTGACCCAGCGCACCCATCACAGTGGCGTGGCGCTGGTATGCGCGCAGCACCATCGGCTGTCGCCCGGTCTCGTCTTCGAGGGCGCCGCCACCACTGCGGGCCGTGTCGAACAGCGCTACACGGCGACGCTGACGCCTGGCGCATCGGTGGTGGTCGAGAAATTCGTGGCCTACGACGACGGCAATGGCCATACGCAGGACGGCGTGGACGCCGTGCTGGCGCGGGCGCTGCGCGAAGGGTTCGACGGCATCGCCGGCGCGCAGGCCGACGCGATGCAGGCCTTCTGGCAGCGCGCAGGCCTGTCGGTGGACGGCGATCCGGCCGCGGAGCTGGCGCTGCGCTTCAACCTGTTCCACCTGCTGCAGTCGGCCGGCCGCGATGGCATCACCGGGACGGCGGCCAAGGGCATCACCGGCGAAGGCTACGAAGGCCACTGCTTCTGGGATACCGAAGCCTTCGTGCTGCCCGTCATGGCATTCACCGCGCCGGACGTGGCGCGCGCGATGCTGATGTACCGCTTCCGCACGCTCGACGGCGCGCGCGACACCGCGCGCGCGATGAACCATCCCCGCGGCGCGCTGTACCCGTGGCGCACCATCGCCGGCCGCGAATGTTCCGCGCACTATCCCAGTGGCTCGGCGGCATACCACATCAACGCCGCCATCGCCTACGGGATCGGGCTTTATCTCGACGCCAGCGATGATCTCGACTTCCTCAGCGAGGCTGGCGCCGAGATTCTTTTCGAGACCGCGCGCATCTGGCCGCAGGCCGGGCATTTCAATCCGCGCCTCGATGGCGCGTTCTGCATCCATGAGGTGACCGGGCCCGACGAGTACACCACGCTGGTCAACAACAACTGGTACACCAACCGCATGGCGCAGCGGCACCTGCTGCGCGCCGTCGAGGCATGGAACCGGTTGTCGGTCGACCGCCCGGAGGCGCTGCGCGTGCTGGCGACCCGCATCGGACTGGACGCCGACGAAGTCGCGCTGTGGCAACGCGCCGCCGATGCGATGCATCTGCCGGCGGACGACGCATTGGGCATCCACCCGCAGGACGACGATTTCCTCGCCAAGCCGCGTTGGCCGTTCCCGAAGCGCGAAGGGCCGCATCGTCCGCTGCTGCTCGACTACCACCCGCTCACGCTGTACCGCCACCAGGTCTGCAAGCAGGCCGACGTGGTGATGGCGATGGTGCTGGCGGGTGACGGCATCCCGCTGGGGACGAAGCGGCGCGATTTCGACTACTACGAAGCGGTCACCACCCACGATTCCACGCTGTCGGCACCCGTGTACGGCATCCTGGCCAGCGAAGTCGGGCACGAAGAAAAGGCATGGCGCTATTTCGACGCCAGCCTGCGCGTCGATCTCGACGACCTGCATGGCAACACCGACCACGGCGTGCACATGGCGGCGATGGCGGGCAGTTGGCTGGGGCTGGTGCAGGGCTTCGGCGGGCTGCGCATCGTGGGCGGTCGCCTGCAGTTCGCGCCGACGCTGCCGGTCGCCTGGAAGGGCTACGGTTTCAACCTGCGTTGGCGCGGCTGTGCATTGCGGGTGGACGTGGATGCGCGGGGCGTGCGCTACCGGCTGGACGAGGGCGACCTGCTCGCCTTCGCGCATGCCGGGAGCGAGGTGGTGCTGAAGCCCGGCAGGGAAGCCGTGTTGCCGCTGGCCGTGCCGTCGCCGCCGAAGGCCGCGTTCCCGCGCGCCTGCCGTGCCCTGGTCTTCGATCTGGACGGCGTACTGACCGACACCGCGCATACGCATTACCGGGCCTGGAAACGGCTGGCCGACGAAATCGACGTCCCATTCGACCTGCTGGTGAACGAGCGGCTCAAGGGTGTGGACCGGATGGCCTCGCTGGAGATCATCCTGGAGCGTGCGTCACGCGCCTATAGCGCAGACGAGAAGCGCGCGCTGGCCGATACCAAGAACGGTTACTACGTGCAGGAAATCGCCAACGTGGGTCCGCAGGATCTGTTCGAGGGTGCGCGCGAGGTGCTGGACGCCGCGCGTGCCGCGGGTCTGAAGCTTGGGCTGGCGTCCGCCAGCCGCAACGCGCCTGCGCTGCTGGACAAGCTCGGCATCGCGGACTGCTTCGATTACATCGCCGATGCCGGCCGCATCGCGCGTGCCAAACCGGACCCGGCCATCTTTCTGGACGTGGCCGCCGCACTCGGCGTGCCCGCGCACCTGTGCATCGGGGTGGAGGACGCCGCCGCCGGCATCGAGGCCATCCATGCCGCCGGCATGGCCGCCGTGGGCATTGGCGATGCGCGCGCGCTGCGCCACGCCGACGCCGTGATTCCCCGCATCGCCGATTTCGACCTGAGGACGTTCGTTTCGCCTTGACCGCACCTGGCCACAGAAGCCGCGGCGGCAGACCACCATCATCACAACATGCAGTACCCCGGAGGGAGAGACCATGCAGTACCGCAAGCCACACCTGATCCGTTATGCCCTGTCCGCCGCCATCGCCGCGGCGCTGGCGCCCGGCGCCGTCCTGGCGCAGGACGCCGCGCCCACCGAGAAGCAGGCGGATGCCACCACCCTGGACGCCGTGGTGGTGTCCGGTTCCGCCTCCGCCGGCGGCGTGCGCAAGCTGGAAGCCAGCTTCAACATCGTCACCGCCAATGCCGAACAGATCAAACAGGCCAATCCGAAGAGCACGGCCGACCTGTTGAAGATCTCACCCGGCATGTGGCCGGAATCCACCGGTGGCCAGACGGGCGCCAACATCGAGATCGCCGGCTTCCCCGGGGGGGGCGACGCGCCGTACTTCTCCACGCTGCTGATGGGCTCGCCGCTGTACGGCATGCCCACGCTGTCGTTCTTCGAAACCACCTCGATGTTCCGACTGGACGACACGGTGGAAGCGGTGGAGATCCTGCAGGGCGGACCCTCGGTGGTGTTCGCTGACGGCCAGATGGGTGCCAGCGCCAACTTCTTCCTGAAGACCGGCACCGACGAACCCTCCGGCAGCGTGGGTCTGACATACGGCAATGAAGGACTGTGGCGGCTTGATGGCTTCGCTGGCTTCAAGGTTTCCGAGAACTGGTACGGCAGCGTCGGTGGTTTCTGGCGTGAGTCCGACGGCGTGCGCGATCCCGGCTTCAAGGCAGACAAGGGCGGACAGCTGACCGGTACGCTGTCGCGCGATTTCGACAACGGTCGCCTCACGCTGTACGCACGCTACCTCAACGACAAGAACCAGTTCATCACGCCCATCCCGCTGATCCAGCGGGGCGAGGACGACTTCAGCGCATATCCGGGCTTCGATCCGCTGAAGGATACGTACTACAGCCAGGCCATCCGTCATGTGCGCCTGCCGAACTATCCGGGCGGTCCGGTCGACGCGGACCTGGCCAACGGACGCGGTGCCGATGTGGTGTTCGCTGGCGGCAACTTCGACTATTCGTTCGGTAACGGGTGGTCGATCAGCGACAAGTTCCTGTTCACCCAGGGCGACATGGACACCAACGCGCTGTTCTCCGGCAACAACCCGGCGACGCTGCAGGACATGCTGTACACGGCCGGTACGCCTGGAGGCTTCCAGCTGCCCGCTGGTTCGGCGACGGCGACCTATGTCGGTGGCGGTGCGGTGCCGCTGACGCAGAGCGTCATCCAGCAGGGCTGGTGGTACATCCACAAGGAACTGAAGGCGTTCAACAACGACTTCCGCCTCAGCAAGGACCTGTTCGAAGGCAACACGCTGACCGTTGGGCTCTATGTCAACCACTACTCCATGAGCGACAAGTGGTCGTTGGGCAACCAGATGCTGATGACGAACGAGCCCAACGCCACGCCGATCACCGTCAGCTACGTCAATGGCGGCCAGACCTACCAGCGCACCGACAGCCAGGGCTTCGCGGACTTCGGCGGCTACCATATCGCGCAGAACGGCCGCGCCACCAACACGGCCCTGTACGTGTCCGACATGTGGCGCATCGGCAAGTGGCTGCTGGACCTGTCCGGTCGCGTCGAGAACCAGGACGCCACCAGCAATGTCTGCAACCGCAGCTCGTCGGGTGCGGGCGGCCTGGACGGCAATCCGAACACGCTGTACGACAACAACGTGGAAACCTGCAACGGCACCTTCGCGCGCAACACCTACGACAAGACTCATCCGGCCTTCACTGCCGGCGCGAACTATGCCTTCACCGACCACATGTCGGCCTACGGCCGCGTCAACACCGGCGGTCATTTCCTCGACTTCGACAATGGCATCCGCGGCACGACGAACGACAATTACCCGCCGATGCAGAAGATCCGCAACTACGAGGTTGGCTTCAAGTACCAATCTCCGCTGCTGTATGCGGACATCAGTGCGTATCGTCGGGTGTTCACGGGCCTGCAGTACCAGCCTACCAATGGCCTTGGTACCCCGTTGGGTGCGCCGGCGATCTACGGATCGGAATCGGTGGGCGTGAACTTCATCGGCGCACTGACCCCGGTCGACAACCTGCGCCTGCAGCTGGTGGCCAACTACCTGGACGGCGAATACACCGACTACGACGCCTGCGTGCCGTACACGGATATCAACGGTACCTCCCAGTGCGCCACGATCGAAGGTCAGCAGCTGCAGCGCCAGCCGAAGTTCCGTGCCATGTTCACGCCGAGCTATCGCATCGAGGCTGGCTGGGGTGACGTGACGCCGTACATCACCTACACCTACGTGGGTGACCACACGCAGGACCAGTCGGGCCTGCAGCAGCTGGGCTCATACCAGACGCTGGACTTCGGCGTGACCGCGAACGTGGGCGACAACTGGCAGTTCAACCTGCGCGGCACCAACATGACCAACGAGCTGGGACTGACCGAGAGCAACTCGCGCATCTTCGGATCGGCGACCACCGCCGGCGGCGTACTGCTGGCGCGTCCGCTGGAAGGTCGTGAGATCAACGTACAGGCGAAATACAGCTGGTAAGTGCGGTCGGGGGCGTCTCCCTCCTCTCCCGGGAGACGCCCCCTTGCGGCTGCGGCGCATGCGCGCGGCGATACATGGCATGCGGCCTCTTGCGCCGCCATGCTGGCGATCACACAGTGATGCGTGCCGAGCATGGCGCGCACGGAGTGGATGATGAAGCGAAGCCGCATGGTGCTGGCGTTGATCCTGACCTACATGATCTTCGCCATGCTGCTCAATTCCGTTGGTGCGGTGATCCTGCAGGTGATGCAGGGCTTCGGCGTCAGCAAGTCCGGCGCGGCGACGCTGGAAGCTTTCAAGGACCTGCCCATCGCCATCGCCTCGTTCCTGGTGGCGTCGACGCTGCCACGACTGGGCTACCGCCGCGCGATGATGCTGGGCCTGCTGTTGGTGGCGTTGGCATGCGCATCCATGCCGCTGCTGCAGACGTTCTGGGCGACCAAGCTGCTGTTCGCCACGGTAGGCGTCTGCTTCGCGCTGGTGAAGGTGTCGGTCTATTCGAGCATCGGTCTGCTGACCGATGACCCTAAAGCGCATGCAGGCCTGACCAGTACGGTCGAGGGCTGGTTCATGGTCGGCATCCTGGGCAGCGCCTGGCTGTTCGCGGCCTTCATCAATCCGGACGCACCCGGTGACCCGGTCTGGCTGGATGTGTACTGGGTGATCGCCGGCCTCTGCGTGGCGGTGATTGCGCTGCTCGCCAGCGCGGAAATGGACGAGGCCGCAGCACATGACGGCCATGCCGTCGGTGAGTCCTTTGCCGACATGCTGCGTCTGCTGGGTCGGCCGCTGGTGGTGGTGTTCCTGGTGTCGGCCTTCCTGTACGTGCTGATGGAACAGGCCATCAACACCTGGTTGCCCACCTTCAATCGCGAGATCCTGCATCTGCCGACCACGTTGAGCGTGCAGGCGGCCAGCATCTTCGCCGGGTCGCTGGCGCTGGGGCGATTGGGCGGCGGTTTCGTGTTGCGCCGTGTGCGCTGGTTCTGGGTGCTGGGTGCCTGCGTGATGGCGATGGCGGTGCTGGTGCTGGTGGCGCTGCCGCTGGCGGCGAACGTGCAGGCGCGGCCCGACCAGACCTGGTGGAATGCGCCTGCCGCAGCCTACGTTTTCCCGCTGATCGGACTACTCATGGCGCCGATCTATCCCACCATCAATTCGGTCGTTCTCAGCGCGCTGCCGAGAACGCGGCACGCGGCGATGACCGGGCTTATCGTGGTGTTCTCCGCATTGGGTGGCACCACCGGATCGCTCATCACCGGCCAGCTGTTCGCGCACTTCGATGGTTCCCGCGCCTTCTACCTGCTGCTGGTGCCGATGGCGATGCTGCTGGTGTCGCTGACCCTGCTGAACCGCAGTGCCCATATACCCGATACCGCCGCGGCGGTGGGAGGACAAGAATGATCGATCGCATGCTCTCTGTTCCGCGCGTGCGCCGCGTCGGCGTCATCCTCCTGGCGGCCGTCGTCCTGTCATCCGCCGGCGCGCTGATGCCCGCGCTGGCGAAGGAGTCCGCGCCGGCGCCGTTGCAGTTCCGCATCACCGAGGGGCGCATCGAGAACGCGTTCCATCAGGACGGACCGGTCGCCGCCCACCTGCTGCTCAGCTCGGGCACGCGGCCGCGCGTGCTGGTGGCATTCCCGGCCGGCAACAGCGGCGTCGGTGTCTGGTTCGAAGACACGGCCACACCTGTCCACTGGATGCTCGGAACGGTGACCGGCGAACGCCGCCTGCGCGAGGGGCACGCCTGGCACGGCATCACCGCCGAGGCGAGCGTCGATGCGCACCGCCTGGTACTGAAGGATGCCGTGCTCGGCAGCGTGCGCGTGCTGCGCGACTACCAGCTTGGCCTGCCCTATCCCGAGGACACCCGCGCGACGGCGGCGGTGAGCGGCCACATGGTGACGTGGCAGCGCGACCGCCTGGATGGCGCGCCCGGCTACGCGATCACACTGGACGCGCAGAACGGACGCTTCAGTCGCGACGATGGAAAAATCGTGCTGCAGGCGGACGGCGCGGATGGTCCGCTACGCCTGCGCATCACCGCGACGACGGGCGAGACCCCGCTGACGCCGTTCACCGCGGACGAGTTGTTGTTGAACGCGCATGCCGCCACCGACCCGCGCAGCCGGCAGGCGCTGCAGTTCCTCAGCTACCGCGAGAAGTTCCTGGCCGGCTCATGGCGCTTCAACACCTACTTCGGCCGCGACACCCTGATGTCGGTGCGCCTGCTGATGCCGGCCCTGCAGCCGGCGGCGGTGGAGGCCGGGTTGGGTGCGGTGCTGTCGCGGCTTTCGCCAGGCGGCGAAGTGGCGCACGAAGAGGACATCGGCGAGTTCGCGGTGCTGCGCCACCGCAAGGAACACGGCACGTCGTCCGCCGCGCCGGTCTACGACTACGTGATGATCGACGACGACTACATGCTACCGCCGGTCGCCGCGGCATGGCTGCTGGAGGACGCGCGCGGCCGTGCGCGCGCCGTCGATTTCCTGCGGTCGGAGGCGGGTGGACAGCGCAACGGCGACGCGATGATGCGCAATCTTCTGTTCGTGGCGGGGCAGAGTGCCGCCTTCGCCGAGTCGCCGGTGCCTGCGAACCTGGTCGCGCTGAAGGAGGGAAAGCCGGTCGGCCAGTGGCGCGACAGCAACGAAGGCATCGGACGTGGCCGCTATCCCTACGATGTCAATGCCGTCTGGATGCCGGCGGCCCTGCGCGCGATAGGTGGATTCCTCGACAGCGGCCTGCTGGCGCCGTACATGAGCGATGTGCAGCAGCGCACGCTGAGGGCGGCGGCGGATCGCGCCGGCATCTGGGAGCGCGAGGCGGTCGGTCTGTTCGCGGTGAAGATCCCGCACGCGCAGGCGGCGGCCCAGGTGCGCGCCTATGCCGCGCAGGCAGGCGTGCCCGACACCGCGGCGCTGGCATCGCTGGATGCAGCGGGGGTGACGTTCCCAGCGATCGCGCTGGATGCGGAAGGTCGTCCGGTTCCAGTGCTGCATTCGGATGAGGGATTCCGCCTGCTGTTCGGGCATCCCGATGCGCGCGCGCTGGACGCGGAGGTCGCTGCGATGATGCGGCCATTCCCCGCGGGCCTGATGACGGACGTCGGCCTGCTCGTCGCCAATCCCGCGTACGCCGACCGCGCGGCATGGCCGCGGCTGGGCAACGCTGCCTACCACGGCACGGTGGTGTGGGCATGGCAGCAGGCCGTGCTGGCCGCAGGCCTGCGACGGCAACTGGCGCGCGACGACCTGCCTGCCTCCACGCGCGAGGCGCTGCAGGAGGCGCAGACGCGACTCTGGCAGGCGATCCGCGCCACCGACGATGTCCGCACTTCCGAGTTGTGGTCGTGGTCATATGTCGATGGGCGCTACCGGTTGGAGCCATTCGGTGCGCAGGGCACGCACGAGGACGAATCCAATGCCGCGCAATTGTGGAGCACGGTCTATCTGGCGGTGGACGAGCCATGAGGCATTCCGCTTCCACCTTCGGTTGCCTGTTGCTGTCGCTGTTGTTCACGCCGGTCGTGGCCCACGCCGCTGCTCCCGATCCAGCGCGCACGGAGGCGTACATCGACCGGGGATGGGACACGCTGACGCGCCGCGTCGAGGACTGTTCGGCACTCGCCGATCCCAAGGTCGGGACGCATCCGGTGGTCTACGTGCCGGCGGACGCGCCGGCCGATGCCGCGCTTGCGGCCACCGCCCGCCGCTGCGGTGTGGAACTGCGCGCGCTGCCACGCACGATTTCGCGGATCGGCGACATCAATCCGCACACGCTCGCGCAGCAAGGCCTGTTGTACCTGCCCAAGCCCTATGTGGTGCCGGGCGGCTTCTTCAACGAAATGTATGGCTGGGACAGCTATTTCATCGTGCTGGGCCTGCTGGCCGACGGGCGTGCCGCGCTGGCGCGCGACATGGTCGACAACTTCCTGTACCAGGTCGAGCACTACGGCGGCGTGCTCAACGCCAACCGCAGCTATTATCTCACCCGCTCGCAGCCGCCGTTCCTGGGCGCGATGATCCGCGCGATGCTCGATGACGGTTCGGCCTTCGGCAGTGCCACCGAAGCCGATGCTTGGCTGGCGCATGCCTGGCCGCTGGCGGTGCGCGACCACGCCACCTGGACCCGTCCCGAGCACCTGGCGGGCGACACCGGACTCGCACGCTATTTCGACTACGGCAGCGGACCGGTGCTGGAGATGCGCACGGCGGACTACCTGCGCAAGGTGATCGCCTGGCTGCGTGCGCATCCGGCGCGCGATCCGGGTTGGCTGCTCGCGGCGTCCGAGCATCCCGATGCAGCGGAAGCCGCGCGCCTGAAGCGGGAAAGCTGCGATGTCGTCGCCTCGCAGGTGTGCCGGGACGCCTGGGTCGATGGTTACCGGTTGCGCGCCGACTTCTACTTGGGCGACCGCGCGATGCGCGAATCGGGGTTCGACGTGAACTTCCACTTCGGTCCGTTCGCCGCCGCGACTCACCATTACGCGCCGGTCTGCCTCAACAGCCTGCTGTACGCCTACGAGCGCGACCTGGCCGCGTTTGCTCGGCGGTTGGGAAAGCCCGGCGACGCGTTCGTCTACGAACAGGCGGCAGCGACGCGGCGGGTGGCCATGGATCGCCACCTGTGGCGGCCCGCTGCAGGCATGTACGCAGACTATGATTTTGTCGCCGGCCGGCATGCCGACGACCCTTACGTGACCACGTTCTATCCGCTGTGGGCGGGGGCGGCATCACCTGCGCAGGCCGAAGCGTTGCGCGGCAAGCTCGTACTGTTCGAGCACCCGGGCGGCCTGGCGATGAGCCGCGACCGCAGTGGTGCGCAGTGGGATGCGCCGTTCGGCTGGGCGCCGGTCAACTGGCTGGTGGTGGCGGGGTTGGACCGCTATGGCAAGCGCGACGACGCCAACCGCATCGCGCGGGCCTTCACCGCCACCATCGACCGTGCCATCGCGCACGACGGCACCATCCGCGAGAAGTACAACATGGTGAGCGGCGATGCCGACGTGCAGGTGACCATGGGTTATGCCGACAACGTGGTCGGGTTCGGCTGGAGCAATGGCGTCTATCTGAAGATGCGGGAACTGCTGCGGACGCCCGTCGACGCAGGCGGTTCCGCCGGTACGATGGAACTGCCCGCGTTCGCGGTGCCGTTCTCCCGCTACGCCTCGCCGGAAGCGCAGGCACGGTTCAGTGGAATGCTGGCCGAAGGGCGCGCCGCGTCCGGCCTCTCCAGCGGCATCGAGGCCCGGCGCGCGTTCTACGATCGCATCAACCGCGACCGGGTCACGCGGATGCGCGCCCGCTATCCGGTCACGCTGTCCACCGATACCGTGGCGGGCGTGGACGTCGACATCGTCGAGCCTGCGGGTGGCATCGCGCCGGCCAACCGCAACCGGGTGCTGATCGTGCTGCACGGCGGCGCTTTCCTGTGGGGCGAACACAGCGGTGCGCTCGTTGAGGCGATCCCGGTTGCCGCGCTCGGCGGCGTGCGGGTGGTCGGTGTCGACTACCGGCAGGGGCCGGAGCACGTCTTCCCCGCCGCGACCGACGACGTGGTGGCCGTCTACAAGGCACTGATGCAGCGCCATCCGGCGGCGAACATCGGCATCTATGGCTGTTCGGCAGGCGGCATGCTCACCGGCCAGGTCGTGGCGCGCCTGGTCCGTGATGCGATCCCGTTGCCGGGCGCGATCGGCACATTCTGCGGTTCGGTCGCGGCGCTAGGCGGCGATTCCGCCTATGTCGGCCCCCTGCTCAGTGGTGACCCGATCGGCAACGGCCCCGTGTCCATCGTCGAACGCCTGCCGTACTTCAAGGGTGCGCGCGCCGATGATCCGATGGTGGTGCCAGCGAATGATCCAGCGCTGCTCGCCCGTTTCCCGCCGACCCTGTTGCTGTCCGGCACGCGCGATTTCGCGATGAGCTCGGTGCTGCAGAGCCATCGGCAGCTGACCAAGGCCGGCGTGCAGGCGGAGCTGCACGTCTGGGATGGCATGTGGCACGCGTTCTTCTCGGACCCGGAGCTGCCCGAATCGCAGGAAGCGTACGCGGTGACAGCGGCCTTCTTCGATCGTCACCTTGGGCGCTGAGAAGCCTCGCCACCATTGCTTTGGTCCCGTCACGAAGCATGGGCGGGCACCTCGGGTATCGTGATGCCTTCGACATGACAGCGGAGGCGCGCATGAACGCGACCGGCGTGGCCCTGGCCCTCTTCATCGGCATGCTGCTGCCGCTGCAGGCGCTGATCAATGCATCGCTCGGCAAACAGACCTTCGGTCCCGTGTTCGCCTCGTTGGCGTCCTTCATGGTCGGAACCGGGGTGCTGTTGGCGTGGTGGTGGCTCAGCCGGCCGGTGTTCGTGCCCGCCGCGCTGGGCAAGGTGCCTTGGTGGGCATGGACCGGGGGCGTGATCGGGGCGGTGTTCGTCGCCTCGGCCACCCTGCTGGTGCCCCGCCTGGGAGCGGCGTCGTTGATCTGCCTGGTGGTGGCGGGGCAACTGGTGGGGTCGGTGGTGCTCGACCACTTCGGCGTGCTGCATGCGCGGCAACCGGTGGATGCGCTGCGCGTCGTCGGCCTGCTGCTGGTGGTCGCCGGCGCGCTGCTGGTGGTTAAACCCTGGCAGTCGGCGGGCGGCTGATCCGTGGCGGACGTGCTCACCGGTCTGCCGCCCAGCATCGGGGCAGACTGTCGCGTGCTTGTGCTGGGGTCGATGCCGGGCGACGCCTCGCTGCAGGCCGCGCGCTACTACGCCCATCCACGCAACCGGTTCTGGCCGGTGATGGCGTCGATCTGCGGATTCGATCCCGCCGCCCCGTACGAGCATGGCCTACGTTACCTGCATGAAGCCGGCGTGGGATTGTGGGATGTCATAGGCCAGTGCGAGCGACGTGGCAGTCTGGATGCAGCCATCGTGCGCGGCAGCGAGGTTGCCAATCCGCTGGAGGAGGTGCTGATGGCGCACCGCGGTATCGTGGCGATCGCGCTCAACGGTGGAAAAGCGGCGGAGGCCTTCCGCCGCCATGTACAGCCGCGGCTGCAGGGAATCCGTATGCCGGCCCTGTTCGCGTTGCCATCCACCAGCCCCGCCAACGCGGCGATCCGCCACGACGCCTTGCGGGACGCGTGGGCTGCGATCTCGCCGTTGCTGCGCATACCCGTCTGACAATGCGGCGGCGTATCGTGTGAGTCGAGTGTCGAACCAAAGCGATACCACTGCGGCCGCAGGCTTGCGTGGTGTCGTCGTTTCCTCCACGACGACACGCAATGTCCCGATGTGGACAGCAATTAGTCCGAAGGAATGGTTGGCGCATCGCGCCACTGCGGACACAATAGGGGTTCCCTTCTTCACGCCCATACCGGAGTAACGCCATGTCCGACATCAAGGAAGCCAAAGTCCCCGACATCGGTGACTACGACGGCGTACCGGTGATCGAGATCCTGGTGGCCGTGGGCGACACGGTGAAGAAGGACCAGGGCCTGGTCACGCTGGAGTCGGACAAGGCCACGATGGAAGTACCGTCCGCCTTCTCCGGCGTGGTGAAGGAGATCAAGGTCAAGCTGGGCGACGAGATCGCCGAAGGCGCGGTCGTCGCGCTGATCGAAGTGAGCGAAGGCGCCGCCGAGGCGAAGCCCGCCGCCGCACCCGCACCGACCGCCACCGCCGAGACCGGCGCCAAGGTCGAGCCGGTCGCGGTTTCGCCGACCCCCGACAAGATCACCCAGCGCGAGATCGCGCAGGAGCGCGCCGCGCCGGCCGTCGCCCCCGCTGCCTCGCGCGTGCTGGACGACAAGCCGGGTATTGATCCGGAAGCCTCGCCGCCGCGCTCGCCGCCGGTCGAGTTCAACGCCGACCGCGTGCTGCCGGAGAAGGTCGCTTACGCCAGTCCCGCCGTGCGCCTGTTCGCGCGCGAACTGGGCGTGGACCTCAATCAGGTGAAGGGCAGCGAGCGCGGTGGCCGGATCAGCAAGGAAGACGTGCAGAAGTACGTCAAGGGTGCGCTGGCAGGTGGCGTTGCCGCTCCTGCTGCGGCAGGGGCGCCGGCGGGTGGTGGTGGGCTGAATCTGCTGCCGTGGCCGAAGGTGGACTTCAGCAAGTTCGGCGAGACCGAAACCGTTGCGCTGTCGCGCATCAAGAAAATTTCCGGCGCCAACCTGGCGCGCAACTGGGCGATGATCCCGCACGTCACCCAGCACGACCACGCCGACATCACCGATCTGGAAGCGCTGCGCGTGGCGCTGAACAAGGAGAACGAGAAGGCCGGCATCAAGCTGACCATGCTCGCCTTCCTGATGAAGGCCAGCGTCTCGGCGCTGAAGAAGTTCCCGGACTTCAACGCTTCGCTCGACGCCAGCGGCGAGAACCTCACGCTGAAGAAGTACTTCCACGTCGGCTTCGCCGCCGACACGCCGAACGGCCTGGTCGTGCCGGTGATCCGCGACGTCGACAAGAAGGGCGTCAACGAGATCGCGCAGGAAAGCGGCGAACTGGCAAAGAAGGCGCGCGAAGGCAAGCTGGGTCCGGCCGAGATGTCGGGCGGCTGCTTCTCGATCTCTTCGCTGGGCGGCATCGGCGGCGTGGCGTTCACGCCCATCGTCAATGCGCCGGAGGTGGCCATCCTGGGCGTGTCCAAGTCCTCGATCCAGCCGGTGTGGGACGGCAAGCAGTTCCAGCCGCGACTGATGCTGCCGCTGTCGCTGAGCTACGACCACCGCGTGATCGACGGCGCCTCCGCGGCGCGCTTCACGGCCTATCTCGCCCAGTTGCTCGGCGACATGCGTCGCGTGCTGCTGTAAGTCCGTAGGGTGGGCCCCGGCCCACCGATCCGACCAAGCCACGGTGGGCCCAGGCCCACCCTACGAAAGAGAGCGGTATGGCGAACACGATTGAAGTCAAAGTCCCCGACATCGGCGATTACAGCGATGTGCCGGTCATCGAGATCCTCGTCGCCGTCGGCGACACGGTGAAGAAGGATCAGGGCCTGGTCACGCTGGAATCGGACAAGGCCACGCTGGAAGTGCCGTCCTCGGCCGCCGGCGTGGTGAAGGAAATCAAGGTCAAGCTGGGCGATTCGCTGTCCGAAGGCAGCGTGGTGGCCGTACTGGAAGCCGAAGGCGCCGCGGCATCCGCGCCCGCGCCCGCAGCTCCCGCCAAGCCTGCGCCCGCACCGGCGGCGCCCGCTCCTGCAGCACCGGCCGCGGCACCCGCGCCGTCCGGCGGTGGCGGATTGATCGAAGCCAAGGTGCCCGACATCGGCGACTACGACGGCGTGCCGGTGATCGAGATCCTGGTCGCCGTGGGCGACAGGGTGAAGAAGGACCAGGGCCTGGTCACGCTGGAATCGGACAAGGCGACGATGGAAGTGCCG
>CBIHLJ010000038.1:0-37632 GCA_966210745.1 uncultured Pseudoxanthomonas sp.
GCACCGGCTTCGCGCACCTGTTCGAGCACCTGATGTTCCAGGGCAGCGAGAACCATGACGGCGAGTTCTTCACCCCGTTCGAGCTGGTCGGCGCCACCGACCAGAACGGCACCACCAACCAGGACCGCACCAACTATTTCCAGAACGTGCCCACCAGCGCCGTGGACATGGCGTTGTGGATGGAATCCGACCGCATGGGCCACCTGCTGGGCGCGATCGACCAGAAGGCGCTCGACGAGCAGCGCGGCGTGGTGCAGAACGAGAAGCGCCAGGGCGAGAACCAGCCCTATGGCCGTCGCATCTTCGCGCGCATGTTCGAGGCGCTGTACCCGGCCGGCCATCCCTACAGCTGGCAGACCATCGGCTCCATGGCCGACCTGGACGCCGCCACGCTGGACGACGTGAAGACCTGGTTCCGCAGCTGGTACGGCCCCAACAACGCCGTGCTGGTGCTGGCCGGCGACATCGACGTGGCCACCGCCAAGGAGAAGGTGACCCGTTACTTTGGCGACATCCCGGCCAGCGCCACGCTGGCGGACATGAAGACCAACATCCCGAAGCACGCCAGGGACACCCGCGAGACGATCCCCGACCGCGTGCCGCAGGTGCGCGTCTACCGCGCCTGGCCGGTGGCGGAAATGGGCACGAAGGACGCCACCCTGCTGGACTTGTTCGCACAGGTGCTGGGCGGCAGCGCGGCCTCGCGCTTCGACACACGCCTGGTGCACGGCGACAAGATCGCCGACCAGGCCAGTGCGTTCCAGTGGAGCAGCGAGATCAGCAGCACGTTCTTCCTGATGTCCACCGTGAAGGAAGGCGTGGAGCCGGCCAAGGTCGAACTGGCCCTGGACGAGGAACTCAAGCGCCTGGTCACCCAAGGCCCGACGGCCGAGGAACTGGAGCGCGCCAAGGTCTCCGGACGCGCGGCGTTCGTGCGCGGCATCGAGCGCATCGGCGGCTTCGGCGGCAAGTCCGACGTGCTGGCCTCGTGCGCCGTCTATCAGGGCGCGCCGGATTGCTACCAGGAAGAGTTGGACATCCTTGCCAACGCCACGCCGGCCGAGGTGCAGGCCGTGGCAAAGAAATGGCTGACGGGGGCCTCGCACACCATCCTCGTGCAGCCCAGCGAGACGCCCGCCTCGGCCCTGCCGGAAACCGTGTTCGCCGCACCCGCCACGCAGCCGGCCGCCACGCCCAAGGTCGACCCGAAGTTCAAGACGGTGAAGACCGACGTGGACCGCAGCCAAGGCGTGCCGAAGACCGCGACCTTCCCGGACCTGAAATTCCCGGCTGTGCAGCGCGCCACCCTGTCCAACGGCATGCAGGTCGCGCTGGCCGAGCGGCATGAGACGCCGGTGGTGCAGATCAGCGTCGAGTTCCCCGGCGGTTACGCCGCCGATGTCGGCAAGAAGCTCGGCACCGCCAGCTTCGCGCTGCAGATGATGGACGAAGGCGCGGGCGAGTACGGCGCGCTGGATTTCGCCGCTCGCAAGGAAGCGCTGGGCGCGGAACTGACCACGGGCGCCGGCCTGGACAGCGCTTCGGTGGGCCTGTCGGCACTTACCGAAAAGCTGGATCCGTCGCTGGACCTGCTCGCTGACGTACTGCGTCGCCCGACTTTCGCCCCGGCCGAAGTGGAGCGCGTGCGCGCCACCTGGATCGCCGGCATCAAGCAGGAGAAGGCGCGCCCGCAGACCGCCGCGTTGCGGACGCTGCCGCCACTGCTGTACGGCGCTGGCCATCCGTATGCCATCCCGTTCACCGGATCGGGCACGGAGGCATCGATCGCCTCGCTGACCCGCGACGACCTGGTCGCCTTCCATCGTGACTGGCTGCAGCCGGACCAGGCCCGCATCACCGTGGTCGGTGACACCACGCTGGCGCAGATCGTGCCGTTGCTGGAAGCCCGCCTGGGCGACTGGAAGGCCGCGCCGAACGCCCCCAAGCTGGCGACCGTGCCGAAGGTGGCCAATGACGCCAAGCCGCGCGTGTTCCTGATCGACCAGCCGGGCGCGATCCAGTCCAACGTCTACGCCGCCCAGCTGGTGCCGCCCACCGGTGACACCGGCACCATCGACTTCGACTTCGCCAACGGCGTGCTGGGCGGGCAGTTCAGCTCCCGCCTCAACATGAACCTGCGCGAGGACAAGCACTGGGCCTATGGCTCTTACAGCGGTGCCCGCAATGCGCTCGGCCAGCGTCCCTGGTGGGCCAGCGCCGCCGTGCAGAGCGACCGCACCGCCGATTCGATGAAGGAGCTGCAGAAGGAGATCAGCCAGTTCGCCAGTGGCCAGGCCCCGGCCAAGCCGGACGAGATCACCAAGATCCGCGCGGCCAACACGCTGGAACTGCCGGGCGCGTACGAAACCGCGTCCGCCGTGCTCGGACAGATCGCCACCAACCAGCGTTATGGCCGGCCCGACGACTACATCGTCCAGTACAAGGCCCGCAACGAAGCGATCGGCGCGGCCGATGTCGCCAAGGCGGCGTCCACCCTGTCGCCGTCCGCACTGACCTGGGTGGTGGTGGGTGACCTGTCCAAGGTCGGGGAATCGGTCCGCGCGCTGCAGCTGGGCGAGGCGGTGGAACTGGATGCCGACGGTAAACCGAAGCCGTAAGGCCCGGAAGGCACCGCTCCTCCGCGCGGGGAGCGGTGCACGTGCCCGGAGCGATTCATCCCGCGTGGGCCAGAATGGCCGCGACTCACACTTCAAGGTGACTTCGATGCGACTCGCCCTTCTTGCCGCCGCTTCCACCGTGCTGCTGTCCGCCTGCACCTGGGTGCACCTGGCACCCACTGCCCGGGATGTCCGCGTGGTCGGCGCGGGCGCCGTTCCCGCCGGCTGCGAGAAGCGCGGCGAGGTATCGGTATCGGTCAAGGACAGCGTGGCGTTCTATGAACGCAACGCCCTGCGCGTGCGTGACGAGCTGGAAACCCTGGCCCGTAACGAGGCGCCGGGCCTTCAGGCCGACACCCTGCAACCCCTGGGCGATCCGGCCAACGGCGAGCAGCGTTTCGCCGCGTTCCGCTGCGGCCGATGAAATGTGACGTTCGTCACATTTTAAGCTGAGGCGCGTCTGGCGCGATCCCGCGTAAAGATGCGGTGAAGGCGGGAAGTGAGTACCCTTGTCGGCCCCCTCTGCCTGAGCCTTGGCGCTAACCTCGATGCTCTTCAAGAATGTCTCCATCGCGGGACTGGCGCATATCGATGCGCCGCACACGCTGACGTCCGACGAGATCAACGCCCGCCTCCAGCCCACGCTCGACCGCCTGGGCATCAAGACCGACGTGTTGAACGACGTCGCCGGCGTGCATGCCCGCCGCCTGTGGGACGACGACGTGCAGGCCTCCGACGCAGCCACGCTGGCGGCACGGAAGGCCTTGCTCGACGCCGGCATCGGCGCTGACAAGATCGGCCTGGTGGTCAACACCTCGGTCAGCCGCGACTACCTTGAGCCGTCCACTGCCAGCATCGTCTGCGGCAACCTGGGCGTCAGCGACCATTGCCAGACCTTCGATGTGACCAATGCGTGTCTGGCCTTCATCAATGGCATGGACATCGCCGCCCGCATGCTGGAACGCGGCGAGATCGACTACGCGCTTGTCGTCGATGGCGAGACCGCCAACCTGGTCTACGACAAGACCATCGAACGCCTCAATGCGCCGGACGTGACCGAACAGCAGTTCCGTGATGAGCTGGCGGCCCTGACCTTGGGCTGCGGTGCCGTGGCGATGGTGATGACGCGCCGCGAGCTGGCGCCGGATGCCCCGCGTTACAAGGGCGGCGTGACCCGCTCGGCGACCGAGTGGAACAAGCTCTGCCGCGGCAACCTGGACCGCATGGTCACTGACACCCGCATGCTGCTGATCGAAGGCATGAAGCTGGCCACCAAGACCTTCGCCGCCGCCAAGATCGCGCTCGGCTGGGCCGTGGACGAACTGGACCAGTTCGTCATTCATCAGGTCAGCCGCCCACATACCCAGGCGTTCGTGAAGTCGTTCGGCATCGACCCGAAGAAGGTCATGACCATCTTCACCGAGCACGGCAACATCGGCCCGGCCAGCGTGCCGATCGTGCTGAGCAAGCTGAAGGAGCTGGGCAAGCTGAAGAAGGGCGACCGCATCGCCCTGCTCGGCATCGGCTCGGGCCTGAACTGCACGATGGCCGAGGTGGAGTGGTAATCCCACCCGGCATTCGCATTCCAGGGGCCGGTTCGCCGGCCCTTTTCTTTGACGGCGGCGACGCGCGATGAACCTTCCCGGCTATCCCTCCCATCCGAAGCGCTTCGAGGTCCGTCCGGGCCTGTCGATGAACTACCTTGATGAAGGCCCGCGCGACGGCGAGGTGGTGGTGATGCTGCACGGCAATCCGTCGTGGAGCTATTACTGGCGCACGCTGGTGGCGGGGCTGTCCGACAAGTACCGCTGCATCGTGCCCGACCACATCGGCATGGGCCTGTCCGACAAACCCGACGACAGCCGCTACGACTACACCCTGCAGTCGCGCGTGGACGACGTCGCCGCGCTGCTGCAGCACCTGGGCATCACCGGCCCGGTGACGCTGGCCGTGCACGACTGGGGCGGCATGATCGGCTTCGGCTGGGCGCTGTCGCACGCCACGCAGGTGAAGCGCCTGGTGGTCACCAACACCGCTGCATTCCCGATGCCGGCGGCGAAGGCGATGCCGTGGCAGATCGGGTTGGGTCGCGACTGGACAATCGGCGAGTGGATCATCCGCGGCTTCAATGCATTCTCTGCGGGTGCGTCCTGGATCGGTGTCGAGCGGCGCATGCCGGCCGATGTACGCCGCGCCTACGTGTCGCCGTACGACACTTGGGCCAACCGCATTTCGACGATCCGCTTCATGCAGGACATCCCGCTCGGTCCGCAGGACAAGGCGTGGCCGCTGCTCGAAGCCGCTGGCAAAGCGCTGCCGTCGTTCGCCGACCGGCCCGCGTTCCTGGGCTGGGGTCTGAAGGATTTCGTGTTCGACAGGCACTTCCTCGACGGCTTCCGTGCCGCGCTGCCGAACGCGGAGGTGCATGCGTACGAGGACGCCGGCCATTACGTGCTGGAAGACAAGCACGAGATCCTGGTGCCGCTGATCCGCGACTTCCTGGATCGTCATCCGCTGGCGTGATCCTCCGCAGCGGGGCTGACACGTTCTTGCCGTAGAGCGGAGCTTGCTCCGCTGCTCTTTGTGCAATCCTGCAAGAAGCAGCCGAGCAAGCTCGGCTCTACGCCGGGCGATCAGAGCTCTGGCAGCGGATTTTTCTCCGCGTCCACAACGCCGGTCCAGTCCGCCTCCACCAGCAGTGGGAGTCCATGCGCCACACGCGCCTTGTCGCACTGCGCGCTGCGCTCGCCGAATTCCAGTGATGCCGGCACCAGCGCGCACACCGACGGGCGCCGGTCGTGGATGCTGCAGCGACTGTAGCGGCCGATGTCGGCGTCCAGTGCCACGCACCGCGGTTCCTTCTGCGAAGTGCCGCGCATCACGCGCTCGTGGACGCGCAGCGGCTCGGTCAGTGCAATCGGCACCACGCCGCCCTGCTCGGGGTCTGCCTCGCTCCAGTGGAAGCTGACGCGGAAGTGGGCGCAGCAGGCGCCGCAGGTCAGGCAGGGGTGCATCGGCGTGGAGTGGCGTCAGGACGCGGGCGGGACGCGCATTCTGCCAACGCCGGCGGCTGACGCAAGTACCGTCCAGCGGCGACAATGGCCGCATGACCGATCCGTGCAACATCGCCGCCAGCCTGCCCCGGCTGGCCCGCGAGCAGCCCGACCGCGTGGCCATGCGCTGCCCCGATGGCGCCGGCCGCTACACCCGCGAGCTCACCTACGCGCAGCTCGATGCCCGCAGCGACGCCATCGCCGCCGGCCTGGGCGCGTACGGCATCGGCCGCGGCAGCCGCACCGTGGTGATGGTGCGGCCGACACCGGAGTTCTTCCTGTTGATGTTCGCGCTGTTCAAGGCCGGCGCCGTGCCGGTGCTGGTGGACCCGGGTATCGACCGGCGCGCGCTGAAGCAGTGCCTGGACGAAGCCGAACCCGAGGCCTTCATCGGCATCCCGCTGGCCCAGGTCGCTCGTCGCGTGCTGGGCTGGGCCAGGTCGGCGAAGAAGATCGTCACCGTCGGCACGCGCTGGGCCTGGGGCGGCACGACGCTGGCGAAGATCGAAGCGCGCGGCACCGGCGCGGGTCCGCAACTCGCGGACACCTCGCCCGATGATGTCGCCGGCATCCTGTTCACCAGCGGCTCCACCGGCGTGCCGAAGGGTGTGGTCTATCGCCACCGTCATTTCGTCGCGCAGATCGAACTGCTGCGCAACGCCTTCGGCATGCAGCCCGGCGGCGTGGACCTGCCGACGTTCCCGCCGTTCGCATTGTTCGACCCGGCCCTCGGGCTGACGTCGGTGATCCCCGACATGGATCCCACCCGGCCCGCGAGTGCCGATCCGAAGAAGCTGCACGCGGCCATCGCGCGCTTCGGCATCACCCAGCTGTTCGGCTCGCCGGCGCTGATGAAGGTGCTCGCCGACCACGGCGCGCCGCTGCCCACCGTGCAGCGCGTGACCTCCGCCGGCGCGCCGGTGCCGCCGGACGTGGTGGCGAAGATCCGCACGCTGCTGCCGGAGGGCGCGCAGTTCTGGACGCCGTACGGCGCCACCGAATGCCTGCCCGTTGCCGTCATCGAAGGGCGCGAACTGGAATCCACGCGCGCGACGACCGAGGCCGGGGCTGGCACCTGTGTCGGCCGCGCTGTGTCGCCGAACGAGGTCCGTATCATCCGCATCGTCGATGCGCCGATCGAACGCTGGGACGGGGTCGAGGTGCTGCAACAAGGCGAGATCGGCGAAATCACCGTTGCCGGTCCCACCGCCACCGACACCTACTTCCGTCGCGACGCGGCCACGCGCATCGCCAAGATCCGCGAAGCGCTGCCTGACGGTGGAGAACGCATCGTGCACCGCATGGGCGACGTCGGCTGGTTCGATGGCGAAGGCCGCCTGTGGTTCTGCGGCCGCAAGACGCAGCGCGTGGAAACCGCCGACGGCCCGCTCTATACCGAACAGGTCGAACCCGTGTTCAACACCCATCCGCAGATCCGCCGTACCGCGCTGGTCGGCGTGGGCGAAGCGGGCAGGCAGCGGCCGGTGCTGTGTTACGAACTGCAGCCCGGCATCAGTGCCGATCCCGCGCGCATCGAAGCCGAACTGCGCGCCATCGCCACACGCCATCCGCACACCGCGCGCATCATCGCCTACCTGCTGCATCCGGGCTTCCCGGTCGACATCCGCCACAACGCCAAGATCGGCCGCGAAACACTGGCCGCCTGGGCGACAACGCACCTGGAGCAGCACGCATGAAGATCCTCGTCACCGGCGGCGGTGGATTCCTGGGCCAGGCGCTGTGCCGCGGGCTGGTCGAACGCGGACACGAGGTGATCAGCCTCAACCGTGGCTACTACCCGGTGCTGCGCGAACTCGGCGTGGGGCAGGTGCAGGGCGACCTCGCCGACGCGCACGCAGTGCGGCATGCCGCCGACGGCGTGGACGCAGTCTTCCACAACGCGGCGAAGGCCGGTGCCTGGGGCAGTTACAAGGGCTATCACGACGCCAACGTGGTCGGCACGCAGAACGTGCTGGATGCGTGCCGTACGCACGGCGTCGGTCGCCTGGTCTACACCTCCACGCCCAGCGTCACGCATCGCGCCACGCATCCGGTGGAAGGCGGCAGCGCTGCGGACGTGCCCTATGGCGAAGGCTTCAAGGCGCCGTACGCGACCACCAAGACGATCGCCGAGAAGGCCGTGCTCGCCGCCAACGATGCCACGCTCGCCACGGTGGCACTGCGGCCGCGCCTGATCTGGGGTCCCGGTGACCACCAGATCCTGCCGCGGCTGGTGTCGCGCGCGCGCGCCGGGCGCCTTCGCATCGTCGGCAGCGGCGAAAACCACGTCGACACCACCTACATCGACAACGCCGCGCAGGCGCACTTCGACGCCTTCGATCACCTCGCGTCCGGCGCCGCCTGCGCGGGCAAGGCGTACTTCATCTCCAACGGCGAGCCGTGGCCGATGCGCAAACTGCTCAATGCGCTGCTGGAGTCGGCCGGCGCGCCGCGCGTGGACAAGCACCTCTCGTTCAAGGCCGCCTACCGCATCGGCGCGGTGTGCGAAACGCTATGGACGGTGCTGCCGCTGAAAGGCGAACCGCCGATGACCCGCTTCCTCGCCGAACAGTTGAGTACCGCGCACTGGTACGACATGGCGCCGGCGCGACGCGACTTCGGCTATGTGCCGCGCGTGTCGATGGAGGAAGGCTTCGAGCGCCTGCGCGCCTGGCTGCGCGATCATCCGTTGTAGGAGGGGCTTCAGTCCGCGCCTCGAACAACTTGCCGTGTACGCGTCGATGAGCGCGCCGCAGCGCGGCAGGGGAGTGGATGGGTCTGGTGGCGACGGGATCCCTGGTGGGAGAGGTCGGTGCTGAAGCCCTTCTACACCAGCAGCGCTGCCTTCACGCCCGAATCACGACACTGAAGCGTATCCATATCGCGTCGCGCGACACTCACGCGACGATGACTCCCCGCGTTCCAGCATGACGCACGCCACTAACGGCTGCACCGCTGGCCACAGCCCAAAGGAGTTTCCATGCTGCGCTACGCCATCATCTTCTTCGTCATCGCCCTCATCGCCGCCGTGCTGGGTTTCAGCGGCATCGCGGGTGCCGCCACCAACATCGCGTGGGTGCTGTTCGTCGTCTTCGTGATCCTGGCGATCATCTCGCTGCTGCGCGGCAAGCGCGTCTGACGCGTCACCGTCTCTCTCCGCCGGGACGGCAGGACGCCGTCGAGCCCGCCCCGAGCCCGCACGATGCAGGCAGACGGGCGGGCGGGGCGTACAGGCTTTGCCGCTAGAATGGCGGCATGGACCTGTCTCCGTTCGATGCCTTGAAACCCCTCGCCGGTCGTGCGCTGGAAACTGCGCTCAACCAGGCGATCGCGCTGGATCCCGACACCTCGGCCGCGCTGCGTCTTCTCGAAGGCCGCCGCATCCAGCTGGTAGTCGATGCACCACCTCTGGCGATGGACATCATGGTCGGGGGCGGCCGGCTCCAGGTGGGACCTGCAAGCGAAGTGATCGAAGCCGATCTCGCTGTGCGCAGCACGCTCGGCGGCCTGCTGGGACAACTGCCGTTCTTCCGTCGCGACCACGCCACGCCGGTCGGCAAGGTCAAGGTGTCCGGCGATGCCGACCTCGCCCGTCGCCTGCAGACACTGGCCACGCGCTTCGATCCCGACTGGTCGCTGCCCTTCACCCGGGTGTTCGGCGACGTCATCGGCGTGCAGGTCGCCAATGCCGTTCGCGCCGGCCTGCAACAGGCCCGTGTTGCGGCAGGCAATCTCGCTGAAAGCGCCGCCGAGTATGTCACCGAGGAATCGCGCGACGTGGTCGGCCGCGAGGAACTCAATGCCTTCCATGACGATGTCGACGCGATCCGCGACGATGTCGAGCGCATCGCGGTGCGCATCGGCCGCCTCGCTGCGCGCGTGGAGCATCGCGCATGAAGTCGGTGCTGCGGGCCAGCCGCATCGGCCGGGTGTTGCTCCGCTATCGCCTTGACGACCTGCTGGATGGCACACCGGTCGAGCGTTGGCTGAAGCTGGCTCGCCCTTTCGTCCCGCGCGCGTCGGCCGAGATCGCCGCGCAGCCGCGTGGCGTTAGGTTGCGGCTGGCGTTGCAGGAACTGGGCCCGATCTTCGTCAAGTTCGGCCAGATCCTGTCTACCCGCCGCGACCTGATTCCACCCGACATCGCCGAGGAACTGACCCTGCTGCAGGACCGCGTCGCGCCGTTCGATGGCGACCGCGCACGTGCGCTGGTGGAAGAGGAACTGGGCCGCCCGATCATCGAGGCGTTCGAGCACTTCGACACCACGCCGCTGGCGTCCGCATCCATCGCGCAAGTGCACGCGGCCACGCTGCCCGGCGGGCGCGAAGTGGTGGTGAAAGTGCTGCGCCCCGACATCCGCAAGCAGATCGCCGGCGACATCGCGCTGCTGGAGAGTGTCGCCGCCATCGTCGACCGCGCGCACCCGAATGCCGACAAGATCCGTCCGCGCGAGATCGTCGCCGAGATCGAGAACACGCTGGCGGCCGAACTCGACCTGCAGCGTGAGGCCGGCAACGCCAGCCTGCTGCGGCGCAACTGGGCCGAGTCGCCCGACCTGTACGTGCCCGAGGTGATCTGGTCGCACACCGCCGAGCGCGCGATGACGATGGAGCGCGTGCGTGGGATCCCGTCCGACGACATCGCCGCACTGGACGGCGCCGGTATCGACCGCAAGGCGCTCGCCGCCAAGGGCGTGCGCGTGTTCTACCAGCAGGTGTTCCGCGACAACTTCTTCCACGCCGACGCGCACGCCGGCAACATCTGGGTCGACCCGGAACGGAAGACCGATCCGCGTTTCATCGCGCTGGATTTCGGCATCATGGGCCAGCTCTCGCGCGACGACCAATACTGGCTCGCCGAGAACTTCATGGCGATCTTCAACCGCGACTACCGACGCATCGCCGAACTGCACGTGCAGGCCGGCTGGATGCCGGCGCACATCCGCATCGACGAGCTGGAAGCCGCCGCGCGCGCGGTGTGCGAGCCCTATTTCACCCGCCCACTCAGCGAGATCTCGCTGGCCGAGGTGCTGGCCAAGCTGTTCCGCACCGCGCAGCGCTACGAACTGACCTTGCAGCCGCAGCTGATCCTGCTGCAGAAGACGCTGCTGAACATCGAGGGCGTGGGCCGCCAACTGGACCCGCAGATCGACATCTGGGCCGTGGCCAAGCCGGTGCTGGAGCGCATCCTGCTGGAACGCTACAGCCCGCAGCGCGCGGCGCAGGAGTTCCGCAAGCGTCTGCCCGAGATCATGACGCACGCGCCTGACATGCCCCGCCTTGTGCATGCCTGGCTCAGCCAGCAGGTCGAAGGCCGGCACGAGCTGGCGATGCGTTCGAAGGATCTCGCCGACCTGGCGCAGACGATGAAGGGCATGCAGCGCCGCGTCGTCGCCGCCATCCTCGGCGTGGGGCTGTTGATCGCCGCCGCCGTGCTCTACGCGCTGGAAGCCGGCGGACCACGTCTGTTCGACGTGCCTGCCGCGGCCTGGATTGCCGGCATCGGTGGCCTGTGGGCCTTGCTTGCGGCATGGCCGCGGCGCTGAGATAGAAGACTTCGCGCAAGCGCGGTTGCGTATCAGCATCACCGGAATCGTAGACGAAGAATTCCCTGGCTGGATCGAGTTCCATATCGACGAGGCGTCAGGGCGCCGGCGTCCAGGCATCGAGAAGATGCCGGTCGTTGGTTGTGCGGACCAGGCGCTTCCCTGCGATGGATGGATTGCCTGCCACGTGCTCGGGCACTTGGATCGCGATGGCCGTCGATGCCTGGAGGTCGATACCTCGCCCTGGCACGTCGAGACGGACGAGGGCGTCTACCGCTTTGTCGTCGACGCATCGGATGTGAACGAAGCGCAGTCCTGAGCCTCACGTATCCGCGCGCGTGGCGCGCCGACGTCCCCACGCCAACCACCAGCCCAGCCACACCTGCGCGGGCAAGGTCAGCAGGCAGGCGAGGGTGAACCAGCGCGGGAAGTCTTCCCAAGCGAGCCAGACCAGGGCCACGCCGAGGGCCAGGTACAGCGCGAGGAACACCCAGGCGTGCGCGGTCTTCGCGACTGCCGCCACACCGACCATCAGCATGCTGCCGGCCACGCCGGCCATGACGAACCACAGCAGGTCGTAGGCCAGCCGCGCGTCACCGCCGGAAGGCAGGCGCAGCGCCGCTGCGAGTTCACCGCCGATCTGGTTGACCAGAGGCAACGCGTAGAGTGACACGACGCACGCCGCCACGCTGCGTAACACGACAACCATGCGACGGGGCATGAGTGCGCTTCCATGAACAGATGAGGCATTGGAGCACATCGACCACGCGCGTTGACACGATGGCAACGATTCCTTCGCATGCCGTGCGCGTGGCGCACGCTACCGTGGTACCTCATTCATACGGGAGCCTTCCCATGAGCCACCTGACGGGAAAACGCGTCGCCATCCTCGCCACCGACGGCTTCGAGCAATCCGAGTTGACCGAACCGATGCGCGTACTGCAGTCGCACCACGCGCAGGTCGACATCGTCTCGCTCGATGGCGGACGCATCCAGGGCTTCAAGCACTTCGACAAGGGCAACCAGGTGGACGTGGATCATGTGCTGTCCGAAGTCTCCGCTAAGGACTACGACGCGCTCGTCATCCCCGGGGGGCTGTTCAATCCGGACGCCCTGCGCGTGGACGACCAGGCGCTGGCCTTCACCCGCGGCTTCTTCGAAGCCGGCAAACCGGTCGGTGCGATCTGCCACGGCCCGTGGGTGCTCGCCAATGCCGACGTGCTGCGTGGCCGCACCGTCACCTCGGTGCCCAACATCCGCAAGGACCTGGAGAATGCGGGCGCGAACTGGAAAGACGACGAGGTGATCGTCGACAAGGGCCTGGTGACCAGCCGCACGCCGAAGGACTTGCCGGCGTTCTGCGCCAAGCTGGTGGAGGAGATCGCGGAAGGAAAACACAGCGACCGGCGCCGCTTGGCGTAAGCCTGTCTCGCGATGCCACGCAGTTCAGCGTGTCGCCGCCGCCGCCTCGGGCAGGGTCGTCGTCGTGCAGCGCGGCAGCGGCAGGGGTCCGAACACCTTCGTGGTGCCGGCGAAACCGCCTTGTTCGACCACATAGACCGCGCGTGCCTGCGTATCGACATGCAGGAACTGCTGGTAGCCGTCGGCGACGTGGCCCATGTCCGACAAGGGCGTGCCCAGCGTGTGCAGCATGTCGGCTGGCGGCGACGCCATCACCGGCCATGCCTGGCGGACGCCGTAGGGGCTCGTGAAAGGTTTGAGGCGTGCGGCAGCGCAGACCGTCGCAGTGTCGTTGGTGGCTGGCGAAGGTGCAGGCGCGGGCGAGGTCGACGAAGCCACGGCCGCCTGCGCCAGCAGCGTACATGCGCACAGTGCACGAAGAGTGGTGGATGCCGCCGTCTTCATTGTTCTCTCTTCTCCCTGCGCGACATCAGCCTGGTCTTGCCATCCTCGATCAGCCAATTGCCTTCCGACGTAGCCACATACATCGGCTGGCGCGCCCACAGGCTCCAGAACACGTGCACCTCGGTCGGCACGGGATCCAGCAGGTGGGTGACCATCATGGCCACTGCTTTCATGGATCTGTCGTTGCGTGGACTGTCGAGCGCAATGCAGGTGCGAGTGAAGGGCCGTTGCTTGAGGATCCGTTCTCCGGCGGGATCCAGATCGAGCCGATAGCGGCCGCCGATGGGGACGACGCCATGCTGCGTGGTTCCCGGCAGCAGATACGCGGCCCAGCCACCGCCCTCATTATTGGTGGGCAGCACGACAGTGTTGTAGGTACGTGAGCAGGGCTCAAACTTTGCAGCGGCGGCGGTGGCACGCGCCCGTGCCGCGCCAAGTTCGTACGCCGTCAACGCGGCCGGCTCAGCGAGCGCTTCCGCCTTTCCCGAGACGCGGCCGTCGCTCGTGACCGTCGCCCGGTATCGCGCCCGTGGTACCGGTTCGCTACTGACGAAGCTCACAACGATGCCTTCCTCGCGCTGCTCGGTGATCCAGCCCGCCAGGTCTCCGCGCTTGCCGTCCCGACGAAACGCCTTGAGCTCCATCGCTGCGTCCGTGGCGACGGCAGCCGCCTGGTCGTGCAGGTAGATCAAGCGGCCCGTGGCATCGGCATCCAGGATCGCGCGCGTCGTTTGCGCGTCGTCGATCGGTACGGGAGCGTCACTCTGCGCAGATGCAATCTGCGCATACAGCAGAGCAGACAACAGCCAAGCGGCACGGCCGATGCACGTCATTCCTCGCATGATCGAACTCCTTCTCTCCCCAATGGGGCGCGACGTTACCGCAGTTCCTATACTGGTGCGAGTCGAACCGGAAGACCGCCATGCCTCTCCTCCGCGCCATCCTGATCGTGATGATCCTCGCCACCACCGGTCTGCAAGCCCAAGCCACCGACGTGCCGCCGGCAAAGCCCAACAATGCCCTGCGCATCATGAGCTTCAACATCCGCCTGCCGGCGGAGAGCGACGGCGTGGACTACTGGGAAACGCGCAAGCCGCTGGCGCTGCGCATGCTGCGGGAGCAGCAGCCCGACGTGATCGGCCTGCAGGAACTGGTGAAGGCGCAGGCGGACCATCTGGCGCGAGAGCTGCCGAAGTACGCATGGTTCGGGCGTGGGCGCGAGGCCGATGGCGGCGGTGAGCGCATGGGCGTGTTCTACCGGAAGGACCGGCTGACGGTGGTCGAATCCGGGGACTTCTGGCTGTCCGACACGCCCGACGTGCCGGGCAGCATCACCTGGGGCCATCCCCATCCCCGCATGGTGACGTGGGCGCTGTTCGAGCGGCGCGACGACGGCAGGCGCTTCTACCTGCTCAACACCCACCTGCCGTACCGCGAGCAGGACGAGGCTGCTCGCGTAAAGGGCGCGCAGGCCATCGCGCGCCACCTGGCCACGCTGCCGGACGACGTGCCGGTGGTGCTGACCGGTGATTTCAACACCGTGCCCGATTCGGACGTGCATGCCGTTCTGGCGCAGACGCTGCAGGATGCGTGGATGACCGCGCCGCGGGTGGAAGGCATCGAAGCCACGTTCCATGGATTTACCGGCAAGGCCGACCGTCGCATCGACTGGATCTTCGTCCGCGGCGTGCAATTGGAGTCGATCACCTCGGTGACTACGCGCTGGAACAACCGCTATCCGTCCGATCACTTCCCGCTGGTGGTGACGCTGCGTCTGCCGTAGCGCGTGCCTCGCCCTTCTTCCCGCGCACAGGGGGAGGAGAGCGATCATCGGGTCCTGGAAACGAGAACGGCCCCTTGCGGGGCCGTTTCGTGCGGAGCATGCGGTCTACTTCGTCGGCGACGCGGTAGCTGCTGCTCCCGCCTTCCTCGCGAAATCGCCTGCCAGGAATACGCTCAGCGCCTCCGGCTTGAAGTGCTTGCGGATCGCGGCGTTCACCTGGTCCACCGTCAGCGCGGCGTACTTGGCGTCGAGGTCGGCGGTGAACTGCATCGTGCGACCGAAGAACAACTGGTCGGTCAGCATGCCGGCGACGCTGCCGTCTTCGGCGCGGCCCTGCTGGCGTTCGGTCAGCGTGCCGGCCACCGCATCCTTCAGCTCCCCGGCCGTGATGCCATCCCTGACCAGCTTCGCCAGCTCTTCGCGCACCAGCGCTTCCACCTTCGCCATGTTTTCCGGCGCGGCGATGGCCTGGATGCTGAAGCTGCCGGCATCGTCCTGGCCGGTCCGGCTGTCGTCGGCACGCACGCCACTGGAGACGCCATAGCTAAGGCCTTCCTGCTGGCGGATGCGATCACCCAGGCGCGACTTCAGTGCACCACCACCGAACACCCGGTTGGCGATCACCATCGCCGGGTAGTCCGCGTCGGTGACCTTCAGCGACAGGTTGTGGCGGGCCAGCAGCACGGCGTTGGGCTTGTCCGGTGTCTCGAAGCGGTCCTGCTTCGGAGCGACGCTGGTGTAGCGGGTGGCGATGGACGCGTACGGCTTGCCGCTCTTCCAGCCGGCGAACAGCTGCTCCAGCTGCGCGCGCACGGCCGCCGGATCGAAATCGCCGACGATGGCGATCTCGCCGTTGGCAGTGCCGTAGAAATCGCGGTGGAACGCGCGGACGTCGTCCAGCTTCAAGGCCTTCATCATGGCCAGCGACTCATCCAGCGTGCGGTTGCGCAGCGGATGGCCGGCGGGCCACGGGTCGAAGTACTGCGCCAGCGCACGGCCGGCGATGGCCCCCGGCTCCTGCCGCGAGGCTTCCATGCCGGTCAGCGCCTGCAGGCGCAGCTGTTCGAACTCGCCTTCCGGAAACGCGGGATTGCGCAAGACGTCGGCGGCCAGCGCCAAGGCATCGGCCAGGTGTTCGCGGCGCGTCTGCAGGCCGATGCTGGCGCCTTGCAGGCTTCCGCTCACGCTGCCCTGCGTCTTCAGCTGTTCCAGGCGTTGGTCGATCTGTTCGCGCGTCATCGTCTTGCTGCCGCGCATCAGCATGGCGCCGGCCATGCCGGCGGCACCTTCGCGGCCGGTGAGCGAGGCTTCATCGGCGAAGCGGAAGTTGGCGTCGACGACCACCGTGCCGCCGCGCGTCTTCTTCGGTAGCAATGACACCTTCAGGCCGTCGCCCAGGGTGAAGGTCTGCGTGCGTGCCTCGATGTTCTTCGGCGAGGGATCGAACTGCTCGCCCGCGCTCACGGCGGCGCGACCGATGTAGCCGTCCACCAGCGACGCGACCGCGGGCGCGGCCGGAATCTCGACGCGCTCCGGTGCTGTGGTGGGAATGAAGCGGCCCAGCGTGCGGTTGCTCGACTTCAGGTATGCCGCGGCGACGCGGTTGATGTCGTCGGCGGTGACCTTCGCAATGGCATCGCGACTGGTGAACAGCAGGCGCCAGTCACCGGCGGACTGGAACTCGGACAGACCCATGCCCACGGCGTTGACGTCGGTGAAGTACAGGTCGTAGGCGTTGCCGATGCGCTGCTTCGCCTCGTCCACTTCCTGCTGCGTGACCGGGCGCGTGGCGAGCTGCTCGACCTGCTTCAGGAGTTCGGCTTCCGTCTTCGCGGCATCGCCGTCGTTGGGCACCACGGCCACCACGGTCAGCAAGCCGGGGTCGCGCATGGACTCGCTGCTGGCGCCGCTGCCGGCGGCCAGCTTGGTTTCCACCAGCGCCTTGTGCAGGCGGCCGCCGGGTGTGTGTCCCAGCACATTGGCCAGCACGCTCAGCGGCGCGTTGTCCGGATGCGCCACCGCGGGGGCATGGTAGGCGGCCGCGACCAGCCGCAGGTTTCCGACGCGGCGCACCGTGACTTCGCGCTCGCCATCCTGCGCGGGTTCCTGCGTGTAGAAACGCGGCAATGCGCGGGTGGGCTTCTTCAACGCGCCGAAATGGCGTGCGACGCGGGCCAGCGTGTCGGCGGAGTCGAGGCGGCCAGCGAGGATGAGGGTGGCATTGTCGGGCTGGTACCACTGCCGGTAGAACGCCTGCAGTTTGTCGATCGGCACGCCCTCCACGTCGCTGCGTGCGCCGATGGTGGTGTTGCCGTAGTTGTGCCACAGGAACGCCGTCGAGCGGATGCGCTGGAACAGCACGCCACCGGGGCTGTTCTCGCCCGCTTCCAGCTCGTTGCGGACCACGGTCATCTCGCTGTCGAGGTCCTTCTTCGCGACATTCGAGTGGACCATGCGGTCCGCTTCCATCTTCAGCACCCACTCCAGCGTGTCGGTGTTGGCCGGGAAGGAGGCGAAGTAGTTGGTGCGGTCCAGACCGGTGGTGGCATTGAAGTCGATGCCGCGCTTCTTCATCTCGCCGCTGATGTCGGACTGCGTGGGCGTGCCCTTGAACAGCAGGTGCTCCAGCAGGTGCGCCATGCCGGTCTCGCCGTAGTTCTCGTGCACCGAACCCACGCCGTAGACCAGGTTGACGGTCACGGTGGGTTTGGTGGCGTCGGGGAACACCAGCACACGCAGGCCGTTGGCCAGCGTGTACTCGCTGATACCTTCGATGCTGGGGCCGGCGGTGATGCCCTTCGGCAGCGCGGGTGCGGCGTAGAGGTTCGCGGGCTGGCCCAAGGCAAGCGCCACGGCCAAGCCGAGTGCGACAATGAAACGGGGTGACTTCATCCACAATCCTCCATCAGGGCCGCGTGCGTCCATCGCGTGCGGCGAACCCCGAGTTTCGCAGATTTGGAAGGCACGCAGATTCATGGATTACGGTGAGACGAAGACGGGCGACGGCGCAGTGCCCGTGCTGTATGCGGATGCGCATATCGCAGTGGTCAACAAGCCCGCGGGTGTGATGGCGCACGACAGCAAGCTGGCCGGTGGGGAAACGGATTTCGTCGCCGACCGGCTGCGCGCGCAGTTCGGCCGCCCCATCTTCCTGATCCACCGGCTGGACCGCGCCACCAGCGGTTGCCTGTTGGTGGCATTCGACCGCGAGAGCGCCTCGACGCTGGGCAAGGTGTTGATGTCGCGCGAGGTGGAGAAGGATTACCTCGCGGTGTGCCGCGGCTGGCCGGAACCGGATTTCATCGTCGATCATCCGCTCGATGGCGGCCCGGGCAAGCCGGAAAAGAAGCCGTCGGTGACGCGCTTCGTGCGACTGGCGACGGGCGAGCTGCCGTTGCCGTCGGGCGGCTTCGAGACCTCGCGCTACGCGTTGCTGCGCTGCCAGCCGGAGACCGGCCGCTTCCGCCAGATCCGCCGGCACCTCAAGCACGCCTTCCATCACCTGATCGGGGATACCAGCCATGGCGATGGCCGGCACAACCGGAACTTCCGCATGCAGGGCGTGCACCGCATGCTGCTGCACGCGGTGCGGCTGTCGTTCCCGCATCCGGTCACCGGCGAGCGTATCGGGGCGATAGCGCCGCTGGACGACGAGTTCCGCAAGGCGTTCGCGCTGTTCGGATGGGAGCGCGACCTGCGCTGATGACGTAACGCCTTGATGCCGCAGGCATGCGGCATTTGTCCGATGACGCCGTAGCACGCCGGCGCGAAGGTGGGCGCCCTTCCCGCGGAGCGTGCCGTCATGTCTTCCCCTCGCATCTATGACCTGCCCACGCGGGTCTTTCACTGGACCTTCGCCAGCCTGTTCGTCTTCGCGTACGCCGTCGGCAGTACGTTCGATGACGATTCGCCGCGGTTCGTGCTGCACATGCTGGCCGGTGGCCTGCTGGCGACGGCGGTGTTGCTGCGCCTGCTGTGGGGCGTGGTGGGAACACGGCATGCGCGACTGTCGGATCTCAGCCTGAGCCCCGCCGTGCTGGGACGCTATCTTCATGGCGTGCTGTCCGGACGGGCACGGACGTGGGCGGGACACAACCCCGCCTCCAGTTGGGCTGCGCTGGTGATGATGGTGCTGGGTCTGGGCCTGGCGGGCACTGGACTGGCGATGGTCGCTGGGGTGGCGCCGCACGCGGTGGAGGAGGTTCACGAGGTGCTGGCCAACGCCTTCCTGGCCGTGGCGTTGCTGCATGTGGCCGGCGTGGTGGTGCACGTACTGCGACACCGCGACGCACTCCCGCTGAGCATGGTAAACGGGCGCAAGCACGGCGTTGCGGTCGCGGCTGGCGATGTGCGCCTGCACGCGGGCATGGCGCTGGTGTTCATCGCGGCGCTGGCGGCGGTGGGCGCAGGCGTCGCGAGTCGCTACGATGCCAGCCGTGGCCGTGTCACGCTCTTCGGCCAGACACTGATGCTCCGTGAGGCGGACGAGGGATCCGGGGAACGGAGTGGTGCAGACGACGAGCAGGCCGAACAAGAAGCGCATGCGCGCGGGGAGCGGGCCGAGCATGTCCCCCACAGTTGAGCGTCGTCCTCTGCGGGGCAGCGAACGCGGCGTCATCGCAGGCGTCCTGCTGCTGATCGCGCTGTTGGTGGTGACCGATGTCGTGGGCGACCTGCGGCAGGGCGCGTCCGCCTGGCACGTGGCGCTGGAAAGTCTGGCCGCCGGACTGGCCCTGCTGGGCGCCATGCACCTGTTGCGCAGCACGCTGCGCCTGCGCCGCCGGCTGATCAGGCAGGCGGAGGATCTCAGCCATGTTCGTGCCCAGGCCGAGACTTGGCGACAGCAGGCGCGACGCCACGTGGAAGGATTGTCGCGCTCCATCGACGCGCAGCTGGATGCATGGCGCCTGTCGCCGGCCGAGAAGGAGGTGGCCTTCCTGCTGCTGAAGGGCCTCGGACTCCGCGAGATCGCGGATCTGCGCGGCACGCACGAGAAGACGGTGCGTGCGCAATCGGCATCGATCTACGCGAAGGCCGGGCTGGCCGGACGCTCGGAGCTGGCTGCGTTCTTCCTGGAAGATCTGCTGGTGCCGCGCACTGCAGTGGATGCAGGCGTCAGCCCACCTGCAATGCCGCCAGCACCATGAGTCCGACGGCGCACAGCATGCCCAACAGCCACGACAAGCTGCGCATGGCGTGCATGTCGATCAGGTAGAACCAGCCGTGGAAGATCCGTGCTACCACGAACGCCACCGAGAGTGGCGTAACCAGGTTGACCGGCACGCCGGCCAACTGCGCCATCAGCACGCCGGCGACGAACGCGGGAAACGCCTCGAAGCCGTTGAGGTGCGCGGCGTTGGCGCGCTGCACCTTGTAGTTGCCTTCCTGTTTGGCGACCCACGCGCGCGGGTTGCGGTTGTTGTAGCGCTCGCCGGACCGCTTGGCGATGAAGACCCACAGGTACGGCAGCAGCGCGGTGATCAGGATGCACCAGTAGGCGATGGACATGAGCTTTTCCCTCCGAGGATGGCGCAGGGTAGTGGGTGTACTCCATCGGAGTCCATTAGCAATTCCCTCTCCCCGTAAAACGGGGAGAGGGTGCCGAAGGCGGGTGAGGGGCGAACGGAGTGGCGATGCCTGCGCGTGCAGTACCTTTACCGTGCTCGCCCCTCATCCGCCCTCCGGGCACCTTCTCCTCGCGCGCGGGGAGAAGGGATTGGTCGCGAAGGGAGAAGGAATCGACATACATAAAGAAAACGGCGCCTCTCGGCGCCGTTTTCATCGCGCATCGGGACGCGGCTTACTGCTTCGCCGGTTCCGCCTTCATCATCGTGTCGCGCGCGGCCTTGAACGGGTTGCCTTCATACCAGTTCGGCCACGTGTCGGCGACAGCCAGGTCCTTGCCCACGCCGTACAGCGCCTGCAGGTCCTGGACCACGCCGTCGAGCTTCCAGCCGTCGTGCACCTCGTCGCTGGCCTGGTGGTAGCGCTTGGCGTATTCCTCGCTCGCCGCCTTGCCGGCGTCCACGCCGCCTTCCAGCAGATCGTTGCCGCCCTTGGCGTACAGCGCCGGCACGCCGGCCTTGGCGAAGTTGAAGTGGTCGCTGCGGAAGTAGTAGCCGCCGGCCGGGTTGCCTTCCTCGGCGAGCACGCGGCCCTGCTGGTCGGCGTAGACCTTCAGCATGTCTTCGAGCTGCGAGTTGCCCTTGCCGGTGACGACGAAGTCGCGCGACTTGCCGCCCACGCTCATGGCATCGAGGTTGATCACGCCGGCGATCTTGTCGAGCGGGAAGGTCGGGTGGGCGACGTAGTACTTGGAACCGAGCAGGCCGGATTCCTCCAGCGTCACCGCCACGAACACCACCGAACGCGCAGGCTTCGGCTCCTGGTGGGCGAACGCCTCGGCGATCTCCAGGATGCCGGCCACGCCGGTCGCGTTGTCGACGGCGCCGTTGTAGATGTTGTCGCCCTCTTCGCCTTCGTGCTTGCCGAGGTGGTCCCAGTGCGCCATGTACAGCACGGCTTCGTCGGGCTTGCTGCTGCCCGGCAGTACGCCGATGACGTTGCGCGAGGTCTTCTCGGTGATGGTGCTGGTCAAGGAAGCGGAGGCCTTGGCCTTCAGCGGCACGGGTTTGAAGCCGCGCTTGCCGGCGCTGGCGTAGGCCGCGTCGAGGTCGAGGCCGGCATCGGTGAACAGCTGTTTGGCGGCGTCGGCGCTCAACCAGCCCTGCATCGGGATCCGCTTTTCCGGATCATCCTTGGCGGGCAGGTCGTACTGCGGGCCGGCCCAGGAGTTCTTCACCACGTCCCAGCCATAGCTGGCACCGGGGGTGTCGTGCACGATCAGGGCCGCGGCGGCGCCCTTGCGCGCGGCTTCCTCGAACTTGTACGTCCAGCGGCCGTAGTAGGTCATGCGGTTGCCGCCGAACAGCGTCTCGTCCTTGGCGTGGAAGCCCGGGTCGTTGACGAACATCACGACGGTCTTGCCGGTCCAGTCCTGGCCGGCGTAGTCGTTCCACTTCTGTTCCGGCGCATCCACGCCATAGCCGACGAACACCAGCTCGCTGGCGTCCAGCTTGACCTGGGTCTCGCCGGTGCGGGTGCCGATGACGTAATCGGTGCCGAACTTCAGGTCGCGGGTGCCGGCGGAGGTGGTCAGCGACAGCGTGGTCGCGGCCTCGTCGGCGGTGGTCTCCACCATCGGCACGTCCTGGAAATAACTGCCGTTGTTGCCCGGCTGCAGGCCGATGCGCTTCATCTGCGCTTCGAGGTAGGCGGTGGTCTTCTCTTCGCCGGCCGAGCCGGGCGCGCGGCCTTCGAACTCGTCCGACGCCAGCGCGTTCACCATGTCGGCGAAGTCGCCCTCGGTGATGTCGGCGGTAAAGGTGTGCGCCGCAGCGGGCGGCGTGGCGGATTCTGGCGCGGGGACCTCGGCTTCGCGCTTGCACGCCGTCAGTGCGGCGGAAGCGACAAGCAGCAGCATCAACTTGCGGGACATCGGGATTCCTCAACGAAAGGAATCCCGATTCTAGCGGGAATGGCCGGGCGGGACCTGTGCCGCGTCCCGCCTTTCGCCGGGCTCACTCCGTGGGTGCGGTGTCGGTGCTGTACGGCTTGGCGGTGGCGCCAGTGACGGGGCCGATCCTGGCGCTGGTGTGCACGTACAGCACCACCTCGCGCTCGAACACCAGCGGACCTTCGACCACCGCGTTCGGCCCGATGATGATGCGCGGGTCGCGCTTGGGCTTCAGCGAGAAGTTGACGCCGCGCGGCTTCTCCACCTTGAGGCCGCCCTTGACGTGGGAACCGACGCCGACAGTGATGTCGCCGGTGACGGTCTCGATGTTGCCCGCCAACTGCGTGGCGACCAGTCCGATGGCGCCATTGACGGTGGAAACATTGCCGCCCACGGTGGTGCCGCGGTCGGTGAAGATGCTGCCGTTGACCGTCTCGATGTCGCTGCGAACCTGTACGTCCTTGCCGACCCGGATGGAGCCGTTCACGGTTTCCAGCGATTCCACGCGTGCCTTTTCACCCGCGTTGATGCTGCCGTTCACCGTGCTGGCGTCCTCGGCGATGGCGCCGTCGGCGATGCGGATGCTGCCATTGACGGTTTCGAGGTCGGCGTAGGTCTGACCGGCCTCGGCGGTGATGCTGCCGTTCACCTTGGAGATCTCCTGCTGTGCCAGCGCGGGCGTGGCAGCCAGGGCCAGGGTCAGCAGCAGGATGGTGCGGGTACGGGTCATGGGGTCATCCTTCGGGTGGTGTTGATGACTGTGATGCGCACGGGCAGGGAAAGGTTTAGCCCGGCCGTCATCGGGGATGCCATGGCACCATGCTTCGCTACAATCGTCACCTGCCTGAAGTCACTGGAAACCCCCGCCGTGTCCGCATCCCCCGTGCCCGTAGACAATATGGTCGTGAAGCGTCCCAAGCCCGTCGTGCTGCTGATCCTGGATGGCTGGGGGCACCGTGAAGATCCCGCCGACAACGCGCTGGCGCAGGCCACGCTGCCGAACTGGCACCGCCTGCTGGCCAGCGCACCGCATACGCTGATCCACACCGAAGGTCGCCATGTAGGCCTGCCCGACGGTCAGATGGGCAATTCGGAAGTGGGCCACATGAACCTCGGCGCGGGCCGCATCGTCTACCAGGACCTGACCCGCATCGATGCCGCCATCGAAGACGGCAGCTTCTTCGCCAATGCCGAACTCGTCGCTGCCTGCGAGGCGGCCAAGGTCGCGGGCAAGACGCTGCACGTGTTCGGCCTGCTGTCGCCGGGTGGCGTGCACAGCCATGAGCTGCACATCTTCGCGATGCTGGACCTGGCCAAGCGTCAGGGCGTGCCGCGTGTCGCGGTGCACGCCTTCCTGGATGGCCGCGACACGCCCCCGAAGTCCGCCGAACCCAGCCTGCGTGCGCTGCAGGACCTGTGCGCGACGCTGGGCAACGCGCACATCGCCTCGGTCAGTGGCCGCTACTACGCGATGGACCGTGACAAGCGCTGGGACCGCGTGCGTCTGGCGTGGGACGCGATGGCGGAAGCCAGCAGCGATCACCATGCCGCCAGCGGCGTGGAGGCGCTGGAAGCGGCGTATGCGCGTGGCGAGAACGATGAATTCGTGCTGCCCACCGTGATCGACGGCGCCCAGCCGATGGCCGATGGCGACGCGGTGGTATTCATGAATTTCCGCGCCGATCGCGCGCGCCAGCTGACGGCAGCGTTCGTGTCGCCGGCGTTCGACGGCTTCGACGTGCGCAAGCCGGCGTTGGCCCGCTTCGTCTGCCTGACCGAATACGACGCCAGGCTCCCCGCGCCGGTGGCGTTCGCGCCGGACGACCTGCGCCAGACCTTCGGCGAACTGCTGGCGGATGCCGGCCTGACCCAGCTGCGCATCGCCGAGACGGAGAAGTACGCGCACGTGACGTTCTTCTTCAGCGGTGGCCGCGAGGATGTGTTCGAAGGTGAGGAGCGCATTCTGATCCCCAGCCCGAAAGTGGCCACCTACGACCTGCAGCCTGAAATGAGTTGCCCCGAATTGACCGCGAAGCTGGTGGAGGCCATCGGCTCGGGCCGCTTCGACGCCATCATCTGCAACATCGCCAATCCCGACATGGTCGGCCACAGCGGCGATCTGCAGGCCGCCATCCTCGCCGCGCAGGCGGTCGATGTGGCCATCGGCGAAGTGGATGCCGCCGTGCGCAAGGCTGGCGGTGCGCTCATCATCACGGCCGACCACGGCAACCTGGAAATGATGCGCGATCCAGCCACCGGCCAGCCGCATACCGCGCATACGGTCGGGCCGGTGCCGCTGGTCCTCGTGTTGCCAGAAAGTGCTGGCGAACGCGCGGCGACGTTGCGCCGCGGAGGCGCGTTGCGCGATGTGGCGCCGACACTGCTGGACCTGCTGGGTCTTCCGCAGCCGGCCGACATGAGCGGTCGCAGCCTGATCGACGCCTGATGCCCGACCGCGCGCGCGCCGCATTCACCGCGTTCCTGCTAGCCGGCCTGGCCGTCGCGGCGGCAGCGCCGGCGCAGAATCCACGCGAAACCGAGCGCAAGCTGGAGCGCGTGCGCAGCGAGCTGAAGTCGATCGCGCAGGAGCGACGCAAACTGGAAGGCGAGCGCGGCACGGCGTCGCGCCAACTGCGCGATGCGGATGAGCAGGTCGGCCGCACGACGCGGTCGCTTTCCGAGACGGAAGCGGCACTGCGCCGCGAGGCCGCCGCGCTGCAGGAGCTGCAACTGAAGCGTGATGCCATGCAGGCGCAACAGGCATCGCAGCGACGACAACTGACGGCGCTGGTGCGTGCCGCCTACCAGCAGGGCGACGATGCCCCGCTGAAGGTGCTGCTGTCGCAGGAGCGCGTGGCCGATGCGAACCGCTTGCTGGCCTACCACCGCTACGTGCAGCGCGACCAGGCGCGACGCATCGCGACATTGAACGCCGAGTTGGAAGCGCTGGACCAGGTGGAGCGCGACATCGTGGCCCGCCGCAGCGAACTGGACACCGCGCGGGCAAGGCAGCGCGAGCAGGTCTCGCAACTGGAGAGGGCCCGCAGGACGCGCGCGAGCCTGGTCGCGGACCTGGACGAGCGATACCAGGATCGTGCGGCGAAGGAGAAGGCGCTGGGCCAGGATGCGCGTTCACTGCAACGCTTGCTGGACAACCTGCGCGCCGCCGCTGCGCGTGCAGAGGCGGAACGTCGTGCCGCCGCGCGCCGCGAGGCGGCTGCCGCAGCGGCACAGAAGCGCGAAAGTGCCGGCAGCGCATCGCGCGGCACGCGGACCACCCCTGCACCCCGCCCGGGGGTGGCATCCGCACCTCCGCTGAAGGTGGGCGGTCTGGGCTGGCCGGTGTCGGGCAGCCTGTTGGCGCGCTACGGCGGGCGCCTGCCCGATGGCCGCGCCAGTACCGGCGTGCTGATCGGTGCGCCCTCGGGCACGCCGGTCACGGCGGTGGCGGACGGCACGGTGGTGTTTTCCGAATGGATGACGGGGTACGGCCTGATCCTGATCCTCGATCACGGCAACGGCTACATGAGTCTGTACGCGCACAACGACAGCCTGCTGAAGGACAGCGGCGATCGGGTCAAGCGCGGTGATGCGGTCGCGCGCGTCGGCACGTCGGGTGGACAGGGCCAGGCCGCGCTGTACTTCGAACTGCGCCGCAATGGCCAGCCGGTCGACCCGGCATCGTGGCTGCAGCGGCGATGAACAGGGCGCCGGGCCCTAACCCGGCTTGAACAAACAGGCCAGGTGGGTTCGCGCATAATCCGATGAACTCCGCGTACGTGCGCGAAGTCCCACCTAGCCCCATCTGGAGCGTCTGCATGCCGCTGCGTCTTTCCCTGGCCACCCTGGCCGTCGCCCTGTCCGTCTGCATGCCGGCGTGGGCGCAGCAGCAGGCGCCACTGCCGGAAACGCCGCCGGTGGTCGCGCCCAGCGACGATCCCGACGCCGCGGAAAACGCACCGTCGAAGGTGCCGCTGGACGAGATCCGCCGCTATGTGGCGGTGTTCAATGCGGTCAAGGAAGCGTATGTCGAACCGGTCGAAGACCGCGAACTGATGCAGTCCGCGATCCGGGGCCTGTTGCTGGACCTGGACCCGCACAGCACCTACTTCGACAAGGAAGATTCCGACGCCTTCGACGAACAGGCCACCGGTGCCTACGAAGGCATCGGCGTGGAGCTGCAGCAGCAGCCCGACCGGACGCTGCTGGTGGTGTCGCCGATCGACGACACGCCCGCCGCGAAGGCGGGCATCAAGTCCGGCGACGTCATCACCGCCATCGATGGCAAGCCGATCAGCGCCGAAGACGGCATGGAGCCGCTGCGTGGCGCGCCGGGCAGCCGGATCGTGCTGACGATCCTGCGCGATGGCACGCCCAAGCCGTTCGACGTGACCCTGGTGCGGGACACCATCCGCATCACCAGCGTGCGCGGCCGCGTGCTGGAGCCTGGCTACGGCTACGTCCGCATCAGCGCCTTCCAGACCGATACCGCCGCCGATTTCCAGAAGCAGGTGGACAAACTGCAGGAGAACGGGAAGCTGCGCGGACTCGTGCTGGATCTGCGCAGCAATCCGGGTGGACTGCTGCTGGCCGCGGTGCAGGTGGCCGACGACCTCCTCGACAAGGGCAACATCGTCAGCACCCGCGGGCGCATGTCGATCAGCGATTCCAAGTTCGATGCCACACCCGGCGACCGCCTGAACGGCGCGCCGGTGGTGGTGCTGGTGGATGCAGGTTCGGCCAGCGCGTCGGAAGTACTGGCCGGCGCGCTGCGCGACAACCAGCGTGCGCGCGTGGTCGGCAGCCGCACCTTCGGCAAGGGCTCGGTGCAGACCGTGTTGCCGCTCGACAATGGCGATTCGGTCAAGCTGACCACCGCGCGCTACTACACACCCAGCGGCAAATCGATCCAGGCCAGCGGTATCGTGCCCGACGTGGTGGTCAGGCCAGAGCAGGATGCCAAGGTGGGCGCCCTCATCGGGCCTGATGGCCAGCCGTACATCACCGAGGCCACGCTGCCCGGTCACCTGCGCGGCGATGAAGAAGGTGCGGCCGGCTACACACCCGGTGACGTGCTTGACGGTGATGCGCCGATCACGGCGGCACTGGTCGAACTGAAGAGGGTGGTCGCGACAGCGCGGGCGCCCTCGAGTCAGCAGCGGCGTTGAGCGTTGGCAGGTGTGGGAGCGATGTCGGTCGCGCGCCCGGAAGCCGGATAACGGCTGACGTTGCTGCCGCAAGCGCGATCAGTTCGCCTAGCGCGGCTTCGCCGGCATCGGGAAGGGCGTCACCACCTTTTCGCCGGTGGCCGCATCGCGGATCGCCGACTGGCCTTTCCGCTCCACCTCTTCCACCCGGATGATGCTCTGCATCGGCAGGTGCAGGACCTTGGTGTTGCCGAATTCATCGCGCAGGCGCTCCTCGGTGGGATCTACCACCAGGCCTTCGTGCACGTCGAACACCAGTTCGCCCACCTCGGTGAACCCCCACAGGCCGCTCGCCGCCACCTTGCGTGCGTAGAGCTCGTAGACCTTGGTGTGGTTGTGGAAGGTGACCTTGTAGAGCGTGGTTTTCATGCAGCGGATTATACGGAGTGCGTTGCATGCGGCTGGCGCCCGTCGACAGGCGGGGCGGGTCCGCTTCCGTCACTCCGGCGAAAGCCGGGATGACGAGGGATCTTTGACTGCGATAGGTTTTCTCAGTAGCCCTGTCGCTTGCGCATCCGCCGCGCGATCGCGGCGCGCACGAACAGCGCGAACACCACGCCGAACAGGAAGCCGGCGATGTGCGCCGACCACGCCACGGTGCCGAACGCGGGGCCCGTGTAGGCGAAGACCACCTGCAGCAGTGCCCAGATGCCGATCAGGAGCGAGGCCGGTGCCTTCACGAATTCGAGGAACAGGCCCAGCGGCAGCACCACGCCAAGCTTGGCGGTGGGAAACAGGGCCAGGTAGGCGCCGATGACGGCGGAGATGGCGCCGCTGGCGCCGATGATGACGCGGTCGGGTGTCCCGATGCTGAGCACGGCGGCGACGTTCGCCACCGCGCCGCCCACCAGGAACAGCAACAGGAAACGCCACGGCCCCATCGCCCGCTCCGCGGGCAGGCCGAAGATCAGCAGGAACACCAGGTTGCCCAGCAGGTGGGCCCAGTCCGCATGCAGGAACAACGCGGTGAACAGGCGCAGCACCGTGCCGCGTTGCAATGACGCCAGCCATACCTCGGGCGCCACCATGCCGCCGGTCAGCGCCCCCCATTGGGTCAGCAGGTGGCTCTGGGCCGCGTTCCCCAGGGTCAATGCCCAGCAAAAGGCGGCGGACAGCAATACCAACAGGGTCGGCGTGGCCCAGCGGACGGGCGGTTTCCGGCGTGACGGGAGGGAAACGAACATGCGCCGGCACTGTACCCGCTCGCTGCCTGACTGCCCATGGTGCGATGCGGCGAAACTGAATAGGGGCAATGACTTACAGCGGATTGTTAGAGTTTAGTTAGCGGGTATACTGCATACGGCGTCGTATGTCGGGAGGGGCTTCCGGCAGGCCGAACGGGTGGACCACAACACCCGCGGCCATGGACGACGCAGGCGCTTTTACCCACGTCTCCGGAGAAACCATTCATGGAATTTGCAAAGAACATCACCCGCGTGTCCGCGCTGGCGCTCGGCATCGCAGGCGTGCTCGCCTATGGCGATGTGCACGCCGCCGCCTTCCAGCTGAAGGAAAACAGCGTCAAGGCCCAGGGCCGTGCGATGGCCGGTGCGGCCTCCGCCAAGGGCGACGCCTCGGTCGTGGTCAACAACCCGGCCGTCATGTCCACCTTCACCGAGCGCACCCTGCAGGCCGACGTCACCGCGATCGACCTGTCCTACGAATTCTCCGGTACCGGCACTGCCGCCACCGGCACGCCGTTCCAGCAGCCGCTGACCGGCGGCAACGGCGGCGACGCCGGTGACGTGGCCGCCGTGCCGGCCGCCTCGTTCATCCTGCCGCTGAGCGGCGACTTCGAATACGTCACGCTGGGCATGATGATCAGCGCGCCGTTCGGTCTGAAGACCGACTACGACGCCGGCTGGGTGGGTCGCTACCACGCGCTGGAATCGGACGTGAAGATCATCGACCTGACGCTGGCGGCCTCGCTGGAGCTGGGTGAGCGCTTCTCCATCGGCGCAGGCCTGGTCTACGAGCACGCCGACGTCACGCTGTCCAACGCGGTCGACTTCGGCACCGTCATCTGCGGCCAGAACCCGGCTGCCTGCCTCACGCCGGGTTCGCCCTACGGTCCGCAGCGCAACGACGGCATCGCCCACATCAACGGGACCGACAACGGCTTCGGCTGGATCGTTGGCCTGAACTGGCGTCCGACCGACAAGCTGTCGCTGGGCTACTCGCACCGTTCCGAGATCGACCATGAGCTGGAAGGCGAAGGCGACTTCACCGTGCCGCCGGCCGTGCGCACCGCGTTCGACGCCAACCCGCTGACCCGTCCGCTGTTCCTCGACGGCGGCGCGCTGGCCAAGCTGACCACGCCAGCTGTGGACACCTTCAGCGCGACCTACTACGCCACCGACCGCTTCACTGTCATGGCCGAAGCCAGCCGCACCGACTGGACCTCGCTGCAGGAAATCCGCATCGAGTTCGACAACCCCGGCCAGCCGGATTCGGCCGAGGAGTACAACTGGGGCGACAACTGGTTCTACTCGGTGGGTGGCGAATACAAGTTCAGCGATGCGTTCACCTTCCGCGCCGGCGTGGCGCGCGACGACTCCCCGGTGAGCCGTCCGTACCGCACCCCGCGCCTGCCCGACCAGGACCGCATGTGGTACTCGCTGGGCCTGACCTGGGCGCTGTCCGAGCACCTGGAGCTCAACGCCAGCTACGTGAAGATCGACATCGTCGATACGCCCGAAATCGACCTGACCACCAGCACGCGTGCGCGCCTGGTCGGCGAGTTCGACGGCGGCGCCGACCTGTACGGCGTGTCGATGCAGTACAAGTTCTGATCGCCCCGCGCGTCTGAGCCACGAAAACCCCGCCTAGGCGGGGTTTTTTGTTGCCGGCGCTCTTGTAGGAGGGGCTTCAGCCCCGAGGCTTCTGCGCGAATGGTATCGGGGCTGAAGCCCCCCTGCACTGCTCGGTCAATACGGCAATCCGGCGACCGGCAGTTCGATCGACCACAGGCTGGCGGCGCCGGTCAGGAACAAGGTACGCCGGTCATCGCCGCCGAACGCGGCATTGGTGATGTTGGCGTCCACGTGGATCGTGGCCAGCACTTCACCCGCCGGCGAGAACACGCGTACGCGCTGCTGGCCGTGTTCGGTGACGTAGATGTTGCCCAGGCAATCCAGCGTAAGGCCGTCACCGCCTGTGATGCGCGCCAGGTCGCGGCCTGCGCCGGGCACGCCTTCGCGCAACGGATAGGTGCGCAATACATCGCCATCGCCGGTTCCACCTGCCACGTACAACGTGTCGCCATCCGGCGACAGGGCGATCCCATTGGGATTGCGCAGACTGTCGTCGACCACCGTGGTCACGCCTTGATGGTGGCGATACACCCGGGTGAGGGGCTGGCCGCCGGGCGCGGCCTTGCGCTGGTAGTCGGGATCGGTGAAGTAGAGGCTGCCGTCGGCGCCCATCACCAGATCGTTGGGGGAATTGAACGGCAGGCCGTCGAACGTCGACACGAGAGGCGTGCGCGTGCCGTCTTCCAGTCTCACGCGCGCGATCTGCTTGCGGTCGTGGGTGGCGGCGAGCAGATCGCCGTCCAGGTCCAGGGTCAGCCCGTTGCTGCCACTGTCTTCCACCACGGTTTCCCAGCGATCCGGCGGGCTGAAGCGGCGAATGCGCGACGGAAACGTCCCGTTGTGAACGAAATCCGACAGGTACAACGCACCGTCGCGCCACACCGGGCCTTCGTAAAGGCGTTCTTCGCTGTCGTCCACACGCGCAGCAGACACGCGTGTGGCCGTGAGGTCGCCGGTCGGTGCATGCCCGGGATCGGCAGGGCAGACGGAGGCATGGGCCGATGCGTGGGCCAGCGGAGCAGCGAAGCTGGCAAGCAGGGCAAGGGCAAGGGCAAGGCGGCGGTAACGCGGCATGGCGGTCCTCGGGTCAGGCGGGCAGCCAGCGTACCTCGATCCGGTTGCGGCCTTTGTGCTTGGCTGCGTAGAGCGCTTCGTCCGCGAGCCGCATCAGGGTGTCGTAAGGCGCGTTGCGGTCGGCGGCGAAGGAAACGCCCAGGCTGACGGTGACATGGATTCCCGCACCGGACGGAGCGAACTCCAGCCCCATCACCTGCTGCCGGATGCGTTCCGCTAGGGCCTGTGCGGTCTCGGCTTGCGTGTCGCGCAGGACCAGCATGAACTCCTCTCCACCCAGGCGCGCGAACAGGTCGTCGCCACGGATGCAGCTGCGCACCACGTCGGAGAACCTTTGCAGCACCAGGTCGCCGGCTTCATGGCCATGATCGTCGTTGACGGACTTGAAGTGGTCCAGGTCCAGCGCGATCACGGCGAGCCCGTGCTCTGCGGCATGCCGTCCGCTGCGGGCCTGCAGTTCGTTGTCCAGGCCGCGACGGTTGAGTGCGCCGGTGAGCGGATCAAATAGCGCGCTCCGCCGCAGCGGCTCCGCGGCGCGAAAGCTGGCCAGCATCAGCATGCAGAAATTGAGCAGGAACCAGATCGACAGGTCCAGGTTCACCCACATCGGGTTCGGGCCGTAACGGCCGGTGAGCGCCGCCAGCAGGTCGCCGCCGTACAGCCACAGCAGCACCATGCAGCCCACGATCATCAGGCGTGCAGGAACGTGGTCCGGCGCACTGCGCAGCGCCAACAGGTGGCGCAGCATCACCACCAGCACGATCACTTCGGTCGCGCTCATCGCCGCGCCCTGCGCATCCACGCCGCCGCCCAGGACCACGCCGACCAACGAAAAAGCGAGGCACAACGGCAACAGCGCGCGTTCCCACAGCGCCAGCGCGCGCTGCTGCACGAACTGGATGATCGACCACGCCAGGCCCACCAGGCCGGCGCATGCCAACAGGCCCCCTGCGCCGGCAATGCCAGCGGCAAGCGATTCATTGCCTGCCCGCACCAGCATCTGTGCCGTGCCGTCCAGCATCGCCGCGCCCAGCGAGTACAGGAAATGCGCGACGCCCCACGTTGCGATGCCACGGACGCCCCGCGATACCTTGCCCACGTAGAAGAACAGTGCCAGCAACACGGCGGCGAGCGCGCAGTCGCTGAGCAGCAGGTTGTAGAAATCGGTCGTCATGCGTGGTCGTCGCCTTGCTGGCGCTGGAGCTCCCTGTCGATGCCAGAACGCAGGATAAGACGCAATCCGGCATTGGAGTGATATGGAGGCCGCGCAACTGCGATGGCAATTCAGCTAAGGCGACCACGTAACCCGCAGGATCGCCGCGTGCGGCGAGCGTCGTCAGTGCCGTGGGTCACGCCCAACGAAAAGCCCCGCCGGAGCGGGGCTGTACGTGCGACGCCGGGGGCTGCCGATGCGGGGCAGCACCTGGATTCAGTCGCCGAGCGTCAGCAGCGAGGCGTTGCCACCCGCGGCCGTCGTGTTGACCGTGACCGTCTTTTCGGTGGCGAAGCGCGGAAGGTAATGCGGGCCGCCGGCCTTGGGTCCGGTGCCAGACAGCCCCTGGCCGCCGAACGGCTGCACGCCGACCACCGCACCGATCTGGTTACGGTTGACGTACACGTTGCCGACTTTCACCCGTGCGGCGATGCGGTCGATGGTCTCGTCGATACGCGAATGCACGCCCAACGTCAGGCCGTAGCCGGTGGCGTTGATCTGGTCGATCACTGCATCCAGCTGGTGGGCCTTCCAACGCACCACGTGCAGGGCAGGCCCGAAGACTTCCTTGTGCAGCTGGTCCAGCGACTTCAGCTCCCACGCGCGCGGCGCGAAGAACGTGCCGTGCGCGGTATCGTCGCCCGCGTTGGCCTGCTTGATGAGGCGCGCCTCGTTCGCCATGCGTGCCGCGTGGTCGTCGAGGATCTTCAGCGCATCGGCATCGATCACCGGGCCGACGTCGGTCGACAGCAGGCCGGGGTCGCCGATCTTCAGTTCGTCCATCGCGCCGGCCAGCATCGTCATCACCTTGTCGGCGATGTCGTCCTGCACGAACAGCACACGCGCCGCCGAGCAGCGCTGGCCCGCGGAGGTGAAGGCCGAGCCCATCGCATCCTTGACCAGCTGTTCCGGCAGTGCGGACGAGTCGGCGATGAAGGCATTCTGGCCGCCGGTCTCGGCGATCAGTGTGGCGATCGGGCCGGCCTCGCGGCCGGCGAGCGCGCGGTTGATGGCGCGCGCGGTGTCGGTGGACCCGGTGAAGGCCACGCCGGCCACGCGCGGGTCCTTGGTCAGTGCGGCGCCGACGGTGGCGCCGTCGCCGGGCAGGAACTGCAGCACGGCTTCCGGAATGCCGGCTTCGTGCAGCAGCTTCACCGCCGCATGGCCGATCAGGTTGGTCTGTTCGGCGGGTTTGGCGATCACGCTGTTGCCGGCGGCGAGCGCGGCGCTGACCTGGCCCAGGAAGATCGCCAGCGGGAAATTCCACGGGCTGATGCAGACGAACACGCCGCGGCCCTGCAGCTGCAGCTGGTTGGATTCGCCGGTCGGGCCGGGCAGCTGTTCGGGCGCGCCGAACTGCGCGCGCGCCTGGGCGGCGTAGTAGCGCAGGAAGTCCACGGCTTCGCGCACTTCCGCCACGCTGTCGGGGATGGTCTTGCCGGCTTCCTTCACGCACAGCGCGATGTAGTCGGGCAGGCGCTGTTCCAGCAGGTTCGCGGCGTGCTCGAGGATGGCAGCGCGGCTGGCGGCCGGCGTGCGGTCCCAGGCCGGCTGCGCGGCAACCGCATTTGCCAGCGCCTTCTCGACGGTGCCGCCGTCGGCCGGTTGCCATTCGCCCACTGTCTGCCGGCGGTCGGCCGGGTTGGTCACCGGCAACGCAGCGCTGGACACGACGGCGCCCGGCACAAGCGGCGCGGCGCGCCACGGCTTGACCGCTGCGTTGATGCGCTCGGCCAGTGCGCGCAGGTCGTTGTCGTTGGCGAGATTGGCGCCCATGGAGTTGTTCCTGTCAGAAGAGGCGATGGGAGCCGGCTGGCTCCGGAAAAGATCGACCGGCAGCGGGATGCGCGGGTGTGGGATGGATTCGAACTCGGACACCGTCTGCACCGGGTCGCGCACCAGGTCCTCGATGGCCACGTTCTCGTCGGTGATGCGGTTGACGAAGCTGCTGTTGGCGCCGTTCTCGAGCAGGCGGCGGACCAGATAGGGCAGCAGGTCCTCGTGCGAACCGACCGGCGCGTACATGCGGCATGGCGTGTCCAGCCGGTGCTTGGGCACCACTTCGGCGTACAGGTCGTCGCCCATGCCGTGCAGCTTCTGGTGCTCGTATGGACGGCCGTTGGCAATGAAGCGGATCGCGGCGATGGTCTGCGCATTGTGGGTGGCGAACATCGGATACAGCGCGTCGCCGTGGTCGAGCATGCGTCGCGCATTGGCAAGGTACGAGACGTCGGTGTTCGGCTTGCGGGTGAACACCGGGTAGCCCGGGTGGCCGTCGATCTGCGCGCGCTTGATCTCCGCGTCCCAGTACGCACCCTTCACCAGGCGCACCGGCATGCGGCGGCCGACGCGGCGGGCCAGGTCGGCGAGGAAGTCGATCACGTACGGCGTGCGCTTCTGGTAGGCCTGCACGGCCAGGCCGTAGCCTTCCCAGCCGTCGAGCGAGGCGTCGGAGAAGGTCGCCTCGATCAGGTCGAGCGACAGTTCCAGCCGGTCGGCTTCTTCGGCGTCGATGGTGAAGCCGATGCCGTAGGACTTGGCCAGCTGGGCCAGCTCCAGGATGGCCGGTGCCAGCTCGCGCATCACGCGGGCACGCTTGGCGTGCTCATAGCGCGGGTGCAGCGCGGACAGCTTGATCGAGATGCTCGGTGCCGCCAGCACGTCGGCGAATGGACCAGTACGGCCAATGGCATGGATCGCCTGCCGGTAGGCCTCCAGGTAGCGGGCGGCGTCCTTCGTGGTCAGCGCGCCTTCGCCCAACATGTCGAAGGAATAGCGGTAGTCGGCGTTCTCGCCCTTGCGGCTGCGGGCCAGCGCTTCGTCGATGGTGCGGCCCATGACGAACTGGTGGCCCATGATGCGCATGGCCTGGCGCACGGCCAGGCGGATGACGGGCTCGCCCACGCGACCGACCAGGCGCTTGAAGGCGCCCGGCACGTCGGCGCGGGTCAGGTCGTTCAGGTTGACCAGCTTGCCGGTGAGCATCAGGCCCCAGGTGGAGGCATTGACCAGCACCGAGTCGCTCTGGCCCAGGTGCCTCTCCCAGTCCGCATCGCCCAGCTTGTCGCGAATCAACTTGTCGGCGGTCTCCTGGTCCGGGATGCGCAGCAGGGCCTCGGCCACGCACATCAGCAGCACGCCCTCCTCGCTGCCGAGATCGTACTGGCGCATGAAGGCTTCGATGGCGCCCTGGTCCTGGGCGCGGGCGCGGACCCGCTTGACCAGGTCCATGGCCAGCTTCTGGGCCTGGATCTGCTCGTTGGCCGGCAGGCGCGCGTGCTCCAGCAGTTCGCGGACATGTCCGGTCTCGTCGCGCAGCCAAGCGGCCGTGATGGCAGCGCGCAGAGGCGATGGCGCTGCCGGGAGTTCGGGGGCGACGATGCCGCCGGCCGGCGGAGCGGCGGGCGACGGAGCGGGTGAAGGAGTCGACATGACGGCAGGGCAGTCCAAAGGCAGTCCACTAGTTTAGGGCCGTGCGGGCAGGCCGGGTATGCCTGCCGTGCCGGATCAGAGGGTGTCGGTGGAGCGCGTCGGCGGAGCGGTGACAGCGGTCGCGGAATCGCCCCGCGGAGACGCTGTGCGGCCTGCTCGGGTGTCCCGTGCGCCTTGTCCAGAATCAATGAAACTTGCCGCAAAGTGTGCCGGGAGCTACCATTTAACGGTTTTCCGCAGCCCGGATCGTGTGGCGGACGACATGATCGAAATGGTGCCGTCATCGTGGGATGGACACGGCGCGCGGCTCAGGCTGCGGCCGCCGCGGGCGCTGACGCGCCGCCAGTTCGTGATGTTGTTCGTGGCGCTGTCGGGCGCGATGTGGATCGTCGCCATGCTGGGCTGGTGGGGAGGCAATGCCTTCGCGCCAGCCTTCGCATTCCTCCATTCGGCCATCGTGGCCACGGCGCTGCGCGCGTTGTGGCGCAGTGGCGACCGGGGGGAAGACATCAGCATTGGCCCCGACGCGGTGGAGGTCACCACCTCCGTGTCTGGGGCGGTGTTCCGGGCGCATCCCTATTGGGTGCGCCTGTGCATCGAGCGGGATGGCGAAAGGATTTCGCTGGCCTCCAGCGGCAGGCAGGTCCAGGTGGGCAACTTCCTGGGGCCGGCCGAACGCCGGGAGCTGGCGGACAGATTGCAGGATTTACTGGCGGCCGCGAGTGGCCGCAACCGATGACGCATTGGGGTCTAGGCAATGACGCAAGTGAATGGGATGTGGAAGCGGTTGGTGACGGCGTGCACGCTGCTGGCGATGCCGGCGCTGGCCTGGGCGCAGTCGGCGGACCCGAAGCCGTGGCAGCTCAACATGGGCAAGGGCGTGACCGCGTCCTCCCAGCATGCCTATGACGCGCACATGATCGCGCTGTGGGTCTGCATCGTGATCGGCGTCATCGTGTTCGGTGCGATGGGCTACGCGATGTTCAAGTTCCGCCACTCCAAGGGCGCGGTGCCGGCGCAGTTCAGCCACAACACCACGGCCGAGATCATCTGGACCGTCATCCCGGTGCTGATCCTGGTGGTCATGGCCTGGCCGGCGACCGCCAAGCTGATCGCCATGTACGACACCCGCGATTCCGAGATGACCGTCAAGGTCACCGGCTACCAGTGGATGTGGAAGTACGAATACCTGGGCGAGGGCGTGGAGTTCACCAGCCGCCTGGATCGCGAATCGGACCGCCTGCGCCAGAACAAGGCGACGACGCAGGAAGAGATCAAGGCGCACCCGCACTATCTGCTGGACGTCGACAACCAGCTGGTGCTGCCCACCAACACCAAGATCCGCTTCGTGATCACCGCCGACGACGTCATCCACGCGTGGTGGGTGCCGGCCCTGGGCTGGAAGCAGGACGCCATCCCGGGCATCGTCAATGAGGCCTGGACCGACATCAAGGAACCGGGCATCTACCGCGGCCAGTGCGCCGAGCTGTGCGGCAAGGACCACGGCTTCA